>NZ_CP199753.1:3057500-3657500 GCF_052655985.1 Alishewanella sp. HL-SH05
AGCCAATAATCACCATGTGATGCCTTCATTAAGAGCTTTTAATAAATTTAATCGACATGAGATTTCAGAGCTTATTGAAGAACTGCCTGGCCAACTGCGCAATCAGCTGGCTAAAGCACTGACTGAGTCGACAGAAGAGCAGCTCACATTTAATATCTATTTTGGTGAAACAGAGCTTAAGGCTTTGCGCAAATTTGCCAGCTATCTATTTGAGGCTTTGCCCGTTCCTGTGCTTAGGGTTGAGCTACAAAAAAAAGTACAGTGGCAAATTAAGTCAATCAAGATAGGGGCGGTGCATAAACTAACGGAAACAGAACAAAGCTTTTTTGCCGAAGTACTCGAGCGCTACAGTCATAAAATTTGGCGTTTAGAGCCAAAGAATTTGAAATTCAAATATGATTTAGCTGTATTAACTAACCCGACAGAGAAATTTCCTCCCTGTACACCTAAGTCTTTAGAGCTATTTGCTAAAGCAGCAAAACGCGCAGCGATGGATACCGAGCATATCACCTCAAAAGATATGCAGCGTTTAGCCGAATTCGATGGTTTATTTATCCGGGAAACGACGGCCGTTAATCATCATACCTTTCATATGGCCGTTAAAGCAGAACGTGAAGGGTTAGCGGTGATTGATGATCCTAACTCGATATTACGCTGTGGTAATAAAGTTTATCTGCAAACTTTATTTCAACAACATAATGTGCCCAGTCCAGATGGGTTAATGTTATTTAAACATGACCATGATAACCTAGAAAAAGCAGCTGATGCCTTTGGTCTACCCTTGGTATTGAAGATCCCAGATGGTAGCTTTTCTCGAGGCGTTGTTAAGGTGTCTACGCTGACCGAATTTAAAGCTCAACTGGCAGCGTTGTTTGAGCAAAGCGCGATTATCTTGGCGCAGCGTTATACTTTTACCGATTTTGATTGGCGTATTGGGGTTTTAAATGGTCAACCGTTGTTTGCCTGTAAATACTTTATGGCAAGGAACCACTGGCAAATCTACAAACATGGTAAAACGAAAACACAAAGTGGTGGCTTTAGTACTTGTGCTATTGCCGACGTGCCAAAGCATGTGCTTGCTGCCGCACTCGCTGCCTGTAAACCTATTGGTGATAGTTTGTATGGTGTTGATTTAAAACAAGCGGGTGAACACGTGTTTGTAATTGAGGTGAACGATAACCCGAACATTGATGATGGTGTCGAGGATCTTTATCTGGGAAATAAGTTGTACGATATGCTAGTAGAAGATTTTATTCGACGGATTGAATTAACCCGCTAGCCCGTTGAGCAAAGCCCTTTACCAAAAAGTCGAACGCCAAAAAGCAAAAAACCGGCAAAAGCCGGTTAATTGGTGCAGATGGAGAGACTCGAACTCTCACGCCTTGTGGGCACAAACACCTGAAGCTTGCGTGTCTACCAATTCCACCACATCTGCGTTATGTTTTGTGCACTGCACCTAACATGGCGTGCAGTATAGCGATTCAAATAAACTAGTCAACTACTCGATTCAACTATTCTGCACGTTTTTGCATGTTAGGTTATTTGCTGTACAAAGCCATTATTATTTGGCTTTTTTCAGCAAACCAATCTCTTCAAGCCGCTGCATCAAATAGTCATTTGAATTAATCGGCTCAGGATAAAGGTTTGGTCGTTGCTCACTAATGCAGCTGTCTAAGGTTTCAATAACAAAGTCAGGATTAGGATGCATAAAAAACGGAATAGAATAACGTGGCTCGCTCGCTGCCATTCCCGCTGGATTAACTACTCGATGTGTCGTCGACGGTAACACATGGTTAGTTAAGCGCTGCAACATATCACCGATATTCACCACTATAGTACCTTCAATGGTGGTCACCGGTAACCAGCTACCATCACGGCGTAAAATTTCTAAACCGGCTTCGTTAGAACCGACGAGCAAGGTGATTAAATTAATATCCTCATGCTGACCCGCGCGGATCGACTGCGTGGTGGTATCTTTAATCGGTGGATAATGGATTGCTCGCAGAATGGAGTTACCATAATTCACTTTGTCGGCAAAATAGTGCTGATCTTGCTGCAGATATAAAGCTAATGCCTCTAATACGCGATTACCCAATTTTTCTAACTCGGTAAATAACGTTGAAGACGCTTCTTTAAAGCCCGGTATCTCAGAAGGCCACATATTTGGATATAAACTGGGATGCGGTGCTGCCCCATCCAGTTCACGACCAACATGCCAGAATTCTTTTAAATCTGGATGATTAGAGTCTTTTGCTTTTTCGACACCGACTGCGGTATAACCCCGAGCACCACCTTGTTCAGGTTTAGCATAGGAAGCTTTCAGCTCTGTCGGTAAGGCAAAAAATTGTTTAATCACCTTATACGTATTCTCTACCACTTCATCTGGAATACCGTGGCCACTAATGCCACAAAATCCAAATTCAGTGTAGGCTTTGCCAATTTCGGCAACAAAGTTTTCTTTGTCGGTGGCAAACCGTCTTATATCTAACGTTGGAACATGCTGTGTCATATAAAAGACCTGTTTTTTAGCCTAAGTAAAAAAAGAACCCTGCGATGGCAGCGCTCATTAAGTTCGCTAATGTTGCCGCAAGCAAAGCCTTTAAGCCTAGCTCAGCAATATCAGCGCGACGAGATGGAGCCATACCGCCCAAACCGCCTAATAAAATAGCAATAGAAGAAAAGTTAGCAAAACCGCATAACGCTATCGTTACGATAACTTGCGTATGCGCGCTTAACTGCTCTTTCACTTGCACAAAGTCGAGGTATGCGACAAATTCATTAATAACCAACTTCTGGCCAATAAAACTACCAGCAGCACGGGCTTCATCCCAAGACACACCCAGAATAAAAGCTAAAGGCTGGAACACATAACCAAAGATAAGTTGCAAAGTAAGTCCTTCGAAACCAATCAGATTGCCGATACCGCCAACAATGCCGTTTACTAACGCAATTAACCCAACAAAAGCTAGTAACATCGCGCCGACATTTAAGGCCAGTTGCATACCACTTGACGCACCAGCTGCCGCCGCGTCAATTAAGTTAGTATGCGACTTTTCAGTACTAATTTCGTTGAGTTCATTCTTGGGCTGATCAGTTTCAGGGATCAAAATTTTGGCCATCAACAGACCTCCTGGTGCAGCCATAAAACTGGCGGCAATCAGATATTTCATTTCGATGCCGAGCAAAGCATAACCTGCCAAAACAGAACCAGCGACTGAAGCTAGCCCTCCCACCATGACAGCAAACAATTCAGAACGGGTCATTGAAGGGATAAAGGGCTTAACGACTAAAGGCGCTTCAGTTTGACCGACAAAAATATTACCCGCAGCGCTCATTGATTCTGGCCGACTAGTACCAAGTAACTTCTGCAAGCCACCACCAATGATGTTAATGACAAATTTCATCACACCTATGTGGTAAAGCACAGCGATTAACGAGGAGAAAAATATAATGACGGTAAGTACGTTTATGGCAAACACAAACCGCCCCATATCACCGAATAAAAACTTTATACCTTCATTAGCGTATTGAATTACATTACTGACAGCAGCTGACATACTCAGCAGAACGTCTTTCCCAAATGGTATGTACAACACAAAGGCACCAATGGCTAATTGAATGGCAAAAGCACCACCAACAGTTCGCCATCTAATTCGGCTTCGGTTTTCCGAAGCAATATAAGCCACTAGTAACAGGGCAACAATGCCCACTAATCCCATCATACGTAATTTCCCTGATTGTTATTCTGCCAGTAACTGGCGAATTTTTGCTTTTATAATATCAATCGCTATCTGATTTTTACCACCACGGGTAACCACCAAGTCGGCATACTGTTTTGAAGGTGCAATAAACTCAAAAAAGGCGGGGCGAACGGTGCTTTCATACTGTTCAGTAACAGAGGCTAGGCTTCGGCCACGATCTTCTAGATCCCTTTTAATTCGACGTAATAAACAGATATCAAGTGGTGTATCCATAAACACCGTGATATCAAACTCATCACGCAAGCGCTCGTCGGTTAATAATAAAATACCTTCTACCAAAATTACTTTAGCAGCCTGCACTTTAATCGTTTCGTCTAGACGCGTATGAAGCTTGTAACTGTATTGCGGCATGGCAATATTTTGACCGGCCCGCAACAATTTTAAATGTTCTACTAACAACGAATGCTCAAACGCAGAAGGATGATCATAATTCGTCAGTATACGTTGATCAAAAGACAAATGACTTTGATCACGGTAATAGGCATCTTCAGACAGAATAGCAATACGCTCACCACCTAGTTCAGCTACTAGTTCTTGGTAAACAGTTGATGCAAATAAGCTTTTACCGGAAGCCGAAGCGCCCGCTATGGCGATAATGGTATTCTTACCCACAAGATCACTTACTTTAAAGAAAACAGTTGGCGATTATCGCTAATTACGCTGCAGATATAAATAAAAAACTACTAAAAAAAATGCCAGTCAATTGACTGGCATTTTTATCATGCAATTAAGCAAGTATTAGAAAGTGTACTTCACACCTACTTTTAAACGCCAAGCGGAATCTTGTGTATAGAACTGATCCCAGTTATTGGTGTTGGTAGATGGGTTGCCATAAACATATTGACGTGTTGCTGGGTCAATAGTGAATTCAAACAACTCGATAGTGCCGAAGTTACTGCCGTATACCTTGCCTTTCGTGCTATCCAGTAAGTTCAGGAAGTTATCGATAGTGAAGTAAACTAAACCTTTATGGCCTTCAACTAAACCTGGGATTTCTTGACGGATACTTAAATCAAGCGTGGTTACCCAAGGCGTGGTGCTGACACCACGTGGTAAATAACCACCGGCATATTGATCCAAGCCCAGCGCATTAATGGTGTTGAAGAATGTGGCTTCAGCTGCTGCTGAGGCAAAACGCACATTTGGATCACCTTGCGTTGGGATGTACGGCAGTAATGCATCACCGAAAGTACCTGGGCTGATCAGACCATATGGGTCACCAAGGCTTCCAACACGGTTACCATCAGCATAGTAAGTAATTGGTTTGCCTGAACGACGCTCGAAGAACATGTTCACGTTAGTTTTGTAACCGGCGAACAGTTCAGTTTCATAACCGAAGTTAATCACAAAACGGTGTTCAGTTTCAAACGCTGAACGGCCTACAATAGCTTCGTTACGGTTAATTGCAGTGTTGAAACCGTAGTTACTACCGGCAGTTGAACTGGTGCTGGTGTGTGAATCCGTAATATCTTGATTGGTGTAAGAGGTTGTTAAAGAAACACCACTATCCCATTTTTTGAATAAGACGGTGCTGAAGATTTTAGAACGTCCATCTTTATCAGCATTGGTTAGCATTAAGTCGGTTGTTGTGCCATCTGGATCATTATAAATGATCCGGCCACCATCTAAAGTGGTGCCATCTTCGTCACCCGTTAAGCTCGCATCAATCCAGAACGCAGTGTTTTCAGCTTTTTTGTACATAATTTCAGCTGTCCACAAAATATTGTCACCAATAATGGGTAGATCGAAGCTGTAATCAGTCGCTAACTGGAAACGCCAATCTGAAGGCAATTTGAAGTTAGGATCAGTAAAGTTTGTACCGGCGAAACGCGTAGATGTTGCTACTGTGTTAAGTACGTTTTGTGGTATTTCGCTGATGTCGATATTAGCTAAATCAGAACCGCTCGTTAAAGTCACTTCACCAATACCCACACCTGGGTTTGAATATGCGTTTGATACCCAAACAGTCGGTTGACCACCAGAGAAACGACCAACACCACCGCGAACCACTAAGTCATCAGCGGCATCCCAAGTAAAACCAAAACGTGGTAACACGATACCCGTGCCATCTAAGTTTTCAGTGTTAGGGAAACCCGTGCGCGCTTCAGACTGGCTGTTAGCTTTAGGTGTGTCACTTGATGCAAGCATTTCATAACGAATACCCATATCTAACACTAATTCTGGTGATACAGCCCATTCATCGTGAACATAAATGGCATGCTCATCACGCGTAAAGGCCGCTGCAGCATCAACTGGATTTAAGCTAGTAGCGTTTTGGTAACGTAAGTAAGAAGCTTGACGATTGGCAAAGTCAGCAATACTGTCAAATCGGTATTCACCTTTAGTACGCTGTAAGAACAAGTTATAGATGTCTAAGCTTTTATACTGATAACCGAAGTTAATGCTGTGATCACCCAACAAGTAATCAGCATCCATAGCTAAAATTAATGATTCTTTATTCAGTTCATTTGAGTGACGAGAAACGTCTGAACCAATAGCAATGTTACCGGTTGGGGTGAAAATGGTGACATCACCGAAATCACCGTATGATGCTTGTGTTGTCGGGTTATCGATATAAGTAATGCTGAACTGAGTAGAGAAGTCTGGCGTCCAATCTGAATAAAGTTTAAACGCATAGTTGTTTAACTCTTCTACCCGATCGTACCAGTGAGAAGATAAACGTAATTCACCGGCAAAACTTGAGGTGTTAGAGGTACGGTTACCTTTGCTATATTGATAGGTAAAAGCAGCACGATGGTCATTGTTAATGTTCCAGTCTAACTTTAACAAGAACTTTTCATCGTCAGTGACAGGAGAGATATCCCAAGCACCGGCATCTACACCGTAAACATCACGGGCAATTTGTTGAACTTGTAAATACTGAGCATTTGTTGCGTCAGTTTGGTTAGGTGCACCTGAACCTGCAGGGCCCCACTCAATTGGCGTATCCGCTTCATAAAACTCGTAAGACGCGAAGAAGAATAATTTATCTTGAACAATAGCGCCGCCTAAGGTTGCACCATAGGTTGTTTCATCAAAGGCTAACGGAATATCTTGACCACGGTTTTTCGGCGTGCCGGCCAATTTGTCATTCTGTGTTTCATAGAACAAAGAACCAAACATTTCATTCGCGCCTGACTTGGTCACCGCGTTAATTTTTGCACCTTGGAAACCGCTGTCTTTAGCGTTAAAAGGGGAAACGTCGATGGTAACTTGATCGATAGCATCTAAAGAAATAGGTGAACGCGTCGTTGGGTAACCGTTAGCGTTCAAACCGAAGTCATCGTTTTGCGCAATGCCGTCAACTGAAATGCTGTTAAAACGTGGGTTAGTACCAGCAACGCTTAACTCACCGTCTTTAGACGATAAAACTGCTAATGGGTTATTACGAACGATATCTTTAATATCACGGTCAAAACTTGGTGCGTTGGCAATGTCAGCCGCGCCAAAATAGCTGCTGCTACCTGTGTTATTACCAGTAGAAAGCGCACTGCCTGTAACTGCAATACGTTCAACTTGAGAAGATTCAAGCTGCGCATTTAAACGAAATGTCTCACCTAAGGAAATAAAAATATTTTCGTAAGTTTTTGTACCTTCGTTGCTGGTGATGGTTACAGTGTAAGGCCCGCCAACACGTAAACCAGAACTAGAGAAAGCACCTGAGTCGTTAGACACAGCAACAGAACGAGTACCTGAAGGTACGTGCAGAATTTCTACACGTGCATTAGAAGCAATTTGTCCAGTAGGGCTGACAATATTGCCGCGAATGGCAGAAGATGTATCGGCATAAGCCAAATTACTGACACCCAAGGCGAGTGTCACTGCCAACGCTAAATGTTTAATTTTCATATCGTTTTCACCTGGTAGTTGTGGGTTCTTAGCTAAATCCGATTTAGTTTTGTAAGATTGCTATCAATCTGCTGGCGAGCATAACGGACAAATATGTCATTTTCGTTACGTTTACCAAATTACGGGAACTTTTCTATTTTTCTATTGCCAAAGCCTCACCGTCATACGATTGTAACATGACAAATTTCTGAAGCGAATAATATGAGGCAAAAACGCTCAAAAAATATCTTTTTTTGACGATTAATTACTAATAAACACATATTTTCATAAGCTATTCATACTTCTAATGTAAAATGACGAATTACATTTTTAAACAACCTAATCACTTCTTGATAGCCTCACTCACTTGGCGAGTCTAATGATAGGCTGTTAATTTTAGGTAATGTTATGCATACAAAATTAATTCATGTTTTTATTATGGCGATGTTCACTATGCTACCCAGCTCACTCTTAGCACAACAAACGCTGAAGGTTGCCACCTTTAATGTCAGTATGGAAGCCGACAATTATTTGAAAAAGGGTGAAAAAGGCAGCCCACAGGTATTAATGGATGTGCTCGCGAGCAAAAATCATCCTCAAGTACAAAACATTGCGGCGATTATTCAGCGCGTAAGGCCTGATATCTTGTTACTCAATGAATTTGACTATATTGCCGATCCTGAGCAAGGCGTGCAGGCATTTATCAATAATTATCTGCAGCAAGCTCAAGCCGGTAGTAAAGCTATCGATTATCCCTACTTTTATTACCATACCGTCAATACCGGCCAACCCAGCCCTTATGATTTGGACAACAACGGTAAAGCGACTGGGGTTGGTAATGATGCTTGGGGCTTTGGTTTTTATCCCGGACAATATGGCATGGTTTTGTTGTCTAAATACCCTATCGTTGCTGAGCAAGTACGCACATTTCAGCATTTCAAATGGAAAGACATGCCACAGCATTTGCCTACGTTAAAAGCTGATGGCATGCCTTGGTATAGTAAAGAAGCTTGGCAAGAGTTTCCGTTATCATCCAAGTCACATTGGGATGTGCCAGTGTCAGTGAGCGGCAAAACGGTACATTTGCTGATCAGTCACCCTACGCCCCCTGTTTTTGACGGCCCGGAAAATCGCAATGGTAAACGTAATCACGACGAAATTCGCTTCTGGACTGATTATCTAACCGCTGAGACATCAGATTATATTTACGATGATCAAGGACAGCGCGGTGGTATTGCACAACAGCAACCCTTTGTGATCTTGGGTGATTTAAATGCCTCAGCCCAAGGCGAAGGAGATGCCTTATTAACCGGCATTGCGGGCTTAACAAGCCACCCGAGCGTTAACAATAGTGTGGTGCCGCAAAGTGTAGGTGGGTTAGAGCACAGCCCAGATCGTGAATTTGCGGCAAGTCACACTGCCAGTTGGCGGATGCGTGCTGATTATGTTTTACCATCGAAGCAGGGATTCAACATTAAAGACGCAGGTGTTTTTTGGCCCGCAAAAGATACCGCTGATTATTATTTGATTGGCACCCGAGAAGCCAGCTCAGACCATCGTTTAGTCTGGCTGGAACTCGAACTTACCGCGAATTAACGCTTAGCCAACGACAACACATGTACTGTGACTTCTTCTCGGTCATGGTACAAGTGTTTTACTTGTAACTCGTAACCTAAACCGGCCTGCTGTAAAATCTGTTCAAAATCAGCAAGGACTTCTTTGACCGTTTCGTAACGGCGTTTCATTGGCAATTTTAAGTTAAAGATCGTTTCCTGACACCAGCCTTTTACTAACCACGACGCAATTAAAGGAGCAACCCGCTGTGGTTGTTCAATCATGTCGCAAACCAACCAATAGACATTACGTTTCTTCGGTTCAAATTTAAAGCCATCCACCATCTGGTGTTTTACTTGCCCGGTGTCCATTAATGAATCTGCCATCGGACCGTTATCAATAGCCGTAACCATCATGCTGCGTTTGACTAATTGGTAAGTCCAACCTCCCGGGCTTGCGCCTAAATCTACCGCATTCATGCCCGGTGCTAAACGGGTCTCCCATTCATCGCGCGGAATAAAACTCAAAAACGCTTCTTCTAGTTTTAAGGTACTGCGACTGGGCGCCTCTGCTGGAAACTTTAAGCGTAAAATGCCGTTTTCTAAAGAAGAGTTGTTTTCTGGGTAAGACAGGCCCAAATAGCCCTCGTTACCCGATATTAAAAACAAATGCAGTACTGCAGCACGCTTTTGCTCTTTGGGTAACATCACGCCCGCTTGGCGTAAAGCTTGACGCAAGGGTACCGTAAATTTACGCGCTAACGTCGACAAGGTTTTACCATCATTGGTATCTGGAAATTCCACCCGTAGCTCACCGCAACTGGTCACTTCTTGAGCTAAAGCGGCTTCTAACACCGGTGCAATACGATCGGTTGCCGGTAAGGTTAATGGCTCGGCCAATAACAGGATCCATTGACGGATAAAGATAAAGTCACGAAAGTCAAAATCACGATAAAACGCTCGCAAACTGTCTGCGTCGTAAACCTCGAAAATAACAAAAGCGCTATTGGCTTTTAATTTACAAAAGCCAAAGACGTTAAAGGCTGCTGCCTGATCTTGAATTTCTGCCGCACATTCTTTCTCAAAACCTGCACGACAATAAAGCATTAACTGTTTCATTAATTAATCCCTGCGCCAGTTGGCGATTGCCAAAACCAGCCAGCCTAAAATAAAACTTTGACCGCCTAATGGCGCCAAAGCAGAAAAATAACCGGGTAATTGCAAAGCCCCGGCAAGTAACGTCCAACAAAATAACCAAATTCCCAGCTGCCATAACGCTGCGGTTAAGGCTAGCAAGCGACTGCCGGTTTTTCTATCTAGTTGCAGCAAAGCCAAACTATGCAACGCCAGTAATGCCAGGGCAATCACAATACGTGTTGCCGCATCGGGCGACAGTACGCTTTGCCATAAATGCATCAGTAAAGCCGCTAAGGCCACCACCGCCGCACCATATAATGCCGCTAAACTACGGCTGAGTTTCATCCAAAATTGCATCAATGTACCTTCGTGTAATGCTAGCCGCCTCAATAATAAGCGAGGCTTGCGACTGACCACTGCTTTTTAAGGGTTTAAAATCATGGTCGCCACTGTTTAACCAGTGCAGAATTACGCCTGGCCAATGTTTAGCGGCCACCTCGTTTCGCTTGCCAAAAGGGTCGCGCTCACCTTGCACAATCACTAAAGGGACAGTCAGTTGATTAAAATGCGCCGTTCGCCAAACACATTTATTTGGCGCATGAAACGGATAACCATAAACAAAGCAGCCCGCCAACATTGTCGCAGCTTCTGGATCTGCCGCTAGCATAGAGGCAATACGCCCACCCATTGACTTACCCGCAATAAAACAAGGCTGCCCCTCGCGGGCAAACTGCTGTAATGCCGACATTAATTCAGGTTGCAACAACGTGGCTTTGGGCGGCGGCCGTCGACTGCCACCGTCTAGTCGCGTTTGCATATAACCAAAATGAAATAAGCTTACTTCAATTTGCTCTGCAAAGAGCGCTGAACAAAGTTGCTGCATAAAGTCGCTGTGACAAGATGCCCCCGCCCCATGCGTTAATAACAACTTTACCGCTGTTTTACTCATCCAGCGCTACCGCATTGGTAAAATGCTGCTCGGTAAAATCGGCTTGCTCGGCCAACACCATATCAAGCATCCATTGACGAAACGCGGCAATTTTCCCCAATTCGGTTTGGCTTTCACGATGCACTAAGTAGTACGAGTCTTTGCTGATCAATACATGATTAAACGGCACAAACAATCGGCCAGAAGTGATGTCGGGCCGCGCTAACACATTATGCGCCAGGGCAACACCTTGACCATGAATAGCAGCCTGCAGCACCATCGACGAGTGACTGAAAATAGGCCCTTGATTAACGTTAAAGTTTTTAAAGCCTTGGCTTGAAAACCACGATTTCCAAGCGCGGCGAGAGCCATCATGCAATAAGTTGTGAAAGCGTAAATCGTCTGGCTCAAGTAATGGCTTACTGCCGTTAAGTAACAGCGGTGAACATACCGGTAATAAGTATTCGGTATGCAGCTTTTCGGCCACCAAATTACGCCAATTACCACGGCCATAATAAATCGCGACATCGACATCATCGGTCAAAGAGCCTTCGTCTAAATCGACCGCTTTAATGCGCACATCGATATCAGGGTGCAACTCGCTAAACTGGTTCAAACGCGGCACTAACCATTGAATAGCAAAGCTGGGCTGCAAGCTAACCGTTAACGCGCCTTTGGCACCACGCGCTAACAGCTTTTCAGTGGCGTCGTGTAATTGTAGGAAAATCTCTTTAATGTCTAAAAAATAACTCTGCCCTTCTTCCGTTAAGAGTAAAGAGCGGTTTTTACGCATAAAAAGTTTCAGCCCAAGATGATCTTCAAGCGCTTTAATTTGATGACTAATCGCAGCCTGAGTGACATACATTTCCTCTGCCGCCTTGGTAAAACTAAGATGCCGGGCGGCAGTTTCAAATGCCTTTAAAGCGTTAAGTGGTGGCAAACGGCGAGCCATAAAAATCCATTCATTAATTAGTCATCAGGCAAGTTCATGCTAAGCAGCAATGCGGTTTAGCTCGGTGATTACTGCGGTTTGTAGCCTTCAATCTCAACGTCTTGACCCTCAAATAAAAAAGCGACCATCTGCTCTTCTAACAGTTTACGGTGTTCAACGTTCATCATATTTAATTTTTTTTCGTTAATCAGCATCACTTGCTTGGTTTGCCATTGCGCCCAGGCTTCTTTACTGACGTTATCAAAGACTCTTTTGCCTAATTCACCAGGGTAGAACTGAAAATCTAAACCCGGTGCTTCTTTTTTCAAAAACTGACAATAAACTGTACGACTCATAAACTCATTTCCTTAATCAGGCGAATACACAGCGAGTTGCTGCAGCAGTTGTTTTGCCGGAGCAGACAAGCCAACCTCAGGTATGGGATCTATTGTAAACCAAGTTGCTGTAGATTGCTCCTGTACCATTGCGGGTAAGCGCTCAAGCTTGAGCAGCATGGGTTGGATCCATAAATGAAAATGGCTAAAAGTATGCCGAAACCCGGCCAACTCATACTTTGGCATTGCGGCTAAACCTTGCAATGAAAGATACTCATCACGTAACTCGGCACTGTTAAACTCTAGAAAACCAAATAAGCCGCCCCACAAACCACTTGCTGGACGTTGCAACATGTAAACCTGCTGCTGATGTTGCAATAGCAACCAAAAACTTTGCTTCTCGGGTATGGCTTTTTTCGGTTTTTTGCCCGGATACAAGGCTTGATCACCTTGTAATGCCGCCAAACAATGTCGTTGCAGTGGGCACTCGGCGCAGCGAGGTTTACTGCGACTACAAAGTGAGGCGCCCAAATCCATCATACCCTGGTTAAATTCAGCAAAAGTGTCGGCTGGGGTCAATTGCTCTGCCAACTGCCATAGTTGTTGCTCTACCTGTTTTTGTCCTGGCCAGCCGGCAATACCGGCGAAACGCGCTAAGACTCTTTTACAGTTACCATCTAAAATGGGGTAATGCTGACCCAGCGCCAGCGATAAGATGGCGCCCGCCGTAGAACGCCCAATGCCAGGCAATGCAACAATTTGCTCGAAATCAGTCGGGAATTGCCCCGCATGCTCGGTAACAATTTCAACCGCCGCTTTATGGAGATTGCGGGCTCGAGCGTAATAACCTAAGCCAGTCCACAGATGTAACACCTCGTCAATCGGCGCTTGCGCCAAGCTTTGAATATCAGGGAAGCGCTGCACAAAACGTTCAAAATACGGGATCACCGTTGCTACCTGTGTTTGTTGCAACATCACTTCCGATAGCCAGGTTTTATAAGGGCTTTTTTGCACTTGCCATGGCAAGTTGTTGCGACCATGTTGCTGTTGCCAATGCACCAATTGCTCGGCAAACCACGTTGCGTACTGCACTATTTATTCTCCTCAAAGCCGCTTGCTATGCGCCGCCTAATTATGCTGTGGCGCAGTGTAGCAGATCAGCGCTATTTTATTAGGTTGAGCTTGAAGGCTATTCCAAGGATAATACGCCCCCATTTAGTGTACGGAGCAAAAAATGAGCACAGAGGACAACAACGCGCAGCGCGAGCAAGATATATCGCCATCAACTGAAACCCCTTATCTGCGACGGATCCGCTCTTTTGTGCTGCGTGAAGGCCGCCTAACTAAAGGTCAGCAACATGCTCTAGATAACTATTGGTCAGAATACGGCATTGATTATCAACCCAGTTTACTTGACCTTGACCAAGTGTTTACGCGCTCAGCGCCACGAGTGCTTGAAATCGGTTTTGGTATGGGTAAATCGCTGGTGGCGATGGCGCAAGCGGCGACCGATCATGATTTTATCGGCATTGAAGTGCATCGGCCTGGTGTAGGCGCTTGTTTATCAGAAGCGGTAACACAACAAGTTAAAAACTTAAAAGTATTTGAGCATGATGCGGTAGAGGTTTTAGCGCATATGATCCCAGAGCAAAGCTTGGATACCGTGCAGCTGTTTTTCCCCGATCCATGGCATAAAAAACGCCATCACAAGCGTCGCATTGTCCAAGCTGAATTCGTGCAAGCACTGCGCAGTAAACTGAAAATAGGCGGCGTGTTTCATATGGCCACCGATTGGGAAAACTACGCTGAGCATATGCTAGAAGTCATGCAACATGCCGAGGGATTTAGTAATTTATCGGCGAGCAATAACTATGTCGAGCGACCAGAACATCGCCCGCTGACCAAATTTGAACAACGTGGGCAGAAGCTTGGGCATGGTGTTTGGGATCTTATGTTTAAAAGGATAAGTTAATGCTTGCTAACACCAGTCAGCTGATTTTACGTAACCTCGCCGATTTAACTGGCGCTGTTCTTTTTGTTGAGCCTGAAGCCGACTTACTGTCGCATCAGTTGCACGAACTGTCTTCGTTCAGCTGTTTTACCACTGATGCGGCGGTCAATCATCAATGGCAACGCGCAGCTAAAAACGTTTACTTTAGCGCCGAACCGAAATTTACAGAACAATTTAATACCGTGGTGCTTTTCTACCCCAAAAGTAAAGAGCAACTGGCGGGTACCCTGCAATTTATTAGCGGGGCTTTAGCCGCGGACGCACAGCTATTCTTAGTGGGTGATAATAAAGGCGGTATTAAAAGTCTGGTCACGCACGCCGAGAAATTGGGTTTGCATGCGCACAAATTAGATAATGCCAAGCATTGTTTATGGTTTTCATTAAGCGGAGCCCTTGATTCTCTTCCTGCAAACCGGCTAAGTGAGTTCTCACTTACCTTAGCTAATAGCCCCCTTAAGGTGTGTTCGCTACCCGGCGTGTTTAATCATGGCAAACTGGATAAAGGCACGGCATTGCTGCTTGAACATGTAACGCATATTCAAGATGGTATGGTGCTCGACTTTGCTTGTGGTGCCGGCATTATTGGTGCCTATTTAAAACAGCAGGCACCGGCCATTGAATTATACTGCTCTGATATCTCCGCATTAGCCGTAAAGGCAACGGTTGCGACGTTAAAAGCGAATGGTTTAAAAGGCGAAGTGGTCGCGGCGGATGGTTTGCCGGCACACCCCTTAACCTTTAAACATATTGTTAGCAACCCGCCGTTTCATACAGGAATTAAAACCGATTACAGCATCAGCGAAGCCTTGATCAGTCAAAGCGTACAACGCCTGCAAAAAGGCGGTACGCTGACGGTAGTGGCCAATAATCACTTAGCTTATCAGCAACTGTTTGAACAAGCCTTTGGTAAAGTTAACGTTCTGGCGAAACGCCATGGTTTTGTGATTTACCAAGCGGTAAAGCATTAATTAAAAGGTTAATTATGCCGATTGGAGCACGATTATTGTTACTGTTACTCTTAGCCTGCAGTGCCGAGTTATCGGCTGAGCAGGTTAAGAGTTGCTTACAGTCCAGTTTGCGTAATACCGCCTGCCCACATCAAATTTATCGAGCCGTGCAATTGCCCGATGTGAATAAAATGGCGGTACGCTGTATTTGCGTAACCGATTTTAGTCCACTGCTCGCCCCTGCCACGACACCTGAAGCGCGACTTGCTCAACTGCGTTTAAAGCAGCAATTACAAAGCGATTTACCTATTGAGGTTGAAGCGATATTACAAGTGTTACGACGTGAGCGTTAGGCCGGTAACAGCACCAAACGATTAGCGAAGCCACCTAAGTGCTCTTCTGGCTGTTGCATTAAAACTGGCACGAGATACAGCTCGTTCTTATCAACCCAAAAAATCGCATTTTGCGTAAACAATCGCCCAAGTGCAATCGCTTGAACTTTATCGCACAACACCATCCAACTTCTTTCTTCAAAAGAACGATCTGGGGCCGAGCCGATAACCGAGCGATACGCTAAGCCGGTTTGCTGCAGCTGTGCTTGCAGTTGTTTATCCAACAAGCGGTTGTACACGGCTGGTGCATTTACTCCTGCGGGGTTTTGTGCGCTCACAATGGCAAAGCTAAGATGCGTGGCTAAACGTTGATGACATAAAAAGATACTGTTTTTGTAATGTTGCCACAGTTCCATCATCACACTCCTAACTGATTGCTCGTGATTACTATAAACCGCGAAAATAATTTTTCCAGTAACTCTTTGCAAAAAGCCAATATATGTTTAGCATCAAACACAAGTTTAGTGAGTCAACAAGGAAGTCCTGCCTACAAAATGACAGTTAAAGCCCGAGCCACCTCAATGAAAGCCGCTTTAATTTGGTTAGTTATGCTGATTTGTAGCATTACTTTGGCATTAACCTTGTTTCTCACGAATTATCTGGATTACCTGCGACAAAACACGCAACAACAAAACCAATTCAGTTCCTTGCTAAACATTATTGCAGTGAATGCCCAATCCAATTTACATCACAATAAACCAGAGCTAGAAGAACAACGCCTCAAAGCATTAGATTCGATACCTATGATTAAATATGTCCATATTTATCAATGGGATGATTCTGAAAACAAACTCAATTTTTTTGCCAGTTTTAATAAAGCAGATAGCGCTGCTTTACCTTCCCAACAGCATCGAGTCGAACACTTAACCACGTTAGCGGTTAATGATGATTTGATGGAGCAAAGCAAAGCCATCCTGCTAAATGACAAGTTGCTTGGTTATGTTTATTTAAGAGCAAGCCGCCAAGAACTGTTAAGCTCGCAGCGCCAGCAAACACTGATAAACCTGCTGATTGCCGCCATGGCACTGATATTATGCTTTTTTCTGGCATTTAAGCTTTTAAAATACTTTACCAAACCTATTAATACCTTATTGGCATTAGTACATCAGGTCGCCCGCAGTAAAGACTACAGTGTGCGCGCCCCGACCACTGAATTAACCGAGTTTAATCAGCTAAACCGGGCCTTTAATACCATGATGGATCGTATTGAAAATGAGCTGCACAAACGCGAACATGCCGAGCAAGAAATTAAACAATTAAACCAAAACCTCGAGCAAACAGTGACTGAGCGTACACTGGCATTAAAAACCTCCAATCAAGAGTTATTGAACACCCTAGCAACCTTACATAAATATCAAACGCAAATTGTCGAAACCGAGAAAATGGCCAGTCTCGGGCAAATGGTGGCGGGCATTGCCCATGAAGTGAATACTCCTATTGGGTTAGGCGTAACCGCGTCAACCTTAATGCAAGATCGTATTCAAGATATCGAACGCGCATTTGCCGATAAAAAACTCACGGCTAATCAATTACAACGCTTTTTGGCTGATAGCAAAGAAAACCTTGGCATTATTTATAGAAATTTGGAGCGGGCGGCCGGTTTAATCAGCAGCTTTAAACAGGTAGCAGTAGATCAGTCTAACGAAAATCAGCGGCGCTTTAATTTAAAACAGTTGATTAATGAAGTGTTATTGTCATTAAGACCTCATTTGAAAAAAACACCGCATCAACTGACTGTGCAATGTCCAGACGACTTATTTATCATCAGCAAACCAGGGCCCATCAACCAAATCTTAATTAACCTGATTATGAACAGCCTTATTCATGCTTACGAGCCTAATAGCCAAGGTCATATTCTGATCAGTGCCGAGCAGCGCCAAAATCGCTGTTACTTGTGTTACAAAGATGATGGTAAAGGTGTTCCTGAGCATATTCGTAAACGTATTTTTGATCCCTTTGTTACCACTAAGCGCGGAGAGGGGGGTAGCGGTTTGGGTATGCACTTGGTCTACAACCTTGTTACTCAAGCTTTAAATGGCAACATTTACCTTGATAGTCAATTAGGGAACGGTGTAACAATTGATATCGACTTCCCCACCAGCGCACAGCCGCTGAAAAAGTAATTTCATTAACGATTGAAATATAAAGACTTAGTCATACTCTAATCGACAGTATCGGCAAATGTTAACAAAAATCTTGTTAACATTTGCCGTTTCACGCTATAATTAGCACTAATTTGACAACACAACGTCAAGTTTCCTTCATTTAAAAACTTAACTTTTACACTTCCTATATAAGGTTTAACTCCAATGCAAACACCTGTGATTCTAGTCGTTGAAGATGAAGAAGTTACCCGATTAAATCTGGTAAGTCTGTTCCAGGGAGAAGGTTATGATGTGATCGAAGCCATTAATGGCGATGAGATGCACAAAAAACTGGAGGAAAATCAAGTCAATCTAATCGTGATGGATATTAATCTGCCAGGTAAGAATGGCTTAATTCTGGCGAGGGAGTTACGCCAAAAAGAAAATATCGGTCTGATCTTTTTAACCGGTCGCGATAGCGAAGTCGATCGCATTTTAGGGTTAGAAATTGGCGCCGATGATTATTTAACAAAACCGTTTAATCCACGTGAATTAACGATCCGGGCACGTAACCTACTGGGCCGTACCTCTGCTCAACCGGTGGTTGAAGAGCATAAAAGTGTTTTAAAGTTTAATGGTTGGACGCTAGACGAAAACAGCCGTAATCTGACTTCGCCAAGCGGTGTTGCACGTCGGTTGCCAAAAGGTGAGTATCGGGCATTACGCTTGATGTTAGACACCCCAGGTAAAATCTTTACTCGCGAGCAGCTGATCCGTCATATGACAGGTCGTGATTTACGGCCAAACGATCGGACTGTCGATGTGACAATCCGCCGTATTCGTAAACATTTCGAATCTGACGTGGATAGCCCAGAGTTAATCAGCACCATCCATGGTGAAGGTTACCGCTTTGTGGGTAAACTCGAAAAGTAATTAGTAACGTTCGATATATTGCTGCAGAGCAGTTAAATGCTGCTCTGTAGTAAAATGTAACTCCAAGATCCTTCGCTCTAAACCTGCTTGCTTTAAACTTGTTTCTTCTAATTGTCGTGCCTGCTCTTGCACCCAACGTAAACCAACCGCTGCCGCAGCGCCTTTAAGCTTATGCGCATTAGCTGCAAGCTCTTCTTGATGCTGTTGTACTACCGCCTCTAATAATTTATTGATATAACCCGGTAACAGCTGCGCAAACAACGTCGCGCTGCGTTGCATGCCCTCTTTACCTAATGACTGCAGATAACTTTGTAAGGTCTTATCATCAAGAATGGCATTATCTTGTGTTGCAGTATCATCTTTAGTCTGAGCCTGCTCTAACTGTAAGCGCTTTAACGCACTGGGTGAAAACAGCTCAGCTAATAATAAATCTAATTTATCCGTATTTAGTGGCTTACTTAAAGCACCATCTAAGCAAATGTCGCTCAGTACTTGCTGCGCTTTTCGGACATTAGCACTGAGCATGACAATCGGTAAATTCGCTAAATGCGGCTCGGCTCGAATATGTCTGGCAATCACATCCCCATCCATATCAGGTAATTGCATATCGAGTAACACCAAATCTAAATCATCTTCCGTATCCAGTAAGGCTAAGGCATCCTCGCCTGTTTCAGCGTGGATCACGGTATGACCACGTTGCTCGAGTAAGGCAATGGCAATATCGGCGTTTAGCGGCACATCTTCAATGAGTAAGATGGTGAGCTCAGGACACGCAACCGGCTCAACTTTGGCGGGTGCATCGGCACTAATAATTGGTAAACCAACAATAAAGCAGCTACCCGTGCCTTGTTGGCTTTGCACGCGAATAGTCCCCTGCATCGCCTCAACAAGCACCCGTGATACCGATAAACCGATACCTGAGCCGACAATACTTAAGCGATGGCCATCTTGCGATTTATAATACATATCAAAGATACGCTCTTGCTCATGCTGCGCAATCCCAATACCGGTATCACTGACGCTAAGCAGTAACGACTCATCAATAATTTGACAGTCTAACTGTACCTGACCTTGACGCGTAAACTTAACGGCGTTGCTCAGTAAATTCCATAACACCTGCCGCAGCCGCGTAGCATCTAACAATAAATAACAATCCTGGTTGCCGCTGGTGGTTAGGCTGAACGCAAGCCCCTTTTGCTGACAAATTAACTCAGCAAAATTGGCGATATCTTGTAAAAAGCGCTGCAGATGAACACTTTGATAAATAATATCAAGCTCACGCCGATCAATTTTATCGAGATCGATAATATCGTTAAAAATATTACCCAACGTCTCGGCACTGGTAAAAATAGTATTGGCCCAGCTAAATTGCTCTGTCGACAAATTGCTGCTGAGTAAGCGGCGCGATAAACCGACAATCCCATTTAACGGCGTGCGCAGTTCATGACTTAAGGTGGCAATAAATTGGCCTTTATCTTGATAGGCTTTTTCTAGGGCTTGTTCAGCTAATTTACGCGAGGTGATATCGCGCCCAAACCCTAACAAACCGATATACCGGCCTTGTCGATCATAAAAAGGCAGATGACGCATTTCAAACCAACTGATTGAATTGTCAGCTTGTTTAAATTCGATATCTAGCGTTAATTCGGTTTCAGGTGATGGTAAGCCATACTCAGACAAAATTGCCGCTTGTGGGCTATCAAAAGCATACAGCTTCGTTAAATCTTGCCCAATTAATTCGTGCATTGGCCGCGCCATTATGCTCTCAAACATTTTATTGCAACTGGCTAATAAGCCCTTTTCATCGCGGTAATAAAAAAGATCGGGTGAGCTATCAACAATCGAGCGGATTAATAAGCTTTGCTCAGCTAACTCCTGCTCAGTTTTGCGCCGCTCGCTAATTTCTTTTCTTAACTCTTCAATGGCTCGGCGTTTTGCTTCAAACGCTTTTTTCCGCTCTTCAATTTCAAAGTTAAGCTGGCGTATATTTTCTTGCATCGATTGGTTGAGTTGCCGCTCAGCTTGCGCAGAATCATCAACAAAACGCAAAGCGCCATCGAGTTTCAGCACTAAGTAAAACACCACCATCATCACGGAAGACAATAGTGGTACAACATAAATTAGTAATAACTGTAATTCGTGCAAGATCACTTCACGATCAAACACCGCGGTATAAGCAACATAACTGAGCAATACCAGCGTCGCTAACAGCACTACTAATAATATGCCTAATGGCCAATGCCCCCAATGCCGCACTCGGCTAGCAAATGCTTTAATTTGAGGGTGAACGGGATTTTGCATATAGAACACATTCCTGCTGTTTTGGGCTACGCGGCCAGCGATAACATCGCTATTAAAGCAAAAGAAATCACCTTAAAAGAAAGGCTGAATAAATTTTACCAGATAAGCAAACAGCCACTAAACTTACTAAGGTTAAGATGGACGTAGAGTAGCGGTTATTGCTTGCTTTGCCAATGCTATGGCCGTGGCGCTCAGCTCGAGGGCTCAGCAGTAAGTAACGCATAATTATTTGACTGTGATTAATAACAAGCAGTTGGATCTGTAAACGTTACTTTGTTGTAGCGGTTAAAAGTCACCAGCTTGGATTACAGCTTTACAAGGTAGCGCATACCTTAAGTGAAAACTGCACAAGCTCAGCATTAATGCCGCATCCAAAGGGTAAATCTCGCTTGCAATTTCACTAAAATATCGGTATACCTGTTAGCCTTTGAAAGTATAGATGGCTAAAAACGCAGATAAAAGCACGCTACAACTAGCTCTTCTTTTAACACTGCCGCACGGTTTTCACCGTAGCATCACAAATAAAAATCAGAATAATAATTCAAAAATAGTAAATATTTATTTTTTTCAGGATAAGTTTGGAGGCGTGTCATGGCGTTATATCAGCATAGTCAGGCAAGAGAGAACTGTGGCTTTGGGCTGATTGCGCACCTAGAGGGTGTCGCCAGTCACCGCATTGTGAGAACAGCTATCAATGGTCTGGATCGCATGCAACATCGCGGCGGTATTTCTGCCGACGGTAAAACCGGCGATGGTTGCGGCCTATTAATGCAAAAACCCGACAGTTTTTTTCGGGCGATAGCAGAAGAAAATCAGTGGAACCTGGCCAAAAAATATGGCGTAGGGATGATCTTTTTAAGCGCAGATCCGGTTAAAGCGGCCTTTGCTAAAGACATTATCAACAAAGAAATTGCCCGTGAAACACTCACTTTAGTGGCATGGCGCACCGTACCTGTTGATGCCAATGTGCTCGGCCCTTTGGCCTTGAGCTCCATGCCAAAAATTGAACAAGTGATCGTTAATGCACCACATGGCTGGGGTGATCACGATTTAGAACGCCGACTTTATATGGTTCGTCGCCGGGTTGAACAACAACTGGTTGAAGATGACGATTTTTATATCCCCAGCTTCTCTTCACTGGTCACGGTGTTTAAAGGCTTGATGATGCCGGCAGACTTGCCAAAGTATTATCTCGACTTAGCCGATATTCGCATGGAAACTGCCATTTGCGTGTTCCACCAACGTTTTTCTACCAATACCATGCCGCGCTGGAAGTTAGCACAGCCTTTCCGTTTCTTAGCGCACAATGGCGAAATAAATACCATCACGGGTAACCGGCAGTGGGCTCGCGCCCGGCAATACAAATTTGCCTCGCCACTATTACCTGACTTATTAGATGCAGCGCCCTTTGTCGGCCAAACAGGCTCAGACTCAAGCTCGCTAGACAATCAGCTTGAGTTGCTACTTGCCGGCGGTATGGACTTATTCCGTGCGATGCGTTTACTCGTGCCGCCTGCTTGGCAGGGTAATAAGGTGATGGATGATAATCTTAAAGCCTTTTACGAATTTAACTCCATGCATATGGAGCCATGGGATGGACCAGCGGGTATCGTGTTAACCAATGGCCAGCATGTGGCGTGTAACCTGGATCGAAATGGCCTGCGCCCTGCTCGCTTTGTGATCACGCGCGACAAATTAATTACCTTGGCTTCTGAAGTAGGTATTTGGGACTACACCCCAGACGAAGTGGTGGAAAAAGGTCGAGTTGGCCCAGGCGAAATGCTGGCAATCGACACTATTAATGGCAAGATCTGGCGCTCAGATGAAATCGATTTAGATTTAATGCAACGTCACCCCTATCGCAGTTGGTTAACCGAAAACGTGCAGCGGCTGGTGCCTTATGAGCAGTATGAAACAGACTTAATTGGTAAGCGGGCCTTTACTGACGATGAAATGTTGGTGATGCATAAACTGTTTAACTACAGTTATGAAGAAATCGACCAAGTGATGACGGTGTTAGCTAAAGATGGTCAAGAAGCCGTTGGCTCTATGGGTGATGATACGCCAATGGCCGTGTTGTCGCGCAAGCCACGCACCATGTTTGATTATTTCCGCCAGCAGTTTGCGCAGGTGACTAACCCACCTATCGATCCGTTACGTGAATCGCATGTGATGTCATTAGCGACCAGTATTGGTCGAGAGCACAATGTGTTCAGAGAAACTGCCGGTTATGCACGGCGCATCCAGTTTGAATCTCCAATACTAATGTATTCAGATTTAAAACAACTGAAACAAGCCGACGATAAATATTATCGCCATCAAATTTTCTCGCTAAATTTTGATCCTGCCAAGCTAAGCTTGCAGCAAGCCGTGACCAATTTGTGCCAAGACATTGTTACCGCGGTGCGTGAGCAGCAAGTGGTTTTGGTGATTCTAACCGATCGCCGGATCAGCCAAGAATTATTGCCCATCCCCGCCGCCATGGCGGTCGGTGCCGTGCAACAAGCTTTGGTGAATGCACAGTTACGTTGTGACTCGAACATCATCATTGAAACTGCCGCAGCCCGTGATTCTCACCACTTCGCGGTATTAATTGGTTTAGGCGCGACGGCCATTTACCCGTTTTTAGCCTACGAAACCGTTGAACAGCTGGTTGAGAAAGGTAATGTGGCGCTAAGTGCACGTCAGGCGGTGTTGAATTACCGTAAAGGGATCAACAAAGGCTTGTATAAAATCATGTCGAAAATGGGGATCTCTACGGTAGCAAGCTACCGTTGTTCAAACCTATTTGAAGCCGTGGGCATTCATGCCGAAGTGGTACAACAATGCTTTGTTGATATTTCTTCACGCATCAGTGGTGCAAGTTTTGCCGACTTCCAGCAAGATGCGCAACAACTGGCAAATATCGCTTGGTTAAAACGTAAACCGATGAATCATGGTGGCTTACTGAAATATGTACACGATGGTGAATACCATGCCTACAACCCCGATGTGGTGCAAACGCTACAAAAGGCTGTGCGCAGTGGCGATTACAAAGAATATCAACAGTACAGTGCCTTAGTTAATCAGCGGCCGATCGCGCATATTCGCGATTTATTTCAACTAAAACCGGTAGCAACACCGCTGCCATTAGCCGAAGTTGCGGCCGCAGAACACCTATATCCTCGCTTTGATAGTGCGGCAATGTCGATTGGTGCTTTAAGCCCAGAAGCGCATGAAGCCCTAGCGATTGCCATGAACCGTTTAGGCGGTCGTTCTAATTCTGGTGAAGGCGGTGAAGATCCACGGCGTTTCGGTACAGAAAAGAACTCGAAAATTAAGCAAGTGGCTTCCGGTCGTTTTGGAGTCACTCCGCATTACTTGGTCAATGCCGAAGTTATTCAAATCAAGGTTGCACAAGGTGCTAAGCCAGGAGAAGGTGGTCAGCTACCGGGTGAAAAAGTCACTGCCGAAATTGCCCGTTTACGTTATTCGGTTCCGGGCGTGACGTTAATTTCACCCCCTCCGCACCATGACATCTATTCAATTGAAGATTTAGCGCAGCTTATTTTCGATTTAAAACAGGTTAATCCACAAGCGCTGATCTCGGTTAAATTGGTATCAGAGCCTGGCATCGGTACTATTGCCACCGGTGTGGCGAAAGCCTATGCCGATTTAATTACTGTTTCTGGCTATGACGGCGGCACGGGCGCTAGCCCACTGACCTCAGTAAAATATGCTGGTAGTCCATGGGAGCTGGGTTTAGCAGAAGTTCATCAAGCGTTAGTGGATAACGGTTTACGGGATCGAGTGCGCTTGCAAGTTGATGGCGGCTTAAAAACCGGCTTAGACGTGGTTAAAGCGGCTATCTTAGGTGCTGAAAGCTTTGGTTTTGGTACTGGGCCTATGGTGGCGCTGGGCTGTAAATTCCTGCGCATCTGTCACTTAAACAACTGTGCTACGGGTGTGGCCACTCAAGATGCCACGCTACGCCGTGATCACTTTAATGGCTTACCTGAAATGGTGATGAACTATTTCACATTCTTAGCGCAAGAAGTGCGAGAGTTGATGGCGCAACTAGGGGTGAAGGAATTAACCGATTTAATTGGCCGCACTGATTTACTCGACCATAAAGCGACCGAAACACTGAAACAAAGCCGTTTAGATTTATCACCGATCCTCGAATCTAGTGGTGTGAAATCCGATAAACCGCTGTTTTGTGTACAAAACAATACGCCATTCGATCCGGGTGCGTTAAACCAGTTATTGTTTGAAAAGTGCCAGCAAATGGTCAGCCGTAAAACCGGTGGTCAATTGAACTTACCGATCCGCAATACCGATCGTTCCGTCGGCGCCGCCTTGTCAGGCTTAATTGCTCGCCAGCACGGTAATCAGGGTATGGCAACCGATCCGATCCGCGTTAAGTTTGTTGGTACTGCGGGTCAAAGCTTTGGTGTTTGGAATGCCGGTGGCTTGCATTTATCTTTGCAAGGCGATGCCAACGATTATGTCGGCAAAGGCATGACCGGTGGTCAAATTGCCATCTTCCCAGCAAAAGGCGCCAGCTTTGCTAGAAACGGTTTTACCATTGCCGGTAATACTTGCTTATACGGTGCGACGGGTGGCCGTTTATATGCCGCAGGTCAGGTAGGTGAACGTTTCGCGGTGCGTAATTCGGGTGCCCTGGCAGTAGTCGAAGGGACAGGCGATAACTGCTGTGAATATATGACAGGCGGTGTTGTGGTGGTTCTGGGTTGCACCGGCGTGAACTTTGGCGCAGGTATGACTGGTGGTTTCGCCTATTTGTTAGATGAGCAAGATGATTTAGCGTTACGCTTAAATGCCGAATTGGTTGAAGCCCTCGAGGTCGAAACACCGATCCTGCAAGAACATTTGCGCAGCTTGTTACATCAACATGTTGAAGAAACGGGCAGTGACAAAGCGCAGCGTATTTTAAATGATTTTACGCATTATTTACCGAAGTTTAAGCTGGTTAAACCTAAAACCAGCGATGTAAATACCTTGCTTGGACACCGCGCTCGCTCTTCAGCAGAGCTGCGTGTGCAAGCGATGTAAGGGAGACGTTATGGCTCAGAATGTATACCAATTTATTGACGTAAAACGGATTGATCCGCCAAAACGCTCACTAACAGAAAGAACAATTGAGTTCGTTGAAATTTATCAGCCACTGACCGCCACTCAGGCAGAGGGTCAGGCTGACCGCTGCTTAGATTGCGGTAACCCCTACTGCGAATGGAAGTGCCCCGTGCATAACTATATTCCGCAGTGGTTGAAGCTGGCTAACGAGGGCAAAATTGTTGAAGCGGCAGAATTGGCGCATAAAACCAACAGCTTGCCTGAAGTGTGCGGTCGTGTTTGCCCACAAGACCGTTTATGTGAAGGCGCTTGTACCTTGGATGAAGGTTTTGGTGCGGTAACTATCGGCAGTATTGAGAAATATATTACCGATAAAGCCTTTGCGATGGGCTGGCGACCCGATTTATCGGCGGTAGTTAAAACCGATAAGAAAGTCGCGGTTATTGGTGCAGGCCCGGCGGGTTTAGCCTGTGCAGATGTGTTAGTTCGCAATGGTGTTAGCCCGGTGGTATTTGATCGTTATCCTGAGATTGGCGGCCTACTAACCTTTGGTATTCCGCCGTTTAAGCTGGAAAAAAGCGTATTACAACTGCGCCGTGAAATTTTCAGCGAAATGGGTATCGAGTTTAGGCTTAATACCACTGTCGGCGTAGATGTTAGCTTCGACAGCTTACTGGATGAATACGATGCGGTTTTCTTAGCCTTAGGCACCTACACCCCAATGAAAGGTGGCTTACTGAATGAAGACGCCGCTGGCGTTTATGAAGCCTTGCCATTTTTAATTGGTAATGTGAATAACCTTATGGGTTGGCAAACCGAGCATCCATTTGTCAGCTTAAAAGACAAAACAGTCGTGGTATTAGGGGGCGGTGATACGGCGATGGACTGTGTTCGCACTTCGATCCGCCAGGGCGCGCATAAAGTCAGTTGTGCTTATCGCCGCGATGAAGCCAATATGCCGGGGTCACGCAAAGAAGTACAAAATGCCCGCGAAGAGGGTGTTGAGTTCTTATTTAATTTACAACCTTTGGGTATTGAGTTAAACGATGCGGGCCAAGTGTGTGGTGTTAAAGTGATCAGCACACAATTAGGTGAGCCAGATGCCAAAGGGCGTCGCAGTGCCGAGCCGGTGCCAGGTTCAGAACAGATACTCCCCGCCGATGCGGTGGTAATCGCTTTTGGTTTTCAACCAAGCCCACCAAAATGGTTAGTTGATATGGGTATCGCCTTGGATAACAAAGGCCGTGTCGTCGCCAGTGAGCAAAGCCCTTATGCCTTACAAACCAACCAGCAAAAAGTGTTTGCCGGTGGTGATATGGTATTAGGCTCTGATCTGGTCGTTACGGCTATTGCCCAAGGTCGTAAAGCGGCAGAAGGTATTTTGGATTACTTAGAAGTATAATCAAAAACTATTGTAAAACTCTGTTTTAATTCAAAATTTAGCCCGCCTTGCGGGCTGAATTTTCTTTAAACTAGCTAATTAACTCATGCCCTTTTTTTAGCGGCAACGGCAAAACCAATTTCAAGAAAAAACAATTTGCTGCTTGACAGTTTTCAGCAAGCGCAGTATTTCTATTGGTGTAATAGACGATAAATTCAATAAACTGAACTTATTTTCTGGTTTTTTGAAAAGCGTACAATTTATTAACCCTATTTTAAGTAGCGATATGTTAAAAAAAGCCATCCAGCTCGGTTCATATCACTACTCGTCATACTACCTCTCGGAGTGGTTTAACGAGTAGAAATGTAACAGGTTACATTTTGCCAGACGTTTTACGTTTGCCTTGTAATGTCGCCTGCCTTTCTGCTTGTTGCCAGTTAGCAACACCTAACAAATAACTCTAAAAGCAATATGAAGCTATCAGCTGCATTGACGTGTCATGCCTACGAGGTTGGCCTTTTGTCGATGTCAGTGCAGCCGTATATCCCGGGGTATAAAATTATGACACATTACACAACACTCTCTCTAGCTGTAGCAGCCGCCCTAGTTTTAAATTTTCAAACACATGCACAGCAAATTGCTGAACAAAACAGCACTACCGAAACAGAACCAGAGCGAATTGCCGTTACCGGATCACGTATTAAAGGTGTAGATTTAGAAGGTGCTCAGCCACTTGTAGTATTATCAGCCGAAGATATTAAAAATTCGGGCGCTAGCTCACTTTACGAGTTGCTAAAAGATCTAGGCCAGTTACGAGGTGGTAGCGGTACCTTCTCCACATCAGAAAGTGGTGCAACCTCTACCGCAACGCCAGCAGGTCAATCAGCTGCTTCACTGCGTGGTTTAGGTCCAGCCTCAACCCTTACTTTAATTAACGGTCGCCGGGTTGCCGCGTCATCTTTTGCCGCTGGGACCCAGAACTTTGTTGATATTAATAGCATTCCGTTAGCGGCCATTGAACGAGTAGAAATTCTTGCTACCGGCGCTTCGGCCATCTACGGTGCCGATGCCGTAGCCGGTGTTATCAACTATATTCTGAAAAAAGACTATGAAAAAGCCGAGGTCAATTTATCTTACGGCAATAGCACAGCTTCCAGTGATGAAGGCACCACTAACCTTAATCTTATTTGGGGCCAACAATTAGCAGGTGGAAACCTAACGCTATTTGCTGATTTTTATGATCGCAATACATTCCGTGCTACTGACCGCAGTTTTAGCCGCGATCCCCTATTAAAAAGTAACTATTCTTATCTGCCCAAAGGCACACCAAATATCTATTATTTCTCAACGGCAAGTGGCAATGAAATTGCGACCCCAGACTGCGCCACGCCATTGGTGACTACCGAATTTGGTGAGCAAATTTGTTCTTATTATCCCAATGAAGACGATGTTTTGCGAAGCCCAATTGAAAGTGCTGCTGTTGGCTTAATGTTTAACAAAGCGCTCTCCCAAAATCTAAACTGGCAGACAGATTTATTCTACACCCGCACTAAATCCAGCGCCGTTTCTAGCCCAGCTCCCATCAATCAGTTAAATGATGCCGAAGGCGCCTGGGTGCCAGAAAATGCCCTGGATATTTTTCCTGGCACCACACGCGACAATAACTTTATCTATTTTGGCGACGATGAAATCTATCTGGACCCATTTTTCTCACCCACCGGTCGCCGTTTATTCGGTTTTCAGTTTGATGCCCGTTTTAATACTCCAAGAACGGTGGAAAATACAACTGAGGCGCTGCGTTTAGTTTCTGGTTTATCGGGTACTTATCGTGACTGGGATTGGGAAAGTGCGATACTCCTTTCGCGCTCTAAATCAACACAAGAAGCGCTAGCCGGTATTTATAATCGCTACAAATACCATGCGGCTATTGCTGGTGAGCTTTGCTCTGATGGCAGTATTGCCAGTAGGGATGGCAACAGCTTAAGCTGCAATAGCGGTGCTAACCTGGCCGGTAGCTATAATCCATTTTTGCAAAATGATGCCGCCAATGAAGCACGATTGGCGCTGGCGCAAGAAGTGCCAACCCGTGATGGCTTAAGTACGTTATACGGTTGGGATGCACGTGTTAGCGGCGATCTGTTTGAGTTTAATGATCAATTAGTACGTGCTGCCTTTGGTGCTGAACTACGCCGCGAAAAAATTACCGATGAGCCTTCTTTAAATGCACAAGCGCGTTTCGAAAATGACTATCTGGTTGATGTCTTTGGTTTTGGTTCCAGTTTATCCACAGCCAGCCGTAACCAGGCAGCAATATTTGGTGAAATTTATCTGCCGTTAAATGAGCAAGTAGAAATGCTAGCTGCGGGCCGTTACGATCACTACAACGATTTTGGCGGTACTTTTAATCCGAAAATTGGCTTTACCTACCGCCCAACCGATGAACTGGTAATGCGCGCGTCCTGGGCAAGCTCTTTCCGAGCGCCATCGTTAACTCAAGCAGGGGTAAAACTGCGTACCACTACCGCCCGATATGATTGTTCAGCCAATGAGCTGGTAAACCAATTCTATTGTGGTGGTCTAGGCGGTACAGGTACAGTCAACGTGTTAGAGTTAGGCAATCCTGATCTAGAGGCGGAAACCTCTGAATCGTTAAGCCTTGGTTTTGGTTATAGCCCAACACGTAACACTACTCTTACCGTCGACTATTGGCAGTTTGATCATAAAAAGCTGGTTGACACCGATTTAACTGCCGCAATGTCTCGCAGTATTAATGACGTTACGCAACGTCACTGTGGTTTAGTCCCTGATGGTCAAACCGGTATTTCGTTAAATCCTAACTTAGCTGTAGGCCGTGATCGTTTTAATATTTGCCAGGTTCTCGATGGCCAGGGCCGCAATCTGACGAATGCCAACGCTAATATGCAAGAGATCCTAAGCAACTGGGTAAACAGCACCCCTGCCCGTGTTACCAGCCTACCGTTACAACGTGACCATGTCATTTTACTGGATAACGTAGGTCGCCAGCAGGTTAAAGGTATTGATACCCGCTTAAGCCACACCTTTGAATTTAATACCGGCAAACTTGGTTTAGATTTAGATTGGACACACTATCTGTCTTTTGAACGTAATAAAGCAGGCTCCGATGAAATCGAGTCTCTGGTAGGCACTTACCGCTATCCACGTAATATTGCTAATTTTCGTGTATCTTGGCGTGCCGATAACTTTAGCTCAGGCTTAAGCGCCAATTACACAGCTTCATATGCTGATGACATTAGCCGCTTACGTTTGCGTAATCTGGACGAAATGGCAGAGCTTGGTGCCTTAGATGAAAATGGTGAGCGTGATGTGTCGTCATGGACAACCTTACGTGGTTATCTGGGTTACGATTTTGAAAACGCCACGGTCACCTTCAGTGTTGATAATTTGTTAGACCGCGATCCACCAAAGGTTTATGGTGCAAGCCGTGGGGTCGATACGATTAATCACAATGCCCTGGGAAGAAATTATCGCTTATCCTTTAGTTACTTCTTCTAAGAATGCTGGCTGCCGGCTAACACCGGCAGCCAACTGCACAGGTTAACGTTATGACTAACTCAACGAAACAACCGGCGAGCATGCCAGATGCCTTTATCATCCTGTTTTTTGTGATGATACTGGCTGCTATTGCCTCGCACCTGGTACCTGCTGGCAGCTTTAGCCTAACGGAAGTGGCAGCTGAAACAACGGGCGCGGTAAAAACCAAAGGCAAGCTGGATCCTGACAGCTTTCACTTTGCCAATGATAACCATAGGGGTGTACCGCTATTTGCTGAAGGCGGCGGTGTGGGCTTTTTCAATTATGCCTTTGAAGGCATGGTATCAGGTTCGAAGTGGGGCTCGGCGGTAGGCGTAATTGCCTTTATCCTGCTCACCGGCGGTGCCTTCGGCATCATTATGAAAACCGGTGCTATCCATAACGGCATTCTGGCGCTTATTGAAAAAACCAAAGGTACGGAATTTTTGTTTATCCCCCTCATGTTTGGCTTATTTTCACTCGGTGGTGCTGTTTTTGGGATGGGCGAAGAAGCTATCGCCTTTTGTATTATCCTACTGCCGCTGATGCTGGCACTGGGTTACGATGCCATCACCACAGTACTAGTAACTTACGTTGCCACGCAAATTGGCTTTGCCACTTCTTGGATGAACCCCTTTAATGTGGCTATAGCGCAAGGTATTGCAGAAATTCCTCTTCTCTCCGGTGCCAACCTAAGATATTGGATGTGGGGAATTTTTACTCTTTTTGGTATTATCTACACCATGCGCTATGGCGCTAAAGTAAAGTCAGATCCAACTCGCTCCCTTAGCTATGAAACCGATCAGCGGTTGCGTCAACAACAAGACGCCACGGTGACTAACGAGTATAGTAGCTTGGATAGCCTGATCTTAACGGTGTTCTTTTTGGGGCTCGCGTGGATCATCTGGGGCGTCACCAGCCGCGAATACTATATTCCAGAAATTGCTAGCCAGTTTTTCACCATTGGTATTGTTATCGGAACCATTGCCGTATTGGGTAAACGCTTCAGGGTAAACGATGCTGCAGACGGCTTTAAGCAAGGTGCTGCTGAGTTGTTGCCTGCCGCATTGATTGTCGGCATGGCTAAAGGCATAGTATTGATTTTAGGAGGCGACGATCCAGAATCACCTTCGGTACTCAATACCTTACTGTTTTACTCAGGTCAGGCACTGGGCGATTTGCCCGCCTGGCTTTCTGCCTGGCTAATGCTAGTAATGCAGTCGGTGTTTAATTTCTTTGTTGCTTCAGGCTCAGGTCAGGCTGCACTGACTATGCCGTTAATCGCACCTTTAGCCGATATGCTCGGCTTGTCTCGGCAAATTGCCGTATTGGCATTTCAATTAGGCGATGGCTTAACCAACTGTATCATTCCAACTTCCGCCGCCTTAATTGGCTGCCTGGGTGTAGTGCGGGTAGATTGGACAATTTGGTTGAAGTTTGCTTGGAAATTACAACTCTGCTTATTTGCTTTGGCTAGCCTGTTTATGTTGCTGGCTGTAGCCATAAATTATCAATAACGAGGTTCTCTTGGAACATATTATTCTTATTAAAGGTGCCAGTGTCTTCGCCCCTGCTGCGCTGGGTATTAAAGACGTACTTATTGCCGGTAATCGCATTGCGGCAATAAGTGACAACTTAGCAATAAACAACAGCACCCTGCCCATTACCGTTATTGATGGTAGCGGTAAAATCTTAGCACCTGGTTTTGTTGATTCACTCGTGCACTATATTGGCGGCGGTGGCGAAGGCGGCTTTGCCACACGCACCCCGGAAATGCAACTAACCGATGCTACGCTCGCAGGTGTAACCACGGCAATTGGCGTACTGGGCACGGACGCCACAACGCGCACCCTAACCAATTTATTAGCCAAAGCCCACGCGCTGGAAACTGAGGGCATCAGTACTTATTGCCACACTGGCTCTTATGAAATACCTTGCAGAACGGTGACAGGCAATATTACCGATGACTTAATTTTAATTGATAAAATTATTGGTGTTGGCGAAATAGCCATCAGCGATCATCGCTCATCACAGCCAACCACGAGCGAACTACGTAAAGTTGCTGCAGCTGCCAGAGTTGGCGGTATGCTGGCTGGGAAAGGCGGTACCGTAAGTGTGCATGTAGGCAGTGGTGACAGCTTGTTACAACCGCTCTTCGCGGCTGTAAAAGACACTGAACTTAGCCTTAAACAGTTCTACCCTACGCATATTAATCGCAACATAGCCCTGTTTAATGCAGGCTTAGAGTTTGCCCGCGCTGGCGGTGTTATAGATTTTACCACCAGCACCACAGAGTATGATCTCAAGCATGGCGAAGTTGCAGCGGCAGAAGCCCTCAGCCACGCATTACGAGCAGGCATTCCTGCCATGCAATTAACCATGAGTTCCGATGGTAACGCCAGCTTGCCGGTATATAGCCAAAACGGCGAACTACTAGGCTTAGAAGTTGGGCAAGTAAATAGCTTGCTTCGAGCGTTGCAAACGGCAGTGCTTAAGCTTGACGTTAATTTAAGTGATGCCTTAACCAGTATCACCGCCGCTCCTGCTCAAATTCTGGGTTTAAAGCAAAAAGGCCAGCTTGCAGTTGGCAAAGATGCTGATATGCTGCTACTGAATTCTCAAAGTTTAAGTATCGATACTGTTATCGCTAAAGGCCGCCGCTTAGTAAGCGCAGGCAAACCTGTAGTATATGGTACTTTTGAAAAACCGCAGCAGTGCACAACAGGAGGTTAAATGCGTTTTTCTTGCATATCATTATTTATAACCCACAGCCTGCTATACCTGCCAATGTTACTCTGTGCAGTGGCCATTGGTCAGGAGCAAGATTTGCCCGCAAGCACAACGCCACTTTCAGCACAGCAGACTATATTGTTACCTGACGCCGACTATGATTTGATGCTGGTGGGTGGTGGCTTGGCAACCTGCAGTTCTATGTCAAAAAAAAGCTGTAGTGACCAAACTCAATTTAGCAAACTGGCTAAAACCAGTAATGCCTACTTAATACATCCAACGACAGTGCAGCTATTCTCCGGCGCAGAGCTGTTCACTGCAGAGCGTGCGTCGCTGCAACAACAGCTGGTAACCCTGTTTAATAACCTAACCGAAGTTCAAGGTAAACTGCTCACCGAGTCGCAACTTATTGAACAATGGCGCAGTTTTCAAGCAACCGAGGTTTTACCCTCTAGCGGTGAAGAACTCTGGCAGCAATTATCGGACCGAGAGCTAAATGCTGTGTTGGATTTCTTGGAAGTGCCAACCCTAAGTGCAGATGGTAAATACCGTTTAACCGAGCAAGTCGATTTAGCTGAAACAACAGATTTCGAATCGGCTGAGTTGTATCGTCAGTTTGTACAACTGGCAACCAAAAAAGCTCAGGCTAAAGGGCGTCAACAAGCTAAAGTATTAGTTGTTACTGCTTCATCACGTGATCCTTTTGCTGCAGTAGATTTCTACCTAGATGCCTTTCGCCAAGCGGGTGCAGCTGCACAGTGGTTACCTTTAACCGCCGCACTGCAACATGCTATTACCGATAAAAACTGTGTGGCCTTGCCACAATATTTGGCAAATATTCATGGTAGCTATCGTAGAGAGCAGATCTATGCTGATCTCTTTAACCTTAAACAGCAACTATGCAAACAAGGTAGCAGTGCTATTGTCGCCATGATTGCTGACGCAGATGGAATTTTCTTTAATGGTGGCGATCAGAGCCTCACTTACCAAGCACTTCGGCATAATGATGGTAGTGCTAGCGCAGAGCTATTAGCCATACTCGAAGCCGTTAAACAAAAACGCTTGTTAGTTGGTGGTACCAGTGCCGGTACCGCCGTCATGAGTGGCAGCCAATTCTTCACCATTAATACGCCACGCCACGCTGTACCGATGATTAGCAACGGCGACAGTTACCACGCACTGCAATACGGCGCGAAAGCCGCAATAGCTCCCTGGCCAGGTTGCCGCAAAGAACAGCGTTGCCCTGATGATATGAGTGAGCGCCAGCTAACTTATACAGCAACAGGCGGGTTAGGCTTGTTTCCGCTAGGCATTTTAGATACCCACTTTGCCGAACGCGGCCGTCAGGCTCGCTTGTTGGTATTGCAGCAAGCCTCGCAAACTAAGCTGGCATTTGGTATAGATGAGGCAACTGCCTTATTAGTCGATCTCAGCATGCAGGCAGAGGGTACAGTGCAACTAAAAGCCAGTGGCGCTGCCGAGGTTTATATCAGTGAATTACTACCTGAATCTTCACCAGCGCAACTGTTGGCTAACACGTACAGTATGAGTGCGGGCGATACCGTTATTTGGCAACAAGGTAATATAACGTTGATACCGACTGAGGATAAAACTAAGTTAGTTAATAGTGCCGAACCTTTACAAAGCAAAAGCCCGCTGTTTAGCCGAGACTATTACCGTAGCTTAAGCCACTCACTTTGCCTCAGTAACTTTAATGCAGCAACGGTAAGTGAACCCCCATATTTAATCAGAGTAAGCAAAGTAGATAGCTGCTATCAGTCTGCTGACAGCAAACTAAGTGCAAAACAAAGATTGCGCATTATTACGGAGCAGTAATAAACCTCCGCTACCAGATTAAGTAAATTGCTAAGCCGCAGTTATATTGCTGCGGCTTTTTTTAGTTGTTTCGACAAGAATGACTTGACGTTAACACCAAAGATCAGCAAGTGGTTTTATTTGAGTACTGAAAATAAATTACTGCGCTGATCAGTCCAATACACTTGCGGTTGCAACGGTCTCGGCCAATTTCTGCTGTGCTGCTGCATCACGGCTTGTGTTAAAAAACGTTGATTACGACTTAAGAGCACCCACTCTGTCGCTGCTGGGTTTTGTGCATCAGCCGCTGTGGGTAAAAATAACGCTTGTAAACCCAGTTGGGCTGCATGATTACGCAGCACACTGCTTAGATCTAAATAGTTATTCGAGATATGCACTAACAACACGCCATCTGGCATTAAGTGCTGCCAATACAATGCCATCGCCTCTGCAGTAAGCAAATGCACCGGAATAGCATCACTGCTAAAGGCATCTAACACCAATAGGTCAAACTGCTGACTGCCGCTGTTTTGCCATTGCTCTGCTAGCACCTGACGGGCATCACCTAATATCACCTGCGGCTTGGCCGCACTATTGGCTAAATAACTAAAATGCTGCTGCGCTGCACTAATTACTGCAGGATTGATTTCGTAAAACTGGTAATCATCACCCGCTTGGCCATAAGCGGCTAAAGCCCCCGCACCCAGACCGACCAAACCGACTTTGCGCCCTTGCAACTGCGCCGCGGTGCGGCTGGGATCGGCCGGTAAAAAATGCTGCAGCGCTAAGGCCACGCCGGTGCCTGCCCGATAATAACTTAGTGGCTGCTGTGCTTGTTCAACCGCTAAATACTGAGCACCATGACTGGTGGTGCCATCAATGAGCTGACGTTGCCACTGTCCGGCAACATTGGCATCGCGCACGGTTAAGCTGCCATAAAAGTTTCGACTTTTACTGACATCATGCTGCCCAAGCCACGATTCCGCCGACCAAAACACGCCCATAAACAACACACCTGAACATAACGCTAGCGCGGTTTGCCAACGCGCTTGTTTTCGCCAGTTAACTAACGTGACCAGCCATAAAATGGCCAGTAACACCAACGGGAACTCCCAATACTTTGTGAAGATAACAGGCGCCAGTAAATTGACCAGTACGCCACCGAGCATACCACCGGCCGCCAGCACTAAATAAAAAGCCGTTAAAGCACCGTGTGCCGGTTTACTGCGCGCCAGCTCACCATGGCAAAGCATGCAGCCGCTAAATAACAACAGCAAATAAAGTAATAATTGCGAATACAAATCAAACTGGCGGCCTAAAAAGTACAACAGCAACGCCATTAACAAGCAAATAGCAAACAAATATAGCCAAACCGAGCGCTGATACCAGCTATCACGGTTAAAGACTAAGGTGAAGCTTAATAAATACAATGCCAGCGGGATCACCCATAAAAACGGTACTGGTGGGATATTTTGGGTAATTTGCTGGGTTACCGCTAACAGTAAAACCACACCCGCAGCCGCTAATGCTAACCAGTAGCGATAAGGCTGACCACGTAACTGTAAAGCTGCGACCGCGCCAGCTTTACGGCCTTGCAGGCTTCGCCACAGCAGCAAACTCATACTTAGGCTAAACAGCACAAACCCCATTGCCCAGCTTTGCCGCTGCAGATCTAAGGCTAAATAAGGTTCGACTAAGAACGGATAAAGCAACAGGCCAGCAAAAGAGCCTAAATTCGATAAAGCATATAACCGATAGGGTGATTTCAGCGGAAAGACACTGGCGAACCAGTATTGTAATAATGGCCCGGTTGCTGCTAACACGAAATAAGGTAACCCCACTGTACAGGTTAAGAGCCATAAAATATTCAGCAGCGGATAGGCGGTGGCAGCACTGCCACTAGGGTGAGTTAAACCCAGTAAACTACCCAGCGCCACGAGCACTAACAGAGCATGCAAGCCACGCTGTTGTTTTAAATTAGCAAAGCGCGTCAGTAGATGAGCGTAAGCATAGCCGGCTAATAACAGTGTTTGGAAAAATAACAGGCAAGCGGCCCACACCTGAGCGCCACCGCCAAACTGCGGAAGCAGCCAACGCGCTAACATCGGCTGCACTAAAAATAACAGGGTTGCACTTAATAAAATGGTCAGCGGAAACAGTGCCAAAACGAGCCCCTTGCGAAAAAAAAGCCAAGCCTATACAAAGCAAGCCATCGCAGCAAGTACTACTCCTTTGCAAAGGTACAAAGTCACTAAATTTGTCGACTAATACCACATCGGGTAGACTTGCTTTTTTGTAGTAAGGCCCCGCGGCTCAACTGGGTGCTGCCTTACAGCACTAAACACTAAACACTAAACACTAAACACTAAACACTAAACACTAAACAAAAATTATCACTAAGATGCGCCAAGCGCACAACAAAGGTCTTATTATGGGAAACTTTAAAGTACCGCACACCCTGACGCTACTCTTTAGCATGATGGTGCTTGCGCTAATCGCCACCTGGATTGTGCCGCAAGGCTTCTTTCAAACCGAGACACTGGCCAATGGCCGGTCTGTCGTGCAAGCGGGCACTTTTACCTTGGTGGACGAGCGTAGCTATTTATCACCTTGGCAATTATTAACCGCCATCCCACGTGCTTTTGCTTCAGCGCAAGATGTGATCTTTTTTGTGATGATTTTAGGCGGTGTGTTATCCATTGCCCGCGCTACCGGCACGGTCGACGCGCTGATCGGCCGTTTGTTAGATCGCTTTGGTACTCAACCTCAACTGCTGATTTTTATGGTGGTATTTTGCTTTGCCATGGCCTCGAGCTTTATTGGCACGGCGGGTGAATATATACCGTTTGTGTTGATTTTAGTGGCGCTGTGTAAAGCGATGCGACTCGATGCAATGACCGCAGTGGGTATGACCGTTGCCGGTTATGGTATTGGCTATGGCATTTCAGCCGTTAACCCCTTTACCTTAGTAATCGCCCAGCAAATTGCCGATATTCCTATTTTATCCGGTTGGCCGCTGCGCGCAGCGATTTTCCTTCCCTTTGTGTTAATTGGCTTTCACCATGTCTGGTCTTACTCGGAAAAAGTGCTCGCCGATCCCAACCAGTCGATGGTCAAAGATTTGCCCTGCCCGCTAGGTGACAAAGCTGCCGTGAGTTATCCGGCACTTACCCTGGCACACCGCATGGTACTGGGCAGTTTTGTGCTGACGATTGGTATCGTGGCCTACAATATTCGGGTCAATGGCTGGTATTTATATGAACTGGGTGCCGCTTTTATTGCTTGGGGGCTATTTACCACATTAGTTAGCAATATTTCCGCCGACACGGCGGCCAAAAAGTTTATAGAAGGCACCATGGATCTGACCACTACGGCCATCTTAATTGGCGTTGCTCGCGGTATTTCATTGATTTTAGAAGATGGTCAGGTACTGCATTCACTGGTGCATGGCATGTCGATGCCACTGTCGTATGTTGGGGCTGAAATTGCCGCCATCGGCATGCTGGTCATTCAAACGCTGTTAAACTTTTTTATCCCTTCTGGTAGTGGTCAAGCTTATGTCACCATGCCGCTGATGGTACCGCTGGCCGATCTGTTAGAAATACCACGGCAAGTGGCGGTGTTGGCTTACCAATTTGGTGATGGTTTTTCTAATATGATTATTCCCACCAATGCGATTTTGATGGGTATTATCGGCATTGCCGGTATTCCTTATGGCCATTGGTTCCGCTTCTGCTTGCCGCTGATTTTAAAATTAATGTTGGCATCATCTGTCGTATTGGTTTTAGCCGTGATGTTCGATTATGGTGATGATGTGCAGCCGCAGCTGAGTACACAACAGACCACCGTGTTAGAGAACGCGGCTTAAGCAGCAACACAGGCAAGTTAGCGTATCACTTTGCATCCGTGACGTTAACTTGCCGCCACGCAGGCTTTGTCATACAGTAGCCTTATTCGATGTTTTTAGGTTTTCGCTATGAAGCAAGCTCGGCAAATTGCCGAAATTATCTTAAAAGGCTTTCGCAAACACTTTCGTTTATTTCAGCAAGTCACTAGCAGAGCTTGGCAGCGTTTTGAACAAGCCGATTGGCAAGCCTATCAGCAAGATAGTTCTGAGCGCATCCAGTTTTACGATATTCGGGTAAATGAAACCATCGCTAACCTGCAAGCCCAGTTGCCCGCCGAATGCTTAAACGAACCCCTATGGCAGCAAGTGAAGCAGCATTATTTAGAATACCTGTTATTTCACCCGCAAGCCGAATTGGCTGAAACCTTCTATAATTCGGTGTTTTGTCGCTTATTTGCCCGCAAATACTTTCATAATCAAAACATCTTTGTTGAATCCACGTTAGACAAACAGCATCTACCTGCCCCTATTTCATCCGTATATGAAAGCTATTTTCCGGCCCAAGCGGGTTTAAAGCCGTCTATTCGGAATATTATTGGCGCTTTTGGTTTTAAAACACCGTTTATCGATTTAGAGCATGATATTCGCTGCATTTTGCGCAGCTTTATAGCCCAATCCAGCCATGGCGCTTATCCGGTTCATTTACTGCGTTTGGATATTTTACGTACACCGTTTTTTCGTAATAAAGCGGCTTATATTGTTGGCCGAGTGGTCAGCCCTGAAGGACAACAACCTTTTATTATTCCGCTATTACATGATACCGAGCGTGGCCTGTACCTCGATACTCTTCTGACCGATCCGCAACAAATGAGTATTATCTTTGGCTTCTCACGCGCGTATTTTATGGTGGAGTGCCCTGTGCCCTCAGCGCTGGTGCATTTTCTCCGTGAACTGCTGCCACATAAAACCCTAGCTGAACTCTATGCCGCGATTGGCTTACATAAGCAAGGCAAAACCGAGTTTTACCGAGAGCTCTTGTTACACCTCAGTCGCAGTAAAGATCAGTTTGTCGCCGCGCCAGGTACTCGGGGTATGGTGATGATGGTATTTACGCTGCCGTCTTTTCCTTATGTTTTTAAAGTGATCCGCGATAAATTTGCTGAAAGTAAGCCGTTTGACCGTGCGACCGTCAAAGCCCGCTATCAGTTAGTAAAAGGACACGACCGCGTCGGCCGGATGGCGGATACCTTAGAGTATTCCGATGTTGCGTTACCCAGAAGCCGCTTTGATGCCGATTTATTAGCCGAATTACAACAGAGTATTGCCGGTTCCTTGCAGATCGAAGATGACTTAGTTGTGATCAAGCACCTGTATATCGAACGACGCATGGTGCCATTGAATTTGTATTTAGAGCAGGCCACTGACCAGCAAAAAGCGTTAATAATGGATGACTACGGCCTCGCGCTTAAAGAAATGATCGCCGCTAATATCTTTCCAGGCGATATGCTCTTGAAAAACTTTGGCGTTACGCGACATAACCGCGTGGTATTTTATGATTATGATGAAGTGCAGTATTTGTTAGATGTGAATTTTCGCTCTTTGCCCAAAACTGATAGTTTTGAAGATGCAATAAACGCAGAAGCGAATTGCTGGGCCGAGCCCGGCGATGTTTTTCCAGAACAAATCGCCACCTTTGTGACACCGCAAGCTCAGATCCGTGAGTTACTGTTTAGTAAGCATCCCGAATTATTGGATGCCGCCTATTGGCGAAAAAAGCAGTATCATATTCGCCAAGGTATCGTAGAGGATATTTTCCCCTACCCGCAGGCGATGCGCTTTAGCCAACGTTATTCCCGTTAAATTAAGCTGAGAACACTTATGTCTTTTACCATTTGGGTTGATGCTGACGCTTGCCCTACTGTGATTAAAGAAATTTTATATCGCGCAGCCGAGCGTAAACAATGCCCGCTCATTCTGGTAGCCAATCAACCGCTACGGACGCCACCCTCGGCCTATATTAGTAGCCTGACCGTCAGTAAGGGTTTTGATGAAGCCGATAATGAAATTGTGCGGCGTTGCCAAGTGGACGATCTGGTGATCACGGCGGATATTCCGCTTGCTGCCGAGGTTATCGCCAAAGGCGGCTTGGCACTCAACCCTCGGGGTGAGCGTTATCACGCCGATACCATCAAGCAAAAACTGACGATGCGCGACTTTATGGAAACGCTGCGCGCCAGCGGTATTCAATCGGGTGGCCCTGCTACGCTCAATCAGGCTGATCGACAAGCCTTTGCCAATCAATTAGATCGTATTTTACAAAGCCGTACGCTCTAAAACGCTGGCTTAATCTGCGGCTAAAGCGGGGCCAAAGGCGAGTTTTTGCTGCGAGTAAAAGCGCCGTAACTCGGCGCTGATCGGATCGATAAAACTGACTTCAGCGGCCAATAATTGCAACGGCTGGCTAAAATCGCCGTTGTTTTTAGCTTTTAACACGGGATAATAGGCATCGTGTAAAATCGGCCAGCCTAAACTTTGCATATGTAAGCGTAGTTGATGCGTTTTGCCGGTATGTGCTTGTAACTGAAACACCCCTAAACCGGCCTCAACCTTAAGCAAGCGGATCGTTGATGAGGCGTTTGGCTCGCCAGCACAAATTTTATTTAAAAACCGGGGCTGGCTTTTCTCAATCCGATTATGCAGCTGCCATTGTTGCGGCAGTGCATCATGAAACTGCGCCACCTCTGCCACCGCATAATAGGTTTTACTGATCTGCCCAGCACTAAATAACTGACTATAAAGCGCACGGCTGTCGGCTTGCAGGCTAAATAGCACCAAACCCGCCGTATCCCGATCTAAACGATGCAGAGGCACTAAATCTTGATTGCCGGTGTCTGTTTTTAAACGTTGCAACAGGCATTCATTAACAAAGCTGCCCCCTGGGGTAACCGGCAAAAAATGCGGTTTATCGGCCACTAACAGGTGCGCATCTTGATAGATAATACGATGTGCAAACGGGATCAACGGCTCGGTTTCGACTTCGCGGTAATAGCAAAGCCGCCGACTGGGTAAAAAAGCGCTGTGTTCGTTAATACACTCGCCTTGATACCAATGCACTTTACCCTGTTGAATGCGCTGTTGCCAAACCGCAGCCGAGACGCCTGGAAACTTCGCGATTAAAAATGCCAATACCGTCGGCCATCCCGCATTATTTGCCGGTAGGGTAATTTCTGAAGCTTGGGTTGCAATACTCACAAAGTCACTCGTGCCTAGGGCTTGCCGTTCACAAAAAGAGCGCGAATTTTAGCATAAAAGCCCGTACAATACGCGCCCGTTAGCAAGCACAGCACCGCAAACACACGCGCAAGAGGATGCACCATCATGGCCAACGCCATCTTAGAATTACGACAACGTGAGCTACTTAAAGCCACGCGGGTGTTTAATGCTCGGGGGAGTAAAGGTGCGCCGCTGTGAAAACTGTTTATTGCCCGCGACCGCATGTATTTGTGCGCTTCGCCCCGCGCCACAAGCTCGCGCGGCTTTCTGCTTTATTATGTACACCGGCGAATGTTACAAACCCACCAATACCGGCCGACTGATTTGTGATATTGCCGCCGATAGCCATGCCTTTGTTTGGGATCGCACCCAGCCAGATGCCGCTTTATTAGCACTACTCCACGATCCCAAATATGTGCCTATTGTGGTGTTCCCACAACAATATGCTGCGCCAGAGCGCTGTATAGCTGACGCCAACGCGCTGGCGCAAGCCACCGCTGAGCGCATTCCGCTGTTTGTGATGCTAGATGGCACTTGGCGCGAAGCCAAAAAAATGTTTCGCAGCCCGTATTTAGCAACATTACCGGTGCTGGGTATTCAACCCACTCAAGCCAGTGATTATGTGCTGCGTGAAGCCGCTCATTTACATCAACTTTGTACCGCTGAGGTCGCCATTGCCGTGTTAGAACTGGCAGCTGAACCGCTGGCAGCCAAAGCCCTGCGTGACTACTTTGTACAGTTTCGCCGTGCCTATATAAAAGGTAAGCCGCATCTGGCTGAGCCTGATAGCCGTTTCTAAAGTGAGCATTAGCGTTTTATCTGCTTGCGCTGTGATTAGCGGCATAAAAAAGGGCAGCCACTGGCCGCCCAACGTCAGATTAACCTGACCACGTTGCGAAAGTAAGACACAATTTGACGCTTAGAACTGGTTCATCGTGTTATGCGAACCACCGGCTTTTAACGCAGCATCACCAGAGAAGTACTCTTTGTGATCATCACCAATATCAGAACCTGACATGTTTTGGTGTTTCACACAGGCGATACCTTGACGGATTTCTTTACGTTGTACGCCTGCAACATAACCCAGCATACCTGCGGCACCAAAGTACTCTTTCGCCAAGTTATCTGTCGACAGCGCTGCCGTATGATAAGTAGGTAAAGTAATCAAGTGGTGGAAAATACCCGCTTCACGCGCCGCATCAGCTTGGAAAGTACGGATACGGTTGTCGGCCTCTAGGGCTAATTCCGTTGTATCATACTGCTCTGCCATTAAGCCGGCACGATCATAAGCTGAGACGTCTTTACCTGCAGTTTTCCATGCATCGAACACTTGTTGACGGAAGTTAAGCGTCCAGTTGAAAGATGGGCTGTTGTTATAAACCAACTTAGCACCAGGAACCACTTCACGGATCCGGTCAACCATTTCCTTGATTTGACCGATATGTGGTTTTTCAGTTTCAATCCATAGTAGGTCAGCACCGTTTTGCAGTGATGTGATACAGTCTAGTACCACACGATCCACACCTGAACCGGCTTTGAACTGGAATAAGCCACTGGCTAAGCGTTTTGGTTTTAACAACTTACCATTGGCTTTAACCACCACATCACCGTTGGCAATATCATCAGCGCTGCTAATGTAATCACCATCTAAGAAGCTGTTGTATTGGTCGCCCAAGTCACCTGGCTCGTTGGTCACGGCAATTTGCTTGGTTAAACCGGCACCTAATGAATCGGTACGGGCAACGATAACACCGTCATCTACCCCTAACTCTAGGAAAGCGTAACGTACGGCATTAATTTTTGATAAGAAGTCGGCATGCGGCACGGTGACTTTTCCGTCTTGGTGACCACACTGTTTCTCATCCGATACTTGGTTTTCAATTTGAATGGCACAAGCACCGGCTTCGATCATTTTTTTCGCGAGTAAGTAAGTGGCTTCTTCGTTACCAAAACCGGCATCGATATCGGCAATGATCGGTACTACGTGCGTTTCAAAGTTATCGATTTTGTTTTGTACTGCGGCAGTTTTAGCGGCATCACCGGCAGCACGTGCGGCATCTAGATCACGGAACAAGCCGCCTAACTCACGCGCATCAGCTTGTTTTAAGAAGTTGTACAATTCAGCAATTAAAGCCGGTACTGACGTTTTCTCATGCATAGATTGATCAGGTAAAGGGCCAAACTCTGAACGCAGTGCTGCAATCATCCAACCGGATAAGTATAAGTATTTACGCTTGGTGCTACCAAAGTGCTTTTTAATGGCGATCAGTTTTTGCTGACCAATAAAACCATGCCAGCAACCTAATGACTGGGTGTATTGGCTGCTATCCGCATCGTAAGCGGCCATATCTTCACGCATAATTTTTGCGGTGTATTTCGCAATATCTAAACCCGTGTGAAAACGATTTTGCAAACGCATGCGAGCTGCATACTCTGGGCTGATAGCATTCCAGCCTTTTTCTTTGCCACATAACGCTTCGACTTGTTGCACGTGTTCTGAGTAAGCTGACATAGTGTTTCCCTCTTAAACAATTTTTCGTAACTGGGTTGGTGTGCTTTCACTATAGCCAACAAAACTTTAATTCATAAAGCTGATTTTTATGATGCTCGTCATTTATTTTGTGAATGTCACTACCACAGCTTGGGTCTTGCTCTGGCCAATGTTATGATTCAGAACACGAATAATATTGCTGCTGAGTATTTTACTGATGAATATTAATAAGATGGACTTAAACCTGTTGGTTTACTTGGATGTATTGCTGCGAGAACAGAATGTGACTCGGGCGGCGAACCAATTAAACATCACTCAGCCAGCGATGAGTAATGGTTTAAAACGCTTACGTGATTTGTTAAACGATCCAGTATTAGTGCGCACCTCAGAAGGCATGGTGCCCACTGAACGCGCCCGTGAATTAGCGCCTATAGTGCGTGGTGTATTGCTCACCCTAGAAGAAACCTTACAGCCCAATAAAGATTTTGAACCGTCACAAAGCCAACGGGTTTTTCGTATTATGGCCAGTGATTATGCGGCCTCAACCTTGATCCCCGCCTTGTTGAAAAAGCTACGCGTACAAGCGCCGTTCAGCAGCTTAGATATTATGACACCGTCAGATGTTAACTTTCATGATGTGGAAAATGGTAAGGTCGATATGGCGATTAACCGCTTTGATCATTTACCGCAGTCGTTCCATCAAAAAACCGTTTGGCGAGATAGTTTTTCTTGTTTAATCAACCGTCAAAATCCTGTGTTACAGAGCTTCAATTTGGATAGCTATTTAAAATCCCAACATATTTGGGTCAGTAAAACCGGTTTTGGTGTTGGCGTAGGGATGGATCCAAAAGACGTACAGAAGCTCGGTTGGGTTGATGAAGCGCTGGCCAAATTAGGTAAGCAGCGTAATATTACCGTTTTTACCCGTAACTATCATGTTGCCATGCATTTAGCGGTCAGTATCGATTTAATTGCCACCTTGCCCAGTAGAGCCGCTAGACTATATGAGAACGACGCTAACATGGCCATCATGGATCCGCCCTTTGCCATCCCACCGATTGAACTGAAGATGATCTGGAGCCCCTTGTTACACCAGGATGCCAGCCATATCTGGTTTCGACGCTTAATTGCCGAAACCGCCGAAGAGCTCAAATAAAAAAGGGCGCTAAATCGCGCCCCAAAATGGTTACGTCAGGTTAATCAAGCAACTGATAAGCTGGCAGGGTTAGGAAATCTGTCAGTTCATCAGCTGTGGTAATGTCTAGCAATAAGGCTTGCGCCCGAGCAAAATTCTGGCTTTGCCACACTTCTGCCCCAACTTCTGCTAACACCACCTTTGCCTCCTCCTCTAAAAAAGAAGCAAATAGGGCTTTGGTAACAAGTTTACCGTTACTTAACTCTTTACCATGTTTAATCCATTGCCAAATGGAAGTGCGAGAGATTTCCGCTGTGGCGGCATCTTCCATTAAGCCATAAATGGGCACACAACCTTTGCCGCTGATCCACGCCGCTAAGTATTGCAAGGCAACGCGGATGTTAGTACGCATGCCCTCTTCCGTACGATCACCATCACAGGGCGCGAGTAATTCGGCAGCGGTGATCGGTGCATCGTCAGCACGTGATACGGCTAACTGGTTAGTGTTATCACCTAAGTACTTGGCAAACACACCGTTGGCCGTTGCGGCTAAACCAGGGTGTGCCACCCAAGTACCATCATGGCCATTACTCGCTTCCAATTCTTTATCCGCGGTCACGCGCTCTAAAATCGCGGCATTCACCGCCGGATCTTTTGCCGGAATAAAGGCCGCCATGCCGCCCATGGCTAAAGCGCCACGTTTATGACAAGTTTTAATGAGTAAGCGAGAGTAAGCACTTAAAAACGGCTTATGCATAGAAACGACCTGCCGATCGGGTAACACGCGATCCGGATGGTTGTTTAATGTTTTGATATAACTGAAGATATAATCCCAACGACCACAGTTTAATGCCACGATATGGTCTTTCATCATATAAAGGATTTCGTCCATTTCAAAAGCCGCTGGCAGCGTTTCGATCAACACGGTCGCGCGGATCGTCCCAATAGGCACAGCAAAACGTTGCTCGGTGTAACGGAAGATATCATCCCACCATTTCGCTTCTAAATGGCTTTGTAATTTGGGTACGTAGTAATACACCCCGGTGCCATTTTTCAGGCGGGTGCGATAGTTATGATAAAAATACAAAGCAAAATCGACCAAGCCACCGGGGATCGGTTCACCTGCCAATTCAATGTGCTTTTCCCATAAATGCAAGCCACGCACACGGGCAATTAATAAAGCGGGATGCTCTTTTAGCGCATAATGTTTGCCGCTTTGTGGATCGGTATAACTGATCGTGCCAAGGTTAGCATCGCGCAAATTGATTTGCCCTTCCAACATGCCATCCCAACTGGGTGTTTGCGAGTCTTCAAAATCCGCCATAAACACTTTAACATCCGCATTTAACGCGTTTATGATCATTTTGCGTTCTACCGGCCCAGTAATTTCAACACGACGATCTTGCAAATCAGCGGGTAAAGCGGCCACTTGCCAATCGCCATGGCGGATCGCTGCCGTTTCTGCTAAAAAGTCAGGTAAAGCACCGGCATCATATTTGGCTTGCCGTTGTTGCCGTGCGCTTAACAGCGCTTTTAACGGCGGGCGGAATAATTGAGAAAGCTCTGCGACAAATTCGCAAGCCGCTGGCGTTAAAATTTCTTGATAGGCTTCAGGCATTGCGCCTTTAATAGTCAGCGCGCCACAAGTTGTTACTGCTGCCATGATCGTGTCCTTGTACTATTTCAGATGCAGTAACTATAAGCCTAAATTACATATAAATACCATTAATGAAGATGATGGCTGGCATCAATTCAAAAAATAACCTTGTTAGCACCGCATTAAAAATGTTGGCACAGCTTATGCTTATTTGAACTCATCGTTCTTGCTGTCAATTCTTTGTCGGAGGTAAGCATGGAGTTTATCATGCTGTTATTAGTGCTACTGGTCGTGGTTATTGCTTTGGTTGCCAGTCGTTTTATTGACAATAGTAACCCGTTCCAAGTGCAGCGGAAGGCTGCGTTGTTTAGTCCGGTTGAACGTTCTTTTTTGGGTTTATTAGATAAAGCAGTACAAAATGACTATCGTATTATGAACAGAGTGCGCTTAGCCGATGTCTTAGATATCAAGGCCAGTGTCTCTGACAAAAACCGGCGCAGCACCCAGTTAAAGCTTAATGCCAAATATCTCGATTATGTGTTGTGCGAACCTGAAACGATGAAAGTGGTGGCGGTACTTGACTTAGTTAATCCACAAAATAAAGAAGGGCACAAAGCCTTACCAGATTGGTTTGTAAGTGGTGCGCTTGATGCAGCTGGCGTGCCTTATTTACGTATTGCTATTAAGGCGGGTTACACCGTAACCGAATTACAAGCGGCACTCGCGGTTAAACTGGGTAAACCGGCACCGAAAGTGGAACCCTTATTAAAAGGTTTAGTGAAAAAAGGCCCTACCCGGCCAATCCGCACTGTTAAGCCGGCTTTGGTGAATACCGCCCTATCAGGCCGTTTAATGTCACCGGCTTTATCAAAGTCACAAATTAAAGCGCAATCTACCGCGCTAGTCCAAGTTTCTTAACGCTTTGGAGAAATGAGTCACTCCGCGCTAAGACCGAATGCCGCCTGCTGCAACAGGCGGCATTCACCTTTTTTAATAAGGCAAAAAAATGCCTAAAGTTTGCCAACCGCTTGCCGATAACCAGATGACCTGTTGCTAATAGGAGGTTCTATGAGTCAATCCGTTGGCGCACTTGCGTCTGCTCAAGCTTTTGAAGTGCTGGGCGCTGTGATGGCAAAGAAACAACAAGAACAGCAAGGGCAAATGGCCACAAGCTTAGTACAAAATGCTATGCAAAGTATTGAGCCTACTGCCGCTGCACAATCTGTTGGAAATCTTGGCCAGAACATTAATGTGACGGTATAACGCAGCTCAGGAAGAGCGGTTAAGTAATAAGGCCAGCAGTTGCTGGCCTTATTTTTGGAGTTAAACAGCGGTGCTTTTTAGCTGTAAGGCGTTACCTGAAAAACGAATGCCATTCCAACCGGTGATCAAAAAATTGCGAATATTTTGATGATCGGTACCACTAGGAGTGGCCATTACCTGGCGATAATGCTCACCAAATAACTGTAAAGTTTGCGGTTCCGATAACTGGTGTAACAGACCAAATGCAAAGATTTTGCAGGAACCGTTGTTCTGATCGGCGGCATTAGTCACTTCGCCGTTTTCAAAAGCCACGGCCGTAAAATCATAGTGTTTATCAATAACGGCCATAGTTTGCGCAAAACTAATGCTGTCAGGCTCGGTACTTAACTGGATAAAAAAATCGTCTAACATAGTATCACTTCCGCTGTCGCGCTAGCCAAGTGCTCAATATTAAGAGTTGGCTGACGCAACTGCAATGCTTTGCGCCAGCCACGGGTAAATATATTCTGTGCAAGCTGCGGGCAACAACGGCTAACTGTTGGCTGATTTAAAACTGATAGGTCATACCAAAACGAAAAACGTTTTTCGTGTCACCGCTATTTAACGACAACGTACTTCTTATGGCCCAGTCTGGGCTGAAGTAATAAGCAATACCCGCTGTAGCACTGCCATAGTTATCGCCAAAGGTGTGATAACTGGCTTCTGTTAATAACTCAACTTGTGGCGTTAAAGGATGGCGAGCGCCTACACCGAAAAAAGCACCGGTATCATCACGATCACCGCTGACGCCATCAATACCCGCTTGCAAGTAAGTTTGGCTGTTCGGTGTAAAGTCGAGTTTAAACCCACTGAGATAAGTCACGCCAAAACGAAAGGCATTGAAGTCTTGTGATGCCACCGTTTGTGGGCTGAACTCGCCCTGTAATACCCAGGATGGCGCTACGCGTAATGACCCTTCGATATAAGGTCCGTCTCCTGCCGCATCGGTATAACCTAAACCAAGATAATCCCAACGAATATCTGAGTTCGCTTGTACGGTGGCCGCAGCACTACTGAATAACATTATACAAATTAGTTGTTTTTTCATGACAATCTCCAATCATCTTATCGGCATGACCGATACAGCAAGGTTACTGACTGGCACTTTAGCGCTCACGGCTTAATGCTAACTGAACTGCCATCGTTCTACTTTATTGAAGATTAGTCGGCACTTTTTGCAATTTTCATTCGATTGCTTATCCGGTTTAATCATCTTAACTATTTAAGGAGACATTATGCGTAAATTAAAAACGCTTATACCTGCCGTGACAGTATCAGACGGTGCTGGGGTAAAAATAAAACGCAGCTTAGGACAATCTGCTGATTTTAGGTTGGATCCTTTTTTAATGCTCGACTGTTTTGGCTCGGAACAAGCGGATGATTATATTGCCGGTTTCCCCGCACACCCTCACCGCGGTTTTGAAACGGTGACTTATATGCTTGATGGCCATATGTTGCATAAAGATCACTTGGGTAATCAAGGTCACCTAAAAAGCGGCGGTGTACAATGGATGAGTGCCGGAAGAGGCATTATTCACTCGGAAATGCCGCAGCAAGAATCTGGATTGATGCGCGGCTTTCAACTGTGGATTAATTTGCCCGCCAAAGAAAAAATGAAAGAAGCCGCTTACGTTGATATCAACCCTACGCAAATACCGGTAGTACAAGCCGCTAACGGTATTCGCGTTAAAGTGATTGCCGGCAACTTTTGTTATCAAGACCAACAGGTGCAAGGTCCGATCCAAGGATTAAGTACGGAACCCGTCTATTTTGATATTCATTTATCGCCTGGTGCTCAGCTACAGTTACCGCTGCCTGATGGTCATAACGCCTTACTGTATCCTTATGAAGGAACTTTAGAGCTGCACAGCGCTGAGCAACAGGTTACCTTACCTGAGCATCAAGCGGCAGTATTATCAACACAAGGTGCGGTATCGCTCAGCGCAAAAACCTCGGTACGCTTTCTTGTGCTCGCCGCCCGGCCCATTGCTGAACCTATTGTGCAATATGGTCCTTTTGTAATGAACACCATGGCTGAGATCCAACAGGCGGTTAGCGATTATCAACATGGTCGCCTGACCTCTGGTCAGGCCATGCAGCCGATCCCGTTGCAGCAATAACCGGTTGTTTTAGCGTAATCCCCACGTTTGGCAGGAAAGGCAATGCTTTTCACTGCCACCCCGTTTATACTAGCGTTTTTTTACTTGCCTAGGCGGGACCATGCAATTAATCGGCATTATTGGCGCAATGGAACCTGAAATTGCGCTGTTACAGCAACAAATTGAATTAAATCGTACAGAAAAGTTAGGCGGCTATACTTTTTACATCGGTACTTTAGCCGGTAAAAATGTCGTTTTAATGCAATCAGGTATTGGTAAAGTTGCCGCAGCCGTGGCCACAACCTTAATGATTTGCCAATTTAAACCTGACTGCATCATCAATACGGGGTCGGCTGGCGGTTTTGATCCTGAATTAAGCGTCGGCGATGTCGTGATCAGTACCGAAGTACGGCATCATGATGTTGATGTAACCGCTTTTGGATATGAAATGGGCCAAGTTCCACAAATGCCAGCCGCCTACAAAGCGCACCCCGCGTTAATGGCGGCCGCTGAACAAAGCATTGCTGCGTTAGGCTTTTGTAAAACCAAAAAAGGCTTAATTGCCACCGGTGATAGCTTTATGTGTGATCCTGAACGGATTGCCCAAACACGACAACATTTTCCCAGCATGCTAGCAGTTGAAATGGAAGGCGCGGCCATTGCACAAAGCTGTCATATGCTGAATACCCCTTTTGTGGTGATCCGCAGCCTTAGTGATATTGCCGGTAAAGAATCACCCGATTCTTTCGAAGCCTACTTAGAAGTTGCAGCCAAAAACAGTTCAGCCATGGTGATGGAAATGTTGGGCGCTATCGCTGACTTAAACCTGTAACCTGCGTTGCTGATGGCAAACGAATTTGCTCTATCGCTGATCATACTGGTCGCGGCCCTGCTGGTTGCTCGGCTGCTACCTATTCCACTGATTTATCATCCACTCAGCTTTTATGCCGCATTTTGCCGAGCCTTAGCGCGCAAGGTTCATCCTGATCCAACACGTGCCAGCAGTCAGCAACGTCTCTCCGGTGGCTTGGCTTTATTTGTCGCCGTTAGCATCCCTTTAACCTTACTGGTTGGCTTATATTTATTGGCCAGTTGGCCGCCATTGATTGATGTGATCGTGTTACTTTGTTGTTTAAACTGGCAACCTTATGCGCGGCAAACCGAAAAAATCATCATCAGCTTGGAAAAGTCTTTATTTAGCTTAGCGAAAACTCAAGCGCGCTTATTGCTGCTCAGAGATACCGCACAGTTAAGCCAAATGGGCTTAGTCAAAGCATTACTCGAAAGCCTTTGCCTTAGGTTTAGCCAGCAAATCATCGGTATCATGTTTTGGTATCTGATCGCCGGTGCCGCGGGGGTGCTGTGTTATCGATTGAGTCAAATAGCCAGCCAGCAATGGTCCGTTAAGTTAGAGCAGTACCAACATTTTGGCCAAGCCGCAGCGCAAGTGCAACAAGGGTTGAACCTGTTACCTTATTGGCTGAGTACTGCGCTGTATTGGCTACAGCGTCATTCTCGCCGAGCGCCAACACTGTTAGCGTCTAAAGGTGCAACGATGCCCAAAGCGAAATTAGGGTTATTAATTCGGCTAAGCCAAACCTTGCAGGTGAGTTTAGCTGGGCCACTCTATTACCGCAAACAACGGGTCGAACGCCCGCGTTTGCAACAAGCTTATGAACCGGATATCGCCGATTTACGCCGTATTTTGCGTTTACAACAGCATCAGTTTAATTTGTTATTACTCTGTTTTGCCGCAATCGCCGGTTTAATCTTGTTCTTTAACTTAGGGTAAGCCTGCTACACTCTTTCAAGATGACTTACCGCACCGAATAACAAAACTGGACAAACAACGCTAGCAAGGTATATGTTGCATCAACTTAAGCAATCAGTGTTTTTTTGCAAAAAAATTAACAAGGGTAAGGGAAATCGTGTTGTGAAATGGCTCCTAACTGTGTTTTTACTGTTGTTTACCAGTCTGGCACTCAATGCACACACTCAGTTTTTGTCATTAACGCCAAAGCAAGGCTTATCTCAGGGCACAGTGCGTAAACTGCATTTAGATAAAGACGGTTTTCTTTGGCTCGCCACCGCCGGAGGTATTAACCGCTTTGACGGCAATAGCGTTCACGAATTACACGCCAAACAATATCGCCTTTCTGAAATTGCCTTTAGTGAATTGTTAGAAGACAGCCAAGGGCGACTTTGGGCCAGTGCAAATCATACGGGTTTATATCTGTTAGACCCTGCAGCCGGTCAATTCGAATTATTTTTCACTCCACCGCGTGAGCTAACACACTCCGCAAAATCGACGATCATGACCTTGATCGAACGCGATGCCGACAGGCTATTATTGGTCGTCAATGATGCGGTCTATCAATTACAGCTCAGTGACAAATCTTGGCAGAAAATATTTGATTTAACGCAGATAGGCCAAGACCAAGGTTGGATCCGTCATATCGCGTTACAGCAACAGCAGTTATTTATTGGTGCTTTTAACGGCTTGATCTTGTTTGATTTGCAAAGCAACGAGCATCACTCTATTCCCTATTTGCCCGCGAACCAAGCGAGTATCAATGCTGACCAATCTCATGTCAAAAGCCTGTTAATTAGTGATGAGCAGCTTTATGTGGGCACGGTTTCTGGTTTATTTCAACTGCCACTTACCGCCATTTCCGCCTATATTGAGCAAGGTACGCCCATTGAGGCAACGCCGATGCTTGCTGAACATAATATTTGGAAGTTAAAAAACCACAACAAGCAGGTTTGGATCGGAACCGATCAGGGGCTTTACCAATTAGCGCCCTCTGCCAAGCAACCCGAATTGACTTTACGTTTTTCTGACAGTGATCTGCTGATAGCCGATCACTCAGTAATAGATTTTGCTCACGATAAACAAAACGGTATCTGGTTGGCGAGTCGTGAAGATGGCGCTTATTATTGGCATCCGAAAACCCAAGCATTTCGTTATCTAGCGTCAAGCAAAGGGAGTGGCTTTAGTAACGATCGTATCACGCAACTATGGCAACAAGATCAGTATCTGTGGCTTAGCAGCTTTAATGGTCTTAATCGCTACAATTTAGATACCGAAGAAAGCCAAAGCTTTTTAAAAACTAACGGCCCGCACACCCGAACGCCTGAAAGTCACATTCACCATTTCTTGCCTGGCAGCCAAGGTGAGCTATGGTTACAAGTCAGCGGGGGGATCCGACGTTTTGATACTCAAACACTCAGTGTGAGTGTGCCTAGCGTGGCTGATAGCAGCCAGCAAAAGCTTCTCGCTTCAGGTGCACAATTAGAACTTTATCATGCTGCCGATAATAGCCTGATCATTAGCCAACAAAAAAACCTTTATCGTTACCACATTGATACTGGGCTCATTACGCCTCTAGAGCAGCTTAACCAACAGCTGCCGATGGCATATTGGGGGCGTATTCTCGGCCAATTACCGGATCAAAGTTGGCTACTTAGCCTGGCAGGTCAACTTTGGCATTATCAGCCTGATACCGAAAAACTGCGCTTAATTTATCAACACAGTGATTATCAACCACAGCTAAATCGTTATGCCACTTCAATGCAAATTGATCATAACGGCACCTTGTGGGTGGGTATGCGAGGCATTGGTTTACTTAGTTTCAATTTAGAGAATTTGACACTGCAGCAATTGTTTTCGGTTGATAACAAGCTGATGAGTAATGAGGTTTTTTCGTTACAACTGGATGAAGCGGGTGATCTTTGGTTTGCCTCACGACAAGGTTTGTTTCGACTGGAGCATGACAACTTTCAACTGGAATTTTTTAACCAAGCCGATGGCCTTGCCTTTAATGAGTTTTACGATGGTGCTAACACCAAATTAGCGGATGGTCGTTTGGTTTATGGGGGAATGCGCGGTGCTATTATCGTCGAGCCTAAGCTATTAACTGCCAATAATGCTCCGTTAAAAGTAACCATTACAGAATTTAGCGTGTTATCGGGTAAGCCTCAAACCATTCAAGGCTCGTTAAATAATCGTCAATTTCAGTTATCACATAATGATACTGGTTTAAAAATTCATTTTAGCGCCATGTCTTTTCATAATAACCATAAAATTGCTTATCGTTATTGGCTCAGAGGCGAACAAAATAATATCTATCCAGTACAATTTACCAATCAGGTACTATTTCCCCAGTTACCCCCTGGTCATTATCAATTTTATGTCAGTGCTATTGCCCCATTAACCGGAGAGCAGAGTGCACCGGCAAGCCTTAGTTTTATTATCGCCCCCCCGCTCTGGCGCTCGACTCCTGCCTATTTTCTGTATGCTCTGTTGTTTGGCAGTATTTTTTTATTGTATTGGCGAAAACGCCGGCAGCAGCAAAACTTATTACGCCAAGCCAATCAGCAGATCCAACTGAGTGAGCAACGTTTAACACAAGCTTTAGCCTCAGTAAATGCTGGCGTATTTGAGTGGCTGGCTAAGCATAATCACTTAATCTCGACTCGTTACGCGTTGGTCTTAGGCTATGAAAATCCACAGCAAAGCATGCACTTAGAGCAACATTGTCAATTGATTCATCAAGATGATCGACAAGAATTTTTACAACAATGGCGAAAACTGCAACACGATCCTAGTTTTATGCTAGATGTCACTTACCGTATCCGGCATCAAGATAGCCGTTGGTTATGGTTCCGCGATCAAGCGCGGGTTACCGCAGTAGACGATGACAACAAACCGAAAAAAATCTTAGGCACCTTTAGTAACATTACAGAAACTAAAGCCAATAAAGAAAAAGCGCGACTCTTTGGCGAAGCCTTCCAACAAACGCGGGATTGGGTGGTGATCCTCGATACACAGCAACGTATCATTGCTGCTAACCATTCTTTTGCGCAGGCTTTTGGCAGTGTCGATACTTATGTCGACACACCACGAGTGCATCATTTGGGTATCAGCCTAGTACGGCGACGCTTTTACACTCGTTTATTACGTAACATGCAAAAAGGCGAGCATTGGCAAGGCGAAGAGCGCGTGATCACGCCCGATGGCAAAGAACGGCCAACCTTAATCAATATCAGTGCGGTGGGTGAGCAAGGCTTGTCTTTCTTTGTGTTGGTGTTTACCGATATCACCGCACAGAAAGCGGCCGAAGCTGAACTACGCTATCTGGCTAACTATGATGCGTTAACCGGCCTACCTAATCGTGCATTGTTGATGGATCGCATTATGCACGGTATTGATAAAACTCGCCGTGAACAGCGCTCTTTAGCCTTATTTTTTATAGATTTAGATCGCTTTAAGCATATTAACGATTCTCTTGGTCACGATATTGGCGACCTAATGCTAAAAGAAGTGGCTCGACGCTTAAAATTAACGCTGCGCGATACCGATACGGTTGCACGCTTGGGCGGTGATGAATTTGTCGTGTTACTTGAAGGCTATAAATCTGCAGATAACCTCAGCCATGTTGCACGTAAAATGCTGGCGGTGATTAGCGAACCCATGCAACTGGGTTCAGAAAATATTGGTGTGTCGCCCAGCATTGGCATAGCGGTATTCCCTGACGACGCTTTAAATGGCACGGAATTAATGAAACACGCCGATGTGGCGATGTATCATGCCAAAGAAGCCGGTCGCAATAATTTTCAGTTTTTTATGAAAGCGATGAACGAAAAAGCCCACATGCAACTGGCTCGCGAATCACGCTTACGTAAGGCGGTTCAAAAACAAGAGTTTATTAACTACTATCAACCCATCATCGATGCTAATACCAATCGCCTGGTCGGCGCTGAGGTGCTGTTGCGTTGGCAAAGCCCAGACGGCATGATTTCACCGGCAGACTTTATTCCACTTGCAGAAGATTTACGCTTAATCGTTAATATGACACAGCAACTCATCGAGCGGGCTTTGCAAGATATGGTTAGCTGGCGAGCTGATAAGCATGAGGTTTACTTATCGATTAATTTATCAACGCAGCATTTAGAACAACCGAAACTTGCGGAAACTGTGATCGAATTATTAAACAAGTACCAGTTACCCGTACAGTGCTTGCGCTTTGAAATTACCGAAAGCGCGCTGATGCGCGATCAACAAAGTGCCATCCTGACCATGCAATCGTTAAGCGATGCCGGCATTAAATTGGCCTTGGATGACTTTGGTACCGGTTATTCCTCGTTAAAATATTTAAAAGAATTGCCTCTGGATGCGATTAAAATCGATCGCAGCTTTGTGCAAGACATTGGTGTGGATTATAACGATGAAGCCATTATCGATGCCATGCTGAGCATGTCTTACAGCCTTGGGTTGTATTGTGTTGCCGAAGGGGTTGAAACCGAGCAACAATTATCATTTTTTAGGCAACGTAATTGCTCGTTAATACAGGGCTTTTTATTCAGCAAACCGCTACCTAATGCTGCGTTTATCGCCTTACTTAACTCGGGTCGGTTTGCCGGTTAGTCGCTGTCGAATATAAACTGTTTTTTTCGTGATTCGCAAAGCGCGAGCAGATTTTCAAGTCGTCACCGCGTTATACTAAGCACCTTGATGTTTTATGGAACACACCATGGCTCCTCACCTGCTAAAAGGTGCTCTACTTTTGCTGTTAGCTGAAGCCTGCTTTGCTGGCATAGGTGCGGTAGTAAAATTTACCAGTGAAACCGCCAGCGAAGCGCAAGTGGTGTTTTTCCGCAACTTTTTTGCCTTACTGCTGATGCTGCCTTTTTTATACAAACATGGCTTTAAAATGCTGAAAACGCAGCGTTGGTATCTGCATGCAAGCCGGGCGCTAACCGGCATTACGGGTATGTATTGCTTTTTTTATGTGCTCGCGCGCCTGCCACTGGCACAAGGTATGTTGGTATTATTACTCTCGCCGTTTGTCGTGCCGATCATTGCCCGTTTTTGGTTAAAGGAACGCCCATCGCGTTTGACCTTATTTGCTATTTTATTGGGCTTTGTCGGCGTAGTGTTAGCTTTACCGACACCCGATGCGGCGTTAAATGCGGTGTTGCTCGTTGCACTTGGCTCGGCTGTATTAGTAGCCATTACCAAAACCACCATTCGTTATATGTCGGATACCGAACCGGCTGTACGTATCGTCTTTTATTTTTCACTGCTTACCGCCATCTTATCGGCCATCCCGCTCCCTTTCTATTGGCAGCCACTAAACCAAGACGTTTGGCTTGCTTTTATTACTATGGGCATCTTAGCCGCCATTGGTCAACTGGCGATGACCCGTGCCTATGCCATTGCCCCAGCAAGTGATATTGGCATGTGGACCTACAGCAGCGTAGTGTTTGCCGGTGCTTTTGGTTATTTGATTTGGCAAGAGCCCGTCACCATGAGTTGGGCAGCGGGCGTGCTGGTAATTTTTTATGCGGGTTACATCACTACCCGACAGCGATTAATTTGATTAAAAGACTTTTGCAGCTGTCTCTGGCACTGAGCGGTCAGACAGGCTAAAATACGCTCCCTTTTTTAGACGCATTAACACAGGTAACCACTGACAATGGGTAAAAAGCTGCATATTAAGACCTGGGGCTGCCAGATGAACGAATACGACTCATCAAAAATGGCCGACCTACTGGATGCAACGCATGGCTACACTTTGACCGAAGAGGCAGAAGAAGCTGATGTGATTCTGCTTAATACCTGCTCCATTCGGGAAAAAGCCCAGGAGAAAGTGTTCCATCAGTTAGGTCGCTGGCGTCCACTGAAAGAAAAAAATCCCGATTTGATCATTGGTGTCGGCGGCTGTGTGGCTTCGCAAGAAGGCAAAGCGATCCGTGAGCGCGCGCCCTATGTCGATATCGTGTTTGGCCCACAAACGCTGCATCGCTTACCCGAGATGATCAATTCAGTGCGCGGCTCACATTCTCCTGTGGTCGATGTGTCGTTCCCTGAAATCGAAAAATTTGACCGCTTACCTGAGCCAAAAGCCGATGGTCCAAGCGCTTTTGTCTCGGTGATGGAAGGCTGCTCTAAATATTGCACATTCTGTGTCGTGCCTTATACCCGTGGTGAAGAGGTCAGCAGACCGTTAGATGATGTTCTGTTTGAAATCGCCCAACTGGCGCAACAAGGTGTGCGCGAAGTGAACTTACTGGGACAAAACGTCAACGGTTATCGCGGTGCCACCCATGATGGCAGTATTTGTCATTTTTCTGAGCTGCTGCGCTTAGTGGCCGCCATTGATGGTATTGACCGCATTCGATATACCACTTCACACCCGGTTGAATTTACCGACGATATTATTGAAGTGTATAAAGACGTGCCTGAACTGGTCGATCATCTGCATTTACCAGTGCAGTCAGGTTCAGATCGGGTGTTAAACTTGATGAAACGCGGCCATACCGCCATAGAGTACAAAGCGCAGATCCGTAAATTAAAGAAAATACGACCTAACCTGAGTATGTCATCAGACTTTATTATCGGCTTTCCAGGTGAAACCGATGAAGACTTCCAAGCGACCATGGATTTAATTCAGGCCATTGGATTTGATATGAGCTTTAGCTTTATCTATAGCGCCCGCCCAGGTACGCCAGCAGCCGATTTACCGGATGATGTCACCGAAGACGCGAAAAAACAGCGCTTATATATCCTGCAAGATCGTATTAACCAGCAAGCACTGAAAATTGCCCGTGGCATGTTAGGCACCGAACAGCGTATTTTGGTGGAAGGCCCTTCTAAGAAAAATATTATGGAATTAACCGGCCGAACCGAGAATAATCGCGTAGTAAACTTTGAAGGCTCACCCGATATGATTGGCGGTTTTGTTGACGTGAAAATTACCGATGTGTTCAGTAATTCACTACGTGGCACCTTAATTCGTACTGAGGCTGAGATGGGCCTGCGCCGTGAAATTGCGCCGCAACAAATTCTTGCACGTCAGCCAAAAACTGACGACCTAGGTGTAACTCACTTTGTTCCCTAAGCGAACTGGACAATAAAGAGATATTTATATTGAATAGTGACAGTAGTTATAGCACTGAATTGCTGATGGAGCCGGTTGATCACCGGCGCCTGACGCTACTTTGTGGCCCGTACGACGATAATCTGAAACACTTAGAGCGCCGCTTACAGGTTAATATTAGCCACCGTAATGGCACCATGCGGATTGAAGGCCAACAACCGAATGTCGAAGCCACTATCGACATCTTGCAAGAACTCTATTTACTGACCGCGAATGTCGAGCAGCAACAAGACGGTATTACTCCAGAACAAGTGCACTTGATGATCAGCGAACACGTTGAAATTGAGTATCAAGATTCTGAACCCGGCAGCCGCCAGAAAGAATTTAGCCTAAAAACCAAAAAAGGTCTGATTAAACCGCGTAATCCTAATCAAGCGGCTTATGTTGCCAATGTGTTGCAACATGATGTGTGTTTTGGTGTTGGCCCTGCCGGTACCGGCAAAACCTATTTAGCGGTAGCGTGTGCCGTTGATGCCCTAGAAAGCGGCCTGGTTAAACGCATTATCTTAACGCGGCCCGCAGTCGAAGCGGGTGAAAAGCTCGGTTTCTTGCCTGGTGATTTAGCCCAAAAAGTCGATCCTTACTTACGGCCTTTGTATGATGCGTTATTTGAAATGCTTGGCTTTGAAAAGGTTGAAAAATACCTTGAGCGCGGCGTCATTGAAATTGCGCCCTTGGCTTACATGCGTGGGCGAACCTTAAATGATGCCTTTATCATCTTGGATGAAAGCCAAAATACCACCACCGAGCAAATGAAAATGTTTTTAACCCGCATTGGTTTTAGTGCCAAAGCCGTGATCACCGGTGATATAACGCAAGTCGACTTACCGCGTGGCCAATACTCCGGTTTAAAACATGCCATTGATGTGCTGTCTACCGTGCCAGAAATCAGCTTTAACTTCTTCAATGCCAAAGACGTGGTACGCCACCCTATTGTGCAACGTATTGTGCAAGCCTATGAAGCTTTTGAAGCGGCAAACCCAAAACCGAATGGCCCTGAGCAGCGGGAATTTAGAGCAAAATGAGCATCACCTTAGATTTACAGCTGGCCAGCTCTGCGAAAAATTTACCGAGCGAAGCGCAATTTCAACAATGGCTAAACGCAGCTGTAATGCCATTTCAAGCTGAGGCTGAGGTGACCATTCGTGTGGTAGATAATGCCGAAAGCCAACAACTGAATGCCCAATATCGCGCGAAAGATAAACCCACCAATGTGCTGAGTTTTCCATTTCAATGTCCACCGGGCGTAGAATTAAGTTTGCTCGGTGATTTAATCATTGCTGCCGACGTAGTGGCCGCCGAAGCGAGCGAACAAGAAAAACCCTTGTTTGCACATTGGGCCCATATGGTAGTGCACGGGTGCTTGCATTTATTGGGATTTGACCATATAAATGATGAGGATGCCGTTGAAATGGAAACCGAAGAAATTCAGATCCTCGCGCAGTTAGGCATAGCCAATCCCTATTTATTGGATGACGAATAATTTTTATTATTTTAACGGAGCACAAGTTCACTGATGAGTGAAGACAACCCCCACTCTAGTCGCGGTTCTGCGAGTCGCAGTTGGTTAGAACGTATCGCCAACATTTTCAACGCAGAGCCTCAAGATCTGTCTGATTTGGAAGATATTATTAGCGAAGCGGCTATGCGTGAGCTAATTGATACCGATACCAAGGATATGTTGCAAGGTGTTTTGGACGTGTCAAAAATGCGCGCTCGGGACATTATGATCCCACGCTCACAAATGGCGACCATTGACATTGAGCAGCCCCTGTCTGAAGTGCTACCCATCTTATTGGAAAATAATCATAGCCGTTATCCGGTGGTCAATGAAGATAAAGACCATATCGAAGGCATTCTGATTGTAAAAGATATCCTGCAATATGCGTTGGATGACAAGAATAACGATTGGCAGTGGAGTAACCTCGTTCGCCCTGCTGTGATTATTCCTGAAAGCAAAAAAGTCGATGCCTTACTGCGTGAATTTCGGCAAAAACGCTATCATATGGCCATTGTGGTTGATGAGTATGGCGGTGTTTCAGGCCTAGTCACCATTGAAGATATCTTGGAACAAATCGTCGGTGAAATTGAAGATGAACATGATGATCACGAAGATCATGACATCAAAAAGATGGCCTCTCGGGTATTTCAAGTCAGTGCGTTAACCCCATTGGATGAATTTAATGAAAGCTTCGGCACCTCTTTTGACGAAGAAGATGCCGATACCATCGGCGGTATCGTGTTGCATGCTTTTGGACATATGCCCGCCCGAGGTGAAAGCATTACGCTGGGCGATCTTAAATTCAAAGTAAGCAAAGCCAACAGCCGGCGTTTAATGCAACTTCAAGTGATTCAACCGCGCAAATCGGAAGAAGAAGGAAACTAATCATTTTGCGTTCTGGCTTATCTCGCTTGGCACTGCCGCTGGTTTTACTGGCGGCAGGCGCACTGAATACCCTAGCTTTTACGCCCTATCATTTGTGGTGGCTGCCGTTTTTTACCTTAGCGCTATTAGCGCTGGCCATTCAACACAGTAAGCAACCACGTCAAGCCGCTATTGCCGGCTTTAGTTATGGTATCGGTTGGTTTGGTGTCGGTATTAGCTGGGTGCATGTCAGTATTGATCAATTTGGTGGCTTGCCGCTGATTGCCAGTTTAGGCTTGATGGCGCTGTTAGTGGGCTACCTCGCGTTATTCCCTGCCCTCGCCGCCTGGTTAACCCGCCGTTTTGCCAATGCACTGCCCTTGCCGTTATTATTCGCGGCTAGCTGGATTTTCACTGAATGGCTACGCAGTGTGATGCTAACCGGCTTTCCATGGTTATCAATGGGTTACAGCCAAACGGATTCACTATTACGGCATTGGGCACCATTAATTGGCGAAATTGGACTGAGTTGGCTGATGGTGTTTATCGCCGCCAGCGCCAGTTTGTTGTACAAATCTTCCTTAGCACGCTGGCAGCAAGCCAGTTTTCTGATGACTGCGGTTATGCTTGTTGCCATCAGCCCATTACTTGCCACACTAAAAGGCTGGCAGTTAAGTGGTCAAACAGTATCTGTGTTGTTGGTACAAGGCAATATCAAACAAGATTTGCGCTGGGCGCCAGAGCAAGAATGGCCGACCATGTTGAAATACCTTGATCTCACTCGGCCACATTTAAGCGAACATCAAATTATTATTTGGCCAGAAGCGGCGATACCGCAATTAGAACCATTAGCCATCGATTTTCTAGAGAACCTCGATAGCTCTGCAACCTACAGCAACACTGCCCTTATCAGTGGCATTATCGATTATCGACATAAAACCGGCGAAGCTTGGAATAATCTTATTGTATTGGGTAAGCAACAGCCCGACGCTGAGCGCGGTCACTATTTTTATGGCCATACTAATCGTTTTAGCAAACATCATTTGTTACCGATTGGCGAATTTGTGCCTTTTGAGCAGCTATTACGTCAGCTCGCTCCGATTTTCGATCTCCCGATGAGCTCCTTTAGCCGAGGTAGCTATGTGCAGCCGAATCTTATCGCCAATGGTGTACATTTATTGCCGGCTATCTGCTTTGAAATTGCGTTTCCGGCACAAATCCGTGCCAATTTTACTGCCGATACCCAGGTATTACTGACGGTCAGTAATGATGCTTGGTTTGGCGACAGCATTGGCCCCCATCAGCATTTGCAAATAGCGCGTATGCGCGCCTTAGAATTTGGCCGCCCAGTACTGCGAGCGACCAACAATGGCATTACCGCTTCTATTGCCGCATCTGGAGAGATCCGGGAGCGCGCCCCCCAATTTACCGAAGCACTGGTGAGTGATCAGTTACCTTTAACCACCGGACGTACGCTATACAGTACGCTGGGCGATCTGCCGGTGTTTTTACTTAGCCTACTGAGCTTGCTTACAGCAGCTTGGCGTGGTCGCCAACAGCACAGTTTGTAGCTTTAACTTGGCGATTGTTACACTCGCCGTCATCTTTATTTAATCCCACCCCTTGCCACACGCTAACATCGGTTTGCTCTTAGCCAATGTGACCTTGTAACAAATATGCCGCTATGCGTTTAGGTTATAGGTACATTAGCGATTAATTTTATACAAAAGATTATTTATGTTTGCTTTTTAGGCGACAACTTCCCAAAACCGCTTTAGTTGCGATAAACAAGAATTTAATGAGTTTAGGCGGTGGCGGCGCCAACAACACAGAAGAAAACGCCTTTAATAACTTTACCAATAATGGCGGCTTAGTGTTAGCGGCAGCCGGTAACGACGGTAACTCAGTGCGCTCTTATCCGGCAGGTTATGCCTCGGTAATGATGATTGGCGCTAATGATGCCAATAATCAAATTGCTTCTTTCTCGCAATATCCCTCTTGTAGCTCAGGCTCAGGTAAACGCAGTGTCACTAATGAAGGCTTTTGTGTTGAAGTAGCCGCAGGCGGTGTAGATACGCTTTCTACCTACCCTTCTGGCGGTGCCTCCATGGCAGCTTTGACCGCAGGCAATAATGGTTATGCCGCCTCTGCCATGGAAAATACCGGCGAAGCTTCAGGCAGTACTTTCTTTATGGGTGAAGCCACTGCCACTAACAGCGGCGCGTCAGGTAAGGTCTGTGTGATTGACCGTGGTACTGTTTCTTTCCATGACAAAGTGAAAAACTGCCAGTTATCCGGTGGTATCAGTGCTATTTTAATTAATAATGCGCCGGGCATGTTATACGGTACTTTAGGTGCGGGCACTGCGAATACTACGTCAATCCCCGCCGTGGGCGCAGCCTTTGAAGATCGTTCAGCCTTACTGAGTGCCGCCACAGCCAGTATCAACGTAGGAGCTTCAGATTACGGTTATATGAGCGGTACCTCGATGGCCACCCCAGCAGTAGCCGGTTTAGCCACGCGTGTATGGTCTAACTTCCCACAATGTACCGGTACGCAAATCCGCAGTGCGCTGAAAGCAACAGCCAGCTTACCTAGCGGTGGCGATCCACAGAAATTTGGTAAAGGTATTGTTAAAGCCAAAGCGGCTTATGATTACCTCACCACTTATGGTTGTGCCGGCAACGGTGGGGGTTCAGGTGGTGGTGATCCAGAGCCAGAACCAGCGCCATGTAAAGGCGGTCCAAGAAAATGCGGTTAAGCCCGCGCTAAATAAAGAAAGCCGCTGTTAAGCGGCTTTCTTATTTTGTGTTATCACCTTTTTCTGTAGCTTAATTGAGTGTTCTTTTTTAAAAGCGAGCTAACGGCTATGCAGCACGACGTCGATAGCTTACTCTTCGGCACTGCCATTAACTAATTCCGCCAACAAGGCTAAACGCGCTCGCGCTTTGGCATTGACTGATTTTTTCGGGTATTGGCCACGTGCATTTCGCTCTCCGGCCAATTGCGCCGTTAACAGTTCTAGTGCTTCATCAACAGTACGCACAGCGTAAATATGAAATTGACCTGTAGCGACCGCATCGACCACTTCATGACGTAATACCAAATTTATTTGGTTACTGGCAGGAATAATCACACCTTGCTGCCCCGTCAAACCACGCGATTGACACAGTCTGAAGAAGCCTTCAATTTTTTCGTTAACACCGCCAATCGCTTGTACCTGACCATATTGGTTGATCGACCCCGTTACCGCTAAGCTTTGCAAAATGGGCACTTCAGTAATAGCAGAAATTAAGGCACACACCTCAGCTAAAGAAGCACTATCACCATCGATATGGCCGTAAGATTGCTCCATCGCAATATTGGCACTGAGGGTCAAAGGGAAATCCCGAGCATACTTGGAACCCAAATAACCGGTTAAAAGTAATACGCCTTTCGAGTGAATGGCTTTACCGAGTTCGACTTCTCGCTCTATGTCGACCACGCCACTCGAGCCCGCAAACACGGTCGCGCTGATCCGCGCAGGCGTGCCAAAAGCTGTATCGCCAATCTCTAATACGGTTAAACCATTGATCTTACCCACGGCGGCACCATCGGTATCAATGAGGATCTGCCCTTCTTGAATATCTTCTAAAAAGGCTTCACTAATACGCCCGGTACGATATTGCTTACCCGCTAAGGCTTGTTTAACATGCTCAGCCGTTAATTCTTCAGCTTGTTGCTGTTGCGCGAAATAACACGCCTCACGCACTAATTCCAACACATCGGCAAAACGGGCCGATAACTTGCTTTGATGTTCAGCTTGACGAAAACTAAATAACAACAGCTGTTGCAAACCGCAAGCTGATAGCTGGGCAATGTGCATTTGGCGCATCTGTACCTGAATTTGCTGCGTCATATCACTAACCGTTTCGGCTTGATACGGCAAGTAATGTTCAAAATCGGCCAGTACGCGAAACAGCTCGTTAAATTCATCATCAAGATCTTGTACCAGATAATACAGATCGCGCGAGCCGAGCAGCACCACTTTAACATTCAGCGGGATCGCTTTGGGGGTAATAATCGTCGAGTTAGTTACCGCATGTTCACTAAGGGTGTCTATTACGACTTCGCCCGCTTTTAGCGCTAACTTTAGTGCATCCCAAAGCGCTGGCTGTGACAATAAGCGATCGGCGTCTAAAATAAGATAGCCGCCATTGGCTCGGTGTAATGCCCCTGGGCGGATCATCCGATAGTTGGTGTAAAGTGAACCACTAGAGGAGTTATATTCGACGCGGCCAAACAAATTACCGTAACTAGGATTAGCTTCAAACACAATGGGAGCGCCAGACATGCTTTCATAATGCACCAGCACATTGGGCACAAACTCTTCTATAAAAAATTCACGGCTAATCGGCTCTTCGTTTTTTTCGCCGTCTGATTCATCCGGTAATAATTCCAGCACCGCTTTAATTAAAGGGGTACGCATATCACGCAGATATTTTAATACGCCAAGTTCAGCATTGTAGTCATGTTCTAGCTGCTTCAGCATCGGTTTAATGGCTTGCTCAATAGTGTCTTTACACAACCCTCGCAAGCTCTCGGAGAGCTCACGTTTCCAACGCGGTAATTCTAATAACTCTTCATTGAGGATGGTTTCTAGCTCTGAGACTAAACCGTAAAAATATTGGCGCTGTTCTTCCGTTAACTTAGAAAACTCTTGATCATCTAGAGGTTTACCATCAATGATCGGTGAAAAACTGACGGCGCCGTTTTCTTCGTACAACACCACTTGTTTTTCTAACGCTTTACTTTCAACCCGATCAATAGCCTCTTCATAGCGCTTATCAAAGGTACGATGAATGGCTTTTTTCTTCCGTTGATAACCCGGGTTATCAAAAGCGGCCGGAAAGGTATCCATTAACTCATCAATCAGCGCTTCGAGTTTTTTGACCAGTTTGCGGCCTTCTCCGGCTAGTAGACGACAGGTACTGGGTACGCGCTCATCATCAAAATTATTTAGATAACACCACTCATCTGGCGTGGCTTTTTCACTGGCGGCTTGTTGCAAAATATCATGCACTAGGGTGGAACGCCCTAACGCCTGCTCCCCCATGACATACAAGTTATAACCTGGCATATCCATGCCAATAGCAAACTCTAACGCAGAGCGCGCACGGTTTTGGCCAATAAAGGCAGACGGTAAGGCCGGTTGTTGCAGTGCTGCTGCAATTAATTGGGGATCTAATTGAGGACACAACTGTGTCGGGTGGAGCGCCAGTGACAGATTAAGCTGCGTCATGCATCGCCTTAAAAGGGTTACGTATTGGCCGCTATACTACCAAAAAGCGTCGCGCTCTGCCCAGCGCTAAAGTTTATTATGCGGCTGCCGATAAACAAAATATCTATGATTTAGCATTTCGGGGGCCGGCAATGGACGAACGCAACTGTTTACAAAAAATACGCAACTTAGGAGCAAGGCTTCATGAGCTGGAATTAACCCAGCCTTTGCCAGGTAAATCTTATACCTCAGCGGCCTTAGACTTTTTATTTCAGCAACATCAATTAGAACGCCCAAGTGGCGCCGGTTTAGAAAAGATTTTACAAACCTTGGGGCAAGCCGTTATGGCAAAACATCATCTGACCTTTTCTCATTTAGATGCGAATAGTGTGGTGGATTATTTCTGCCGTTATTATCGAGTGCATTAATAATGCAGAAAGGGTTACCAGCGCCACAGCCGGTGGCTGCTAAGTAAGCTCCCCAGCAAAGCGAGGGTTGCCGCTAAACCATAAGCTAACAATAAGTATGCAAGGGCATCAACGCGGCAATGCAAACTATACACTAAGGCGGCTAAGCTACCGGCTAGGCCTCCTACCACCAACCGCAAAGCCATGCGGTGCAAAGGCCGCGCTCGGCGTAACATTCTTGATAATATCCAGCCTGCCGCCATACCCACTGGCGCTATCCAAGCAATACAGGCCCAAAATGAAGAAACTTGAGCAGCTTGCCCGAAACTCAGCGACTCTCCCATAGTACCTAAACAGATCAATAACCCAACGCTACCAGCAAGTGACAACCATAAGAGCGGGGCTTTACGCCATTGTGGCAACAACGGCTGACTAAGCAATAAAGTCAGTTGCAGCAACGTCACCACTAGCATTAATAAGGCAGCGGTTTTCAGCATCCCCGCCAGCGGCCAATCAAAACGTAAACCAAAAGGCAGCATCAATAGCAATGCGCACATCAACACCATGCCCAAGGTTAAATAGGTAATTTGCGGTGCTAGAAATGGCCGCACCGCTTGATGTGAGTCGACCAGTTTCGCGATAAGTTGCTCTGTTTTATCCGCCATCTGACTAATTAACCTTATTTATTTTTCATGTAATTCGCTGCGTAACAGCTGAATAGCTCGAAACACATTAACCTTAACCCAAGACGAACTGCGCTGCATCAGGTTGGCGGTTTCATCTATCGACAATTCTTCTACCTTGGTGGCATACAACACCTGTGCTTGTGCCGCATTCAGCGGCGCCAGTAAATGACTAACGGCTTGGTATTGTTCATCTTCATCCAAAGGCACGCTAGGCTGCCAGCTGTCTTCATCACTTAACGATTGATGTTCATTCGCCGCAAGTTGACGACGACTTTCAAAATATTTATGCCGCAAAATGCCACTAAGCCAGGGTTCAACGGGTAAGCCAACTTGATACGTATGCAAAATACGGTGTACCGTTAATAACGTCTCTTGCACAAAGTCGTCTAAATGTTGCGCGGGCACATAGCGCCGTGCTCGCATGCGCAAAAACGGTACAATGGCGCTTAAAAAAGCACTGTAAGCTTGCTTATCTCCCTGCTGGGCTCGTTCTAACAGAACCTGCCAGTCGTTCATGTTTAATCCTGTTTCTATGGCTGTCGACGGCCCACTGCTTTGTTATTGACGATAACACGACAAAAAGTTACAGCAAAAAAAAATTATTTTTCTGTAACCTTTTCTAGTTTTCTCACCAATTACCCCTGAACACACCGCATTTTGTGGTTTATTTCTCTCACAATAGGATTGTTATTATGTTAAGTACTTCTTTAAAAACGTTCGCCCTAGCTGCAACTTTCGCCGTAGCGCTATTCACCGCTCTGCAAGTGAATGCCACTAACTTTGTCTTACCCGCTTACTCTGCAGCACAATTAGTCGAGGCAGAAAAACAAGGTAGCTTTGTACTAGTTGCTACTAAACCCGGTTGCCCAGTGTGTGCGAAACAAGTGCCGGTGATTGAGGCACTGTTAAAGGACCCCGCATTTAGCGATCTAAAAGTGCTGCAATATAACCAAGTAACAGAGAAAGCATTAAACAATCGCTATGGCGTTACTGGACAAAGCACCATTATTGTCGTTAATAAGGGCGAATTAGTGTCTTTAACCCGAGGCTTAACTGACGAACAAGCGATTAAAGCTGAAATGCTAAAAGCGCTATAACACGGGAGTCGGTTAATGATTGATTTTAGCCTGTTACCACTGCTATTACTGGCGGGTATGTTAATTACGTTATCACCGTGCATTTTGCCGGTGCTGCCCGTAATGGCCAGTTCTGGCTTAGCAAAACATAAATTGGCTCCCGTATTTACGGGTATGGGTTTGGCCATTGGTTTTGCTTTGATGGGCATGCTGCTGCATGGTCTTGGCAGTGTGCTTGGGCTAAGTGATAGTGTTACCCGGCCATTGTTTGCCAGTTTATTGGTATTATTTGGTTTAGCCTTAGTATTGCCTTGGTTCAAGCAAGGCAGCAGCGGCTTTTTTGCGCCCTTAGCCGCTAAAGCGAACCAACTGGCTACAACCTTGGAACAAAAACCCGGTGGTGCCTTTTGGTTAGGCTTAATGCTGGGCGCCATTTGGAGCCCATGCGCAGGCCCCATTCTCGGTGCGGCATTGGGCCTCGCCGGTAACTCCGGTAGTTTAGTTAACGCGGGCGTGCAAATGCTGGTGTTTGGTATTGGCGCCGCACTGCCGCTAATTGCTATCGCCTATCTGTTTGCCGGTTCCGCACGACGTTTTTTACCCAAAATCGCCGCTGGTGGAGAAAAAGCACGGCAAGTTCTTGGCTACAGTTTATTGTTGGTGGGTCTACTGATTTTAACGGGAGCCGATCAAATGATACTGATTTGGGCTACGGATAACCTGCCTGACACCTGGTTAAATTTAATTACCACCTATTAATTGGTTTGAATCGTGGCACAGCAAAACCATTGAGACACGATCAAGCTATACTTTACAGATAACCCGCTTCTGTTTAGGCTAAGACAAAACAGAGTGGCGATAAAAAAGTGCCGCAACGGGCGCTGATGAAACACACAACAAGGATCTCACATGAACAGCTTAACCAAAACACAACTTACCCTAGCCCTAGGTGCTTTAGCACTGGGTTCCGCTACTGTAAATGCCGAAACGAACAATAACCCGTTTCAAGCACAACAACTGACCATGGCCTATCAACTGCACAATCACACCGAAACCGGCACAGGCGTAAAGGTTAAACTTAAAGATAAAGCGCAAGAAATGAAGTGCGGAGAAGGCAAGTGTGGCGAAGACATGAAAAAAGCCGCGGCCGATAAAGCCAAAGAAATGAAGTGTGGCGAAGGTAAATGTGGCGAAAACATGAAGAAAGCCGCTGCTGATAAAGCCAAAGAAATGAAATGTGGTGAAGGCAAATGTGGTGGCGACATGAAAAAAGCCGCGGCCGACAAAGCCAAAGAAATGAAGTGTGGTGAAGGCAAGTGTGGTGCAGAGATGAAAGCACACGCCCATGATAAAGCTGACGCAGCGAAAGCGGCGGGTGCTGACAAGGCCATGGATGCCAAGAAAAAAGCCAGTGATAAAGCACAAGAAATGAAATGTGGCGAAGGTAAGTGTGGCTCTATCTAAGTCACGCCTGCCCTTGTCACTCGACAAGCACAGCGCGGGCCTTGGCCTGCGCCGTGAAATGCTGCCGGAATTGCTTCAGCTAAAACCGGCAGACATTGATTTCTTTGAAGTGGCACCAGAAAACTGGTTACCTTACGGTGGTAAACTGCAACGCGATTTTCGGCGCTTAACCGAACAGTATCCGTTTTTTTGTCATGGCTTATCGCTATCGATTGCCAGCCCCGATCCCTTAGATGTGGCCTTTGTTAAGCAAGTAAAACAGTTTTTGGATGAACATCAGATTTTGCAGTATAGCGAGCACTTGAGTTATTGCTCTGCCGATGGCCATCTGTACGATTTAATGCCAATCCCTTTTACTGAAGAAGCCATCCATTATGTTTCTGGCCGCATCAAGCAGGTGCAAGATATTTTAGAGCGCCCGCTGATCTTAGAGAATGTCTCTTACTATGTTGCACCCGATCAGCAATTAAGCGAGCAGCATTTTTTACAGGCAGTATTAGAAGAAGCCGACTGTCAGCTGTTACTGGATGTGAATAACATCTACGTTAATGCGGTTAATCATGGTTATGACGCCAATACCTTTTTACAAATGATGCCAACTGAGCGCATTGCCTATTATCATGTAGCCGGGCACTACCAGCAAACAGCAAACCTATTAATTGATACCCATGGCGCCGATGTGCCCGATCCAGTATGGCAATTGCTGCAAGCGGCTTATCAACACCATGGTGTAAAACCCACGTTATATGAACGTGATTTTAACGTACCGGCCATAACACAGCTTTGTCAGGAACTACGCTATATCAAACAATTGCAACACACACAGCGTCAATTAGAGCGGCAAGCCTCATGAGCCAGTTAGCTCAAACGCAACGAGATTTTGCTAAGGCGATCCGCAATCCTGATAAACCACCTAGTGCCGTAGCAACCTTAGCGCCTGAGCGCTTACAGGTGTACCAAGAACTGTTTTTTAATAATGTGCGCGGCTTTATTGATAATGCCTTCCCGGTATTACACAGCCTGTACCCAGCTAAAGCCTGGCTGGCGTTACAAACCGCATTTTTTCGTGACTATGCCTGTCACTCACCTTATTTTTTGCATATCGCCGAGCAATTTGTCAGTTTTTTACAACAATACACACTGACTGCCGAGGAGCCGCCTTTTCTAGCTGAACTGGCGCATTATGAATGGGCAGAACTCTATGTCGGCACCGTCAAAGCCACCCAAACGGTTGAACTACTTACTGCAGATGACGTCAGTACGGCAGCACTGGCCTTGTCAGAGCTGGTACTACTGAGCGCCTATCAATTTCCGGTACAGCAAATTAGTAAAGACTTTCAACCCAGCACGCCAGCTGAGCTACAGTGTTTTTTGATCTATCGCGATTTGGCTGATGAGGTGATTTTTGTCAGTTTAAATCAGGCTACCTTATTGTTATTACATAATATCCAACAACAACCCGGGCAGTCCCTATCCGAGCATATTCAGCAGCTTGCTCCAATGCTGCCGCAACTTAGCCCTACCCAGTTAACGGCAGCGGCTTTGCCGTTATTGCAGCAATGGGCAGCGGCTGGCGCAATTGTGCGTGCTCCAGACATAGCTTCGGGGTCAGATCCCGAGCAAATCAGCTGAATACTCAGTTTCTAACTGTTAATTTAATAATTTCAATAACTAAGCCTTAACTGCTAGTCAGTATTTCACCTTGCGGCGAGATACTTTCTTTTGCGTCGTCAAAAGAAAGTATCCAAAGAAAATGCGACCCTACATTGCGGCGAAAGCCCGGCTCAACCTAACACGACCAAGGCGACGAGGTAACTCGTTCGGCACTACCTTGCCTCGCTCAAACACCCCTCGTCTTAAAACCTTAGCCGCGCCAGGTTGCCCGGCTTGCAACGTAATGGTATTAAAAGCACAAACACTTCGGATTGAAGCTTAGCGAGTTAACCGCGAAGTAAACTTTGGCTTAAGACGTCTTTTTCAGGGATGAAAAAGAGGAGCGTACAAGGAGGTATTTACAGCGTGCTCCAGCCGAAGCTTTACGCAGCGTTTAACGTTTTGCAAGCTGCAAGCTTCGCTGTCAGATACAAACGTAAATACAAACCTTCGCAGCCTAATGATATCAAAAGTTAAAAACCCCAAAATTTAGATGGCCAGACGTCCAGATAGGTGTATACTAACCGTATCGCAATTTGGGGTATAAGTATCATGGCATTATCCTTACAGCAAAAAATCACTGATCCGGCACAGGGTGTCTATTTGATTGGCACCACACCACCAAAAGCCGGTACGGATATCGAAAAAACCACACGTATCGCTAAAAAGCTGTTGGCCCGTTTAAACGAAATCGAGTACGACGGGTTAATTGTTTATGATATTCAAGATGAAAGCAGCCGCGTAGCTGCAGAGCGGCCTTTTCCTTTTCACAGTACCTTAGATCCGCGTGATTACAGTGTGTTATTACGCGAATTAGCGCAGCAAGATGTGATCACCTATAAAAGTGTAGCCCAGCGTGATGCGGCGGAATTTCATACCTGGCTCACCGAAACCGAGCAACAATATGCTTTACGTAACCTTGTGTTAGTGGGTAGCCCCTCTTCTAATGGTGATATCAAACTCAGCTTGCCAGAAGCTTATCAGCAGTTAGCCGCACACGATGCCCAGTTTCATTTAGGCGGTGTGGCCATTGCTGAGCGCCATGCTAAAAAAGGCAACGAACATTTGCGGCTGATTGAAAAATCGGCACAAGGTTGTCAGTTCTTTATTTCGCAAGCGGTGTATAACGCGCAAGCCACTATTGATTTACTCACCAGCTATGCCAGAAGCTGTAAGCAACAAGGTATCAGCCCCAAACGTATTATTTTGACTTTTACCCCCTGTGGCGGTGAGCAAACTTTAACATTTATGCAGTGGCTAGGTATTTCTGTGCCTGAGGGCAGTAAGTATCGTATTTTAGATGCGGCCAATCCGTTGAACGAATCGATTAAAATTTGCCGCGATAACCTGCATCAAATCCTGCATCACTGTGCAGCACTTGACCTACCTTTGGGTTTGAACGTGGAAAGCCTAACCAATCGTCGCGAAGAAATTGACGCCGCTATTCGTTTATTCCGGTTATTGAAAGCGATGATGGAGTTACATTTAGCAGAAAAACAAGTGGCCTAAATTTTTGGCAACCGTAACAGCCAAAGCAAGCTGTTACGGGCACTGCGCAGCACGGGGTAACACACTTTGGCGCAACGTGGCGATTTAAATAACCAAAAATTAAACCGATTAAAAACATTACTACGGCTACTGAGTAGCGCTAGCATCTGCAAGGCATCTGCCCCACCATACCAACTGTCAGCAACGCGCAGCACCATCCCCTGCTCAATCTGATACCCCGCGCCAGCTAACAACTGTGCATAGTGGGGTTCAGCTCTTACATCGATGAGCTGCAACTGCCCCAAAGTAGCTTGTAACCGCACACGCCGACTGTAAAACCGACACGCCGGGCAGCCTTCATCATAAAACAGTGCTAAGCTTGAAACTGACTCAGCAAGCACTGCTTCAGCCAAGTTGGGGGGCGTCATACTCAGCAGGCTCATCGGTATAAATACAGACATTCCAATCTGCGGCTAACCCATCATCTGCAACACAGTAGGTTTCAAAGAAATGTTTGATTTCTGCTCGCTGACAATGCGCTTCAAAACTGGCTATATCCGCCCAAATTTCATTAAAGGCAATAGGGAAACTTTTACCTTCAGCAAAGGGGCTAGCTAATTGACGTGTCACAATGTATTGCAAGCACCCATCCTCACGCAGCGTGTTTGGTTCAAGGCTCTGTAATACCTTAAATAAAGCAGCTTCTTTACCCGCTTTTGGCAGAAACTGTGCCACACAATAAACTTTTTTTGACATAACTCACTCGCTGTAAAAAACCGCCTCACCCGCAACATCAGGCGAGGCGGCTAACATTAAGGCCGACCGAAAATAGTAAACAACTCAGCATTAAGCCACAGATGGCACATCACGCTGGCAGCGTAGCCCAATAAAATGACTGGCGCCCACTTTAAATGACCAACAAAGGTATAATTACCCCGAGCTTGGCCCATTAACGCTACCCCTGCCGCAGAGCCGATAGACAATAAACTACCGCCTACCCCCGCTGTTAGCGTAATCAGCAACCAATGACCATGCGACATCTCAGGGTTCATTGTTAATACAGCGAACATCACTGGAATATTATCCACTACGGCCGACATCAGGCCTAATACCACGTTAGCCGATGTCGGATCCCAGTTAGTATAAAGTGCCGTCGATAATAACTCGAGGTAACCAATAAAACCTAAACCACCGACACATACCACTACCCCGTAGAAGAAGAGTAACGTGTCCCATTCGGCGCGGGCAACCCGGCTAAACACATCAAAAGGTACGACTTGACCCAGTGAACGGATCCGTTCGATATCGCCGGCTCTTTCCGCCATAGCTTTTTTGCGAGCCAAAGAACCTGGTAAGGTTTTACGTAAAAAGAAACCGAAAAACTGTAAGTAACCCAAACCCGTCATCATGCCAAGTACCGGTGGTAAACCGAAGTATGAGTGAAAGGCCACCGCAGTAGCGATGGTGAGTAGAAACAAGCACATAATACGTAAAGCACCACGCTTTAATTCTACCGCTTCAGAGTGGCCGCTTGGCGAACGTTTCTCGACGAAAAAGCTCATAATGACCGCAGGTAACAAAAAGTTGACCATGGCCGGAATAAACAAGGTAAAAAATTCATTAAACGTAATAATCCCGGCCTGCCACACCATCAACGTAGTAATGTCACCAAACGGAATAAACGCACCACCGGCATTAGAGGCCACTACGATATTCACGCAGGACAAGTTGATAAAACGCTTATCACCCTCAGCCACCTTCATTACCACGGCACACATCAGCATAGCGGTAGTCATGTTATTGGCAAAAGAAGAGATACCAAAGGCTAAAATACCACTGATCCAAAATAAGGTGCGATAGCTAAAGCCCGAGCGAATAAGCCAAGCGCGTAAACCATCGAATAAACGTCGCTCTTCTAAGGCGTTGATGTAAGTCATCGCCACCAATAAAAACAGCATTAACTCTGAAAATTCTAATAGGGTATGTCGAAACGCAGACTCCGATTCAACAGCCAAACCAGCTTCCATGTAGCGCCAGCCAATCATGGCCCAAATAACACCAGCAGCTATTAATACCGGTTTCGATTTACGTAATTGAATTTTCTCTTCAGCCATAACAAGTAAATAAGCTAAAAAGAATAGCCCTAAGGCAATAATACCAATCGGGCTTGCAGTTAAATTTATGGGTCCTGTCTCGGCTAACGCTGTGGATGGGTAAAGGGCAAGGCAGCTCAATAACACCAAAAGGGATCTGAGGTTTAACATGATGGCTTCTATTTAGGTCAATTTATGCGGGTGGTCTCTACCTGCGCCTCAGCGCTGGTATTGAGGACATATGATACGCCCTTTTTTCATAGCGTGCAGAGCTTATTCTGCTCTGCACGCTAAATTGTAGTTAGCTTTTAGTCTTAACGGATTTGATCTCTCACCCTTAGCGCAGGATCAGTAGCGAGCATTTCGCCTTACTTAACATCGCGGTCGTGGTACTGCCGACGATAAACTGACGGATCCGCGAATGGCCATAAGCGCCCATAATCAACAAATCAATATGGTGCTCTTGTTGGTACTGATGCAGTACTTCTTCTGGATCCCCAGCAACCAGTGCGGTTTTCGTCTCAAAACCCGCTTGTTGCAGCAAGATTGCGGCTTCGTCTAACGCTGGGGCCTGCTCAGGCATACCGGCAAACACTAAATGCACCGGTAAACCTTTACACAATGGGCTAGCAGCGAGCATGTCTAAACTTTTCTGCGCAGTGGCACTCCCATCAAACGCTAACATAATGCGCTGCGGCGTTTTAAAGTGTTGTTGGGCGAGCAAAATAGGCCGCTGCAAACTGCGAATCACTTGCTCAACATGTAAGCCCAATTGACCGTGCGCATCGGCGCTGCTTAAGCCCCGCTTACCCATCACCACTAGCCGCGTGTCGTCTTCAGTTGCCTTTAACGACTCGACTAAGCTGCCATGACGTAAACGTTCATCAACGCTGGCAACGCCGGCTTGCTCTGCACGGGCTTTGGCCGCATCTAACATTAGACGGCCACGCTCTAGCGCTAACTTACTGTGTTTTTCATCTAATTCAGCTAATTGCTGCAATAACACTTCTTGCGAACCTAAACCAATACTGCCACTCAGATCAGGCGTTTGCGTATGCTGCGCTTTATCAATGGCATGCAACATCGTTAAGGGTGCTTGCAGTTGTTTGGCGGCCCAGACGGCATAATCACAAACGGCTTCAGCATAAGGCGAAGGATCGATACAAGCGATAACAAATTGTGTCATGAAATTACTCCTGTTAATGACCCATCAACTTTTCTATGGCATCAGGACGATTATGTACCGCAAATTTATCAACCAGTGTCGCACTGGCAGCATTTAAACCGAGCAACTCGACATCAGTCCCTTCACGGCGGAATTTGAGTACCACTTTGTCTAAAGAGCTTATGGCGGTAATATCCCAAAAATGCGCGCGGCTAACATCAATCTGCACCTTCTCTATAGCTTCTTTAAAGTCAAAACCGGCAATAAATTGTTCAGCAGAGGTAAAGAACACTTGGCCAACAACACGGTAAGTGCGCTGATGACCATCGGCTGATAACTCAGCAGTAATCGCCAGAATTTGCCCCACTTTATTAGCGAAGAATAGCGCACTTAACAACACCCCCACTAACACACCGTAAGCCAAGTTATGGGTAAATACCACCACCAAAACCGTGGCAATCATCACCACTGATGAGCTTTTCGGGTGTTTTTGCAGATCTTTTACCGAAGCCCAACTAAAGGTACCAATGGATACCATAATCATAATCGCCACTAAGGCTGCCATTGGGATCATGCCAACATAATCACTCAGAAATACGATAAAAATCAATAAGAAAACACCTGCCAATAAGGTAGATAAACGAGTGCGTCCACCTGATTTGACGTTAATAACGGATTGACCAATCATCGCACAACCGGCCATACCCCCTAATAAACCTGCACCAATGTTTGCCACACCTTGGCCGACACATTCACGGTTTTTGTTACTGCTGGTATCGGTTAAATCATCAACGATGGTGGCCGTCATCAGTGACTCTAATAAACCGACAATGGCCAAGGCTAACGCGTATGGGAAGATAATCACCAGTGTATCAATATTTAGCGGTACGTCAGGCCATAAGAAAATAGGCAAGCTGTCTGGCAGTTCGCCCATATCCGCCACATTACGAATATCTAAACCAAAGTACACAGCAATGGCGGTTAATACCACGATACAAACTAATGGCGAGGGGATGGCCTTGGTAACGTAAGGAAACAAATAAATAATCGCCAAGCCCAGCGCAGTCATGCCGTACACCAAGGTGGTGCCATGCTCGCCAGTCAGCTCAGGAAGTTGTGCCATAAAAATAAGAATAGCTAAGGCATTCACAAAACCGGTCACCACCGAGCGCGAGACAAAACGCATCAACTCACCTAACTTACACAGGCCAAAGGCAATTTGCAGTACACCCGTTAATAAAGTGGCGGCCAGCAAATATTCCAAACCATGCTCACGCACCAAGGTAATCATTAACAGTGCCATGGCACCGGTAGCGGCAGAAATCATCGCCGGACGACCACCGGCAAAAGCCGTTATTACCGCTATACAAAAAGAGGCATACAAACCGACTTTAGGATCCACACCGGCAATGATAGAAAAGGCGATCGCCTCAGGGATCAGAGCCAGTGCAACCACTAACGCAGATAACACATCGCCTCTGGTGTTCGAAAACCAGTTTTGACGAATTGAACTTAGCATAGAAATATCCAACAGAAATAATAAGAGGGAACAGACTAAGTTGTCTGTTGTAACAATGTCGCGCCACCTATGGCGAGTGTTAACGTTGAAACAGCAGATTAGCGCTGCTTAGCTTCAATTGATCTGTGTTACACCGGTCTATCCTCGTTCGCTCGCCCCATGTAACACGCAGCTGAAGATTAAAATAGGGGCGAGATTGTACAGTTTTTTGCCGTTAAAGGCTATGGCATGACCATACGGGTTAAACTGGCAAGCCATCTCGGAAAAATTGCACACCACCACACGTGGCACAACACAGCAATTCAGCTGGGTGAGTGTAATCAATACTCTGCTGACACTGGCTACAACGATAGCGGCCCATGCCAACATATTCTCCTTGATAATAAACACCTTGATGATTGAAATCTTCTAACAATTCAACCCATTCGACCTGAGTGCGATCAGTAATTTGGCTAAGTTGCTGCCATAATTCCTCGCTCCACATCGATGGCGCCTGCTCCTCTGTATTTGCCGCTTGCCATTGTTGTTTCAGTGTTTCGACAAACAATTGGCTTTCATAAGCACTGAGATCCTTGCCGGCTTTAAGATAGGCCTGCAATATTTCACTGAACTCCAGCATATTATCGAGCTGACGTTGACCGGCTTGTTCAAGGGTGTCGGTTAGCTCGGTCAGCCATTGTTGGTACTTCTTTTTAAATTCAGCCATTTCAAACTCCTTTTAGCGCGTTAAATCAAGTATAGACAAGATGCTGGTTATTGTTGTCAAAACCCGCCTAAGGTATGCTATAGCGAATTTTGCCCGAACCTTGCGAACTGCAACCGCTCAGGCCCGCACTAAGACTTTTCTGGAAGACGTAAATGCAACAGCAATATAATCCTCAGCAAATTGAGACCACCTTGCAACAACAGTGGCAAGACACTAACGCCTTTAAAGTAACGGAAGACCCTAATAAAGAAAAGTTTTACTGTCTCTCGATGTTTCCTTATCCCAGTGGCCGTTTGCATATGGGCCATGTGCGTAACTACACCATCGGCGATGTTGTCAGCCGTTTTCAGCGGATGCAAGGTAAAAACGTTATGCAGCCTATGGGTTGGGATGCGTTTGGTTTACCGGCCGAAAATGCCGCGATTAACCATAAAACGGCACCGGCTAAGTGGACGTACGAAAATATTGATTATATGAAAACGCAGCTGAAGCGTTTAGGTTTTGGCTACGACTGGGATCGCGAAGTGGCGACCTGTAAACCGGATTACTACCGCTGGGAACAATGGTTTTTTACCAAGCTGTATGAAAAAGGTTTAGTTTACAAAAAAATGGCCACGGTTAACTGGGATCCCGTTGATCAATGTGTATTGGCTAACGAACAAGTTATTGACGGTCGCGGTTGGCGTTCAGGCGCGCTGGTAGAGCAACGCGAACTGGCTCAATGGTTTATCCGCATTACCGAATATGCAGAAGAGTTATTAGCAGATTTAGAGCAGCTGACCGAATGGCCTGAGCAAGTGCGCACCATGCAGAAAAACTGGATTGGTCGTTCTGAAGGTATCAACATTCGTTTTGATATTGCCGGTCAAGACGGTGAATTAGAAGTTTACACCACACGCCCAGACACCCTTTACGGCGTTACCTACGTGGCTGTGGCGGCACAGCATCCTTTAGCGCAGCAAGCCGCTAAAACTAATAGCACCTTGGCAGCCTTTATTGAAGAAATTAAAGGCGGCAAGATGGCCGAAGCCGAACTCGCAACCATGGAGAAAAAAGGCTGCGCTACCGGTATTTTCGCGATACATCCGTTAACGGGCGAGCAAGTCCCAGTATGGGTCGCTAACTTTGTTTTAATGGACTACGGTTCAGGGGCTGTCATGGCAGTGCCAGGGCATGATCAGCGCGATTATGAATTTGCCAGCAAGTATCAACTACCAATTAAACAAGTTGTCACGGCTGCCGATGGCAGTGTGACCGATCTAAACAGCCAAGCCTATACTGAAAAAGGCATTTTGGTAAACTCAGCCGAGTTTGATGGTTTAGCGTTTCAAGAAGCCTTTAACGCCATTGCTGCCAAGTTAGCCACCCTGGGTAAGGGTGATGTTAAGGTTAACTATCGCCTGCGCGATTGGGGTGTGTCACGGCAACGTTATTGGGGCACACCGATCCCGATGCTGAACCTAGAAGACGGTTCTGTTGTGCCGGTTCCGGCCGATCGTTTACCGGTTATTTTGCCCGAAGACGTGGTAATGAATGGTGTGACCTCACCCATCAAAGCTGACGCCGAGTGGGCAAAAACCGATTATCAGGGTCAGGTTGCATTTCATGAAACCGATACCTTCGATACCTTTATGGAATCGAGCTGGTATTACGCCCGCTATTGCAGCCCTGATTACGATCAAGCCATGCTTGATCCTGCAAAAGCCAACTACTGGCTGCCCGTCGATCAATACATTGGCGGTATCGAACACGCTATCCTGCATTTATTGTATGCGCGTTTCTTCCATAAACTGTTGCGTGACGTTGGCTTAGTGCAATGTGATGAGCCTTTCAAACGCCTGTTATGTCAAGGTATGGTTCTGGCTGAAACCTTTTATCGCGAAGCTGAAAATGGCGGCCAAATCTGGTTCTCACCGCAAGATGTGCACATTGAGCGGGATGAAAAAGGCCGGATCATTCAGTCGACACTAAAAGCCGATGGCCTGCCCGTGTTATCTGCCGGTATGAGCAAGATGTCAAAGTCGAAAAACAACGGCATCGATCCGCAAAAAGTGATCGACCAATATGGTGCCGATACCGTGCGCTTATTTATGATGTTTACCGCCCCGCCAGAGCAAACGTTAGAATGGTCTGATTCAGCCGTTGAAGGTGCGCACCGTTTTATTAAACGGGTATACAGCTTAATTAGCGATGTGCAAGCGGCTGGCGAGCCAGGTGCATTAGAGATCAGTGCGTTGAATGACCAACAAAAACTACTGCGCCGTGAACTGCATAAAACCATTGCCAAAGTGACCGATGATATCGGCCGCCGTTATACCTTTAACACGGCAATTGCAGCGGTAATGGAATTGACCAATAAATTACAAAAAGCCAGTTTAGCCAGCCCGCTAGACCGCGCCGTCATGCGCGAAGCCTGCACTGCGTTATTGCAACTGCTTAACCCGATCACCCCACATGTTGCACAATACTTGTGGGCACAGTTGGGCCATCAGCAAGCTATTGAGCAAGCCACTTGGCCACAAGTAGACAGCGCGGCTCTGGTTGAAGATGAAAAGCTGGTAGTGGTACAAATTAACGGTAAAGTACGGGCAAAAATCACCGTGCCCGCCGATGCCAGCCAACAGCATGTGCTCGAGATGGCGAAGTTAGATGACAATGTGCAACGTTACTTAGCGGAAGGCGAAACGCGTAAAATCATTTACGTTCCCGGTAAGTTACTTAACTTGGTGGTAGCGTAATATGTGGGCCCGTCTGCTGTGCCTTTGCTTCGTTGCAAGTCTGCTCACGGGCTGCGGTTTTCACTTGCGCGGTAACTTGCCGTTAAGTCAATTTCCGGCTATTTACCTGCAAAGCGATGCGCATTCTGAGTTAGCCGCTTTGCTTAATCAGCGTTTTCAACAAAACGACGTTGAACTGCTGAGCAGCTATCAAAGCAATCGGCCGTCATTGGTGTTACAGCAAGACACACTTGAGCGTCGAACCCTATCGCTGTTTGCCAATGGTCAGGTTGCCGAATACGAACTGATCTACAAAGTGGAGTATCAGATCCAACTACCGGATCAAGAACCACAAAAATATCAGTTTGAACTGTTCCGCGATTATCAAGACGATCCGAATCAGGCCTTAGCCAAAGCGCAAGAGCTTGAGTTGCTGCTTAAGGAGCTGAGACAACAAGCGGCTAACCGGATTATTCGTCAGCTTGCGCGTTTGGGCTAATGCAAAAACTCTACGCGAATCAACTGCCAGCACAACTGCAACAGGGTCTCGCACCCTGTTATTTGTTGTTTGGTGAAGAGCCACTGCAAAAACTCGAAGCCATCGAGCAAATCCGTCTTGCCGCTAAACAGCAAGGCTATTTAGAACGCTTGAGCTTTAGTGCCGATGCGCAATTTGATTGGCAAGATTTACAAAATGAATTAAGCGCGATGTCGCTGTTTGCCGAGCGCCGACTGATTGAGCTTGAACTGGCGCAAAACAAATTGTCGGCACCGGCCAATGACGCCTTAAAACAGCTCGCGGCACAATTGCACCCTGATATTATTTTAGTCGTGCACGGCAATCGTAATCACAGTGAAGTGAGTAAACTGGTTTGGTTTAAACAACTGCAGAACAGCGCAGTACAAGTGCCGATATATGCTTTAGATGAGCGGCAGCAGCGGCAATGGTTACAACAACGAGCCCAGCAGTTAAATCTGCAACTGACCAGTGACGCTCTGCAATTATTACAACAACATTGTGCGGGTAATTTACTGGCTGCGCGCCAGGAATTAGAAAAACTGTGCCTTACTCATCCCCATGAACGGATTGATGCCGAACAATTTAGTCGCTTTTTAGCAGACCATTCCAGTTATACCGTATTTCAATTGGTCGATGCCTTGCTAACAGGGCACAGTGCCGATGCCTTACATCGCTTAACTCGGCTGCTCGATCAAGATACCGAGCCAGTGATTATTGCCTGGCAATTACAAAAAGAGTTACTGCAGTTACGCCAACTCTCGGTAGCACAGCAAAGTGGTCATACTAACGCCATGTTTAAACAACTCGCTATTTGGCCAAAACGCCAACCTTTGTATCTGCAAGCGATAAAAAGGCTGACGCTGCGCTGGCAAGATTATTTACTGCAAGAGCTGGCAGCCTTTGATCGTTTATATAAAGCCGGCAAAATGAGCGATCCCAGTTTAGCGCTGGCCCATCTGGCCACCTTATTCTGTCATCCACTGTCACGCGCTTTTTCTTTGCAGCAGCATGATGACTAAGCCCCTACTCGGTATCTTTGGTGGCACTTTCGATCCGATCCATCGAGGCCATCTGGCTTGTGCCCGCTACGTTGTTGAACATTGTGCTTTAAAGCAATTAGCGCTGATGCCTTGCCATTTGCCGCCGCATCGTGCGACCCCCGGCGTGAGCAGTGAACAACGGGCCGCTATGGTAAAGTTGGCTATTGCTAACGAACCGACTATGCGTCTGGAGCGCTTAGAGCTCAACCGCACTAGCCCAAGTTACACCGTCGATAGCTTAAGAGCGTTGAAACAACAGCAACCCGATACCACGCTGGCATTTATTATTGGCATGGATTCTTTACAGTATTTCACGAAATGGCATCAATGGTTGCAAATCCTCGAGCTGGCGCATTTAATTGTTTGTCGCCGCCCAGGGTATAGCGCCGATCAAGGTGATGCCCCCATGTTACTCGCACGCTATGGCGCCACGCTGAGCCAGCTGCAACAACAAGATGCCGGAAAAATTTTACTTTTAGATAACCCTGATTTTTACGAAAGCGCCACCTTTGTCAGACAACAACTTGCCAGTGATCGTCGTGTGCAAGCCATGTTACCTGCCGAAGTTCTAGAATATATTCGTCAACACGCACTCTATGGCTGTTGAGTTCTGTTTACCTGGATAAAATGTGGTAAAATGCCGCTTTTTCATTGCTACTGAGGATCAAGGGTGCAAACAAACGAACTGGTTGCTTTTGTTACTGACAAAATCGACGACATGAAAGCCCGTGACATTGTCACGTTAGATGTACGCGGTAAATCAAGCGTCACTGAATTTATGGTAATTTGTTCAGGAACTTCTAGCCGCCATACCAAGTCTATTGCTGGATACTTGGCCGCCGAAGTGAAAAAAATCGACGTGCAGCCACTAGGCATAGAAGGTGAAGCATCAGGCGAATGGGTGCTGCTCGATCTTGGAGATGTTGTCGTCCATGTTATGTTGGAAGAAAGCCGTAACTTTTATCAACTGGAAAAACTCTGGGGCGGTTAACTTAGTATGAAGTTAATCCTGATCGCCGTTGGCACCAAAATGCCGAGTTGGGTGCAAAGCGGCTTTGAGGAGTATGCGCGGCGCTTTCCGCGTGATATGCCTTTTGAATTAATTGAGATCAGTGCCGGCAAGCGTGGTAAAAACGCGGATATCAAACGTATTTTAGAACTCGAAGGTGAAAAAATGCTGGCTGCCGTGCCTAAAGGTAGTCGGATTGTGACCTTAGAGGTTACCGGTGCCAACTGGAGTAGCCCGCAGTTGTCGGGCAAACTACAAGAATGGCAACATGATGGCCGTGATGTTTGTTTTCTGATCGGCGGACCTGAAGGTCTGTCTCCTGCCTGTATCGATGCCAGTGAAGCCAAGTGGTCATTGTCGGCGCTAACCATGCCCCATCCCATGGTGCGTGTTGTTATGGCTGAAGCCTTGTACCGCGCTTGGAGTATCAGTACCAACCACCCTTATCATCGTGAGTAAGCATGTTAAAAAAACGCGTGGCCATGCAGGATGTCGAAGCTGAACATCGCTTGTTTAATCATCGAGCCGTGTTTGCTATGGTGTTTGTGGTGTTGATGTTCGCGGTGATCGTGGTCAATATGTATCACTTGCAAGTCACCTCTTATCAAGCTTACCAAACACGCTCAGAAGGCAACCGCATTAAAGTATTGCCGCTGGCACCCAATCGCGGATTAATCACCGACCGAAATGGCATCTTATTGGCAGAAAACCGCCCAGTATTCTCGTTAGAGCTAGTGCCCGAGCAAATCAGTGATATGCCGACCACACTGCAAGAACTCAGTGCCTTAATTGAAATCAGTGAAGAGCAACAAACGAATTTTTTAAAAGAGGTTCGCCAACAACGTCGATTTAATAGCATTACCTTAAAAGAGCAATTAAATGACGAAGAAGTAGCGCGCATCTCGGTTAACCTGCACCGCTTACCCGGGGTGACCGTTGAAGCCCGCTTAAGCCGCTATTATCCTTTCGGCGATTTATTTACCCACGCACTCGGTTATATCGGCCGCATTAATACCAATGATTTAAAACAGTTAGAAGAAAACGAACAACTGGCCAATTATGCTGCTTCTCGTGATATTGGTAAGATCGGCTTAGAGCGCTATTACGAAACAGAATTGCACGGCATTATGGGTTATCAAGAAGTTGAAGTGAATAACCGTGGTCGACTGATCCGCGTGCTGCGCTCTGTCCCCGCAAGCTCAGGTAAAAACATTAAGCTGAATATCGATGTTGGCTTGCAATTAACCGCACAACAAATTTTACTCGAAAAACGTGGCGCCATTGTGGCGATGGACCCGCGAGATGGCGCTATTTTGGCCTTTTACAGTAACCCAAGTTACGATCCGAATTTATTTGTGCATGGCATTAGCAGTAAAAACTATAATGCTTTGCTCAACTCAGCCGATCGGCCGCTGATTAACCGTGTTACCCAAGGTGTCTATCCGCCAGCATCGACCATCAAACCACATTTAGCACTACTCGGGCTTGAAACCAATACGATTTCAGCCAACACGCGCATTTGGGATCCGGGTTTCTTTCAATTACCCGGCGTGGAACATCGCTATCGCGACTGGAAACGTTGGGGCCACGGCTGGGTTGATGTCTATACCGCGATAGTCGAAAGCTGTGATACCTTTTTCTATGACATGGGCGTTAAGTTAGGTATTGATCGGGTATCTGACTATATGCAAAAGATGGGCTTTGGCGAAAAAAGTGGTATTGATATTCATGAAGAATCAAACACGATAATGCCCTCTCGCGGTTGGAAACGCGCCCGGCATAACCAACCTTGGTACCATGGTGATACCGTGGCCATCAGTATCGGCCAAGGCTATTGGACCATCACACCGCTACAGCTATTAGTGTCGACTGCCGTACTGCTCAATAATGGCCTGCAGCCCACACCACATATTGTGCGGGAACTTAGTAATGATTTGGGCACAGAATCGATCGACACTACGCCTCAAGAGGTGATGCAGGTTGTGAACCCTCGTAATTGGCAAGTGGTACGCGATGCCATGCAGCAAACTGTGACCACACAAAAAGGTACGGCTTTTAATGCTTTTAAAGGTGCCACCTATACCTCAGGGGGCAAAACCGGTACCGCTCAGGTCGTTAGCATCGCGCAAGATGCAAAATACGATGCGAATAAGTTAGACGAAAGGCTGCGCGATAATGCCATGTATATTGGTTATGCCCCTGCGAATGCTCCAACTATCGTGATAGCGGTAACAGTAGAAAATACCGGTGGTGGTGGCAGTACCGCAGCGCCCATCGCTAGGCAAATGCTCGACTATTATTTTAGCGCTGAGGTGAATAATAACGATGAATAATAGTTTAGTGAATCCACCTAATCGCATCAGTAAATTGGCTTTTTTTCATATTGATACGCCGTTATTGTTAGGCTTGCTGACCTTAATGAGCTACGGCTTGATTGTACTTTACAGCGCCTCAGGGCAAAACGAAGGCATGCTAGAAGGTCAGTTAATTCGGCTTGGCTTAGCCTTAACCGTGATGATCGCATTTGCACAAATTAACCCCCAAACTATTCGGCGCTGGTCATTTCCATTATTTATCTTCGGCACCCTTCTATTGGTTTGTGTATTGTTGTTTGGCCACGTGGGTAAAGGTGCGCAACGTTGGCTAGATTTGGGTTTTATGAAGTTTCAGCCTTCAGAAGTTATGAAGTTGGCAGTGCCAATGGCTATTGCTTGGTTTATTTCGTCGCATAACTTACCCCCACGATTGCATCATTTGCTGGTGGGTTTTCTGATGTGTTTGATCCCTACACTACTGATCGCGAAACAACCGGATCTCGGCACTTCGATCCTGATTGCTACCGCGGGCATTTTTGTGTTGTTTATGGCCGGTATGAGCTGGCGATTAATCGGTTTTATTGCGGCCCTGATCTCGGCTTTTGCCCCAGTGATGTGGCTATTTTTAATGCATGATTATCAACGTAAGCGCGTACTGACTTTTATCAACCCCGAAAGCGATCCGCTCGGTTCGGGCTATCATATTATCCAGTCAAAAATCGCGATTGGCTCTGGCGGTGTGGATGGTAAAGGCTGGATGCAAGGAACCCAGTCGCAACTGGAATTTTTACCCGAGCGCCATACCGACTTTATCTTCTCAGTACTCAGTGAAGAGTTTGGTTTAATTGGCGTTTTAGTGTTGTTAGCCATCTATCTTTTTATTATTGGCCGGGGCTTGCTAATCGCAGCCCGCGCACAGGATAATTACAGTAAGTTAGTCGCAGGCAGCTTTACTCTCACCTTCTTTGTTTATGTCTTTGTAAATATCGGGATGGTGTCAGGTTTGTTGCCCGTAGTCGGCGTGCCTTTACCCCTGGTGAGTTACGGTGGAACATCCATGGTAACCATGATGGCCGCATTCGGTATTATCATGTCCGTTAGTACGCATAAACGTAGTATAGCCAAGACCTAATATGAACACTATTCGCCTAGTTAGTTTAATAATATTAAGCAGCTTGCTGCTCAATGCTTGTAGCAGCAAGTCGCCGCCATCCAATCAATCCGGCATCGAAAAACAAATGTCGCCGAATGCCGGCCGTTATCAGCAAGATAGCGACAGCAAACCCGATAGGTTACCGACGCTATTAGAAATGACCGATCCCACCCCCAATGCGGAACCATTAAGTCGCGGGGGGAATAAACCGTACAACATTTTTGGCATCGATTACTTACCGATGGCACAAGCCACCGAGCATGAAGAGATCGGTATTGCCTCTTGGTATGGCAACAAGTTTCATGGTCATTACACGTCAAATGGTGAAACTTATAATATGTTTGCCATGACCGCCGCACATAAAACGCTGCCCTTACCCTCTTATGTTCGAGTTACTAATTTAGACACGAAACAAAGTGCAATTGTTCGAGTGAATGATCGTGGCCCATTTCATCAAGACCGTGTGATTGATTTGTCTTATTCCGCTGCTTATAAAATAGGCATGTTGCAGCGCGGTACAGCTAGGGTTAAGCTTGAGTTGTTAAAATCGCCGGCGATGCTGGCGCAACAATCAAGCAGTGCGATCAGCACAGGTGTTGTGCTTAACCGCCAATGTTATATTCAACTGTTTGCCAGCAGTGATAACAACAAAGCGATACAATTACAGCAACAGGTAGCTAAACAATGGTCTGTGCCTACCGAAGTAAGAGCCGGTAATGGCTTATATCGACTGTTAGTTGGCCCAACCGCTGATCTGCAATTAGCGCAAAACTGGCTTAACCGTTTCCGGTCAGCAAGTTACCCGGAAGCCTTTTTTATCGATGGCCGCCAATGCGGCTAAGATGTGTAACCCGGAAACCCAACTCAAAGAACAGGTGCCATGACTAGTTACCCACAATTTATTACTGCCGCTACGCTGGCTATTAGCAGCCTTTGTTTTACTGCCTCATTAACAGCACAAACGGTGACGCCACAAGCGCCAACGGTTGCTGCCAAAGGCCATATTCTTATTGACTATAATACGGGTACTGTTCTGTCGGAAGAAAACGCCGATATGTCTTTAGCCCCTGCCAGCTTGACCAAAATGATGACGATATACGTTATCGGCATGGAATTAAAACAAGGCAATATCAGCCTTGATGATATGGTCACCATCAGCGAGCGCGCCTGGTCGAAAAACTTTCCGGGTTCATCATTAATGTTTATTGAAGTGGGCACTCAGGTCTCCGTTGCTGATTTAAGCCGCGGTATCATGATCCAATCTGGTAATGATGCTTGTGTGGCGATGGCTGAGCATATTGCCGGTACCGAAAGCGCTTTTGTTGATTTAATGAATGCCCATGCTGAACGTTTGGGTATGAACAACAGCCGTTTTAGTAACAGCCACGGCCTGCATTTAGAAGACCAATACACCACGCCTCGTGATATGTCTTTGTTATCAAAAGCGTTAATTCGTGATGTACCTGATTTGTACGCGCTGTATTCTGAAAAAGAATTTAGTTACAACAATATCCGTCAATCAAACCGTAACTCCTTGTTGTGGGATCGCAGTTTAGAAGTCGACGGTATTAAAACCGGTTATACCAAAGAAGCCGGTTATAGCCTGATCACCTCAGCGGTGCGTGAAGATATGCGCTTAGTCTCTGTGGTGATGGGTACGGCCAACGAGCGCGCTCGTGCCGCAGAAAACAAAAAACTGTTAACTTATGGCTTTCGCTTTTTTGAAACCTTTGCCCCTTATCAAGCTGGTGAAAAAATCAGTGAACAACGTATATGGCAAGGCAGCAAAGAAAGCATTGCGCTGGGTTTAGCTAAAACCAACAGCATCACGTTGCCACGCGGGCAGCGTAAAAGTTTAAAAGCCGAAGTGCGCTTGGATCAGCAGCTGGTTGCCCCCATATCTGCGGGACAAGTAGTCGGTCAGTTATATGTGCAGGTAGCAGAGCAAGATGTGGCTATCTATCCGCTGGTTGCACTGGAAACCGTTGAACAAGGTGGTTTTTTCAGTCGGTTAGTTGACTACGTTAAAATGAAATTCAACTAAGTCTAGGTGCGGCAAGAAAAGAGTCCCGGCAGCTGTCGGGATTTTTTGTTAAAATACCTAAGACAATGCAAAAGAGACAACAACATGGTTACTGAAGTAAAAAACACCAAATTTGATGAGTATCTGGAATTCCCCTGCCAATTTAATTTTAAAGTGCTAGGGATTGCAGAAAGCCGTTTGGTTGACGATGTGATGATGGTGATCCAGCAACATACTGAGGCCACCGATTACAGCCCATTGGTTAAACCTAGCGCCAAAGGTAATTATCATTCCGTCTCGGTGAAAGTCACGGTAACCAGTAAAGAACATATTGAATTGCTGTACACCGAACTTGGCAAAATTGAACTGGTACGTTACGTCCTGTAAAGCAGCTAAACATACCATAAAGTTCGTATTAGCCAGATAATTCATTATAATGCATCCAGTTTTTTACGGAGTTAGCCGTGTCTGTCAATGAACAACTTGTGATCCGTGATTTAGGACTACAAGATTACACTCACATCTGGCAACAGATGCAGCAATTTACCGATAATCGGCATAGCGATACACCCGATGAAATTTGGCTATTGCAACATCAGCCGGTATTCACACAAGGCCAAGCAGGGAAAGAAGAACATCTGTTATTTCCTGGCGATATTCCGGTGGTTAAAGTCGATCGCGGCGGTCAAGTGACTTATCATGGCCCTGGCCAGTTAGTGGTTTATGTCTTATTAGATATTAAGCGGCGTCAGCTTGGTGTTAGAAACCTAGTGACCATGCTAGAGCAAATATTGGTCGAACTGCTACAGCGCTACCAGATTAATGCCGCGGCTAAAGCGGATGCGCCTGGCGTCTATGTCGATGGCGCTAAAATTGCTTCATTAGGTTTACGCGTGCGCAAGGGTTGCACCTTTCACGGCTTAGCACTAAATGTTGATATGGACTTAACCCCCTTTCAACGTATTAATCCTTGTGGGTATGCCGGCATGCAAATGATCCGTAGCGCTGATCTGGGTGGACCACAAAGCATCGCCGAAGCGAGTAAACTGATCGCAGAATTATTTCAACAGCACTTGGCCATTACAGTACCAGTGTTCAAAACGGGGTTAGAAAATTAATATGACCAAAACAGCACGTATGGAACCCGGCGTTAAATTGCGCGATGCCGAAAAAATGGCGCTGATCCCTGTTAAAGTGTTACCCACCGAGCGTGCAGAAATGCTGCGCAAGCCTGACTGGCTAAAAATCAAATTACCGAAAAGCTCTGAACGTATCGACGAAATTAAAGGGGCATTACGCAAACACGGTTTGCATTCGGTCTGTGAGGAGGCATCATGCCCTAACCTCTCTGAGTGTTTTAATCATGGTACGGCAACCTTTATGATCTTGGGTGCTATCTGTACCCGTCGTTGCCCATTTTGTGATGTTGCGCACGGTCGACCATTACCACCGAGCGCCGAAGAGCCAGAAAAACTCGGCCTAACCATTCGCGATATGAAATTAAAATATGTGGTGATTACCTCAGTCGATCGCGATGATTTACGCGATGGGGGTGCACAGCATTTTGCGGACTGTATTGACGCCATCCGGAAATACAACCCCGAAATCAAAATTGAAGTATTGGTGCCCGATTTCCGTGGTCGGATGGATGTGGCATTAGACATCTTAAGCAAAAGCCCACCGGATGTGTTTAACCACAACTTGGAAACGGCACCACGCCTCTATAAATTGGCTCGCCCGGGTGCCGATTACAAATGGTCACTGCAATTGTTAAAGCGCTTTAAAGAAGCGCACCCGAACGTCGCGACTAAATCTGGCTTAATGGTGGGTTTAGGCGAAACCACAGAAGAATTGCTGGAAGTGCTGCGCGATCTGCGGGAACATAAAGTCGATATGCTCACCGTAGGACAGTACTTACAACCGAGCAAACACCATTTACCGGTAAAACGTTATATGCCACCGGCCGAGTTTGATGAAATCAAAACCTTTGCCGACAGCATCGGTTTTAAACATGCCGCCTGCGGTCCTTTTGTTCGTTCAAGCTATCATGCTGATCGCCAAGCCGCGGGTGAAGATATTCTTAGCCATAAAATCTAAATAAGATTTTGCTTAGTAAAAAACGCCGCGTTTATCGTGGCGTTTTGCTATAAAGCTTATTCACCATCAGAAGCCTGTTGCGACAACCGCTCTCTCGCTTATTAACTGCCTTATAAAATCGACAGAGCCTGATTAAATTATACAAAGCGATTTCCGTTATAGCTGCTAATGGTTTAAGCTTAAAACAACTAATTAAAAGGTGGGTATGATGGAGCAACGGCATAACAAGCGTGTAAGATTTTTTAGCGAAGCCTTTTTAGCAGCTGCGGGTAAACGCTATCCTACCGAGATATTTGACTTATCGTTAAAAGGTGCTCTGGTCAAAAAACCTAGCGAGCCCTTGCCAAACACGACTGAGCCTATGTTACTGCAATTGCAATTAAGTGGCTCGACCGAAGTACTGACCATGCAAGTCACCATTGCACACGAGCATGCCGATTGCGTAGGGCTACATTGCACAAAGATTGATATTGATAGCATCAGCCATCTGCGGCGTTTATTAGAATTGAATCTTGGTGATCCTGAGTTATTAAGCCGTGAATTAGCTGAGCTGAGTAATCTGGACTAACCTTCCACCTGTAACGCCGCAATCGCGGCAGGATAACCAAAGGCGGCCGCCGCTTGCATATAGCGTTGCCAGTGCTGCCACGCCTGTTGTTGCCGCGCTAAAAAAGCAAAATAATATTGTACGGGCATTAATTGCTCCGACTGTGCTAATTGCTGCTGTAACAGCTGCCAATATAACGGCGGTAATGGTGCCTCAAGATGGCGCATTGGGTTAAGCGCCGCGATCGGTCGATAAGCCTGCATATTCACCGCGCGACAAGTGTCTACCGGCGTAAGCGTTAAATCAGTAAGGTTGTTAATGGCATATTGCTGTTGATAACGGGTAACCAGCTCAGGGCTATTTCCGATCAACAAATTCGGCGCTATACGACCCGCCCGACATACCTCGCGCGCACTGATTGCTGACAGCGCATATTCATCTAAAAACCCAGCAATATGTAAAAACTCATGGCGCAGTAAGGCTAAATTCGCCTGTGCGGGTAACTGCACAATACCATTGTTATAACTGGCGATACCGCGCCCAGCCACCACCAGTAACTGCTGAAAATCACCCGCTAACACGGCGTCGCTTAACGCTTGATAATCACAGTGTATTCTAGCAGCCGTTACCTCTGAACAATTTAAGGCGGTGCTGGTAATACGCAGCAACGGCTTAAAACATACCGGCAAACTCGCCAATTGCGGATCAGCCTGCCAAGCTTGCTGCAGGCTGTGCCAGCTGCGTTCTCCCTCGGCTTGCGTCACAACCGGTTGCAGCGTTAAACGACAACCTGCCGGGCTTTGCCAAGCAACAGACATATTATCCAAGCTTTCTGGCCATAAGCCTAACTCCATCAAGATACTGTTCGGTAAGTCTGCGGTTAGCTGTGGTTGCTCTACTAACTGCTGTTGCAACCAATGCGCGGTTGCTAAAGGCCCTTCAAGCCGCTGCTGCAATTGAATAGCATGCAATAATGCATCATCAGCCCCTAAGCTGGCGGCATGGCGCCACCACTGCAGCGAGGCTTCTAACTCGTTGCTTGCTAAGCGCTGCTGTGCCAAGGTGCGAGCCGCTACGGCATCGGTCTGCGCTTTGGCCAGTAATTGTTGCTCGGTTGTCGGCGATGACGGCTGACAACCCAACAGGCATAGAAAAACAAAAAAGCCAGCAAGCCGGCTTTTTTTCAGGAAATGACTTAACTTAGTTAAGATCAACTTGGGCATCACTGAGTGCTTCACCACGAAGGCGCGCCATTTCTAATCGTGCATAACGATGTTCAACAAACTCATAAACATTGGTTGCCAAGGCTTGATGGTAGTAGATCATCGCTTGTGCATTATTACCCTGGGCTTGATGCCATTTCGCTAAGTAAAAGTAGCTTTCGCATAGGCGTTCCGCTAACTGTTTACGATCGCTGACATCTTGCAACATGCTTTGCAATAACGCTTCTTCACTTAATTGGCCCGCATAAAAGCGTACCAAATTGGTACTCCAATCTGTGGGTTCTAAGCGAGCAAGTTGCGCTGTTAAACTGGCTAGTGCAGCAGTTGCATCGGTTTCGGCAAAGCCAATATAGCGCCATAAGATCCGGTAAGGGTCGTCAGGCTTCGCTTGCAAAAACTGTTGAAAATCAGCTTGCGCAAGGTCATTACGGCCTGCGTAATAAAAGGCGATAGCGCGATTAAGATAAGCAAAATCATAATCCGGCGCTAACTCAAGCGTAGAATCAAAAGCTTCATACGCCTGATCAAAATTACCGCTAAGCGTGTAATGAATACCCATAAAATTATAGGCATCGGCCATGTCAGGCTTAAAACGCAACGCGCGCATAAAGTCTAAACGCGCCAACGAACGCAAACCAACGCTGTCATACATCACGCCACGGTCATAAAACAACTGGGCACTTTGCTCATCTGTCAGCTCAGCCCGTTGTAGAATTTCCGTTAAACGGGCAATGGCCAGTTCATTACGATAAGGCACTGGCAAAGGCTCTGGTGTTAGCCAAGCTTGTTGCATAGTGACTGCAGGTTGCTGAGCGCAACCTGCTAAGCTCATTAGCCCCGTGATCAGGGCTAGCGGTAAGAGCACTCTTTTCACGTTAAGCTTCTGTTGGCGCTTCAGCAGCAGGCTTAGCCGCCGCTTCTTTGATGCTTAAACGTACGCGACCTTGCTTGTCAACTTCTAACACTTTAACGTCAACTTTCTGGCCTACTTGTAAGTGGTCAGCCACATTTTGCACGCGCTCATCCGAGATTTGTGAAATGTGCACTAAGCCATCTTTACCAGGTAACACGTTAACGAAAGCACCGAAATCAACGATACGCACCACTTCACCTTGGTAAATGGTACCCACTTCGATCTCAGCAGTAATCGCATTGATTTTGTCGATAGCGATTTGCGCCGCTTTAGCCGTGGTTGCAGCAATTTTGATGCTACCGTCGTCTTCCAGCTCAATCGTTGTACCTGACTCTTCAGTGATTTGACGAATAACTGCGCCACCTTTACCGATAACTTCACGGATTTTCTCCGGATTAATCTTCATGGTGTAAATACGTGGTGCATATTCAGACATCTCTTCACGGTGACCACTAATGGCTTGATCCATTACGTTCAGGATATGTAAACGCGCAGCTTTAGCCTGTTTTAACGCCGTTTGCATGATCTCTTTGGTAATACCGTCGATTTTGATGTCCATTTGCAGAGCAGTAATACCTTCAGTAGTACCGGCCACTTTAAAGTCCATGTCACCTAAGTGATCTTCATCACCTAAGATGTCAGATAAGACTACGAAATCGTCGCCTTCTTTTACCAAGCCCATCGCGATACCGGCTACAGACGCTTTGATAGGTACACCTGCATCCATTAAGGCTAATGATGAACCACAAACTGAAGCCATGGAGCTTGAGCCGTTTGATTCAGTGATTTCAGACACGATGCGTACCGTGTACGGGAAGTCTTCGAAGTCAGGCATTACGGCTAACACACCGCGTTTCGCTAAACGGCCATGACCGATTTCACGACGCTTCGGTGAACCAACCATACCGGTTTCACCCACACAGTACGGCGGGAAGTTGTAGTGCAACATAAAGGTATCAGTTTTCGCACTTAACAAGTCGTCGATGTTTTGCGCATCGCGCGCAGTACCTAAGGTACAGGTGACTAACGCTTGCGTTTCACCGCGAGTAAATAAAGAAGAACCGTGCGTACGTGGTAAGACACCCGTCATTACGCTTAAACCACGGATCATCTCTGGATCACGGCCATCGATACGCGGCTCGCCTTTAGTGATACGGCTGCGCACTACTTTACTTTCCAAGTCGTGGAAGATATCGCCAAATTCGTTTTTATTCAGCTCTTCGCCTTCCGCTAACTCTTCTGTTAACTTCGCTAGTAAGGCATTCTTAATTTCAGCTATACGCTCGTAACGTTTGGCTTTTTCTGTAATTTGGTAAGCTTCACCCAGATCAGCCGTTGCCAGTTCAGCAACTTTAGCGATCAACGGTAAGTTTTTCGCTGGAGCTTGCCAGTTCCAAGGTGTTTTTGCCGCTTCAGCCGCTAATTCATTGATGGCAGTAATGGCAGTTTGAAATTGCCCATGACCATACATGACTGCGCCTAACATCACGTCTTCTGACAGGATGCCCGCTTCAGATTCAACCATTAATACTGCGTTGTGCGTACCGGCAACAACCAAATCTAATTTCGAGCTTTTTAGCTCTTCTTCAGATGGGTTTAACACATATTGATTATTGATATAACCAACACGGGCAGCACCGATTGGGCCTGCAAATGGAATACCTGATAAAGCTAACGCAGCAGAAGTACCAATTAACGCTACGATATCCGGTTGAATTTCAGGCTGTACCGACACAACCGTGGCGATAACTTGCACTTCGTTAGTGAAGCCTTCTGGGAACAAGGGACGGATCGGACGGTCGATTAAACGACTGGTTAAAGTTTCGCCTTCACTTGGCCGACCTTCACGTTTGAAAAAGCCACCCGGTATACGGCCAGCTGCATACATTTTTTCCTGGTAGTTTACGGTTAAAGGAAAGAAATCCTGACCAGGTTTAGGTTCTTTCTTACCAACGACAGTTACTAAAACAGAAGTATCTCCCAGGCTGGCCAGTACTGCGGCATCTGCCTGACGGGCGATTACGCCGGTTTCTAAAGTGAAAGTATGTTGGCCAAACTGAAATGATTTTACGATGGGAGTCACGTGTGTATTTCCTTAATCTTAATCGCCGAATTGCGATGTTTTTCTCTGTGTTTTTTACCTACACAGTATACTCTGTAACCTGTTACAAAAGATAGTTCAACACTTGGACTAACTTATTTTAAAAGGCATAAAAAAAGAGGCTAAAAAGCCTCTTTTTATTACAGCGTTAATAATTAACGACGTAAGCCTAAACGGCCGATCAGAGTAGCATAACGCTCCTGGTCTTTGCCTTTTAAGTAATCTAAAAGTTTACGACGCTGGCTAACCATACGTAACAAACCACGACGAGAGTGGAAATCGTGTTTGTGCTCAGCAAAGTGACCTTGCAGGTGAGTGATTGACGCAGTTAACAGGGCAACCTGTACTTCTGGTGAACCAGTATCGCCGGCTTTAACAGCGTAATCAGCAACGATTTGTGCCTTAACGGCAGCGCTTAATGACATGGTATGTCTCCAAATGTGAGTGAACTAAGATACGCTCACCGCCGATCACTCATCCAGCGGCAGCAATACTGTTGCGCATTTTACCCGCCCTTGATGAGCTTTACAAGGTAAGTTAAGCGCTCAGTAACGATAAATTGACTAAACGACGACTACGAAGCTCTCCGCTCTCAATCGTGCCAATGCCAATAAACTGTGCCGCCTGATTATACAGTTTTATACTGTCAATATCGGCATGGCTTAGCTGACAGGTTTGGCCATGCATAAGTGCGTGCTCTTGCTGAGCATCCAAGGTCAACGCTGGCATAGCAACCAAACCCGCGTCCATCGGCAATAATAAGTTGTCCAGCGCGGCCCAATCAGCAGCGGTGTTGAGTGGTTCCAGTGCGCTTGGCGCGAGCATTTGCGCTGCCGTAAAAGGACCTACTTGGATCCGATGTAACGCAGCCACATGCGCACCACAGCCCAAAGCTTCACCTAAATCATCAATTAACGTGCGAATGTAAGTCCCTTTAGAGCAATGCACAATAAAATCGGCACGATCAGCTGTACGCTGGACTAACTCGAAACGAAAAATACTGATAGGCCGTGCCGCGCGCGGAACTTCAATACCTTGGCGTGCATATTTGTATAAGGGTTGGCCTTGGTATTTAAGCGCTGAAAACATGGTCGGCACTTGTAAAATATCACCTCGCAACGCTTGCATAGCCTGTTCGAGATCGCTGTCAGTAAACTGTACCGGCTTTTCACTGACCACTTCCCCTTCAGCATCGCTAGTGCTAGTACGAACACCAAACAGGGCAGTCACTTGATAAGTTTTATCGGTATCCAGTAAAAACTGACTAAACTTAGTGGCTTCACCAAAACAAATGGGCAGTAAGCCAGACGCCATCGGATCTAAGGCGCCAGTATGACCGGCTTTAGCCGCTTGATATAACCAGCGTACTCGCTGCAAAATACCATTACTGCTCACTTCTAAAGGCTTGTCTAACAACAAGATACCATGCACTTGCCGAGCGTTTTTCCGCGCCCGCATTACGCTTCCTCGCCGCCTTTACGCTGCTCTTCCGCTGGCTCATCGTCGTTGTGACCGATTTCTTGGCGTTTACGTTGATCTTCTTGCCGTACCGATGCCACCAAGGTGGCCATCCGGATACCTTCGTTTAGCGACTGATCAAAAGCAAAACGAATGTGTGGCACGATGCGCGTCTCAATACGTTTACCAATTAAACTGCGCACATAACCGGCGGCATCATTCAAAATCTTTAAGTTGTCTTCGACTTTCTCGTTATCCATACCTAAAAAGGTGACAAATACCTTGGCATGCGATAAATCGCGAGACACTTCAACATCAGAAACGGTGATCATGCTGTGCAAGCGCGGATCTTTAATCTCACGTTGCAGGATCACCGCCATTTCTTTTTTCACTTGCTGTGAAAGCCGGTCTACCCGGGAAAATTCTTTGGCCATACCTTATTTCCTTGTTGCCCTGCTCAGCATTTTTGCTACTGAGTCATATTGGCATAAACACAACAGGGGCAACACGTGCCCCTGTATTAACGTGTCACGTCATCTATTATAGAGTACGTTCGACTTGAATAGTCTCGAACACTTCGATCTGGTCGCCTTCGCGCACGTCGTTGTAGTTCTTCACACCGATACCACATTCAAAGCCATTTCTAACTTCATTCACGTCGTCTTTAAAGCGACGTAGTGATTCTAGCTCACCTTCGAAAATGACCACGTTATCACGCAGTACGCGGATTGGAGCATTTCGCTTGATTAAGCCTTCGGTAACCATACAGCCTGCAACAGCGCCAAACTTCGGCGAACGGAATACGTCACGAACCTGTGCTAAACCAATGATTTGCTGTTTAAACTCTGGTGCTAACATACCCGTCATCGCCGCTTTGACTTCGTCTAACAGTTCATAAATGATGCTGTAATAACGTAAATCTAGGCCTTCTTCTTCAACCAGTTTGCGCGCAGTACCATCGGCACGTACGTTGAAACCAATAACGATTGCTGATGATGCAGCAGCCAAGGTCACGTCAGTTTCAGTAATACCACCGACGCCTGAGCCAACAATCCGAACCTTCACTTCGTCTGTAGACAACTTCATCAAGGATTCAGTGATCGCTTGCACCGAACCTTGTACGTCACCTTTCAGAACGATATTCAGTTCAGAAACGTCACCTTCAGTCATGTTAGCAAACATGTTTTCCAGTTTAGATTTCTGCTGACGAGCCAGTTTTACATCGCGGAATTTGCCTTGACGATACAAGGCCACTTCACGGGCTTTACGCTCGTCTTTCACCACGGTGACTTCGTCACCGGCTTCCGGTACGCCAGATAAACCTAAGATCTCAACAGGAATTGACGGCCCAGCAGTTTTGATTTCTTTACCGTTTTCGTCACGCATTGCCCGCACACGGCCATATTCAAAACCACACAGCACCACATCGCCTTGCTTTAAGGTGCCTTCCTGAACCAGGATAGACGCCACAGGACCACGGCCTTTGTCTAAGCGTGATTCAATAACCACACCACGACCTAAACCTTTATGTACGGCTTTTAGTTCAAGCAATTCGGCTTGGTTCAAGATCGCTTCTAACAGATCATCAATACCTTCACCTGTTTTCGCAGATACTGGAACGAACTGTGTATCGCCACCCCAATCTTCTGAAATAACATCGAACTGTGATAATTCATTACGTACCCGATCTGGATCCGCTGAAGGCTTATCAATCTTGTTCACCGCAACCACTAAAGGCACGTTACCGGCTTTAGCATGTTGGATAGCTTCGCGAGTTTGTGGCATTACGCCATCGTCCGCCGCAACAACTAAAATAACGATATCGGTTGCTTTCGCACCACGAGCCCGCATTGAAGTAAAGGCCGCGTGGCCGGGTGTATCCAGGAAAGTCACCATGCCACGTTCAGTTTCTACGTGATAAGCACCGATATGCTGAGTAATACCACCGGCTTCGCCTGCGGCCACTTTCGCTTTACGGATGTAGTCCAGTAGTGAAGTTTTACCATGGTCAACGTGACCCATAACAGTCACAACCGGCGCTCGTGATTCTAATTCGCCCTGACCTTCACGATCAGACATGACCGCTTCTTCTAACTCGTTTTCTTTAGTCAGGGTAAACTTATGACCCATCTCTTCACAAACGATCGCAGCAGTTTCTTGGTCGATAACTTGGTTGATAGTCGCCATAGCGCCCATCTTCATCATCGTCTTGATCACTTCTGAAGCTTTAACGGCCATTTTAGAGGCCAGTTCAGCAACCGTAATGGTCTCACCAATTTTCACATCACGCTCAACAGGTTGTGCCGGCTTATTAAAGCCATGCTGCATACTCGTAGGCGTTTTCTTTTTCTTGGTGTGGCGATTAGCACGATTAAAGGCTTCTTTATCGTTACCATCGTCTTTCTTTTTACCTTTAGCTGGTGGGGCTTTTTTACCCACACCACGACGACCGGCACGCTCTTCTTTGGCGTCCACTTCGTCTTCAGCTTGCTTGGCAAATTCATTACTGGTTAAGTGATAATCGTCTTTTTCAGTCGATTTAGCCTTTTCTTCCTGCGCCCAACGCTCGCTGTTTTCTTCGGCTAATTTACGTGCGGCTTCAGCTTGCTTCTTGGCTTCTTCTTCTAGCTTACGCAGTGATTCAGCTTCTTGTTGCTGACGAATATGTTCAGCTTCTTTGCGCGCTTCTTCTTTCGCTGCACGACGAGCCGCTTCTTCCGGATCGTCTTTTAATAATTGTGCTTGCTTGGCTTCTTCGCGTTTTTTTGCTTCAGCGGCTTTGCGTTCCGCTTCTTCTTTCGCTTTAGCCATTTCTATTTCACGGGCTTTTTGTTCCGCTTCTTGACGAGCACGGTTGGCTTCAGCAATGGCTTTTTCTTCAGCTAAACGCGCTTCTTCTTGCGCTTTCAATGTTTCAGCATCAACTACCGGTTTTTTGATAAAGGTTTTTTGCTTACGCACTTCAACCTGGATCTCACGGTTACGGCCTGCGCCGCCAGCTACACTCAAGGTGCTCTTTTCTTTGCGTTTCAGCGTTAACTTAGCTGGCTCTGGCGCTTTTCCGCCATGGGCTTTGCTCAAGTGCTCTAGTAATTGTTTTTTCTCTTCTTCAGTTACCGATTGGCCTTTGGCCTTGGTAATACCTGCATCAGCAAATTGTTGGACTAACCGATCAACAGTTGTACCGACATCACTGGCCAGCTTTTCTATGGTGACTTCTGCCATTTGTGTTGTTACCTCCGTTGACTACTCAGTTACTTTCATTAAACCAGACAATATTACGAGCAGCCATTATTAACTCTGCAGCTTTATCTTCTGTCATTTCAACTAATTCTAATAAATCATCCACACCCAGTTCAGCCAAATCATCAAGGGTGGTCACCCCTTTGCTGGCGATAACATAAGCGGTATGCGTATCTAAACATTCTAAGGCCAACAATTGTTCTGTTGGCTTGGCATCTTCCAGTGATTCTTCACTGGCCAGTGCGCGTGTGGTCAGAATATCTTTGGCGCGGTTACGCAGTAACTCAACCGTTTCTTCATCTAAACCATCGATTGACAACAATTCGCTAATAGGCACGTAAGCTACTTCTTCTAGCGTAGAGAAACCTTCGTCAACCAGCACATCAGCAAAGTCTTCATCGATTTCAAGTGCGTCCATAAATACCTGACGAACTTTAGCCGTTTCTTCTTGATGCTTTGCTTTCATGGCAGCAACTGACATAACGTTCAGTTCCCAACCTGTTAATTGGCTTGCTAAACGCACGTTTTGACCATTGCGACCAATCGCCATCGCCAGATTTGACTCTTCAACAGCGATATCCATAGAGTGGGCATCTTCATCAACAATGATAGAAGCAACTTCAGCCGGCGCCATAGCGTTAATTACAAATTGAGCATCGTTATCGTCATACAACACGATATCAACCCGCTCACCACCTAGCTCGTTTGATACGGCTTGAACACGTGAACCACGCATACCAACACAAGCACCTACAGGATCAATGCGACGGTCATTGCTTTTAACCGCAATCTTGGCACGTGAACCTGGATCGCGCGCTGCTCCGCGAAGTTCAATCATTTCTTCGCCAATTTCTGGCACTTCAATGCGGAACAACTCTAACAACATTTCTGGCTTGGCACGGCTTAAAAACAGCTGTGCACCACGAGCTTCTGGTTTTACATCAAATAATAATGTACGAATACGGTCACCTGGGCGATAGGTTTCACGCGGTAACATTTCTTCGCGTGGTAACATAGCTTCAGCGTTGTTACCTAAATCGACGATAATACTTTCACGATTCACTTTTTTAACCACGCCGGTGACTAACTCACCCACTTGGTCAATATACGCTTCAACAACTTGTGAACGTTCAGCTTCACGTACTTTTTGTACGATAACTTGTTTCGCCATTTGCGTGGTGATACGGTCAAATTCGACAGAGTCGATTTGCTCTTCAACAAAATCACCTAACTTAACGTTTGGCTCGTCATACTGTGCTGCTGATAAAGTCATTTCACGGTATGGGTGTTCCATGACGGCATCATCTGCGATCACTTCCCAACGGCGGAAAGTATCATAACTACCGGTTTTGCGATCGATGCTAACCCGAACTTCAATATCGCCTTCATTTTTCTTTTTAGTGGCGGCGGCTAATGCAAACTCCAGTGCTTGGAAAATCTTTTCCCGTGGCACTGATTTTTCATTTGAAACCGCATCAACAACTAATAATATCTCTTTTGCCATTATATGCCTCGCTTTGACGCTAACCCGGGACGCTTAAAAAACCGGTACCACGTTTGCTTTATCAATATTATCGAAAAGCAAACTATAGGGTTTGCCATCCACTTCTATTACTAACATGTCGCCATCGAAGCTTGTTAGTAACCCTTTGAATTTACGTCGACTATCTTGAGGTATCGTTAATTTAACCTCAAGTTTATGGCCAACATATTGGGTGAATTGTGCTTCGGTGAACAACGGCCGATCCAAGCCTGGTGAAGATACTTCAAGGGTATACTCTGTTGGGATTGGATCCTCAACATCCAGCAAAGCGCTGATTTCTCGACTGATCAGGGCACAGTCTTCGACTGTAATGCCATCTGCTTTATCGATAAACACTCTCAGTGTAGTATGACGACCGGCTCGCACCAGTTCGATACCCCACAATTGATAACCGGCTGTCTCCACAGTCGGCGTCAGCAGCTCTGTTAGTTGCTGTTCTTGTTTAGCCAAAAAAAACCTCCGAAACACAAATAAAAAATGGGCAAAGCGCCCATTACTGCATAAACACTAACTCCAGATACGAAAAAGCCCCGAACAAGCGGGGCGAATTCACATCCAATCATTATGCATATCGCCAATGCGCAATGAATATTTAATGGGGCGGGAGTTGTATCAACATCTACGACCGCTGTTACGACACCTCTTTCAAAGACTTATTAAACTTGTACCAGTGCGCCTAACCTGTTGAGTTAAGAATTGTTGCATCAACTGTTAGTAATAAGTTTAAACTGAAAGTTGGTTGCGGGAGCCGGATTTGAACCGACGACCTTCGGGTTATGAGCCCGACGAGCTACCAGGCTGCTCCATCCCGCGTCCGTAACTGGTGCACATTATATAGTGCCTGTACTGATAGCGCAAGCTACTGCTTACGTTAATTTGGTGCCGAGAGCGGGACTTGAACCCGCACGTCCGAAGACACTACCCCCTCAAGATAGCGTGTCTACCAATTTCACCACCTCGGCGTATAAAACTTAATTACCTACCGGGATGTCGTTAACGTCATCTTTCTTGGCAGGAGCCTGTTCGGTTGTTACCGGAACAGATTGGAAAAAATCTGAGCCATCATCTGGCTTGCTTTGCTTAGCGGTTAAGTTACCTAATACTAAGCTCAACATAAAAAATAAAATTGCCAAAAAGGTAGTGGTTTTCGTTAAGAAATTACCCGTACCGCTTGAACCAAATACTGTACCAGAAGCACCAGCACCAAATGCTGCGCCCATGCTAGCGCCTTTACCGTGTTGAATTAACACTAATAAAATAAGGGCTAACGAAACTAACAAATAACAAATTACAAATAAATCGTACATGCTTATTCCTTTGCACTAAGGCAAATTTGCGCAAATTCTTCGGGTTTTAAGCTAGCACCGCCAACTAAAGCACCGTCTATGTCTGGTTGAGTAAATAATGCAGCACAATTTTCTGCATTAACACTGCCACCATATAAAATTTTTACCTGTTGCGCCGCGTCGGCATCATACTTAGCTAACTCAGCACGGATAAAGGCATGTATCTGTTGTGCCTGCTCCGGTGTTGCTGACTCACCAGTACCTATCGCCCAAATCGGTTCATATGCTAGCACCGATTTCTGCAGCAATTCGGGGTGCGAAGCATACACTGCCGCTAACTGTTTCGCAATAACCTGCTCGGTTTTTTCTTGCTGCCGTTCTGCTAACGTTTCGCCAATACATAAAAGGGGTGTTAAGCCTGCAGCGACTGCAGTGGCTACTTTTGCAGCAATTAGCTGATCAGTTTCAAATTGATATTCACGACGTTCAGAGTGCCCTACTAGTGCATAACGAGCGCCAGCCGCTAACAACAATTCAGCACTTATTTGGCCGGTATAGGCACCCGCTACATGCGCACTGATATCTTGACCGCCCAGCTGAAAAGCATGCGCTGTTGGAAAAGCGCTTAACAACGTAGCGGGAGGGCAGATTAAAATATCCACTTGCGGTGCTATTGATTGCAATGTTGTGCTGATCATATTGACCAGCGCTGATGAGCCATTCATTTTCCAATTGGCGGCAACAAGCTTTTTACGTGACATTAGGCAGTATCCTTAGCTTACACCTGTTGATAGTAACTAAGCTTCTGCTTTAGAACAAGCTTTAGCCGCGGCAGCGCGGCTAATTGTCTATTTATTAACTCATCCTAACTAGCAATTTTTACTGCATCAGCAATTTTTTCAGCATATTGACGAACGGTGTCGGCATCTTCACCTTCAACCATCACTCGGATCAATGGCTCGGTACCTGATTTACGGATCAGCACGCGGCCCTTTCCTGCCAGATCGCGCTCTACTGCAGCAATACATTCTTTTACGTTAACTTTATCTAATGGCGTAGAACCTTTAGCAAATTTCACGTTGACCAGTACCTGCGGTAACTTACGCATATCGCTCATTAATTGCGCCAAGCTTTTGCCGCTAGAGAGCATAGCAGTGAGGACTTGTAATGAGGCAATAATGCCATCTCCGGTGCAGGTGTAATCAAGATTTAACACATGGCCAGAATTTTCACCGCCAATGCGCCAGTTCTTTTCTCGGAGTAATTCCATAACGTAACGATCACCTACGGCACTGCGCGCAAACGGGATATCCAATTCAGCTAAAGCTAATTCTAAACCCATATTGCTCATTAAGGTGCCAACAACGCCACCTTTTAAAGTACCGGCTTCTTTGGCAGCACGTGCAATGATATAAACAATCTCGTCACCATCTAGTACGCGGCCATGTTGATCGACCATCATCACGCGATCACCATCGCCATCATAGGCAATACCCAGATCAGCTTGTTTTTCTAACACGGTTGCGCGTAACAACTCAGTATGTGTTGCGCCGCACTTTTCATTAATATTTAAACCATCTGGCTTACAGCCGATCGCGATAACTTCAGCACCCAGTTCTTTAAAAACCGCAGGTGCAATATGGTAAGTTGCTCCATGAGCACAATCGATGACGATTTTTAAACCACTGAGCGACAAGTTGTTATTAAGGTGACTTTTACAGAATTCAATATAACGACCCGCCGCATCATTGATACGCTCTGCTTTACCGAGCTTTTCTGACGATTCACAAATCATTGGTTGTTCAAGCTCGTGCTCAATCGCCAATTCAATCTCATCCGCCAGTTTCATACCATCAGCGGAGAAAAACTTAATGCCATTATCATAATAAGGATTATGTGAAGCACTAATCACAATACCGGCTTCGGCTCGGAAAGTACGCGTTAAATAGGCGACGGCAGGTGTAGGCATTGGGCCCAATAAGCGCACATCAATACCGGCGGCAATTAAGCCTGCTTCTAATGCCGTTTCTAATAAATAACCTGAAATACGCGTATCTTTACCGATCAATACTTTGCGTGTACCGCGCTGAGATAATACTCGACCCGCGGCCCAACCCAATTTCATGGCAAATTCAGGGGTAATAGGAAATTCACCAACGCGACCGCGTACACCATCAGTTCCAAAATATTTTCTTGTCATTATTTAACTCCATAACGGGCCGCAGCAGCAACGCGTACTGCTTGCACACTTTCTTTAACATCATGCACACGAATAATTTGTGCGCCAGCATAAGCCGCTAAGCTAGCACATGCAAGACTGCCAGCAAGCCTTTCTGACGTTGGTAACGCTAGTAACTGGCCAATCATACTTTTACGTGACATACCGGCAAGCACCGCATAACCGCTTGCCACAAATTGATCTAATGCGGCTAACAACTGATAATTATGCGCTAAGGTTTTACCAAAACCAAAACCAGGATCGAGCACAATTTGACTCGCAGGAATGCCTGCTTGCTGACATGCCTCTGCTCTGGCCAATAAAAACGCCAGTACTTCAGGTACCAGTTGCTGATATTGTGGATCATGTTGCATGGTACGAGGCGCCCCTTGCATATGCATAATGCAAACGGGAACTTGCAACGCAGCGGCAGTTTCTAGCGCCGCAGGAGCTTGCAAAGCACAGACATCATTAATCATATCGGCGCCAGCCTGAACGGCCGCTGACATCACCTCAGCTTTACTGGTATCAATCGAAATGGCACAATCAAAACGTTGGCGTAAAGCGCTGATTACGGGGATAACTCGCGCTAATTCTTCAGTTAAGCAAACGGCTGCAGCACCAGGTCGTGTGGACTCACCACCGACATCGAGAATGGTTGCGCCGTCACGCAACATTTGCTCTGCACTAAATAAGGCTTGATCCAGAACTTGGTGTTTACCACCATCTGAAAATGAATCAGGGGTAATATTTAATATTCCCATGATTTGTGGTCGATCTAAACTAAGAGAACGTTGCCGAGGTAACTGTAACTGCATGTGGCTTACTCCGCTAAAAACAAAACCCCGGACAAGCCGGGGTTGTTATTATAACTGCTTTGATAAGGCATGTAAGTGACTTAGTGCACGTTGCCTTCAGAGGGTTTATCCGTTGCGGTAGGCGCAGCAGATGGCGCTGACTTATCATCATCGCCGCCTTTACTGTCCTTATCACGCGGTTCCCAGTTTTCAGGCTGGCTAACTGCTTTACGCTCCATCAACTCTTTAATCTGACGTGCATCAATGGTTTCATACAACATCAGCGCATCTTTCATGGCATGTAAAATGTCCATGTTTTCATCTAGCAGCTGTTTTGCCCGATTATAGTTACGATCGATAATGGCTTTGATTTCAGAATCGATAATCGAGGCGGTCTCATCTGACATATTGTTCGATTTGCCCATGCTACGGCCTAAGAATACTTCACCTTCTTCTTCAGCATATAACAACGGCCCTAACTTCTCAGAGAAACCCCATTGTGTCACCATGTTACGAGCAATCGAGGTCGCGTATTTAATATCTTGCGAAGCACCGGTCGACACCGCATCTAAACCGTAAATCACTTCTTCTGCTAAACGCCCACCATAAGCAACGGAAATTTTACTTTCTAGCTTACGACGGCTAACGCTAATGGCATCTTGCTCTGGTAAAAAGAAGGTCACACCCAAGGCACGGCCACGCGGAATAATCGTCACTTTGTGCACAGGATCATGCTCAGGAACTAAACAACCAATAATAGCATGGCCTGCTTCATGGTATGCCGTCATTTCTTTCTCGGCATCCGTCATCACCATAGAACGGCGTTCTGCACCCATCATAATCTTGTCTTTAGCACGTTCAAACTCTTCCATGCTAACAACTCGGCGATTACCTCGAGCGGCAAATAACGCTGCTTCGTTGACCAAGTTTGCCAAGTCAGCACCTGAAAAACCTGGTGTACCTCGTGCAATAACACTGGCTTTCACATCATCTGCCATCGGTACTTTACGCATGTGTACTTTTAAAATTTGCTCACGACCGCGCACATCGGGTAAACCGACCACAACTTGACGATCGAAACGGCCTGGACGCAGTAACGCTGCATCAAGCACATCGGGACGGTTCGTTGCAGCAATAATAATCACGCCTTCGTTGCCATCAAAACCATCCATTTCGACCAGCATTTGGTTAAGCGTTTGTTCACGTTCATCGTGACCACCACCTAAACCGGCACCACGCTGACGGCCTACGGCATCAATCTCATCGATGAAGATAATGCAAGGTGCGGCTTTTTTGGCTTGGTCGAACATATCCCGTACCCGAGAAGCACCGACACCCACGAACATTTCAACAAAATCAGAACCAGAAATAGTAAAGAAAGGCACTTTCGCTTCGCCAGCAATCGCTTTTGCTAACAGCGTTTTACCTGTACCTGGTGGGCCCACCATTAAAATCCCCTTAGGGATCTTACCGCCGAGCTTCTGGAAACGTGAAGGGTCGCGTAGATATTCAACCAACTCTGAAACTTCTTCCTTTGCTTCGTCACAGCCAGCAACATCAGCAAACGTAGTCTTAATTTGGTCTTCACCCATTAAGCGCGCTTTGCTTTTGCCAAACGACATGGCGCCTTTGCCACCGCCGCCTTGCATCTGACGCATAAAGAAAATCCAGACACCGATTAACAACAGCATTGGGAACCAAGAGATAAAGATGGTAGCTAACCAGCTACTTTCTTCGGGTTTCGCACCCAGTACCCGAACGTCGTTGTTATAAAGGTCTTTGATCAGGTCAGGGTCATTCACTGGCAACACGGTTTCAAAACGCTCACCGCTGCGCTTAACGCCCGTAATCACGCCTGAACGCTCAATCTTCACTTCGCGGATCAGCCCCTGATTAACTTCTTTTACAAACTGGGTGTAGCTAGTCTGGCGGTCGGTGTTTTCACTCGGCCCAAAGCTATTGAATACTGACATCAGTACAACAGCGATTACTAACCAGACAATCAGATTTTTTGCCATGTCACTCAAGGTTATAACCTCATCTTTACTCTAAAAATCATTAATACCGGACTACTTTACTAAAGTTTAAAGCCGGTGGCCACGATATATGTCTCGCGTGAACGGGCACGCGACGAATCAGGCTTACGAATTTTCACATTACTAAAGGCGGCGCGTACATCTTTCAGGAATTGCTCAAAACCCTCTCCCTGAAACACTTTGACTACAAAACTGCCATTTTGCTTCAAAACTTTTTGGCACATGTCTAATGCCAACTCAACTAAATAAACAGAACGGGCTTGATCGGTAGTGTCATTGCCACTCATGTTCGGTGCCATATCAGATAATACCACATCTACGGTTTTACCACCGATCCGGCTCAGTAATGCCTCTAAAACAGCTTCCTCTCGAAAATCACCCTGTAAAAAAGCGACCCCGGCCAATGGATCCATGGGTAAAATATCACAGGCAATGACCGTACCCTCTTTACCCACTAATCCCACCACAAACTGAGACCAACTACCAGGGGCTGAGCCTAAATCTACCACTGTCATACCCGGTTTAACCAATTTGTCTTGTTGCTGGATCTCTTCTAATTTAAACGCAGCACGCGAACGTAAGCCCAGTTTTTGCGCTTTTTGTACAAATTGATCATCAAAATGCTCTTTTAGCCAACGCGATGAACTGGCTGAGCGTTTTTTCTTAGTCATGTTACTACTCTTAAATAGTCTTATGCTGTAGATGGCGCTACAATAGGCATAATTCAAGCTTTTCTACGGACATTCTAACCTTATGAGTTTAACCAATAAACAAAAACAATTTTTAAAAACCAAAGCCCATGATTTAAAACCCGTTATTTTACTAGGCGGTAACGGTTTAACAGAGGGTGTGGTTGCTGAAATTGATAACGCTTTAAACTTTCATGAATTAATTAAAATTAAAGTGCCAGGCGAAGATAGAGAACAAAAAGTGTTGATTATGGACGCGATAGTCAGAGAAACCAACGCTGAAAAAGTTCAGGTTATCGGCAAAATCTTGGTTTTATTCCGCCAGTCGCAAGAAAAAAAGATCCATTTGCCACGCGGTTAAATATTAAAACAGATACCCGGCAGCTCGCAATGACTGCCGGGCTGCGAGTTCATCATCTTTTAATGTACTTACAACATCGGCGGGCTTTACTGCTTGTGTCGCCTTGGCAAACTGCCACATCACCATTGTATTATCAGCGCCAATAGTTTCGACATGCTTTAGATTATTGTCAAAGCACCAAACCGTGTTTTCATTTAGTAACGAAAACACTTCGGCTGGAGATATTTCCCACTGCCGAATATCCAATACTACTGCCCAAGGTTTTGCGCTAATTGGTAAAACTAATGAACGCATTTCACGAACGTACTGTTGCGCGATCGCTTTAGTCCAAAAACCGTTGGCGGTTACCCACAAGACTCGCTGCTCTATACGTAAGGAAAAGGCCGTATGTTTTGCCATGATAAGGCTCCTACTACTGTACTAATCTGGCGGAAACTTGCTACGAATGGCCATGGCTATGCTAACCTATCGACAATTTAGCTTAGCAACGAACCTACAGTGCAACTCAGAGATTACCAACAACAGGCCGTTAATGCCGCTATTAGCCATTTCCAACAACGTTCGGCCTCAGCGGTATTAGTATTACCAACTGGGGCAGGTAAAAGCATTGTGATTGCCGAGCTAGCTCGTCGTGCCAAAGGACGTGTTCTTATTTTAACGCATGTTAAAGAATTGGTAGCACAAAATGCAGAAAAAGTGGCCGTTTTAACCGCAAAAGCCAGTATTTATGCAGCAGGCCTGCAACAAAAAGATGCTAGCGCGAAAACGGTGGTTGCTAGTGTACAGTCTGCCGTACGTAATTTAGATGCCTTTGCCAGCGCTTTTTCATTAGTGATTATTGATGAGTGCCATCGCGTTAGCCTGAGCACCGACAGCCAATACCAACAACTATTAAGCCAACTGAAACAACACAATCCCGAGATAAAGTTGTTGGGACTTACCGCAACCCCATTTCGGTTGGGCAGTGGCTGGATCTATCGGCAACATTATCATGGCCGGGTCGGGAATACACTTAACCCCACGTTTGAATATTGTATTTTTGACTTGCCGCTAAGGCCCTTAATTAAACAAGGTTACCTAACAACGCCACGTTTATATGATGGCTTAAGTGCACAATACGATTTTAGCTCGCTAAAACCCAAAGCTGAAGGCGATTACACTGAAACAGAAGTGAACTCTATCTTAGGAAAAAGTGGTCGGGCAACCGCACTGATCATGCAACAATTAATCACTTTGGCGACGCAACGCCAAGGCATCATTGTTTTTGCGGCTACGGTAAAACATGCCAACGAAATTATGCAGTTACTCAGTCAGCAAAGCGCTGCCATCCTGACCGCGGAAACACCCATAGTTGAACGCGATCAATTGATTGATGCCTTTAAAAATCGACAAATCAAGTTTCTGGTAAATGTGGCGGTATTAACAACGGGCTTTGACGCCCCCCATGTTGATTTAATAGCTATTTTACGCCCAACCGCCTCTGTCAGTTTATTTCAACAAATGGTGGGCCGAGGTTTACGCATCGCCGCAGGCAAAACAGAATGTTTAATTATTGATTATGCCGCAAATGGTTATGATTTATTTAGCCCTGAAGTGGGGCAAGCAAAACCAAACAGTAGCTCGGTACCGGTGCAAGTACTCTGCCCTGAATGTGGCTTTGCTAATATTTTCTGGGGGTTAACCGACCAAGATGGCGACATTATTGAGCATTACGGCAGGCGTTGTCAGGGCTTAATCGAGGATACGGCTCAACAATGTCAGTATCGTTATCGGAGCCGCAATTGCCCAGAGTGTGGCGCCGAGAATGACATCGCCGCACGCAGCTGTCAGCAATGTGAGTCGGTGTTAGTTGATCCCGATAAACGATTACGCGAAGTGTTAAACCAGCAGCATCATCACCTTTTTCGCTGCCATAACATGCAGCTATCCGATGATAACGGCGATTTAAAGGTAAGTTATTACGATATCGAAGGTAACCCGTTTTATCGTTGGTTTAAGTTACAAAACCCGGCTCAACGCCGTGCGCTTTTCGCCTTGTTTATTAAACCGCACAGCAAAGCGCCCGGGACACCTTTACCCACCATTAAAACAGCCGCGCAACTGGTGGCTTTGGCTGAGCGGTTTCGGCCGCCGCAGCTGATATTATTACAAAAACAGAAACATAGCTGGCAGCATGTCGAAAGCTATTTTGATTACCAGGGGCGCTATCAGCAGTTCACTGAACAGTAACGCTCTTTTTCTTATTCTGTGGCATGGGCTTGCCGATCAAGCATTTTTTGCTGCAAGCACTGAAACATAGCACTTAACAACACTAAACTTAACCCTAACCCCATAAATGATGCCGCACGGAATAAACCTTGCAGCTCATTTAAATCAAACACAAATACTTTAATGACCGCTGCACTGAGCAATAAGAACCCCACTTTACGCAGCATGCCCCAAACACGCCATTGCGCCAGCACAATTAGCCCCGCCGCCGTTAACACCAACACTAAAGAATAACTATAATGTTCTGCGTTACTGGTGGCTAAACCTAAGGTAATTTGTGACCCTTGCCAAAACTGCCGTACCGAACTCAGTAGGTACAACAGCAAACCGGCCGCAGCCACATAATAGCCAGTAGGTCGATAACGCTGCGGCAGCGGCATGTTAGCTAAACCCGCTGCACACAAGGCAGGCACGGCCCACAATATGAATAGCCAATTCAGTAGCGGCCACTGCCCTACGTCTTGTGCACTTAGCAAGGGGTTATAATTTACGTTCAAGGTCAGTTGCGTAAATAACACCAGTACCACTAAACAGCCTGCGGCAAAACGATATAAAGTTTGCATGCTCGCGGCCCGATAACTGCGCCACTGATAGACCCAAGCTAAAATAGACCAATTAGCGCTGTGTAACGCTAGACTGTAAAAATCTATAACAGAAAAATCAAGCGCCCCCGGATGCAACCCTAATTGCGTTTGCACCGTGACGAATAACGCCGTTAACTGCAAGCAAGCCCCTTCGAGCCAACCACGCAAGCTGCTATGCCGCCATAACCAGGTTGCAAGGCCAAAACTCGCTAACACCAGCGGATAGACGATCAATGACCAGTGCAAGCCCAGAATACTGACGCCTTCATAACTGCCCAACAATGGGGCTGAAGTAAGACGTAATAAGACAAAGGCGACCATCCCCTTGATCAGCCAAGACGGGACAGGAAAACGTTGTTTAACGCTTAATTGTGTAATGAAAACTAACTGTAACGCCATAGCTACCGTGAAAGCAGCTGCCGACAGGTATAAGCTAAAACACCAACTTAACGCGAGGTTAGCGCCAGCCGCATGAATAAAAGCCAACGCTTTACTTGCTGCCTGTTTCGCTAGAATACTTTGAAGGATCACTAACAATGCGCCGTATAGCATCCAACCTAATTGAATTAACGGTTGCAGTGTACTCGGCACTAATTGATAAGACACGGCCAGAAATAGTATCGGTGCGATGGCTAAAAAAGCCGCCCAATGTTGTCTTGCTGGCAGTAGCACGCTAACAAAGGCCGCAGGTATTGTCAGCAGCAACACCCATGACTGCCAATTAAAGAGTATGCCGTCCGTCCAGCTAAAGTTGTCAGCATTAAGTGCAGGCCCCAGTAATAGCCAAACCAATGCCAGCAACGCCGCCGCCCATAACCACAGCTCAGAGCGATTTTCACTCAAGGCTGCCGCATATAAAACACTGACTAACAACACACAAGACCACAGATGGCTGTAACTACTAAACTGCAGTTGCAGCACCACTGCAAAGGCTAGTAACACGACGCCAAGATAGTGTTCGCGCAATAGCGGCCACCATTGCCGCATCGGTAACACCGCGTTTTGCCAGCGTAACGGCCAGCCTAAGCGAGGTAAGGCAACCATCCCAATAAAGCTAAGTAATAAGGCAGCCCACAGCACGGTGATGTTGTTTGCGCCAGCTTGTGTAATTGCCAACAATAACCAGCCACAATGTGCCACAACCGTTATTAACCATAACCAAAAACGTTGTACCCTGCGTTCAACCAATAACGACGACGTTGTAATTAAGGCAATGTATAACAACAGTGCTAACCAATTATTGCCACCCGGTGACACTAAAATTGGTACTGCGTATCCTCCAACAATGCCGATCACTGCTAAGATAGGCCCTTGTCGTAAAGAAAACCAAGACGCGCAAAGCGCGACTAAAGCCAGTAAAGCAAACGCCAGTGTTGGGCTGATCAACTGATAAAAATGCTGAGCCATCAATAGCACCGCATACAAGGTCACAAAGCCTGCGCTAGCTAATGCCGCAGGAATGTAGTTTTCTAAAACCTGACTTAACTGTTTTTTCTGATGCAGCCACTCACTTACCACTAAGAGTAACAGGCCTAAACTAATACCACTAAACACGCGTAACTCTGGAGAAAACCAACCCGCGTCTAACGAATGCCGAACTAAAAAAATACCGCCAAATGCCAAAGCCACCCCACCCAACCAAACCATGCCCCGATCAATAAACTGCCGCTCTAACCAACTTAGCCATTGGCTTGCCTCTGCTTTGGGTTTAACCGGCTCTGTCGGCTCTGCATGTTGCTTACTGATAGCAACGAACGCTGCCGGAGAAACAGTTGTTGTTGCCGTGTTAGGCTCTACCATTTGTGCTGCTATGACGGTATCTGTTAGGGGGTTTGCTGGGGCAGCAGAAGATGGCAGTGAAGCGTCGACCTGAGAGGCATTAGCATTAACAGCAGCCCCCTCTGAGCGGGTATGTAGGTGTTTTGACTCTGCTTGCAATTGCTGTATACGCTGTTGCAGCACTCTCATTTGAGCTTCTAAGCCGCTAAGCCGATCTAAAGCGATAAAGCCACAAAAGGTGCCAACAATTACGGAAAGCACCAATATAACCGCCAACAATTCAAACATAGCTCAGACCATCAACACATTTTTACTTAGCATAAGGGAGTTTCGCCGAATTACCAATATATCATTACTAATGATACAATCTATTTACAGAAATATTCTATACTGAACAGTGAGCTAGCTTTTCATCGCTTACGTAATAATGAATGTTTTGTAACAAAAGGATTAGACTATGTTCGCAGGGATTGCGTTCTCTCAGACCAATGCGGCTTTTGCCGCAGGCCAACAACTTGCTCGTCAAGCTATTGCTCAAACTGGCCGTTCTTCTGCACAGCTTCTACTGCTGTTCTGCACAGCAAAAACTGATTATCAACGCTTATTAGATGGCGCCCGATTAGTCTGCGGCACAGATATCATCATCTTGGGAGGTTCAGCTGCAGGTATTATCAGCCACGATCAGATTATGATTGAAGGAGCTCCCGCTGCTGCATTAGCAATAGTATCGGATAACGACAATATTACATTTAGCCGTGCTTGCTCAGAGCTGATCGCCCAGAACCCGTTTTTAGCGGGGCAACAGTTAGGGGCGAAACTGCAACAAGTTGTATCACCTGCTCTCCTCCTGTTATTTTTTGATTCAGTGCGTTACGCCGGTAATTTGCAAAATCCAGCCATATTAAATGCTTCACGTCCAATACTTAAAGGCCTCTATAACACTTTACCCATAAAGGTCCCTATTGCAGGCGCCGGCTTACTCGCCGATCAAGAATTTAGCTCCACTAAATTGTTTTACGATGCACAAGTGCAAAGCCAGCTCGCGACCGCTTTACTGATCAGCGGCCATGTTAAACCCTATATCAGCAATATGCATGGGTGTTCACCGCTCAGTGCTGAGCGTTTTACCATTACCAAGATTTTTGAACAATTTCTGTATCAATTAAACGATGAGCCCGTTACCCAAGTTATCGATCGGGTAACCGGTAGCTCACATTGGCGTAAGCAAACACCGGTGACCGAACTAGCCTTAGGCTTTAATGGCGCAACTTCTTGCAAGCCAGATGACAGTTCTTCTTATGTTACACGCCTCATCAATGGCATACTGCCAAATGATGAAGGGATAATATTATTTGAACCAGATTTTCGTGAAGGCATGCAAATTCAGATTATGCAGCGCGATCCACAGCATATTGTTGCGCAAACCGCTAAACAAACTCGTGCCTTGCTCAAGCAAATCAAACAAGACCAACACACTCCTATTGTAGCCCTGTATTTTGATTGCGCTGGGCGCATAGCCACCCCGCAAGAAGCGCGCGAACTGCAGCAACAGTTAACCGCAGCAAAGATCCCTTTACTGGGTATTTACACCGGCGTTGAAATCGCGCCTATCGGTAATAAAAGCCGTAGCCTAGATTGGAGTGGTGTGCTCGTGATTTTAACCACGCCGAATTAAGGCGGGTAGACAGGTGAGTCACTTAGATGGAGCAGGCTAAGCACTTAATTTAAGCGTCTTTTCGCAGCTAAAGTACGTCTTTTTTGGTGGGTTGCAACGGCCATCGATGCAGCAGCCGACGAGGTAAAACACACTTTATAGCAGTTGACTTCAGGTCTTAGCAGTTATAATTTAACAACAGAGCGCGGGTGTAGTTCAATGGTAGAATGAGACCTTCCCAAGGTTTAGACACGGGTTCGATTCCCGCCACCCGCTCCACGCCTTGCTCACTGAGCGATATTTTTAACCAAGCCAGCCTGACTTTTCTACCCCTCGCTGCTAAACTGCGCATATTAATTACCATTTTTTAACATTAAATATGCAAACGCTATTTGAATTCTGCCATGACCAAGACCATTATCTGATCAAAGGAAATAACTTTGGTAAAGAGCAAGTCTGGCGCAATGGTGTTCTTGTCTCTGAAGGGCGAGCGTTATTAAGTCATAGCTACGATCACCGTTTTTTGTGCCCTAAACATGGCCCAGTGCGCTTGCACTTCAAGCTAGTCATACGAAATAACCAGGTGCATTACTGGCTAAAAACACCTGAAACATTATTGTGCGAAGGTGAAACGGTCGCTAGGCCACCTGCATGGCTGCACAAGTTAGAAAGCAAACTTTCATCCGCTGAAAAAGTATCCGCACAAGCTGAGCAAACGTCAGCGCTTAATGAGCAGATTGAAGTGCAACAATCAACCACCCCTTCTTTGCTAAAAAAAGGGTTTAAACCCTTTTTCGTTATCGGTTTAGTGTTAGTTAAGCTGTCAAAAAGTGCGGGAGCGATAAAGGCTGCGCTAGCCGGTACATCTCTTGCTGGCTGGGCTTGGCTATTTAATCTAGAATTTGCTGTAGGCTTAATTGCCGCATTAATTATTCACGAGTATGGCCATGTTTATGCGATGAAGCGCTCAGGCCTTAAGGTTAAAGGGGTCTATTTACTGCCCTTTGTTGGCGGCGTTGCGATCAGTGAACGCGCGACCAGTCGTTGGCAAGACTTTAAGATTGCCATTGCCGGCCCGGCTTTTGGTACCTTAGGTGCCGTCATCGCTTACGGGCTTTGGCTTGAAACGCAACATACCGCCTTAGCATCATTTGCTACCATCAGTTTATTACTTAACCTATTTAACTTATTGCCCATGGTGCCATTAGATGGGGGGCGCGTCATCCAGGTGGCTGTCTATAGCCGTAACGGAAAAGCAGCCAAACTAGCGTTATTATTTTTTACTGGCAGTTTGTCATTCGCCGCATGGTACTTTGGTTTTTATCTTTTAATGCTGTTTGGCCTACTCGGTACGCTGGATTTATGGTTTGAAGCAGATGAACAAGCAAAAAACGTTTTACCTATGAGTAATACAGGCATATTAATAACCATTGTCAGTTATCTATGTTTATTAGCTGTGTTACTGTGGCTATCAACCATCATGGCAGATAGCGGGATCCCAGGAACAAATTTACCCCTGATTTTTATTTCCAGCTAAATACCACAACCCTATCTGAAACGCGGTAAGACACGTTATCGCGTTTATTAAAAAATAATTAAATTAATTTGTCACAGCTGCTGAGGTTGATGCGACTTAGTTAGGTCATCACCACTAACTAAGGATTTATCATGAACGCACCACAGCACACAAACCAAAACGCTACCGACAGCATTGCCAAAAAAACTCAGCAAAACAAACCAAGCTTTTGGACCTACTTTGCCATTGTCCTAACCATTGTAGGTGGTGCGATAGCACCGCAAATCAAAGCGATTGAGCAACCGCAACCGAGGGTAAGTTTTACCGTTGAGGTGGTAGGACAAGGTAAACCGGTTTTAATCATTCCCGGTTTAATGTCGGACCGCCGTGTTTGGCAAAGCACAGTTAGCGCCTTGCAAGCCGATTTTCAATTACATCTGATTAGCTTAGCCGGTTTTGCTGGTACGCCTAGCACTTTGGATGGTAAGTTTTTACCCAAAGTGCAGCAAGAGCTGTTGGGTTATGTGACCGAGCAGCAACTGCAACAGCCAGCAGTGATTGGCCATAGCCTAGGCGCTTTTCTCGCTTTTTCACTGGCAAGTTCTGCTCCGAAGCAGATTGGCACAGTTATCGCGGTAGATGGTTTGCCTTATATCGCGCCGATTTTTAGCCGCAACTCAGCAACGCAAGTGGCCGACATGCAAGCACAAGCACTGCAATTAAAAGCCTACTATCAACAACTTTCTAGCGCACAATTAAAAGCCGTTGCAACACAAGGCATCGCTATTCAGGCGAGGTCTGCAGAACATCAAAAATTAGTGCTGGACATGGCCGCGGCCTCGGATAGCCAGACAGTCGGCCAAGCTATGTATGAACTATTAACCACCGATTTACGACCGCAAGTGACAGCAATAACAAGCCAAGTCTACTTATTTGGCGCCAGTGGAGCGCTAGCACCGGATCAGCAAGTGCTGGCAGCTGCACTGTACCAACAACAAATTGAGTCTATTGCTAATGCAAAACTACTGATGAATACTGACAGTCGCCATTTTATCATGCTGGATGAACCCGATTGGTTTATCGCTCAGCTGCGTGTGGCATTAAAGGAGTAATGGCATGCACCATGCACAATTGAGCCCACAAAACACTCTAGAACAACAATTACAGCCTGATGTGATTGCCGCAATCGCAGGTGATATGCAGGCTTTTGGTCGATTAATTCAGCGCTGCCAAAACAGTGTCAGCAGCATTGCCTTAGCCATTGTGAAAGACTTGGATGCCAGTGAGGATATTTGCCAGCAAGTGTTTATTGCAGCTTGGCAACAGCTGCGTAGCTTACAAAACACCACCAGTTTTTTGCCTTGGCTTCGTCAAATTACGCGCTACCGTGCCTATAGCTATTTGCGCGAACGGCAAGATCATCGTATAGAACGTGGTGAAAAAGCCGAAACCTTGCTCGCCGCTTTTGCTAGTGACACCTTTCCCGATGAAGAGTTACTTCGCGACGAGCAAGCCGATATTATCCGCGAGTTTTTAGCCGAACTACCGAGTGAAAGTCGTGAAATTGTACTGTTGTTTTATCGGGAAGAGCAAAATAGCCAGCAGGTCGCGGCGTTACTAGGCATAACCGAAAATAGCGTACGTAAAAAGCTGCAACGGGTACGTGAGTTGTTAAAAACACAGCTACTAAACCGTTACGGTAAGCTGATTTTAAGCACGGCGCCAAACATCGGCTTAACTAGCGCCATCATCAGTGCTTTACTGATCGGTAGCCCACCTGCAGCTGCCGCGACCGCAAGTGCCATGGCAGCACACAGCAGCGGCTTAGCAAAGTTTGGCTGGCTATTGAGTGGAGCACTACTTGGCGCGTTCGGCGGCATGCTTGGTGTGGTGCTGGGCATGCGCGCGCCACTAAAAAACGCCGCCAGCGATAACGAGCGTAATCGCTTATTACGTTATCGCAATCAGGCTTTGGTTTGGGTTGGCCTCTCAGGCTTATTACTGGCTGCAGCATACGAATTTACCACCGGCGCCATAGCACCGCTGCTGGCCTTTGGCCTTTTTATGACCGGCGTGGCGTATTTACAAGTTCGAGTATGGCAAACGATTAAACCACGCTTGTTGGCAAAAGCAGCGCAGAGTAAACAAGCAAAACGGCAGTATCGCAACAATCTGTTCTGGTGCTGGTTTGGGATGCTTGGTGGAACAACTGCTGGTTTTGCCGGCTTGATTGCTGGCCTGTTCAAAAATGGCCGCTGGTTTTTCGGTTAAACATGGCAGTCAGTTAGCCGTTAGAAACAAAAACGCCAGCGAAGATGCTGGCGTTTTTACGTTTGAGACAACAGGGTTGTCTCAAGTAAGTTGTCACGTTATTACAAGTATTTCACGTCAACAATTTCAAATTCAACAACGCCTTTAGGCGTAGTGATATTCGCTACGTCATCGGCTACTTTGCCAATTAAACCACGTGCAATCGGTGAATTAACTGAAATCAGATTATTTTTTATATCCGCTTCATCATCACCCACAATACGGTAAGTCATCTCTTCTTCTGTTTCCAGATTAAGAATGGTTACCGTTGAACCGAAAATCACTTTACCCGTGTTAGGCAACTTAGTGACATCGATGATCTGCACATTGGATAATTTGCCTTCAATATCCTGAATACGCCCTTCAATAAAACCTTGCTGTTCGCGAGCCGCGTGATATTCGGCGTTTTCTTTTAAATCGCCGTGCGCACGTGCTTCAGCGATAGCTTGAATTACCGCAGGCCGTTTTACACTTTTTAACTCATTCAGTTCAATGCGCAGCGCTTCTGCGCCTTGCACTGTCATTGGAATTAAGCTCATCCGTTTACTCTCTTATGCAATTCCTGAATAGAATTTACGTTAGCAAAGGCACTGGCAGCATTCGCTTTGACAGTAGCAAAGGCGGCATTCAAGGTCGTAGTGTAGTTCGCTTTGTGCTGTAAGGCACCGCGACGCAGTACTTTAGAGTCTTCAATCGCCTGACGACCTTCAGTGGTGTTAACAATATAGCTATACTCGCCGTTTTTGATACGGTCAAGCATATGCGGCCGACCTTCAAATACCTTGTTAACAACTCGACATGGAATACCCGCATCCGCTAATGCTTTAGCTGTACCACCACTGGCATCTAACTCGAAACCCGATTCAACCATTAGTTTAGCCAGTTCAACGATGCGCACTTTATCGCTGTCACGTACAGAAAGCAAGGCACGGCCACCCGTTGGAATCAGCGTGCCACAGCCTAACTCAGCTTTAGCAAAGGCTTCGGCGAACGTATCGCCAATGCCCATCACTTCACCTGTTGAACGCATCTCAGGGCCAAGAATAGGATCGACACCTGGGAATTTGTTAAACGGGATCACCACTTCTTTCACTGAGAAAAACGGTGGAATAATTTCTTTGGTGATACCCTGCTCGGCTAACGACTTACCCGCCATACAGCGTGCACCCACTTTAGCAATAGCGACACCCGTTGCTTTAGAAACGAAAGGTACGGTACGTGCAGCTCGTGGGTTCACTTCAATTAAGTAAACTTCGTTATCTTTAACCGCAAACTGGGTATTCATTAAGCCGACTACGCCTAACTCTAACGCCAGCTTTTTCACTTGCTCGCGCATCACATCTTGAATGGCTTGCGATAAGCTGTGTGGTGGTAAGGTACAGGCAGAATCGCCCGAATGCACACCGGCTTGCTCGATGTGTTCCATAATGCCGCCGATAATCACTTCGCTACCATCACAAATGGCATCAATGTCGACTTCAATCGCATCATCTAAGAAGTTATCTAATAAGACTGGCGAGTCATTTGATACGCTTACCGCTTCGTTCATATAACGGCGTAAATCCTGCTCGTCATAAACGATTTCCATTGCGCGGCCACCTAGAACATAAGACGGGCGAACCACCATCGGATAACCGATTTCTGGTGCTTTAGCGATCGCTTCATCAAAACTCGTTACCGTGACGTTTTTAGGCTGTTTTAAGCCTAAACGAGTTACGGCTTGTTGGAAGCGCTCACGGTCTTCAGCACGGTCTATCGCGTCTGGCGAAGTACCAATAATTGGCACACCGTTGGCTTCTAAGGCACGGGCTAATTTCAATGGCGTTTGGCCACCGTATTGCACAATCACCCCTTTTGGCTGTTCTTTGCGTACGATTTCCAGCACGTCTTCCAAGGTGATAGATTCAAAATACAAACGATCTGAGGTGTCATAATCGGTTGAAACGGTTTCTGGGTTACAGTTGACCATAATGGTTTCGTAACCGTCTTCGCGAAACGCTAAAGCCGCATGCACACAACAGTAATCAAATTCGATACCTTGGCCGATACGGTTTGGCCCACCACCGATAATCATGATTTTCTCACGATCGGTAGGTGCCGCTTCACACTCTTCATCATAGGTGCTGTACATATAAGCGGTGTTAGAGGCAAATTCCGCGGCACAGGTATCTACCCGCTTGTACACTGGGTGTAAACCGTAGCTATAACGTTTTTTGCGCACTTCGGTTTCACTCACACCTAAAACTTCAGCAATACGAGCGTCAGCAAAACCTTTGCGTTTTAAGCGAGATAAACGGGCTTCGTCTAAGGCGGCATAGCCATCAGTACCTAGAGCCAGTTCTTCTTTCACTAAGTCTTCAATTTGCACTAAGAACCAGTGGTCAATTTTGGTTAGATTGTAAATGTCATCTAAGGTCATACCAAAACGGAACGCATCGGCAATATACCAAATACGATGCGCGCCAGGCTCACGTAATTCGCGAATGATTTTTTCTTTCGCTTCTGGTGCACTGATATCAATGATCGGATCTAAGCCCGATACACCAATCTCTAAACCACGTAGCGCTTTTTGTAACGACTCTTGTTGGTTGCGACCAATTGCCATGACTTCACCAACCGATTTCATTTGGGTCGTTAAGCGATCGTTAGCACCAGCGAATTTTTCAAAATTAAAACGTGGAATTTTAGTTACAACATAGTCGATACTTGGCTCGAATGAAGCTGGCGTAATCCCGCCCGTAATGTCGTTAGCCAATTCATCTAAGGTGTAACCGATAGCCAACTTGGCGGCAACTTTAGCAATAGGGAAACCGGTTGCTTTTGAAGCTAATGCCGACGAGCGCGATACCCGTGGGTTCATTTCAATAATGACCATACGGCCATCTGCCGGATTGATACCAAATTGTACGTTAGAACCACCCGTTTCTACGCCAATTTCACGCAATACCGCTAACGATGCATTACGCATAATTTGGTATTCTTTGTCGGTCAGTGTTTGCGCTGGCGCCACCGTGATCGAATCACCGGTATGCACACCCATAGGATCAAAGTTTTCGATGGCACAAACAATAATACAGTTATCGTTTTTGTCGCGTACCACTTCCATTTCGTATTCTTTCCAACCAATCAACGATTCGTCGATTAACAGCTCTTTGGTCGGAGACAGATCTAAACCACGGGTACAAATCTCTTCAAACTCTTCGCGGTTATAAGCAATACCACCGCCCGAGCCACCCATTGTGAACGATGGGCGAATAATACATGGGAAACCGATATCATCGAGTACCTGATACGCTTCTTCCATGGAATGAGCAAAACCGGCACGTGGGCAGGCTAAACCAATTGAGCGCATCGCTTTATCAAAGCGATTTCTATCTTCCGCTTTATCGATGGCGTCAGCGGTAGCACCAATCATTTCCACGTTATATTTGGCCAGAACACCTTGGCGTTCTAACTCTAACGCACAGTTCAATGCAGTTTGACCGCCCATCGTAGGCAGTACCGCACAAGGGCGTTCTTTTTCAATGATTTTTTCAACCACTTGCCAATGAATAGGCTCGATGTAGGTCGCATCAGCCATTTCTGGATCAGTCATGATCGTCGCGGGGTTAGAGTTAACTAAAATAACTCGATAACCTTCTTCTTTTAAGGCTTTACAGGCTTGTGCGCCTGAATAGTCAAATTCACAGGCTTGGCCAATGACGATCGGGCCAGCGCCTAAAATCAGAATACTTTTTATATCGGTACGTTTTGGCATTGCGTCTCAGTCTCCGTAATTCGTGTCGGCTTAAGCCTGATGTTGTTGCATCAGCTTGATAAAATGGTCAAACAGTTCAGAGGCTTCATGCGGGCCTGGGCTGGCCTCGGGATGACCTTGAAAACTAAATGCCGCTTTATCAGTACGGTGGATCCCTTGCAGGGTGCCGTCGAACAGCGATTTATGAGTAGCGCGTAAATTAGCCGGCAAGGTAGCTTCTTCAACCGCAAAACCATGGTTTTGCGCAGTAATTAACACGCGCTGAGTGTCTAAGTTTTGCACTGGGTGGTTAGCACCGTGGTGACCATGGCCCATTTTGACCGTTTTCGCACCACTGGCTAACGCCAACAGTTGATGACCTAAACAGATACCAAACACCGGAATGTCTGTTTCTAAAAAGGTTTTAATCGCCTCAATGGCGTAAGTGCAAGGTGCTGGATCGCCTGGCCCATTCGAGAGAAAAATACCATCTGGGTTCAGCGCTAACACCTCAGCAGCCGGTGTTTGTGCCGGTACAACGGTGAGTTTACAACCACGATCCGCTAACATACGTAAAATGTTGCGTTTAACACCGAAATCGTAAGCAACCACATGAAACGGATGTTCAGTAATGGTTTTGTGGCCCTCACCTAAAGCCCAACTGCCTTCAGTCCATTGATAAGGGGCTTTAACGGTCACTTCTTTGGCTAAGTCCATCCCCGCTAAACCTGGGAAAGCCTTTGCTTGTTGCAAGGCAACCGCGGCATCCAGATTATCACCTGCCATGATGCAGCCATTTTGAGCGCCTTTTTCACGAAGGATGCGAGTAAGTTTGCGAGTATCGATGTCGGCGATGCCGAGAATGTTATGATTTTTAAGGTATTGACTAAGCGAGAGTTGATTACGGAAATTACTGGCTAACAGCGGGAGGTCACGGATAATAAGGCCTTTGGCCCATACCTGTCCGGATTCCTCATCTTCCTCATTCGTTCCGGTGTTTCCTATATGAGGATAAGTTAGTGTTACAATTTGTTCTGCATAAGAGGGATCAGTTAATATTTCCTGATACCCGGTCATCGAGGTATTAAACACTACCTCACCAACAGAAACTCCTTCGGCGCCAATGGCTGTACCGTGAAATACGGTGCCGTCTTCCAGTACGAGCAGGGCGGACTTAGTCAAAATAACCTCCAAACAGCAAAAAATGGGTGAAAACCACAAACGTTTTACAACCCGTTTTGACCTAAAATTCTGATACCCGTATTTGCCTTCGCCTAATGATTTCAAAGAATCAGTCGCGAGCTAGATAATTTCTGTGCTTACAGGCAAACCTCGATATTTTAGGCTATCAGCGCGAAATTAGCCATGATTTTTTTGTTATTTTACAAAAACACAGCCTTTAACATTATTTTCAGCTAAATGCCGCAAAAGTTTAATCTAACTGCGGCAATCCGAGCACTTGTTGCATGGTATAAAGTCCTGGCTGTTTATTTTGCAACCACAAAGCAGCTCGCAGTGCGCCTTGCGCAAAGGTGTTTCGGCTGGAAGCTTTGTGGCTTATTTCCAGTCTTTCACCAATATCAGCGAATAGTGCAGTATGATCGCCAATAATGTCACCGCCTCTTACCGTAGCAAAACCAATAGTTTGCTGTGAGCGCTCACCAATCATGCCTTCGCGACCATACACCGCAACCTCGGCAAGATCGCGATCTAAACTTCGCGCAATGCTTGCCCCAATGGCCATTGCCGTACCCGAAGGAGAGTCTTTTTTAAAGCGATGATGCGCTTCAATAATTTCAATATCGGCTGTATTCCCCATCACCTTGGCGGCAGTTTGTGCTAAATGCAGCATTAAATTCACGCCGACACTCATATTAGGGGCCCAAACAATGGCGATATGCTGACTGGCTTGTTGGATTTGCGCATACTGCTGATCCGTTAAGCCGGTCACGCCAATGACCATGGCTTTACCTGCAGCCACAGCGATTTGTAATTGCGCTAACATGGGTTCAGGCATAGTAAAGTCGATCCATACATCAGCTTTTGCTACAGCGTTTGCAGAAGTCGCTTCTATTGGCACCCCCACAGCACCACAACCGCTTAATTCGCCAGCGTCCAGGCCTAAGACCGCTGAGCCACTGCGTACCGTTGCTGCCGTTAAAGACAATTGTTGTTCTTTTGCGACACTGACCAGCGCCCGCCCCATACGGCCATTAGCGCCAAAAATACCGATTGTACTCATCACTTACTCTGCTGTTCATCTGAATATTGACTATTAGACCAAAAAACAGCGTCAGATAGAAGAAAGAAGTGTAGCCGCCTGAAATGAAAGACGGCTTTTATTTGAAATGGCTTACAGCGCCAGTTGCAGAATACGGCGAGACACCTCGGGTGTAATATCTTGATGTTCGCCTAATGCCAGCATGTTGTGCTGCACTAACTTGCTCACTAACTGCTCTATCGCTTCAGCTTGTATGCCATAATCGGCTAAACGCGTCGGTATCCCCATGCGCTCAAAGAAATACCGCGTATGACTAATGGCTTCATCAATTAAACGCTCTTCATCTTGATGCTGTAACTGCCAGACCCGCGTTGCATACTGCAACAGCTTTTCGCGCTTTTGACTGCGTTGCTGTTGCATTAAAGCCGGTAACACTATGGCTAAGGTTTGTGCATGATCCAGGCCGAACAAAGCAGTAATTTCATGGCCTATCATATGCGTTGCCCAGTCTTGCGGTACACCTTGGCCAATTAAACCATTTAACGCCATCGTTGCGGCCCACATGACATTGGCGCGCACAGCATAGTTTTGTGGATCAGACAGTGCTTTGGGCCCTTCAGCAATTAAAGTTAATAATAACCCTTCTGCAAAACGATCTTGCACCGGAGCATTCACCGGATACGTTAAATATTGCTCCATCACATGTACAAAGGCATCGACCACACCGTTTGCCACTTGTTTCGGCGGTAAACTGTACGTCACGGTAGGATCAAGAATGGCAAATTGTGGGTAAACCCAAGGGCTGGAAAACGCTAATTTTTGTTTGATTTCATAACGCGTGACAACCGAATTACCATTACTTTCAGAACCGGTGGCCGGTAACGTTAAAACACAACCAATCGGCAGCGCTTGCTCAACGCTGGCGCCTTTTGCCAAAATATCCCAAGCATCACCTTCAAATAACGCCGCTGCAGCAATAAATTTAGCGCCATCAATTACGCTACCACCGCCTACCGCTAAAATTAAATCTATTTTCTCACGTCGCACAATATCAGTCGCACGCATTAACGTTTCAAAATTAGGATTAGGCTCAACACCTGAGAACTCGATCACCTCTGCCGCCTGCAAAGCTGCGGTTACCTGCTGATAAACACCATTGGTTTTGATCGATCCGCCACCGTACAGCAGCAACACTTTTTGTTGTGGTGTAATCAAGTTTACCAGTTGCTTTATCTGATCTTGGCCAAAAAGAATACGAGTACTATTTTGATAAGAAAAATTAAACATGTTGAACTCCGCTAATACCAAGATGATGTGCAGTAAACTTAATGCGAACGTTTCGGCACAGATTCAAGGTTTAACGGAGAATAAGAGGGGTAAACCGCAGCTTATTAATGAATATTTTTGAGTTTCAACTGATTTTTACGGATCAGCATTAAAACAAAACCAGCAAAAATATAGAACATTGTTGGTTCAGGCACTTGTTGATAAACGGTTTGATCACTGTTTAATAATGCCAGTGCTTCTCTACCTAAAACACGATGTGCTGCAGTTGTCGGATGAATTTCATCCCAAAATAAGTATTGATTTGAGTTTGAACAGCTACGCTCTGAAGCAAAAAAACCACCTGTTACAGAACGACATTCATCTGAAGTATTGGTAAACCCTTCGGATGCGGGATCATTGAGAAGATTACTAAAAATTGAATATACGTCGAGCATGTAAATATCAGCTGTGGAGCTTTTAGCTAAGTCAATCAACATATCATTTAGTAACGTATTCCATAATACTGAGACCTCAGTACCAGATGAGCTGTTACTTGTTTTAGCAAACTCAGGTATCAACCCCAGATTGGGTAAATTAGGCACTAATAATGTCATTGCGCCATTAACTAACATACCCGACAACATATCTTTGAATCTGTTAACCGCGCTGGTAACTGCCATGAACGGATTTGCCGAGCCCACTAATGCTCGCATATCGTTACCTCCCGCCCAAGCGATATAAAGAGCGTCAGCGTCAAATGGCGATGAACCCAGTCGATTAAGATATTGTTGGTATTGATTCAAAACACCCGTTGAAACACCGGTATCGTTATTGATTTGAGCGCCACCATAAGCAAAGTTATTGCCACCGGCAGTAGAGCGAGAAGTTGGAAGACCAAGATCGGTACTTAAATATTCATGCCAAAGTATCCCATTTGAAAATCTTCCATTAGGACCATAACCTGCTAAAGCGGCAACCGGCCCAAAAGTCCCCAGGGGTACTGTCGCACGTGTATTCCCTGTATCTGATAAGCTATCACCAAATATATATACATCTGAAAGAATGATAGCCGCATTTACCGGTGCAAAAACAAATATCAGCTGAAGTAAGATTAACTGCTTTATTTTTTTTAGATTGAGTAGAGTCATACCGAGTCCTTGCTAAATTATATTAATTATAAGCCCTAATAGGCGATCAAATAATAAGCAATTACCGTGCCCAGCGTAACATTTTCGTCGCATCACTTACATATCAAGCCATCCAGTTAACATTGAAAGCCTGCTAAATTTAAGAGAAGCCTAATTCTGTAAAGATTTTGGACACAAACCAACATCTTTAACATGGGAAATGTTAATTATGTTGAATCATAACCTTTAAAGATAATTGCCTCGCAACTGCCGGACTTGCTGCTCTAACCCGGCAGCACTGACCTGTTCAGCTGCGACACTGGGGCCGACATGCAGCTTTACCCTTGACCAAAAACGACCTTTAATTTTAAATGCGCCTTTGCCATGGTGACTAAAGAACGACCCCCATAATCCTTGCAGCGCCATCGGCACCACAGGCACAGCCGACTCAGCAATAATTCGCTCAATACCCGGGCGAAACCGATCAATTTCACCGTCTTTGGTTAGGTGCCCTTCCGGGAAGATGCAAATAACATTTCCCTCCGCTAACTCGCGCGCAATCGCCGAAAAGGCAGCTTCATACACAGCTTCATCTTTATGCTTACTGCAAATCGGAATGGTTTTTGCTGCTCGAAACAGTAAATTAGCCACAGGGATCTTAAAAATACCCTGATCCATAACAAAGCGAACGGGGCGGCGCACCGCACCCGCAATTAATAGAGCATCGACATAACTCACATGATTAGCGACTAAAACGACAGGGCCCTCAGTTGGGATATGCTCTAAACCGCTTGCTTTAACGCGATACAGTGTGTGGCTTAATAAGTAAATAACAAAACGCAGCGCAAACTCCGGCACTTGGCTGTAGACATAAGCGGCAACCACAGCGTTCATCAGCGCTAGAATTAAAAAATACTGCGGAATACTCAGCTCAAATATGGTTAAGAACACAATGCCGGCGATAGCACTTACCACCATAAACAGTGCATTAAAGATGTTATTAGCGGCAATCATGCGGGCGCGTTCGGTAGGATTAGCTCGTTGCTGTAATAACGCATACAAAGGCACAATAAATAGCCCACCAAACATGCCGATTAAACTCAAATCGAGTAACACCCACCAGCCAAAACTGCTGCTTAAAAACGCCGGTAAGCTTAATAACTCAGAAGACACTGTTGCCGGCGTACTAAAATATAAACTGATACCAAAACACGTTAAACCGATAGAGCCAATGGGTACGATACCCAGTTCGACACGCTTACCCGACAAGCGCTCACACAACAAAGAGCCTATACCCACACCGACAGAAAACGCCACCAGCAATGCGGTAACGACGGTGTTATCGCCTCCTAAAACGGTTTTGGTAAAATTTGGAAATTGCGTTAAATAGCTGGCACCTAAAAACCAAAACCAACTAATGGCCATAATCGCCAAATATAAAGTGCGATTTTGATAGCTAATTCGCACCGTTGCTAAGGTTTGCTGCCACGGCGCAAAATGAAAGTGAGGCGCATTTTCTACCACCCCCACTTTAGGGATTTGCAAACTCACCAGGTAACCCGCCAGCGCAAAGAAAATCACCATTAAGCCAATCCAGGTATTCGCATTGTTAATACCCACCAATAAACCACCGACGACAGTACCGAGTAAAATGGCAATAAACGTGCCCATTTCTACCCAAGCATTTCCCCCGAGTAACTGTTTGTCCGTTAACAGCTGCGGCAATATGGCGTATTTCACCGGCCCAAAAAATGCCGATTGCGCGCCCATTAAAAACAGCACACCCAATAAATACACATATTGCTCAAACATAAAGGCCAGTGCAGCCAAACACATCAACCCCACCTCTAGTAGCTTTAAGCGCTGGATCAGCCTTGTTTTACATAAACTGTCAGCCAAAGTACCGGCAGTCGCAGAAAACAATAAAAAAGGTAAGATAAATAAGCCTGCAGCCAAGTTCATACTGACATCAACACTCCAAGGCATGGCACTGGCAGCGCCGAAAGTGAGAAGCAGCATCAAGGCGTTTTTAAATACATTATCGTTAAACGCGCCCAAGGCTTGAGTAAAGAAAAAGGGGATAAATCGTTTAGATGATAGCTTTTGCTGCGGATCCATCACTGCTCCTTGCTAGAAAATCTAGCCTTATAGTTTTTTATTCTGCATCGCTTGCGGTAAATACTTGGTTTTATTATCAAGAATACTTTACCTTAGCGGTGTAAACTCAAATGCACATAGCTGCAACCTAAATGGCCTGCAGCCAACGCGGCCGCATTGACAAGACGTCTGGCCATCTATATATTGCGCAGCCATTTTATGAGGTCGCTAAATTGAATACTGTTGCCACTGTTGGCGCGCGCCGTTCGCTGCTGCCATTACTGTTTTTTATTCTGCTGTTTCTCGGAAGCGGCTTGTATTTCCAAAGCCAAAACGTCGATTATGCGTTCTATCAATTGCCTGGGCATGTTGCCATTATTCCCGCGTTAATTTTAGCTATTTGGTTGCATCGCGCGCCGTTAACCCAATCAATTGAGGTGATGGTTAAGGGGGCGGGTAATCATAATATTATTACCATGTGCTTAATCTATCTGCTTGCCGGTGCTTTTGCTAGTGTGGCAACAGCCACTGGCGGGGTTGATGCGGTGGTTAATGCCGGTCTCAGTGTGATCCCTGCCCAATTTTTATTACCCGGTTTATTTATTATTGCAGCACTGGTTTCCACCGCGATGGGCACGTCGATGGGTACGATAGGCGCTTTGGCACCAATTGCCGTTGGCTTAGCCAACCAAGCGGATTTAGAGCCAGCTTTGGTAGCCGGTGTGTTACTCAGCGGCGCCATGTTTGGCGATAACCTGTCGATTATCTCAGACACCACCATTGCCGCAACTCGCACGCAAGGTGCCAAGATGGCGGACAAATTTAAAGAGAACATTAAAATTGCCCTACCAGCCGCGTTTTGTACCCTCATCGCTTTTAGCCTAATGACAACCGAACCCACAGCCATTGTGAGCGAAACGGTTAATTGGACTGGCGTGCTGCCCTATGCCGCCATCTTATTGTTGGCCGTAATGGGGCTGAATGTGTTTGTTGTGCTACTGCTGGGTATTTTACTGGCTGCTTTGCAAGGGAGTATTTTTGCAGATTACGCGATTAGCGGTTTAGGTACCGATATTGCTACCGGTTTTGCTAACGTGCAGGAAATTTTCTTACTGGCGATGTTAGTAAGTGCCTTGAGTGAGTTCATCAATCAGCAAGGTGGCTTACAGTGGATTTCGTCACAAATACAGAAGTTAACTTCAAATATTAAACTGGCCGGCAACAAAGCCCAGCAATTGGCGATTGCCGCTTTAGCCTTTATCAGTAACTTGTGTATTGCTAACAACACGGTGGCGATCGTATTAACGGGTGATGTGAGCCGCAATTTAGCAAAGCAGCACCAGATCACCCCGAAACGCAGCGCGAGCTTATTGGATATCTTTGCTTGTATCAGTCAGGGCTTGGTACCCTATGGTGCGCAGGCGTTGCTGTTAGGTGCGAGCTTTAGCATTTCACCATGGCAGGTCATTACTTATAATTACTACTGTATGTTACTTTTCATCGTGGCACTGGGTGTAATAGTGCTGCGTCGCTCCTCTCAAAGCGCTTAATTCTTTTTCGGGCTAAACTGATGCTTACCAAAAATGGCATCTCTTAGCCCGAAGAAACTTTTCATCGTTAAATGCCCGAGCAAAATGTGCAATGGCATTTTTAAAAAGTGGCCGCGGACAAAGGCAAAAAATACCGCAAGCTTTTGTTTCTTAGAGGTCGTTAACGGATGTTTGGGTAATAATGTGTAACCGAAAATAAAATCGAGCAAGCGCATGCGCCAAGCCGCAGGTTGGCCATTTTCCAGTTGCTGACAGACCCAGCAAGGAACCGCTGTTTGCAACAACTGCTGACAATAACGCACTGCGAGCATAAGCTCGAACTGGAAACCCGTTTCAGCGCTAAGTTTGAGGATTTCGGTCCAATCTTCTTCACTAAAATCACTAAACAACAGATGCAAATCGGTCAGGTCACGAAAAGCGTTTTTAAAGGTTTCATTAAAAAACAGGTGAATCAAACTATGCAAAGTTATCGCAGGCAAATCCAACACCGCATAGCCTTGATCAGTCGTGATAACATGCCGTTCGAAAGCAGCGATGTTTGGGGCGCGCCCCGACACTAAAGGAACTAGGTTGTGATGGATATCTAATACGGTGCCACGTGCATGATGCCGCACAGGTGGGATCTCATGCGTCCAATTTCGATAATAATGCTCATCATAAGCGGAAATAGGCTCTCCCAAATAACCAAATAATGCTAAACGTTGTTCAATCGCCATAATATTTTGCTTAGGTACGAGCAGATCAATATCGCTAAACGTCCTGCCAAGACCAGGTTTTAGATTAGGCTGCAGCGCATAAGCAGCACCTTTTAAGAATACGGGGGTGACATTTAATGGTGCCATCAAAGCCGTGAGCTCTGCTGCCTCAGTATCAATTTGGCGGTACTGTTTATCTGCAAGGATCTCGGCATTGCGTAAATGGTGCTGCGCGTATTGGGATAAATTTGTAAACATCCCAGCGCTTTTGAAGCGATAGCTATAACGTGCAAGTAATTGCTGATGGCGCAGCACCAAAACAACGTTTACCCATTGTTCAGTGCTTAGCTGCAATGCCGATTCGGGGTTGATAAACAACTGGCACAATAACTGATTAAGCGACAATTTATAACAACTCCTGCTCTAAAAATTTTGCTACCTCTGATACATCGTTATAACGAACTTCAAATACAGGAACTTGCTCCATAATAGCCGACAAGGTATCAAAACCCTCTGTACCAATAACACCATAATTAAACGCATTGGTTGCAAGCTGCATAAAGCCTTGTGTTTGATTAAGCTTATAAATATCTAATTCTGTGTCATCGGTATAACAGGGAAAAACAACGCCAACAATTTCCGCAGGAATCGTTGCAGCCTGCCAGCTTTCAACTGGTGGAGATAAATGAATCACATCGCCCTTATGTGTTCCCTTTGCAACGCTAGAAAACACTGCATTAGGAAACCAGCTTTGCGCTAATGTTATAGAACGATTTTTCAGACAGATTGGCCGAACAAAGGGTTGAACAGTTCGCGTGCGAGGTAATATCAGCGCCATCTCATCGGATAACAACCGCCAACCATTAAAAGCTAAATACGCAGTTAACGTACTTTTACCAGAGCCAGGTGGGGCTGGGAACAAAATCGCTTTATTGTTTTTTGCTAACACCGCTGAGTGTATAACAACATATTGCATTTCATTACAGGCAACAGTCCAGTTCATTCCCCATTCCAGCATGGCAAAAGCCTGTTGTGATTGCAGAGGTTGAAAGGGTTCTAGCTGATCAGAAAAAAAACGAGCCTGAGGTTTTAAAAAACGCCTTATACCAGATGAATGGCACACTCTTAATTGATAATCTGGTAACTGTTCAGTATTAAACACCGCATGCTGATAAATATGTTTTAGATTGTCGAGAACAAGCGATAAGTCAGTTTCAATGTTAAAGCAAAACGGAGGTAAGAGTAATCGGTTAGCGGTTTTCATTTATCAGAATTATTACAGCTAATTGGGAAATCAATAACTTTAACCAGTTCTTTTAATGCGTTGGCATCGGATAAAAGCGCGTGCTCATTAGCTAGAATCCGAGCCATATCTGCAGCATCAAAACCTAAACCTAAAGTTTCACCGGTATTAATATTAAAAAAAACAGTACCAGAACGATCAGAGAAACTATGATAGATAATATTTCTTTTTAGTCGTAAAGGTAAGTTTGGCACTATTCACCATTAAACATGAAAATCATCAACCATTTTGGACAATGCGGTTCCCGTACCCACTGGATTCATCAAAGCCTCTTGGTATAAATAACTCGCAAAACTTTGTAATGTTTTAAATTGTTTATCATAACCAACAACTGGGAAAGATATTCCGTGAGCCGTGCTTCTCGAGTTATAGCAGTAGCAAGCATTCAAATAAATACAAACTAAAAAATAATTCACGTTAGATGGACCACCCAAACCTTTCTTAGGGCTTTCACCTGGGTTGTTTAATACGTCTTGTAATGTCCAAATAGTTGTTTTCTTTGTTGCAGGAGAAACAGGATTACCACCAAAGATGTCTCTAAATTTAGCACTATTATAATTTTTAGCAGAATTCTTAAAATAGCCAGGTGAACGTAACGCAAAATTAACGGTGTCTCCCATATCAGAGCCATTGCTAGAAACAACAATTGAACCTGTTACACCTGGAGTTCTTGCCCAAACCGACTTACCAGGTATAGATGCAATAACCAAACCGGCACCGGTACGGGTGAGAAATTTACGACGACTGACTTTTGCATCGTGTTGATCTTTCGGGTTGTTTCCTTGCATATAAACCTTCCTACAACAAGTTGAATTCTATGAGCTTACCACTAAACATGCAATTTGCGCACCATAAATACAGATGTCTGATTTTTATGGGGTTGTTTTAAACCCAATATTAATACTATCGGGTTAGTGTAAAAAAAAACTGACATTATTTAATTAGAATTACCTATCTATAATTTAGCCGGTTTGCGGCAACTTGGCAAATTCCCAGCCGCTTTACGTTGTGTGAAAGCGCTAGTGGCCGTTGGCATCATCTCTTTCAACGTGGTAATACGCGTTTCGGGTACAGGGTGGCTCGACAAAAATTGTGGGCCAGCAGGGCCACTGGCCTTCGCCATATTGCGCCATAAGTTAACCGCTTCGCTTGGGTCAAAACCTGCTTTTGCCATTAATTCGAGGCCAATTATATCAGATTCTGTTTCATGAGCTCGGCTAAACGGTAAGGCTACGCCTAATTGTGCACCAACTCCTAATGCTGCCATTAATTCTTGCTGATATTGCACGCCGTAGGCTTTAGAGCCGGCATCGCCTAAAGCTAGGGCCATTTGTAAGAATTGATTAGTAGAAAGCCGTTCATTACTGTGCCCTGCCATCACGTGCGCAATCTCATGCCCCACTACTGCAGCTAATTGTGCTGGTGTTTCTGCCACTTTTAACAAGCCGGTATAAACGCCAATCTTACCACCGGGTAACGCAAAGGCATTCACTTGTTCGCTATCAAAAACCACAATTTCCCAGCTTTGCTGCTGGTATTCATCAGGAGTCACTTTCAGTAAGGCATTGCTGACACATAACACGTAGCGATTAATTTCAGCATCGTTGCTGATTTTTTCCACCGCTTTCATTTCTTCGAAGGTTTGTGCACCCATGGTGCTTAATTGCTGGTTATCGTACAGCATCACTTGACGACGTCCGGTCGGTGACTCAGCACAGGCCACCAATAACACGGTACAAATGGCTGACACCCATAATTTCTTTATCATCTTAAATCCTTTTGCAAACTCATCGAACACATTTGACCAGTTTACTCTGCTGGCATAAAAAAACCACCCGATTATGGGTGGTTTATTTTTTTACTTAAGAAATTAATTAGTTAAATCATCAAAAAACTTCTTCACACCATCGAAGAACCCTTTTGACTTCGGCCGATGCTTGGCTTCACTGTCGCCAGCCATGCTATCGTCTAATTGTCTTAGTAGCTCTTTTTGCCGCTCAGATAAATTCACTGGCGTTTCGATCACCACTTTACACACTAAATCACCGACACCCCCACCACGCACTGATTGCACGCCCTTGCCACGTAGGCGGAACATTTTCTCAGTTTGTGTTTCAGCTGGGATCTTTAATTTAACCCGGCCATCTAAGGTCGGCACATCAATTTCACCACCTAAAGCTGCGGTTGCAAAGCTTAACGGCACATCACAATACAGGTTGTTACCATCACGCTGGAAAATGGCGTGTTGCTTAACGCTAACCTGCACATACAAATCACCCGCCGGAGCGCCATGCATGCCTGCTTCGCCTTCGCCGGTTAAACGAATACGGTCACCGGTATCTACACCCGCAGGGATTTTAACTGCCAGCGTTTTGGTTTTTTCAATGCGGCCTTCACCATGACATTTGTTGCAAGGATCAGGAATAATCTTGCCACGACCACTACAAGTAGGACAGGTTTGTTGTACCGCGAAAAAGCCTTGGCGCATCGTCACTTGGCCAGCACCATGACAGGTTGGGCAGTTCTTGGCTGAAGTACCTTTTTTGGCACCTGAACCATCACAGCTATCACAACCGACCATCGTCGGCACTTTAATGTCGACTGATTTACCTTTAACGGCTTCTTCTAATGTCAGTTCTAAGTTATAACGAAGATCTGAGCCGCGCTGAGCCCGTGATTGACCGCGACGGCCACCGCCTCCGAAGATATCACCGAACACGTCGCCGAAAATATCACCAAAGTCAGCATTGCCGCCACCACCCGCACCACGATTCGGATCTACCCCGGCATGGCCGAAGCGATCATAGGCGGCTTTTTTCTGGTCGTCAGACAAAATCTCATAGGCTTCTTGCACTTCTTTAAACTTCTCTTCCATGGCTTTATCACCCTGAGTGCGATCGGGGTGAAATTTCATGGCGAGGCGTTTATAAGCCTTTTTGATCTCTTTATCATCGGCGCCTTTAGCGACACCTAATACTTCATAATAGTCACGCTTGGACATAGATCTGTGCTTAATTCTCAGTAAAAGGGCTACAGATTATGCTGCAGCCCGATATGGGTGATAATTACTTCTTGTCGTCTTTAACTTCTTCAAACTCAGCGTCAACAACATCATCGCCACCAGACTGCTGAGCAGTTTCTTCACCACCCTGCTGACCTTTAGCTTGTGCTGCTTCCATCAGTTTTTGCGAAGCTTGTAACAAGGCCTGGGTTTTCGCTTCGATGTCAGCTTTATCGCTGCCTTTCATCGCTTTTTCCAGATCGGTAATCGCGTTCTCGATAGCTTCTTTATCATTGGCAGCTAAGGCAGAACCGGCTTCTTCCAGCTGTTTGCGGGTAGAGTGTACCATAGCATCGGCTTGGTTACGTGCCTGCACCATTTCTTCGAACTTTTTATCTTCTTCAGCATTCGCTTCGGCATCACGCACCATTTTATCAATTTCTTCTTCACTTAAACCTGAAGAAGCTTTGATGGTGATCTTTTGCTCTTTACCGGTGTCTTTATCTTTCGCCGATACGTGTAAAATACCGTCCGCATCTAAATCGAAAGTCACTTCAATTTGTGGCTCGCCACGACGACCTGGGCGGATACCTTCTAAGTTAAATTGCCCCAGAGATTTGTTATCTGAAGCGCGTTTACGCTCACCTTGAATCACATGGATCGTTACGGCAGATTGGTTATCATCAGCCGTTGAGAACACTTGCGACTTTTTGGTCGGGATAGTGGTGTTTTTCTCAATCAGTGCTGTCATCACGCTACCCATGGTCTCGATACCCAGTGATAACGGGGTAACATCCAGTAATAAAACGTCTTTAACATCACCTGACAGCACCGCACCTTGAATGGCCGCACCAACCGCAACGGCTTCATCTGGGTTAACGTCTTTACGAGGCTCTTTACCGAAGAAAGCGGTAACGGCTTCTTGTACTTTCGGCATACGCGTTTGACCACCAACAAGAATAATCTCGTTGATCTCGCTGACGCTTAAATCGGCATCAGCAAGCGCCTTTTTCAATGGCTCTAGGGTGCGTTGTACTAAATCTTCAACCAAAGATTCTAACTTAGCACGAGTCACTTTAATGTTCAGGTGTTTTGGACCCGAGGCATCTGCAGTGATGTACGGTAAGTTAACTTCAGTTTGTGAAGCAGATGACAGCTCAATCTTAGCTTTTTCTGCTGCTTCTTTTAAACGTTGCATGGCTAAAGGATCATTACGTAAATCCATGCCTTGCTCTTTCTTAAACTCTTCAACTAAGTAGTTGATTACGCGGTTATCAAAGTCTTCACCACCTAAGTGAGTATCACCGTTAGTCGCTAATACTTCAAACGTTTGCTCGCCATCAACATCATCAATTTCAATAATAGAGATATCGAAAGTACCGCCACCTAAGTCATATACTGCAACTTTGGTATCGCCTTTCTTTTTATCCATACCGTAGGCTAATGCCGCAGCTGTCGGTTCGTTGATAATACGTTTAACGTCTAAACCTGCGATACGGCCAGCATCTTTCGTGGCTTGACGCTGCGCGTCGTTGAAATAGGCTGGAACCGTAATAACGGCGGCAGTAACCGCTTCACCAAGATAATCTTCAGCGGTTTTCTTCATTTTTTTCAAGATTTCAGCTGAAATTTGTGGCGCAGCTAATTTTCGGTCTTTTACTTCAACCCAAGCGTCACCATTGTCTGCTTTAACAATTTTGAACGGCATGATTTTGATGTCGCGTTGTACTTCTTCGTCTTCAAAACGACGACCGATTAAACGCTTGATTGCATATAGAGTATTTTTAGGGTTTGTCACCGCTTGACGTTTTGCTGGTTGCCCCACTAAAACTTCACCATCTTCTGCATAAGCAATGATGGATGGCGTAGTACGAGCGCCTTCAGCATTCTCTAATACTCTTGGCTTATCGCCATCTAAAATAGCCACACAAGAGTTGGTTGTACCCAAGTCAATACCAATAATTCTACCCATAATTTCTCTCCACCTAATATTCTGAACAATGTATCGTTGCGATGGTAAATTAGTGGGGATTAGCCCTGTTCTATTCAAGGTTATCAACGTGATTTTTTTTGATTTTGTCTCAGTTAAATGACTTTAACGCGGCTTTTGTTGAAAAGCGGTTAACTTAAACCACCGCTCAGGGCTATAATCGACCAACACTTTTTTTAAATAGGATCCGCTATGCCATTACTTGATAGCTTTACCGTAGACCATACCATTATGCGAGCGCCTGCCGTTCGGGTTGCGAAGAAGATGAACACGCCTAAGGGGGACGCAATCACCGTTTATGATTTACGTTTTTGTGTACCGAACGAAGAGATCTTATCTGAGAAAGGTATTCACACTTTAGAACACTTATTTGCTGGTTTTATGCGAGATCACCTAAACAGTGCTGACGTTGAGATTATTGATATCTCGCCAATGGGCTGCCGCACCGGTTTTTACATGAGCTTAATTGGTACGCCAGATGAGCAACGTGTAGGCCAAGCTTGGCAAGCCGCGATGACGGATGTGTTACATGTTGCCAGTCAAAAAGATATTCCAGAATTAAATATCTATCAATGTGGCACTGCGCAGATGCATTCATTAGACGAAGCCAAGCAAATCGCACAAAACATTTTAACTCGCGGTGTGGGTGTTAACCGTAATGATGAATTAGCACTACCCGCTGAAGTACTCAGCAAATTATAATTGTATCGCTCACAAAAAGGTCAGCTTGCTGTCATACAGAACAGTTAACGTGTTTAGCATGACTGCTTGCTGCCCTATTGTAGAGTTTTTAATGTTAATCATCCTCAGCAACACAAATGCGATTTCGGCCCGTTTCTTTTGCGTGATATAGCGCATTATCCGCAGCAACGATCATCTTTGCCGCATCAGTAAAAGGCTGGTTACTGGTTGAAACCACGCCCGCAGAGAAAGTACAGCTAAAGGTGTTATCCTCAGCCGTAAACTTTAACTTTCTAAACGCATCGAGAATACTTTCAGTTATTTTTTTGGCTTCTTCGGCACCGCAATCGGGTAACACCAGTAAAAACTCTTCACCACCATAGCGACCGGCGCGATCCGTTTTACGGATACGTTTGCGTAATAATGTTGCCAAGGCCGAAATAACCATATCACCAATGGCATGACCATAATTATCATTTACCGATTTAAACAAATCGATATCAACCATCACAACACTAAGCGGTTGCTGTTCACGCCGAGTACGATCTAATTCTATATCCACAGCACTTTTAATCGAGCTGTGTTTAATTAAGCCTGTTAAACCATCTTTTTCAATTAAGTTTTTAATCTGAATACTGCGTGCTAACCGCACTTTTATTGCTTGTGTTAACTGCGAGTCGTCAATCGGCTTGGTTAAAAAATCATCTGCCCCATGTGCCATGGCGCGCAACTGAAGGGATTTGTTCACCTCTGAAGAGAGATAAACAATAGGTATACGCTTCAAAGAGGGATATTGCCGAATCAGCCCTGCCAGTTCAGCGCCAGAAATCTCTGGCATGTAAATATCCATTAAAACTAGATCAGGCTGAAAGCGCATTAACTCGTTCACAATATCGCGGACATTACTGACAATCGCTGTTTCAATACCGACATTTTGCAAAACCAAAGCGTAATGTTCAGCCAGTAAGGTATCATCATCAACAATAAATACCCGGCCAAAACTGCCAGCGTGAGTTTCAAGTAACTCAGTAATGGTAGAAATACAGCTAGGTATATCTAAAGGTGCGACAAAAAAGGCATCGGCACGCTGTTGTGCTGCTTTAATACGTAAATCAAAATTATCCTTAGCAGATAAAACCAGCAAACGCGCATGCTTTTTAACTAACTGGTCTAAAAGTAGCGTCTGCTCAAACAACAGGCTGCCATCAGCTAAAGATATGGCTGACAACAAAATAGTCGGTGCGGTATTTTGCAGCCGTTGTAAACATTCATCAAAAGCATTAAATAGCTCAACTTGCATCCCAAATGCGGTCAACTGCTGGCTAAATTCATCAATAATGGTTTTAGAATCGAGAATTAACCAAATGGTGTTCGGTTGCAATATTATTGGATCAGTAATGCCTAATTCACTGTATTTATTGCGTAAAGCTTTGTCTACAGCAATTCCGAACTCTAATACCGCGCGCTTTAACGAGGGTATGACTTGCTGTTGATCAACATCCGTTTTGTTAATAATAATTAAGGTTAATTGTTCAATTTGCCGGGCTTGTATACCTAAACTGGCGTATCCAAAGGTACCGCAAGCACCTGCCAATTTATGTGCTTCTGCCATGAGCTGTGTTAAAGGCTCTTTGCTGACATCGGCTTTTGCAAGCTTTGCCATACGCGCTAATCGTTCTGGCAAACCGTGCTCAAAACGCTGTCGCAACTGCGCAAACGCTTCAGACGGCGATCGTTTAGCAGGGGTACTATTCATCAGGATCTTCCTGTACAACAGAGATAAAATCAGGTTTTTGACAATATGGTAACACAAAACGGAAGGTGCTGCCCTCTGCAAGAACAGAGTCAAAGCTAATGGTTCCCTGCATTTGCTCAATTAATTCTTTGCAAATGGCTAAACCTAAGCCGGTTCCGCCGGTTTGTCGATTATTGGAACCATCCGCTTGAGCAAAACGTTCAAACACGCGATGTGTAAATTCAGGGCCTATTCCAATACCGTGATCCGTGATCGAGATTTGCACTTTGTCACCCAAATGCTCAGCGTTAATGGCCACTGTACCCTCAGGGTGTGAAAATTTAACGGCATTAGAGATCAAATTAGTCAGTACTTGTTGTAAACGCATGGCATCGGCTAACACACACAGACGGTCATCACATTGCTCAATATTTAAGGTGATTTTATATTGCTCAGCGTAAAGTAATAAATTTTCCAGTGCCTGCTGCAGTTCTGTTGCAACATGCAAAGGTTGGATATTAAGCTGTACCTTACCCGCAGTTAACTTTTCAATGTCAAGTAAGTCATTAATTAAGTTAGATAAACGCCCGGTATTACTGGACGCAATTTGCAACATCTTTTGCATCTTATCGGAAATTTGATCCCTGGCGCCAGCATTTAATAAACTTAACGCCCCTTTAATCGCCGTCAGAGGGGTGCGTAATTCATGGCTTACCGTCGCTATAAATTCATCTTTAAGTTGTTGTAATATCATTCGTTCAGTAACATCTTGCACCGAACCTACCAACAATTTTTCGGGGTTTTCGGTCAGTGGCAACAATTTAGCCACTCCATGCACCCAGCGAATAGTGCCGTCTGGGCGAATAATGCGATGGATAACATCATGCACGCCCGTTTCTTGCGCCATTAGCTCACTTTGTTCCAGTAACTGACGATCATCCGGATGCACAATACTTTTAAACAAGGCTATGCTCGGCTTGATATCTTGCTCATCAAAACCAAATATTTGATAAATCATCGGTGACCACCATAACTCACCGCTAACTAGTGATGCCTGCCAAAAACCGATAGCGGCATTTTTACTTGCACTATCAAGCCGTTGCTGAGCCATTTTTAATTCACGATTCACCTGTTCTAACTGCAAATAGTATTGTTTGATGGTGGTGATATCTTGAATATAGCCATGCCACAACGTACTGCCATCTGGCATGGCTTCTGGCTGAGACGAACCGGATAACCAAATTATGGACTTATCTTCATTGATCACGCGATACTCATGATACCATTCAGCTAGAGTTAGCCTCGATTGTTCAATACTCTCTACTAAACCGGTTAAATCCTCTGGATGAATTTTAGCAAACGCCATTGATGCATCTTTTTTTAACTGCTCCAAAGAAATACCATAGACTCGCTCCATCGCATTACTTGCATAAGGAAACGCCACACGACCATCTGGCCACTGCTGATACTGGTATACCGCGCCGGGTAATTGTGATGCTAAAGCGGACAACTTGTGCTTAGCGAGCTTTTCTTCAGAGATATCCAAAATAAAACCATCGAGAAAACGCACCTTGCCATCTTCGGCGTAATCGGCTTTGCCACGCTCTTCCACCCAATGGATCTCACCGTTTTTGTGTATAACACGGTACTGCAATCGCCAGCTTTGCTGCTCTGCCACTGCTTGGTCCACGGCCTTTTCTAACCAGGCACGATCTTCAGGATGGATTACACTGGCATAAGTACGTACCTTGTTGTTAATAAAGTCACTGGCTGGATAACCCGAAACCGGATCAATACTGCCGCTCATGAACAGCATGGTCCAGTTTTTATCTACCATACATCGATAAGTAATACCGGGAATATTCGATACCAACGCTTGAAACTGATCTCGGCTAGCTTTTATTTCTAATTCTGCCTGTTTTTGGGCAGTAATATCAGCATGGGTACCATACATCATTAATGGCTTGCCATCATCCGTCCAAGAGATTACCCGACCACGGTCATGCACCCAAATCCAATCGCCGGTTCGGTGTCGAATTCGACATTTACAATCATAAAAGGCTGACTCGCCGCGAAAATGCTGTTCTAACAGTCTGTTAGACTGTTCAACATCCTCAGGGTGTGCAAGATCAAACCAGGTAGAAATGGAAATAGGCGCTAACTCAGCTAAGGTGTACCCCGCCATTTCAGCCCAGCGTTCGTTAAACGTAGTTTCGCCGGTTTGAACATTCCACTGCCAAGTTCCTATACGCGTACCTTCTAATACCGAACGATACATTAATTCTCTTGCCGCAAGCTGTTCATGCGCATGCTCTTGCAGTCGATCATTAATTTCTTGTTCTATAAGCTCCGCAAACTGTTTGAGGCTTTGACGCTCTCGTTTTGATAAACGACGCGGTACCTCATCAATTAAACACAAGGTGCCAATACGTTCATTCGCTAAGGTTAATGGCGCGCCAGCATAAAAACGAATAAAAGGTGACGTTGTCACTAACGGATTATCATCAAATCGTGCATCTTGCTGCGCATCGTACACTTCGAAAACATCATCAGCTAAGATGGCATGGCCACAAAATGAAATATCCCGATGTGTTTCACACACATTTAAACCTTGGCGTGATTTCAGAAACTGACGTTCCCGATCAACCAATGAAATGAGCACAATTTTCACATCAAAACATTGCTGCACTAAACGCGTAATGCGATCAAACCTAGCCTCGGGATCGGTATCTAGCAGCTGTGTTTGCTGTAATATCTGTAATCGACGCTCTTCAGATAAAGGAATTTCTGGTTTTTGCATAATGCCTCGTTACAGCCTTAGCTAGTTTCATCATTTAAACAGGATCCTGGCTTAGCCAGCGCAAAGGCCAACCAGAAAGTACTACCAAGACCATATTGAGAATCAAAACCCACCTGCCCTCCCATCTTTTCTGTGAGTTCTTTTGTGATGGCTAACCCTAAACCTGTCCCACCTTTATTTCGATTACTCGAGGCATCGCCTTGGGCAAACTTCTCAAAAATACGTGATTTAAAATCATCCTTAATACCTTGTCCACGATCTATCACTTCAAGTCGAGCTTGATTATGCTCAGCGCTCAACACTAATTTAATTTCACCACCGTGCGGTGAGAATTTAATAGCATTGGATAACAGGTTAACAATAATTTGAATCAACCGCTCTGCATTAACATTAGCATAAACCGCTGGTGACAGAACCTCGATACGAAAACGAATTTGATATTCGTTAGCAAAACTCATCACTCCTTCGACTGCTTTCTCTAATAGTGGCTGTAATAGCTGTATCTGTAATGGCATAACAAACTTACCCGAGATTAACTTCTCGATATCCAGCAAATCATCAATCAATATTGTCAGTCGTTCGCAATTCTGCTCCGCTACCGTTAGCAGCTTTGTGGTTTTGCTATTTAATTCGCTTATTTTCCCAGAGTTAACCAAACGCAAAGAAGCATAAATTGCGGTTAAAGGGGTGCGAAGTTCATGACTTACCGTAGCAATAAACTCGTTCTTCAAACGTTCTGTCCGATGACGTTCTGACACATCACGCGCAATGCCAAGATAGCCGCTAATCTTACCTGAATGATCACGGATCACCGTTATCGTTAGGGATACCGGAATGGCTTGCCCAGACTTATGCAGGTAAGTCCATTCATGTGTTTCCGTTCCTTCTTGTTCGGCTTTAATTACAAAAGCACGAAAACCTTGTACCGGTTCAGCCAGCTCTGTATTAAGTTCTTTAACGCGGTTCATCACTTCTGAAGATTGATGCAAAATTTCTGGCGTTTGCTTTCCTACCAATTCCTCAGCTTGGTAGCCAAGCATTTTCTCTGCTCCAACACTGAAAAACTGAATAACACCGTTAGAATCAGTTGCAATAATCGAAAAATCGGATGCTGCCGATAAAATAGCATTTTGCTGGCTATTACTGTGTTGTAACGCCTCCGTTCGTTGAGTTACTTGTTGCTCTAACTCACATTGCGTTATACGGCTGCGTTGAAAGGCATCGTTTAAATGAGCACTCATCTGTGCCAAGGTATGCGATAAATTGCTGTACTCCAACACACGGCTTTGCGGCATAACGGTTTTTTGTTGCTGAGTAATATCAGCCTGTATGCGCTGACTTGCCACATCAATACGCCTCAAAGGTAAGCTGATCGCTTTACTGAGCAAAGCGCTGATCCCAATGGTAAGCCCTAAAAACAATACTAAACGCACAAATTGCTGCGCACTGTCTTGCTCTAATTGCGCAACAACACTTTTTGCGGGCTGCTCTATCACTAGCCAAAATTGGTCGTTTTGCCAACGCAAAGGATAAGTAAAAACATACCGACTTTTGCGCCAGCTTTGAATAGGGATGAGTTCTGAACTGGGTTGCCAGTGTTGAAAACCAGTAGTTAGTGAGTTCGCTGCATTGGCGGTAATCGTCTGGTTTTGCCCCATCAACTGAGTAAGCTGCTTTTTACTATCTAAGAGTGCCAGCGCGTAACCTCGATCAACAGGTAAACTCGTGGTGAGTTGTTGTAGCTCACTCGGCAACAAAGTTGAGCTGGGTTTTGGTATATGTTCTAGCTGCAATGCAATGACGGCAGAGATCTCTGCCATGCGTTCCACCACCGCTAGCTCGTATAACGCTTTTGATTTTTTAGCATCGAAAATGACGGGTAAACTTCCAGCGAGCAGGGTTGAACTGAGCAGGGTTAGAAAAACCAACTGCCCTAAACTGATTGCGGGTAAGGCAAGTTTTTTACTGAGTGTTTTGTTTAGTTGCATCATTGCAACCAGTACAGCCACAACCAAAGTATTAAAAATACCATTACTAATCTGCTTTAATGCAATCAGCACAGCGGTGTTTGAGGGAGCGTTAAGCACAAGCGCATAACAACCTATTATTACAGGCAACGCTAATAGCCAAAACTGCAAATCTAACAGAACTAAATTCGTCTGATTATTTTTACCATAGCGTAAACTTAACCAAAGTATTTCACTACTGAAAATAAACCAAGCAAAGGGATGCTGCCAGATCAGCACAGTTGCACTTGCAGCAATAATACCGACGACAATAGCCGCTTTTGTTCCAAGCAGTACCAGTGCCAAAACAGCAAAAACAGAGCCAAAAATAAAGTCTATGTCAAAAAAAAGCGGCAATCGTAAAAAATTAAAACCAAAGCCCAACAGCGATAAAAGCAGTATCAGCAACAATTGGGGTAATGTTGCCAACCTCAACCACCCTCGGGCGTGATGTTCAAATTTCATAACAACGTGTTTATTACCTTAGTTAGTGATCTGTGCTTGCTCAAACAACTGCTGCAATCTGTCGCCCAAAGCCATAGGTTCAAAGGGTTTATCGATCACGGCAATAGCTCCGGCATCCAGATAATGCTGCTTCTCAGCTTGTTGAATTTTTGCTGTCATAAAAACCACAGGTACATTCGCTAGCTCTGGAATAGCGCGCAATGCGGCTAAAGTTTGCATGCCGTCCATTTGAGGCATCATGACATCTAATAATATTAATTCTGGATTAAAACCACTTGCTTGAGCCACTGCACTTGCACCGCTGTCACAACTAAGCAGTTCGAAACCAGCAACATCAACCAAAGCGATTTCAGCTACCGCTCGAATCGACTCATCATCTTCTACATGCATTATCCGTTTTAATGCCATAAGAGCCTCACTTAATTTACCTGAAGACTTAACTTGTTTGGTAATTAGATTAAATACAAATCAATCCTAGCATACTCTAACAATAGCGCCTGTATAGCGCTTTTTGATCTTGCCGTGCTCAGCATGATTTCGAGTTTCGTCACTATTTTTGAGACAAACTAAAAAAACGCTATTTTTCTCATAGAACTTTGCTAAAGTTATTTAAAGAAAGTAGAAAATTTAAATCGCATGAAGCAAACCGACAAAAATAAATGGCGAGCCATGCAAATTCAATATCGACTGAATTTGCGACACAAAGCAGAAAGTATTCAGCAAAACTGGATGGCACTGCAGCAAAACACCGATCCCGCTGCTTTGACGCAACTGCAACATCTCTCTCATCAACTTGCTGGTTCTGGCAGCATTTATGGCTTTCCGGATGTTTCTCGTTATGCCAAGTCGCTCAACCATTTGTTACAGAGTGTTGAACCGACTAAAGTCAGTAATGACACTACGATAAAACTGCAGCTCGCCGATTTAATTCAGGAGCTTAATAACCACTATACAGATGAATACGTTGCTGATGAGCCTGCAGTACCCTTAGCCGCGTTAGGTTTTAACCACGCTAAAATAGTGTTTGTTGATGATGATACTGACATGCTGCAGTATCATCGAGCGCCATTAGAAGCGGCTGGCTATCATGTTATTGAATTACAAGATATTAAGCAACTTGCTGCGACCGTTGCTGAACAGCAGCCGATTGCTGCAATTTGCGACATGGTATTCCCTGAAGGCGAAACGGCAGGAGCCGATTATCTAATAGCGCTGCGTGAGCAGCAAGGTATTAATTTCCCTGTTATTTTTATTTCTGCTTTTGATACCTTTGACAGCCGGCTAGCCGCAGTGCGGGCTGGCAGTAGTCATTTTTTAGCGAAACCGGTTTCTTCACAGGCATTAATTCAGATGCTGGCGAACCTGTTACAACCACAGGAAGCAAACCCTTATCGGATCTTATTAGTTGATGACGATGCCGATGTATTACGCTTTTATCGTCAAGCCTTACAGCTGGCAGGCTATCAAATTTTCTGTACTAACGAGCCCAAAAACGCCCTGACTTTAATGATTAAACACCAGCCAGAGTTGGTTTTAATCGATTTACATATGCCAGGTTGTCATGGTTTAGAACTAGGGCAAGTTATTCGCCAACACAATGAATTAGTCAACATTCCTATTGTATTTATGTCGGCAGACGAGAGCACCGATGAAAAACTCGCTGCCGTGCGTTTAGCAGGTGATGAATTTATTCATAAACCCATTGCCCCCTGGCGTTTACTTATGGTGGTTGAAGCCCGCGTTAAACGCAGCCGATTACTTCAACAGCAAAAGCGCCAAATTATGCGCCAGCCCGAACTAGTGCAGCACCTCGACACCCTAACTGCGCTGCCCACTTTATGGCTATTAAAAAAAGATATTGAGCATTTGCAGCAAAATCGCCAGCCTTTTTATATTCTTAAATTGAATCTCAATAAATTTCATTTGGTCAATGATGTATATGGCCATGGCACAGGTGATTTACTGTTGCAAACAGTAGCATGGAAATTAGCACAGCAACTGCGTGCAGAGGATAAATTGTATCGGCAAAATGGCGATGAGTTTTGGCTTTTAATTCACTCAGCAGATGTCAATGCAGTGCAAAAACTGGCAGAAAAATTGCTATTTCAACTCTCGCAACACTCCGAGGCGTTTCATACCAATATTAATTTATCGGCAAGTATTGGTTTATGCACTTCTCATGATCAAACAGCTAATGCCGATACATTAATGCAACAAGCCAATATGGCACAACATGAAGCCAAGAAAACACCGGGTTATCAAATTCGCTGCTATAACAGTGCGATGCAATCGAACATCAGCAAGCGTTATCAAATACAACAAAGCTTGAAACAAGCCTTATTAGACGAGGCGTTTTATCCCGTTTATCAACCTATCGTAAATAGCCAAGGGATGTTAAAAGGCTTTGAGTTATTGTCACGATGGCAGCACAGCGAGTTTGGTCCGATTGCTCCAGATACTTTTATCCCGCTGCTCGAAGAAGAAGGGCTAATTAGCCTACTCACCCAACAGATGTTGCATAAGGGCTTAGCGCAACTAGCCCAATGGCGTAAAACGCTGCCCGAATTGACGTTAAGTATCAATTTGAGTGTACCAGATATCGCCGATGCGCGGCTGCCTGAATTGCTTCAACAATTACTCCAAAAACAACAATTACCAGCAACAGCGCTCACCTTAGAAATTACCGAAAGCATTTTAATTCAACAAAAAGATCATATTACGAAGAAGCTAGAGCATTTGAAAATGCAAGGCTTTAGCATCGCTTTAGATGATTTTGGTACAGGCTATTCATCGTTAAGTTATTTAAATAATTACCCAGTGGATATTTTGAAAATAGACCGCAGCTTCGTGAGTAATTTATCCGACCCCAAAGCCAGACGACTCACCCTAGCGATCATTCATCTGGCCAAAGAACTAGAGTTAAAAGTGACCGCAGAAGGGGTGGAACAATTACAGCAACTCACCATTTTACAAGACGAATATTGCCATTTTTATCAAGGCTATTACTTTAGTAAACCCCTTACGGTTAACGAATTAGAGCAAAGCCAATGGCTAAAACCCTCTTCGCAATTACTTGATAATTAGCTGCACTGATCTAGCACATACATCAGATGCTGATATTCTAAACCACTGTGTTGGCTTAAACCGATTTCACAGGTTCGGCTACTGGATACCCCTCGTGAGCACTCACTTACTTGAGAAGCTAAACTAGATAAAGCCGACTCATTTAATTCAGGCATAAAGAAACCTTTATCTCCGGCAAAACCACAACAACTGATATTGTCAGGCAGCACGACCTGCTCGGTACAAGCGCGAAGTAATGTCATTAGTTTATCTGCTTGCCCTAACTGCTGCGCACTACAACTTATATGCAACGCAATGGGCTGGTTTACCTTGCTGAGTGTCAGCTTTGGCAGCACAAACTCTGTAATAAAGTCGATACTGTCATAGAGTTTTAAGCGTGGATCGAGTTTACCTTGCAAGGTTAAACTACAAGGGCTGGTATCCGAAAAAATAGGGATCTGACCTTGCAAACTATGGTGCAACAACCAGGCGTTAAGTTGCTGTTGCTGCTGTTGTTGCGCGGCAAATTGCCCCTTTGATTGCATTGGCATACCGCAACACTGACTGGCTAAATCGGGGGCCAAAATCAATTGATAGCCAGCCTTAGCCAGTAAGTTGGCACTTACCTCCTGTAGTGAACGGCCATCACTGCTACCTTTAGCAGGCCCCATCACTCGGTTACTACAACTGCTTAAATACAAAACCGGTTTTAAACCCGTTTGCTGGGGCAACACTGGCATGCGGTTGGCGGTGGGCATGGCACTGTGCCACATGGGTGTATTTTTACCCAGTACACCGTAAGCTAACTGCCCCACTCGCAAGCCCAACTTTGCCAACTGAGTTACTTTGGCAAATTGCGTAACGACTTGTCTTGAGATTGGCTGCCACGACTGATTATCTTTGCTGCGTAATTGCCGTGTTAAATCGCCCATATTGATACCCACCGGACAAGCTGTGCTACACATGCCACAAGCTGCGCAACTGGCATTACCCTGATAAGCATAATCTTTTGTTAACTGCTTTAAACGTGCCGGCGCTTGCCCTGTTGTTTGTAAATGGCTAATTTCTCTTTGCACCACAATGCGTTGTCGCGGCGTTAAAGTGAGTTTACGTGACGGACACACCGGCTCACAAAAGCCACATTCAATACATTTATCCACTAACGCATGAGTTGCAGGTAAGGCTTTTAGATGTTGCAGATGTAAGGTTTTATCCTGGCTAAGCACCACATCTGGGTTAAGAATATGCTTAGGATCGAATAACTTTTTAAGCTGCCACATAAGTTGATAAGCCGCACTGCCCCACTCCAACTCTACGAAGGGCGCCATATTGCGTCCAGTGCCATGCTCGGCTTTTAATGAACCACCATACTCAACGGCAACCAAATGCGCGACATCTTGCATAAACGCATCATAGCGCGCCACTTGCTCAGCGTCGTTAAAACTTTGCGTGAACACAAAATGTAAATTGCCTTCCAACGCATGCCCAAAAATAATCGCCTCGTGATACTGATAACGGTCAAATAATTGCTGCAATGCCTGCACACCCGCGGCGAGATCGGCTAACGGAAAAGTGACATCCTCAATGATCACCGTAGTACCGGTTTCACGAACGGCGCCCACCGCTGGAAACGTACCTTTGCGGATCGCCCACAATTGCTCTGATACCTTCGCGTCGGTACTAAAATCAACGCTTTGCTCAAGGCTGAATTGTGCAGATAAGGCGGCTATCTCGGTTAATTGCCGCTGCAAGGCCGCCGGTGAGTTAGCTCGGCTTTCAATCAACAAAGCGGCAGCACCATCGGATAACGTTTTAACCCAAGGGGGTAAACCGGCTTTACCTGATACCGAACGTAAGCTTCGTCTATCTAACAGCTCTACTGCCGCGACCGGCGCCGTTTTCAATAAACTCACTGCGGCACAGCAACTGACAATATCTGGAAAAACCCATAACGCTGTCGCTTTATGCGCATGATCAGCCACGGTGTGATAGGTGACACTGCTGATAAAACCCAAGCAGCCTTCGGAGCCCACCATTAAATGGCTGAGGATATCGATAGGATCGCTAAATTCGGTGAGGGCGTTCAGTGAAAACCCCATGGTATTTTTTAAGCGGTACTTATGGCGAATCTTCGCCAATAACTCGGCGTTTTGCTGAGTTTGCTGTGCCAGCTCGGCCAATTGACGCAGTAATGCCGCATGCGATTGCCGAAAACGCGCCACACTATCGGCCTCTTCGGTGTCTAGCACGGTGCCATCAAATAACACTACCCGCATTCCCGCCAGGGTATTAAAGCTGTTTTGCGCCGTACCACAGCACATGCCACTGGCATTATTGGCGACAATACCGCCAATTTTACAACTATTTATCGAGGCAGGATCCGGCCCTATTTTTCGACCATAAGGGGCTAGCCATTTATTCGCTTGTGCACCAATCACGCCGGGGCCTAAACGGATCTGTTCCCCTAAACCAAAAATGCGATATTGCTGCCAATTTTCGCCAAGCACCAATAATACGGAATCCGTTACCGCTTGCCCTGACAAGCTGGTACCCGCAGCGCGAAACGTCACCGCCACTTGGTGTTGCAAAGCCAGTTTTAGCAACGACACCACTTCAAGCTCAGATTCGACTCGCAACACCAATTGCGGATTTAAACGATAGAAGCTGGCATCAGTACCAAAAGCTAAGCAGGATAACGCATCGTCAAACCAGCGTTCACTGGGAATAACGGCACGGGCAGAGGCTAAAAAAGCAGGGCTAATAGCAGGGCGGCAACTCACAACATTTACCAAAGAAATCAGTTTTATACTAATTAACAGTTTTTTCGAACAGAGGCTAGCGCTTGTTGTGCTTTGCGGGTGATTTTACGAAGAAAAACCAATGAACTGCGGTATGCAGCAAAGCCAACGCTTAACAGCGCGTTAGCTTTGCTACGAGGGCGTTACTCTGCTGCTTTTGATACGCCAACCATAGCCGGACGTAACAAGCGACCATTTAACTCATAACCTTTTTGCATAACAAAGGTCACGGTATTGGGCGGTACATCATTTGACGGCTGAATGCTCATCGCTTGATGTTGTTCCGGGTTAAACGGCTGCCCCGCAGGGTCAATTTGCACCACACCAAACTTAGCTACGGTATCTAAAAAGCTCTTCATGGTCAGCTCTACGCCTTCAATGATGCCTTTAAACGCTTCATCTTCACGGTTGATAAAGTTCAGTGCGCGCTCAAGGTTGTCGGCAACGGGTAATAAATCACCGGCAAACTTTTCTAACGCAAACTTGTGCGCTTTTTCAACATCTTGGCTAGCACGACGGCGAGCATTTTCAGCATCAGCTTTAATGCGCAGCATTAATTCGTGTTGTTCGGCCAACTGGCTTTGCGCTTTAGCCAGTTCATCTTCCAGCTTAGCAATAATGGTCTGCTCAGAAGACAGCTCTACCGTATCGGTATTAGCATCGTTAGTGGCCTGATTCGTTGCTTCTGTGGGTTCGGAAGGCTTTTGTTGCTCAGTCATTGTTACAATACTCCAATTAATGTAGGGGTATTATGGGGATCAATTCTGCCGATTCAAGTTTAAATTTAATTGTGCCGCGCATCCTTCGAGTAAAGGGATTAATTTTGCGTAATCCATCCGCCGCGGGCCAAGCAAAGCGACAAAGCGATGTGGCTGCGTTTGATAGCTTTGGGCGATTAAACTTAATTGCGATAACTCAACAAATCCAGACTCTTTACCTAAAATGAGTTTAGGTTGAGCATCACGGGTGACCGTTTGTAACAACGTAATTAGACCCGAGGGTTGCTCCAGCATTTGCACGACTTGTTGTAATGCAGGGTTTTGCTGGTAATCCGGCGTTAGCAATAATTGATGTTGTCCATAAATCAAGGGTTGATGCTGCACAAACTCGTCTAAGCTTAATTGGCCTAACACTTTTTCAATAAGGATCTGGCCAAGGCCCGTTTCATTGCGCAAAATCGTGTTTAAACGCACCATGCCATCTTGCCATTGTCCACCGGCTAAAGCGGCATTAAGTAAGCACAACACCTTGCTCATGGTGGCGGAATCGACACTTTGCTCACAATTAATAATACGATGCAGGATGTCACCGTCTTCATCGACCACCACCAACAACAAACGATCGCTGGCTAAGCGCACTAAGTCCACTTGCCGCACTTCGCGCCCTGCGGCTTTAGGAGCGCTAACAATGGCCACACAACCGGTTAAGTTTGCTAATAATTGTCCGGCTTGTTGACACATTAATGACACCGGCAATTGCGGTAGTAAGCGGCTGGTTATTTCATGTTGCCACTTGTCGCTCAAGGGCGCTAGCTGCAGCATTTTATCAATGAATAAACGAATACCTAAAGTGGTAGGGATCCGCCCTGCCGAAGTATGCGGTGAGCGAATTAATCCTTGTTGTTCCAGTTGCACCATGGTGTTGCGCACCGTTGCAGAGCTCACATCGAGCTGTTTATGCTCAGCGATCAACTTTGACGCTACGGGCTGGCCATCGAGCAAATATTGCTCAACAATCAACTTTAAAATTAGCTCTGTTCTGCTTAATGCCACAGCCATGCGCAATACCTGTAATTCAGTTAAAGAGGTAATGGGGTTTTTATTTTCAAATTCAAGCAGTTTTGCATAATCGCCCGATAAAGCGGTTTTGTCTAAAGATGTTAAGCCCATAACGCTTTGCTCAAAAGCTTAGTTGATTGACAAGGCTGCAACTTCTTGTGGGTTATGTATATACTGAGCGGGTCTGGATAAGGAAGACTGTTGCTATGAGCTCTACATTTGCCAAAGTTGGTTTAATTGGAAAACCCCATCACCCTGGCGCGAATCAAACATTGGCCAGCCTTTATCACTTTTTAAAAACCCAAGGCCTCAGTGTATTTGTCGAAGAGCAAGTCGCTCAAAGCTTACAACTGGCTGATGCGGTGATCCTTGATTTGGTTGAATTGGGCAAAACCTGTGATTTAGCGATTGTGGTAGGTGGCGATGGGAATATGCTGGGCGCCGCGCGGGTGTTAGCCCGTTTTGATGTGGCTGTACTTGGCGTGAACCGTGGCAATCTAGGCTTTTTAACCGATCTGGCGCCTGAGAATTTTGAGCAACCGCTAAAAGATGTACTGGCCGGTAACTTTGTGACAGAGAAACGTAACTTACTGGAAATTTCCGTGCATCGACACGGCAGTATAAAAAGTAGTAACAGTGCGGTTAACGAAGCGGTGTTACACGCCGACAAAGTGGCGCACATGATTGAATTTGAAGCCTATATCAATAATGAATTTGTCTATAGCCAGCGCTCTGATGGTTTAATTATCAGCACGCCCACAGGCTCTACCGCCTATTCCTTATCCGGTGGAGGCCCTATTTTAACACCGGATCTGGATGCCATGAGCTTAGTGCCGATGTTTCCACATACCTTAAGTAGCAGACCCTTAGTCGTTTCCGGTAACAGTGAAATACGCTTAAAAGTCGCTGAAACGAATGATGCCCATCTGCAAATAAGCTGCGACAGTCATGTTATTTTGGCTGTTATGCCGGGCGACGATATCTATATTCGTAAACACCCCAACCCACTGCGCTTGGTGCATCCTCCGGGCTACAGTTATTATCATGTCCTGCGCAATAAATTAGGCTGGGGCAGTAAACTGTATTAACCGGCAAATATTTGTGCATCGACAACTTGCCAAAACAGAAAATACTGTATAGATTTACACTGTATACTTAAACAGTTGTCGGAGTGGATATATGCTGTGTCATCTTCATATCAGTAACTTTGCTATAGTGCGTGCGTTGGAAATTGACTGGGCCGCAGGTATGTCGACTATTACTGGTGAAACCGGTGCCGGTAAATCCATTGCTATTGATGCCCTTGCTATTTGTTTAGGAGAGCGTGCCGATGCGGCAGTGCTGCGCCCTGGTGCAGACAAAGCCGATATTGTTGCCACCTTCGATATTAGCCAACTGACTACCGCCAAAGACTGGCTACAACAACAAGATTTACTCATGGGCAATGAGTGTATTGTCCGGCGGGTAATCAGTGCTGAAGGCCGTTCACGCGGCTATATTAATGGCGTACAAGTACCGGCACAGCAGTTAAAACTTCTAGGGCAGCATCTGCTCGCCATTCATGGTCAACATGCACATCAATTACTGCAAAAAGCTGATTATCAACGCCAATTATTAGACGCTTTTGTGGGTAAGCCAGAGTTACAGCAACAAACACGTCAAAGTTATCGCAATTGGCAACAACTCAAGCAAGAGTTTAGCCAATTGGAGCAATCGCAGCAGCAACGTGATGCCCAGCGCCAATTGTTAGAATATCAAGTGGCTGAGCTCGATCAATTTGCGCCACAAGCCACTGAATTCAACCAACTTGAAGCCGAGCACAACCGTTTGAGCCATGGCCATACTCTACTGACACAAAGCCAACAATGCCTACAACAACTGTATGATGACGATAATCAAAATATTTATCGTGCGTTATCACATTTAACTCAGCAATTAGAGGAATTAGTTCAGCTCGATCCAGCTTTGCAAGATGTGCAAAACATGTTGAATGACGCTTTGTTGCAAACCGAAGAAGCCAGTCGTGAATTACGCCGCTATGCCGATAAAGTAGAACTGGATCCTGAGCGTTTACAAGAAATTGATGAGCGCATGGGCACTTGGCTTAATTTAGCTCGCAAGCATCAAGTTAATGTTGAAAACCTGGCCGAGTTACATCAGCAACTGAGCCAACAACTGGCTGAATTAACCGGCCATGACAAACGCCTAAACGAATTAGCACAGGCGATTAACCAAGCTGCAGACGTGTATCAAGTAGCGGCAACCAAGCTCACAGAAGCTCGGCAACTAGGGGCAACAGAATTAAGTGCGTTAATCACCCAAAATATGCACGAACTCAGTATGGCTAATGCCCGCTTTGCTATTGATTTACAAAATTTACCACTAGAACACGCTAGCGCCATGGGTTTAGATCAAATTAGCTTTACCGTTTCCACTAACCCTGGCCAGCCCTTACAAGCGCTGGCGAAAGTCGCATCGGGTGGAGAGCTGTCGCGGATCAGTTTAGCCATTCAAGTTATTTTAGCCGATAAGATCACCACACCCACCTTAATTTTTGATGAGGTTGATGTCGGGATCAGTGGGCCTGTGGCTGCCGGTGTCGGTCGCCTGTTACGCCAATTAGGCCGCAGCACACAAATTATTTGTGTAACACATTTACCGCAGGTCGCTAGCCAAGGTCACCAACAATTGTTTGTTGAAAAATATACTGACGGCCAAGCCACAGAAACACGTATGCGTCAGCTATCTGATGATGAACGTATCCAAGAAATTGCCCGTTTACTCGCCGGTGAAAACATCAGTGCCAATGCTTTAGCTAATGCTCGGGAACTATTATGTGCGCCTGTAGTCTGATTCAGGGTTTTTTCTGCACAGCTATCATAGGGTATGATAGCGTTATTCACTTTAAATTGATGATCATTATGAAAGCAGTATTAAAGACAGCATTACTCGTGGCCACTTTAGGCTTAAGCACGGCATGTAGCAGCTGGGTATACCGTATTGATATTCCACAAGGTAACTTCTTAGAACAAAAAGACGTGGATAAGCTACGAGTGGCAATGACAAAAGAGCAAGTTATTTATGTTTTAGGCAACCCTGTTGCCGCCAATCCGTTTGATACCAACACCTGGCATTATTTTTATGCTTTAAAAGGTGGTCGTGGTAACAACTTTGAAAAACGGCTAGTGGTCGAGTTTAAAGAAGACCGCTTAGTCAATATCAATGGCGACTTCACTAAACACGCTGACTTTGACAAACCGCTGGATATTTAGTTTTTAAGCAAAGCGACTTAGCTTATGAATACAAAAAACCACAGATGAAGCCTTTGCACTTAATCTGTGGTTTTGTTGTTTTGGGTATTCCCCTGTCGCTGCAGTATCTTTTTAAACCAGTGTTTAAATTTAGCGCTTTAGCGGCTTGGCAAAACGCCGCCAAAACGGCCTAAAATCATACAAACCACTGAGTTAGGTACGGTATCAAGCGGTAAGTGTACTCACTTATCAAACTCGGCATAAAGTCACTTCAGCCACTTTTCAAAAGTACCTGTAGTTAATTTGGCCGGCCGCCTGTTACTTTATCAGCGCGGCCTTCTTCTTTAGCTTTTTCTGCTCGGCGCCGCCGTAAATCTTTCGGATCAGCAATTAATGGGCGATAAATCTCAATACGATCGCCCTCTTTTACTTGATCGGATAACTTAACCGGCCGACTCCAAATACCCACTTTTTGCGACGTTAAATCGATCTGTGGGAATTGTTGTAAGATACCTGACTGCTTAATAATCTGTTCGATACTTGCTACACGACTTACCGCAAGTGTTAACAGCACCTGACGCTCAGGTAAGGCATAAGCCACTTCAACCGTAATACGATCGGCAGCTGCCGCCCCCGCACTGGAATTATCCATAAACTTGTTTTGCCCGTTGTGTAAAAGCCTGCACCATGGCCGCGGTTAACTCTTGAAAAATCTTACCAAAAGCAAACTGTATTAACCGACTAGAAAATTCAAACTCTAGCTTTAAAATCACTTTGCAGGCTTGATCGTTTAAAGGTTCAAACTCCCAGCCACCACGTAAATGTTTAAATGGCCCATCGACCAATTGCATCTCAATACGTTGAAAAGGATGCAAATGATTACGAGTTGTAAAAGATTGACCAATACCGGCCTTGGAAATATGTAACTTCGCCACCACCTCTTTCTCAGCACGACTAACTATGTTGGCAGCACTACAACCTGGTAAAAATTGCGGGTAAGCATCGACATCATTTACCAGTTCAAACATTTGTTGCGCGCTGTAAAAAACCAAGGCACTGCGCTCAATTTGTGGCATACTCACTCCCCTTACATCAGGCCACAGATTGTAACAGAATAACGCCCAGCGACAACCTTGCACCGTGTAGCCTGCATAACTGAATATGAATACATGATGGCTGCAACTAGCCAAAAAAGTGAATTATGAGTAAAAAGCAAACAAACAAAAAGAACAATGGCACCATCGCGCAAAATCGTAAAGCGCGCCATGAATACTTTCTGGAAGAACGGTTTGAAGCCGGTCTGAGCCTGCAAGGCTGGGAAGTAAAAAGTATTCGGGACGGTAAGGTTAACTTATCGGATGCTTATGTCATCTTACAAGATGGCCAAGCTTATTTGTTTGGCGCGCAGATCCAACCCTTGAATAACGCCTCTACCCATGTCATTTGCGATCCTGACCGCAGCCGTAAGTTATTACTGCATAAACGCGAGTTAATGAAGTTAATTGGTTTAAAAGAACGTGATGGCTATACCCTTATCGCCACGGCTATGTATTGGAAAGCCTGCTGGGTAAAATTAGAATTTCACTTGGCAAAAGGTAAGAAAAACTTCGACAAACGTGATGATATTAAAGATCGCGATTGGTCTCGTGAAAAAGAGCGCATGATGAAGCATTCAAAACGCTAAACTGGCTTTTTTTGATTCGACGCTTGAAAAGCGTGCAAGTGAACCTAATAAAGTAAAAATGTTTGTAGTAACGCACTGCTGTGCCATTGGTAATTAGCAGATTAAAGGCGTATACTAGAAACTCACTGAAGGTGTTAGTGTTAGACCACAGAATTCGGGGCTGATTCTGGATTCGACGGGACTCACGAAATCTTAAGTGCATGCCGAGGTGCGGTAGGCCTCGTAAAAAAGCCGCAAAAAACTAGTCGCAAACGACGAAAACTACGCAATCGCTGCTTAATAGGCAGTAGATAGCTCTTCCCCTCACGCATGCCTATAAGCTGAGACTCTGGAAGATCACCCCTAATAGGATCGCGTCGCGTCTTCGCCTGGAGACAAACCGTTAAAATCAATCAGGCTCGCCCGACGATAGCCTGCCACTCGGCGCTCATAGGGTTAACTAAATGAATGGCTAAGCATGTAGTACTGACGATCTAGGTTTTTCGGACGCGGGTTCAACTCCCGCCAGCTCCACCAAATGACGGACTAAGCCAGTCCATAACCGGCTACGAACCCAGCGTAATTGCTGGGTTTTTTATTGCCTGCCATTCGATGCTGGTCTACTATGTTCTAACAGATACCCCCTATGTTTTAGGGTATTTATGCGGGGTATTATGATCTGCGCCAAAACCGATACCCTAAGGCAAAAAAGTACCATTTTATCGGAGGATAGTTTAAAAGATGCTAGACATCCTCGAGACGAAGCCCGTAAGCAATTAGCACAAAGTATCGCACCCAGCGCAGAAATGCAGACCCGAAAGCTGGCAAATTATGAGTTCTCGAACAGTTTCAAACGTACTATTTCGTAAGCAACTGTTCTCATTCCCCCCAATAAAACATTGAAAACTGTTTTTTCATTATTTCCGCTCTATACGTTTTAGAGCTAGATTTCGTAGCCATGCCGTAACAAACGTGTAGCGGAATCAAGTGCTCTTCTCTTGGGTGACAATACCTAGCTCCTGGGGCCGACGTCCAATTTACAAGTCTTTCAAGTCTTTCCTGTTCTAACAAACTCACATCATTTATTGTTTCCCTGAGCCACTCATCAAAAGCAATATTATTGGCGAGCGCGCCTTGAGCATCTGGGGTAAAAAATGCACGTATATTGTGGAATGAAGAGCCAGATCCTAAGACCAGTAGATTATCCCAATTCAGCGATTTCAATGCATTACCTATCTGAATGTGCAGTAAGGGATCTAGAGTGTATTCTAAAGAAAGCTGCACACATGGAATATCAAATTCAGGGTACATGATCTTAAGTGGTACAAATAAGCCATGATCAAAACGCTGTTGATCATCTTTCGCAGCGTCGATACCGTGCTCTTTAAGTGCATTGAAAACACACTCTGCCAATTCTGGTTCACCCGAAGCGGGATATTGGATCTCATACGATTCTTTTGGAAACCCAACGTAGTCATAGATAATTCCAGGACTTATTCCTGACGTTACTGTCGGTAAACGTGCCTCCCAATGGGCGCTTATCACCAATATTGTGCTAGGTTTACCCACTTCTGCCGCGATTTCTTTTAGAGTTTTGATCATTTCGTCATGATCAGGATCTCCCAATAGCGGCATGGGGCCGCCGCCATGAGAAAGGTAGACAATATTTCGTTTCGATTTCATATAAATTCCGGTTAGTTTTAAAACCAAGGGCCTACAGGAACAATTCCCATTGGGTTCAGCGCCTTTATCGAGTAATAACCTGCCTTAATGTGTTCAATATTGACGGTGCTCTCAATGCCCTCCATCGACAAAATGCGATACATATAAGCATGGAGCTTTGGCATCTCTTTGATCATGTTTCGATTACATTTGAATAGCCCATAATAAGCAACATCGAATCGGATCAAGGTCGCAAATAAACGTATATCTGACTCAGTGAATGCTTCACCAAAAAGGAATTTACGCCCATCTGCTAGCTTTTGTTCCATCGAGTCGAGTGCCGTAAATACTTTTTCATAAGCCTCTTCATAAGCTTCTTGATTGGACGCAAAACCTGCCTCATAAACACCGTTATTGAGATTGGAATATATAGTCGTTGAACACATCAATTTGCCCCTCTAACTCCCTAGGTACCAAATCTAAACCTTCGCCAACAATCTCAACAAACGCGGTATTAAACATTCGAACAATATCCGCTGACTCATTTTTTAAGATAGTCTGTGTTTTTTTATCCCATAAAACAGGTACGGTTGCTCTGCCAGTAAAATCTGGTGTGACTTCGGTGTATAGCTCATGTAAATAGGTCGCCCCATTTAGATCATCATGGTCACTATCTTTAAAGCCACCAAACTTCCATCCTTGATCCATGAGTTTGGGATTAACCACTGAAACAGAAATAATATCTTCCAAACCTTTTAAGACTCTCGCCATTAAGGTGCGGCTTGCCCAAGGACAAATATAGGCAACGTACAAGTGATATCGATTAGCCTCCGCTTTAAAACCACCCTCACCAGTTATGCCGGGAGAACCATCGGCTGTAATCCAATGTTGAAATGAAGATGTTTGTCGTATAAAGCGACCTTTTTCATCCTTATTTTGAACTGGTTGCCAGTTCTCTTGCCAAACACCATTGACTAACATTGGCTAATACCGCCATAGAAATGGCCTTCCCGCTACACAGAAAGGCACTACTGATAAAAATCAAGCAGCTTGCTTTTAGAGCGAAAGATTATCTTTTAAAGCACAACCAACTACGTTTTTGTTATGACATTATCCACTGCATAACTTCCAGCTCCTTGAATGGTTAGCGCTACTGTTGCAGCTAACAAAGCAAGAGCAAATTCATATCCATTGTTTGATAAGAAAAGACCATGCTCAAAGTGCACGCTAAAAATAGCCACTAACATAGTAAAAGCACTTACCGCTGCAGCAGGTCTGGTTAACAAGCCAAGAATCAAGGCTATTCCACCAAAGAATTCTGCGCTACCTGCCAAGAGGGCCATCAAATACCCTGGCGCCAATCCGATACTTTCCAACCATTGCCCAGTACCTTCAAGACCATAACCACCAAACCAGCCAAACAATTTCTGTGCACCATGAGCAGCTAGGATAATCCCAACAGGTACTCTTAAAGCTAACGCAGCAACGCCTGCATCTGATTTCAATATATTATGTATAGTTTGCTTGTTTATCATAAAATTCCTCTCTAAGTGATTATTAAAGACTGACCGAGCTGACCACCTCAATCAGGTTGAGATCTATACTACTAACAACATATAAATGGATAAATAATGATATTATGGAATAATTATCAACATATCATTTGTAATATAGAATTTATCTATGGATCGATTAGACACAATGAAAGCGTTTGTTACCGTGGCAGAACTAGGCAGCTTTACCAAAGCTGCTGAGAAACTAGAGACATCAAATCAACTAGTAAGTAAATATGTATCGCAGCTTGAAGATCAGCTTGGCGTAAGACTGTTTAACCGAACAACTCGGCGCGTTCACTTAACCCAAGAAGGTGAGCAGTGTTTACATCATGCCATGCATATTCTGGAGAGTGTTCATGACATGGAAAACCACTTTGGTGAGTTGCAAAGTACTGCAAAAGGTCTATTACAAATCAGTGCGCCAGTAGACTTTTCAACATTGCACCTTGCACCCCTTATTCGGGATTTCAAAAAAAAGTATCCGGAAGTAGGTGTTAACCTAGAGTTGAGTGATCGTAAGGTGGATGTCATCGAAGAAGGGTTTGATGTAGCTCTGAGAATTGGGAACTTAAAAAGCTCATCATTAATTGCAAAAAAAATAGCGCCAATAAAACTTGTGCTTTGCGCAGCCCCTTCATACATTGAAAAGTACGGAAATCCCAGCCAGCCTGATGAATTGAACAGCTCGCATTTCTTACATTACAGCTACACGGATTACGCCTCATCCAATCACCCACTCATGAGGGTATTACGCGCTAATTCACAGAATAATCAAGTAGGATTGACTGCAAACAATGGTCAGATATTGACGGCAGCAGCTACTGCTGGTGAAGGGTATATTCTACAACCAACTTTTATCGTGGGTGAAGCACTAAAACAAGGCAAACTCAAAACCATGTTAAATGACATTGAAGTGGATGCGATGAGCTTATATGCAGTCTACCCTCATCGGAAACTTCTTGCGCCAAAGCTACGTGTCTTTCTCGATTTTATGAGCTCTTATTTTGGAGACCCCCCTTATTGGGATGTTTATTGATTAAAATCTCCTACTAAGAGGCATTAACTGAGATTGGAAATGTCCTAGCTTGCAGTAAAAATACCCGTCAAACGACTATCTGCTAGCTTATGACAAATAAAACTCCGTAGCTCCTGCGCAAGCATAAACCATAAGAAGCTTACTTAAACAATGGAGGAACTGTTTTGGCGACTATAATAAACACCAAACCGGTGCCCTCTCACCTACACCAAATGAATATGCCGCTTTTTAAGCGCCGTTTTTCATTTCTGCAACAACATTCTGTGTTACTGAGCTTTACTACTAGATATACTTTTTTGCAATAAAACCGCTCATTTTGTAAAACGATTAAGCATAAGTTAATCTTAAAATAATTTTATTAAGCGATTTCTAACATAGAAATAGTAGAACCCGCTATCAGCCTTAAAATATTTAATTAGATATTTCATTATATTAAGTAAGATCCTGCTTATGTTGGTAAAAAAACAGCTGTTCTGCATTGATCTCGTTGCATCTTGTCGGCATAGTAGTTGATTCGCGGCATGTTTTTATTCTGGTGTGTTAGGTCTTTTCACCCAATGAACGTATAACTGCTGTAAAAAAATAAACACTTTTGCCGCATTTAGGGTTTTGCTATGTATCAAAATAATCAGGCTGTTGTCGCGCCGTCTGAACAGTGTGTGACGACTGTTACAGAGAAAGCACCACAAAACTTACATTGGACCACCTGTTTTAACCAAGATTTTGAGCTTAAAAAAGCTTTTAGCCGCGAAGATCGAGACCGCGTTTTCCGCTTAAGACATCAAGTCTACTGTGAAGAATTAGCCTATGAACCTGTCAGCCCTTCAGGTTTGGAGTTAGATGATTACGACCGCCGTTCTATTCATTGCTTATTGCAACATCGCAGAACGGGCGAATCTGCGGGTACTTTACGGTTAATTGCTTCAAACAACGACGCCGAACTGTTGCCTATCGAACATTATTTCAAAGACGAATTCACTCAACCTGACTTAGTTCCCAGCGCTTTTGATCGTGAAGCCGTGAGTGAGTTTTCTCGTTTAGCGGTTGCCGCCTCATTTAGAAGAAATATTCAAAGCCAACAAAACCCCATTTTATCGCAAGTCGCCGCGGTTTCAGATTCTGATACTCAAACACACTATCGCTACATTTCTGCCGGTTTATACCTCGCAGCCCTAGAGCAAGCACGCTTATTAAATTTAAAGCATGCCTATGTAGCGGTTGCCCCCGCTTTAGCGCGAATGCTCAATCGTGTTGGGTTTCAGTTTCAGCAAATCAGTAATCCGATTGAACTAAATGGCAAACGTGCAGCCTATTACCTAGACATTGATAAATGTATTCATACACTTTGCGATGATTATCGAGAGTTATGGCGAGTTCTTGCGGCACAGTTACGCAATGGCTCTTTTGAGCATTATAACGCTTAGCACCCCCAAACCTTTTTAAAGAGCATATTGTTTATATGGATTCACTATCTCAAATAGCACTGGGTTCAGCGGTCGCTGTTGCAGTAGTGGGTAAACACACCTCAATTAAAAAAGCCGCCTTATGGGGCGCTATTGCCGGAACACTGCCTGATCTAGATGTTTTAATCGATTATGGCGATGACCTTAGCAATATGGTACAGCATCGCGGTTTTAGTCATTCTTTGTTTTATCTAACCTTATTCTCTCCTTTGCTCGCGCTGCTTGTCTGTCGCATTCATAATGAAATGGCCCACTACAAACATTGGTTACTCGGCTTGTGGCTGGTATTGATCACCCATCCACTACTCGACACCATGACCATCTATGGGACACAGCTTGCCCTGCCCTTTTCTGACTATCCGTACGGTGTTGGCAGTATCTTTATTATTGATCCCTTGTATACCATACCGCTATTGTTTGGCGTTATTTGGGTATTACTGAAAGGGAAAACACTACTCGCGGCCAATACGGCAGGATTAGTCTTTTCAAGCTGTTATCTGTTGTGGAGTGTGGCGGCGCAACAACATGTAACCGGTGTAGTGAAAAGCCAATTAACAGAGATCAATAGCCACTCCACGAAATTGTTGGTGCAACCTACCGCGTTAAATACGCTACTTTGGCGCGTGTTGATCCGAACGGATGAAGCCTATTACGAAGGGTTTTATTCACTACTCGAAAAGGAAGCTACCATGGAATTGGTGCGATTTGAACAAGACCCTCTTTTGCTTGAGCAATATGCTTTGCATCCTGACGTGCAGAAGCTAGCCAGTTTCAGCCATGGTTTTTATGCCTTAGAGCAGCAAAAACATCAAATTGTGTTAACCGATCTGCGCATGGGACAGCAGCAAAATTATGCTTTTAGTTTTGTGGTGGCCGAGCAAGCAGCTGAAACCTCATTACGCTTACCGCGTAAATTAGAGCTATCAGCTACCCTCAATTGGATTTGGTTAACGCTAAAAGGTGAGGAACCTACTGAGTTTAGCCAATCACCTCATAACCAAACCAGTCCGGCTGCTGTGCTTGATTAGCCCCGCTCGGTTGTAGCTCAATATAGTAACCTTGCAGCTGATCGAGCTGAATCAAGTTATCAAGTTCCAATAAATCATCTTTGTGTGAGCTTTGTGCCTTAGTCAGTAACGCCGCCTTGGCACGCTTTTTAGCTTCAACCGCAGAGCTTGCCACACACAGCATAAACTCGTGCTGCTCTGCCATTTGCGATGGATAATAGCCACCAAAGTTAACAAAATAAAGCTTTTGCACTTGCTGCACCGGCTCAGCAACCAACGTGATGTGATAACCATCAATATCATGCACTTCTAAATAGCTGTCTAGGTGTAGGCCTTTAGCCTCACCAAACCATTGCTGCCGTAACTGCGGATAAGTATCTTTAATACTTTCACCGACAACAAAGCGTATATCATGCACTTCAATATTCGCGCCCGGAGCGGTACCACCCAAATACACCATAAATAATTTCATGTTAAACCTTATAATTTTACGCTTAAACCATCGGTCAAGGCTTTTCGATAGGCCACAAATGCCGGAATACACGCCAAGACACTGGCTGCCGCTAAAATGCCGCCCGCCCAGTACAATGTTTCGGTGCTAAAAGGCATCACGCTAATAAACAGGCCATAATGGGCTGCTAGCCAATCTTGCACACCAAATAACGTTAACAACAAAACTGCTGCCGACAGCAACATAGCAACCAAAGTTAATAACAGTACTTCTAATTGAATTAACCAAAAAACATACCACGGGCTCGCCCCTACCGCGCGTAAGATGGCCATTTCACGCTGCCGCTCGCGCATCGATGCCAGTAAAGTTGTCATCATGCCAACTAAACCGGCAGCAAGCACCATGAGTGTGATTAACAACAAAATATTCTCAACCATACTGAGCATTTGCCACAGTTCAGCTAAAGCCACACCAGGTAAAATAGCGGTTAACGGCTCACCACGAAACTCATTAATTTGCCGCTGCACAACAAAAGTGGCCATTCTTGAATTAAGCCCCACCATAAAAGCCGTTAACGACTTTGGGGTTAAATCCATTTCTAAGGTTTGTTCAGCGCTAATTTTACGCCCAGGCATTGGCGCGCCTTGCTGCCAATCGATATGTATCGCTTCTATGCCCTCAAGGCTAATATGCACGGTTTGATCAACTGGTGTGCCCGTGGCCGCTAAGATACCTTTAATCACAAAAGGCTTATCTTTGTGCTCAGAGAAACTGACGGCGCCTACACCATGCGCCAGCGTGATTTCTTGTCCCAGCTGATAGCCTAATTGTTTAGCGACTTCTGCCCCCAATACCGCCTCGTAGACGCCTGCAAATTGCTCGCCAGCTGCAAAGCTTAAAGCTTGCTGGTTGGCATAGCGATAATGCTCAAAGTAACCTTGATTTGTGCCTAGCACACGATAACCTCGATGCGAGTCACCTAGGGCTAGCGGAATGGTCCAACTAATTTGTGGATGCTTAGCAATACGCTCATAGGTTGCCCAACTGACATTAGCGGTTGCATTGCCAATTCTAAAGACCGAATACAACAATAAATTTAATTGCCCAGAGCGCGCACCCACAATTAGATCCGTACCCGATACGGTATTAGTAAAACTGCTGCGCGCTTCCTTACGAATATGTTCGATGCCCAATAGCAACACTAAACTGAGCGTTAGCGACAACAGAGTCATTAACGCTGTACCTTTCCGATTCCATAAACTCAGACGTGCCAGTTTGATTAACATGCCACCACTCCTTTAGCCAAATCAGCCATCGATAACTCAAAGTGAAAATAGCGCTTGAGTTGCTGATCATGACTAACAAAAATGACTGTTGTTGCACACTTATCCGCTTCGGTTAACAGTACTTGCATAAAGGCATCGCGATTATTCGCATCCAGCGCCGAAGTCGGCTCGTCAGCGATTAACAAAGCGGGTTGCGTTAACAAGGCGCGCGCAATGGCCACCCGTTGCTGTTGGCCAACACTTAAGGCACTGGCACGCTGCCGCTGTAAATCATCGGTGAGTCCTAGCGCCCTTAATAAATCGATAGCACGTTGCTGTAAAGTGATAGCTGCTTGACCCGCAAAGGTGGCGCGTAACAGTACGTTATCTAAAACTGAAAGATAAGGAATTAAATTGAGCTGTTGAAACACCACACCAATTTGACTGGCTCGCAGCTTATCGCGCTTTGCTGCGCTAAGTTGATGCATAGCATGGCCTTGCACCCATAATTCTCCAGCACTGGGTGCTGTGATACCCGCCAGCAAATTCAACAAGGTCGTTTTACCCGAACCTGAAGCGCCTTGTATAAATAAATGTTGGCCATGTTCGAGTGTTACTGCCGGTAGTGACAATTGCCAAGCACCGGAGCGATACCAGAATTGCAGATCTTTGAGTTCAATAGCAGGAATTTTCGGCTTGGTGGTCACAGGTACTCCATTATGCATGCTATGATAGCCTATAAGCTATTATGCAAAATTAAGAGGCGAAGCTCCAATGTTCAAGAAGTTGTCTGTTGCGTTTTCTCTGGTACTGGCCGCAAGTTTGGCTTTTAGCGTGCATGCCAACGAAGTAAAAACCATTGAGTGGACGGATTTAATGCCTGAAGATGATTTACAGGCGTTAATGGCCATGCCCGAAGTGGCGCATGATTATAGCCAACCTTCACCGTTTGAAGAAAACTACAATGGTGAAGATCCTGCCGCACAAGCCTGGCAGCAAATTTTGCAGTCTGCCAAAGTTAAACCCGAGTTCAATAACGTTAAAATCAAGATCCCTGGCTTTATTGTCCCTCTGGAATTTGATGCTGATCAGAATGTAACGAGCTTCTTTCTCGTGCCATACTTTGGTGCCTGTATCCACGTACCGCCACCACCACCAAATCAAATTATTTATGTGAGTGGTGCATCTAACCTGCGTGCAGATATGATTTATTCACCATTTTGGATAATTGGTACTATTACGACCGAAAGCATGTCTCACGATTTAGCCAATGCGGCTTATAGTATGAAAGCGGATAAAGTAGAAGAATATACTTGGTAATGTTACTCCGTTTATCTGCCTACAAAAAAACCGGTCACGTTAAATGACCGGTTTTTTTATCGGCTAGCGCCTGTTTAACCAATAAATGTGCTCACAAACGCACTCATCTGCAATCCACAGATAGTAATAGGCTAAAACGCATTACAGCACTGTTGTGCGGATGCATTAGGCTTTATTTAAAAGCGCACTTGGCTGTTACCCAGCGTCGCTTTAGCGGCACCTTGTTGACCATTTAACACCCACTGCACATCCATCGTTTGAAGCGATGGGAGCAGATTAAATAAACTCACATCAAGCTGTTGTAACAATGCCGGGCGCTGACATAAAAAACTGATATTGGCATAAAAATCGCCGTGACCACTGTAGGTGCGCTCGGTCAGATCCGTGCTCGCATCACTGGCTTGAATTTCACAGTTTGCATCCTTACTTAAATTTAACCACTGACCTTGGGATAGGATGTCTAATGCCAGCGTTAATTCTTGCTTTTGCTCGGCAGTACGCGGGGCATGTTCAAAGCCCACAATAGTAGCCGCCGCAGCTTGCAATGCTAACTGCAACTCATTTCCTTCTAAAATCAATGTCAGGCTGGCAACCCCATGCACATGAGTACCAAGCTGTGTAAAATCATCGGCCTCATGTGAATGCTCTGCAGCAGCATGCGTATGCTCATCGCCAGCATTATGCTGATGCAACTCGGATACCTCTGTGGCAACCTGACGTTCAGTTTTAGCGGTTGAGGCGGCTAACGCCTGATCGGTAGCTTGAACTTGATAAGCCAATACACTGCCTGTAACCATAAGCAAAGCAACTAATTTTCTTTTCACAGCACATACCTCTTAAATTTATTGCCACCATCATACTCAGATTTAGTCTGGCCGCAATGCTGATCTAGCTGATCTAAATGGGCGGTTAATCCCGTATCAGGCGATATTGATTGTAGTGGTCTGACGTAATGCCCAAACTTATTGTTATTTTAGGTGATCAACTTAGCCCCGCGATCGCCAGCCTGCGCGAAGCCAGTGCGGATGACGTCATTTTAATGGCTGAAGTTGGCAGTGAAGCCAGCTATGTGAAACATCACAAGCATAAAATTGTACTTATTTTCAGTGCCATGCGCCATTTCGCTGCTGTTCTAGAGCAACAGGGCCGCAAAGTTTGCTACGTTAAATATGGCCAGCAAGCCGGCATCCATAGCATGACAGACGCCGTAGCCTATGCGCTTGCGCAAACCGATATGTCAGAAATTGCCATAACGGAATGCGGTGAATACCGTCTGCATCAAGAAATTCTCGGTTGGTCAGCGCATTTTCAGCGGCCTGTCACCATCCTCGAAGACGACCGTTTTCTCTGCTCGAAAGAGATGTTTAACCAATGGGCTAGCGGCCGGCAGCAACTGCGCATGGAGTACTTTTATCGGCAAATGCGCCGCTACACCGGCTTACTGCTGGATGCTAAACAACAACCGGTTGGTGGGCAGTGGAACTTTGATAAAGAAAACCGTAAAGCCTGTCCACCCGATTTAGTGGCCATCCCCCCCTTAAATTTAGCCACGATGACATTACTCAGCAAGTGTGTCAGTTGGTTGCGACTGAATTTGCTGATAACCCTGGCTCTGTCGATAATTTTCAATATGCGGTAACCGGTAAAGACGCGCGCCAAGCTTTTATGCATTTTATCGAACAACAACTGGCCAACTTTGGCGATTATCAAGATGCGATGTTGGTTGATCAGCCATTTTTATTTCACAGCCTCTGCTCCATGTATTTAAATGCGGGTTTACTTGATGTGCGCTGGATGTGCCAAAAAGTCGAAGCCGCTTGGCGTAGCGAGAAAGTCAGTTTAAATGCCGCCGAAGGCTTTATTCGCCAGCTCATAGGCTGGCGTGAATTTGTACGCGGCCTGTATTGGCTGAAAATGCCAGATTATGCCGTGCAAAATTTTTTCTCTGCTACGACGCCGCTGCCCAGTTATTTCTGGAGTGGCAAAACCAAAATGCGCTGCATGCAGCAAGCCATCTCGCAAACGATGGAATACGGCTATGCTCATCATATTCAGCGCTTAATGATTACCGGTAATTTTGCCCTTTTGGCGGGCTTAGATGTGCAAGCGATATGCGATTGGTATTTGGCGGTCTATGTCGACGCCTATGAATGGGTAGAGCTGCCGAATACCATGGGCATGGCGTTGTTTGCCGATGGCGGAGAGTTAGCGTCAAAACCCTATGCGGCTAGCGGCGCTTACGTAAATCGAATGAGTAATTACTGCAAAAATTGCCATTACAAAGTAAAAGATGTTACCGGTGAGAAAGCCTGCCCGTTTAATGCACTGTATTGGGACTTTTTAGACAGAAACCATGAACAATTAGGTCAAAACGCTCGGCTGCAACTGGCTTTCAAAAACTGGCAACGCAAAACGCCTGAACAACAAGCTGCAATTAAACAGCACGCGTCTGTGTTGCTGAATAAGCTGGAGCAATTATGAGCACCTTAGTTCTACTGAATCAGGCATTACGCTTACGTGATAACCCGCTGCTCAATGCTGGCAGCGGTACTTTACACGCGGTAGTAGTATTAGATAAAGCCCAATTTTTCGGCCAACAATACGGGCTTTATCGCGCGAATTTATGGCGTTTAAATCAACAGATACAGGCTATCTTACAGCTGCAACAGGCCTTAGCCACTAAGCAGATCGGTTTAATATTACGGTTTGGTGATACCACCAGTACCTTGCAGGCACTGGCAAATGAGCTGAATGCCACAACGCTAATTGCGGCCGAGCCTACCTCACCGCACGAGTATGCTGCGTTGCAGCAATTAGCAGGCTCAATAACGCTAACACTGATCGATTGCAACAGCTTATTCGGTGCAGCACTTCGGCCTGATATCAATCGAATGCCAGACCGTTTTACTACGTTTCGCAAAAACCACGAACCGCTGTTGCAAGTATCGTTTCCCGTTACACCTTTTACTCCCCGCGCTGAACAACATTGGTCAACACCGCAACAGGCTGAGCATTACCACGCCAAATGGTCAGCATTAGATGATTATCGACATGCGAGCAGTGCGGCTACCCCCCCCATTATTACTGAAACAGCCGCTTGGCAACGCTTGCAGCAGTTCATCTGGCAAGAGCAGCATATTTTACATTACAAAGAAACGCGTAATGCGCTGCAAGGTGAGCATTACGCCAGTTTCTTTTCTAGCGCTTTAGCGATGGGCAGTTTATCCGCGCGCGATCTTTGGCAACAAATTGTTGAATTTGAGCAACAAGTACAAGCGAATGATTCAACCTATTGGCTTAAGTTCGAGTTGTTATGGCGAGAGTTTTTTCGCTGGCAAATGCGTAAATACCAATCTCGTTGGTTTAGCCAAACGGGTATAAAAGGTCAGCCGAATTTTCAACCACCGCAGCTTACCGCAACACAACGGCGTAAGTTTGCAGCATGGTGTGCTGGTCAAACTGGCATTCCTTTTGTTGATGCCAATATGCGCTTACTTAATCAAAGTGGTTTAATGAGTAATCGCGGTCGACAAAATGTGGCCAGTTATTTAATCCATGATTTAGCCATAGATTGGCGTTTGGGTGCGGCATATTTTGAACAACGCCTGCTCGATTACGAATGCGCCAGCAACTGGGGAAATTGGGCCTATATTGCCGGTTATGGTAATAGTGAAGCGCGCCCTTTTAATATGATAAAGCAAGCATTGGCCTATGATCCAAAAGCCGATTTTGTTCGACACATGTTACCCGAACTCACCGCTAAGGATAAAACAGCTCATCGCCCACAAGCCAACACACCGATCCCTGCTCAATGGCATAATTGGTTAAAAGAGTTGGACTAGCCCATGCATCTGTTATGGCTAAAACGCGATTTACGCTTAGCCGATCATGCCGCCTTGCACTACGCTGCACAACAAGGTGCAGCGGTTTTACCGGTGTATATCATCGAACCCGATTACTGGCAGCAACCTGATACCTCTTTGCGCCATTGGGCTTTTATTTGTTCAGCTTTAGAACAGCTACAGCAACAGTTCTCTGCCTTGGGTCAGCCTTTATTGGTCTTCTATGGCGCCGCAAGCCGAGTCTTTCGACAACTGACCGAGCAGTTTCCCATTACGGCGGTGTATAGCCATGAAGAAACCGGTAATTTATGGAGTTATCAGCGCGACCTGGCGGTAGAAAAGCTATGGCATGAGCTAGCAATACCTTGGCATCAGTATCGGCAGTTTGCGGTATTTCGGCGGCTTGCCGATCGTGATCTTTGGTTTAAACAAGCGGATGAGTGGCTAACACAGCCATTATTTCCTATTCCCAAACAGCTTCCTTTTATTACTGCCGCTAACTGGCAAGCCCCTCTGCAATGGCCAATACGCAGTAAAGATTTGCCACTTTGTCAGTCACCGCAGCAGGCAGCAGCACTGAGTAACACCTTACAGAGCTTTCTAACCAATAGAGTGAAAAGCTATCGGGGTGGCATCTCTTATGCTAGTAAAGCTCCGCAGGCCTGCTCACGCTTAAGCCCCTATTTAAGTTATGGCTTGCTCAGTATGCGCCAATTGCAACAACAGGCCTGGCAGCAGCGCAAGACCACTGAGCACGAGAATCAACAACGCGGTCTTGATGCTTTTTATAGTCGCCTGCGTTGGCACTGTCATTTTATGCAAAAGCTCGAAGATGAACCTGAACTAGAAATGCGTAATCTGCATCGTGGCTTTGATGGCATGAGAGAAAATGATTTTTCTGCGGGATTATTTCAGGCCTGGGCTACGGGGCAAACAGGCTACCCGATGATAGATGCCGCCATGCGCAGTTTGTTAGCTACCGGCTGGCTGCATTTTCGTGCCAGAGCCATGTTAGTGGCTTTTGCCTGTTATCACCTTTGGTTGCACTGGCGCCCGGTTGCTTTGCACTTAGCCCGCTGCTTTGTCGATTACGAGCCTGGGATCCATTATCCACAAATTCAAATGCAAGCTGGCACCACGGGCATTAATCCCAATCGCATGTACAATCCTGTGAAACAAAGTATTCAGAAAGACCCAGAAGGAAAGTTTATACGGCAGTGGTTGCCTGAATTACAGCAGGTGCCAGATGGCTGGTTGCATCAACCCTGGTTGCTAAACCGCCAACAACAACAGCAGTATGAATGTCGATTAGATATCGATTACCCCGCGCCCGTTGTGCCGCATGAACAAGCGATTAAATTGGCTCGCCAGCGTTTAAAACACTGGCTGCAACAGCATCAACCGGATTGGAAAGAGCAAAAACAACGAATTGTACGCAAACATGCTAGCCGTAAGCGACCGACGACACGAAGCAAGCCCATATCACGCAAGCAACTAGCGTTATTTAACGACTAAAGCGCTTCTTCGTCTTCTTCGCCCGTTCTGATGCGCACCACGCGTTCTACATCGAATACAAAAATCTTACCGTCACCAATACGCCCGGTTTGTGCGGTTGTCACGATCGCTTCAATACAACGCTCAACTTGGTCATCGGGTACGACGATGTCTAATTTCACTTTGGGTAAAAAATCGACCATATACTCCGCGCCACGATATAACTCGGTATGGCCTTTTTGCCGACCAAAACCTTTTACTTCGGTGACAGTCATACCTGTGATGTTAATTTCAGCTAACGCTTCTCGCACATCATCAAGCTTGAAAGGTTTAATAATCGCTTCAATTTTTTTCATGTTTTTTCGTCCATTCCCTCATTGATAGCCGCAGTATAATACAAGCCGCATAAGGCTTCAGCTTTTGTCTAATAATTAGTTGATCTTCTTCTGCTGAGATACGTTAAGATAAACAGGTACTAATCGATGAGGCTATTATGACTATGGAACAACATATTATCCGGGAAATGCGGGTATTGCCGCAAATTGACGTTGAACACGAGATCCGTCGCCGCATTGATTTTATTAAATCGCGACTTACCGCATCAGGCTTAAACACATTGGTGTTAGGTATTAGTGGCGGTGTCGATTCGACGACCTGTGGCCGCTTAGCACAACTCGCTGTTGATGAGCTGAATGCCACCGCAGCAAATACTTATCGTTTTATCGCTGTCCGTTTACCTTATGGTACACAAAAAGACGAAGACGAAGCGCAACTGGCATTGGGCTTTATTCAACCTAGCCATGTTGTCACTGTAAATATCAAAGCCGCCGCCGATGCCTTACATCAAAGCACCCTAGCAGGTATTGAAGGCTTACCTCAAGCCAATGCAGCTCAAGCCGACTTTGCCAAAGGCAACGTTAAAGCGCGCTGTCGTATGGTGGCACAGTATCATATCGCGGCCCTGCAAGGTGGCTTGGTGATAGGTACCGATCACTCTGCTGAAAACATTACCGGCTTTTATACTAAATGGGGCGATGGCGCTTGCGATATGGCACCGTTATTTGGTTTAAGCAAACGTCAAGTTCGTGCCTTGGCAAAACATCTTGGTGCACCCGCCACACTGGTTGAAAAAACGCCTACGGCTGATTTAGAGTGTCTAGCACCACAAAAAGCCGATGAAGCCGCGCTTGGCCTGACCTATCAGCAAATTGATGATTTTCTGGAAGGTAAAACAGTCGATGCTGCGGTTTCAGAGCGTTTAGTGCAAATTTTCCAAAAGACGCAACACAAGCGTCAACCGATCCCAACTATTTATGATCTGCCATAAATAAACATTTTTTTAATTTAAATTTAACTTTCATGAATTCTTGGCTACACTCTTGATTGTTTGATACAGCAGGAGTGTCGCCATGATCTCACGCGGTTTAAGCTTAATCGAATTACTTGTTGCTCTACTTGTACTGGTTATCCTGTTATCCATTGCTGCTCCGGCCATGTCTGAACTGATGCATCGGCAACACGCCAGCAGCTACATGCAACAGTTCAGTCGACATTTACACTTTGCGAGGATCCAAGCGAGCAGTAGCCAACAACCGGTCAAAATCTGTCCGATCCAAGGTCAACACTGTCAAGGACAATGGCAGCACGATCCCATTCAATTGCTGTTACTTGATCCAATTAATAATGAAACCGTGCTGTTACGCGAACTGCCCGCGCTTAAAAACGACCATCGACTAAGCTACCATCGACAACAATTACAATTTCGGCGCGACGGTAGCTTAGATGCTCTGGAAAATGGCACCTTTTACTATTGCCCTCCTAGTCGCTATCAATGGCATTATCGCTTAGTGTTAAACCAAGCTGGCCGCAATCGTTTAACGCGCTATGAGCAGGCTTGTCCGATTTAACAGGTCGCTAAACGGCCGTTAGTTCCAACACGACAGCGGCTCAGTTAAAGTATGATTGCGCTGCCCCAGATGATTAAGACTAAAACGTAAACAGTCACGATCTTGGGTTTGCGGCCCCTCTGCCGTTACGCGCAACTGATAGGCAAATTTCCCTGCCGTGAGCTCAACAGTAATTCGATAACGCCCTGACTCAGATAAGCTTTGCACAAAGCCTAACTGAGCCAAGTCAGCGGTATAAGCACCATAATCTGCTAACCTTTGCTCTTGCCTATTCGCGAGAATGAGCAAGGTTTTCACCGCTTCAGCGCGATAACTGCGCAGCACATACTGCTGATAAGCGGGATAAGCGATAGCCCCTAATATGCCGATCAGTAGCACTACAATCAGCATTTCAATAAGCGTGACACCACGCGCTTGCATTAGTGAGCCCCTTGTTCACTTCGATAGGTTGCTAAACGCTGCCAAATAGGAAACTTATCCAAACTTAACGGCTCACTGCAGTGATAACACTCTGCACTCACTTTACGTAAATTCGTTAATAACAAGCGGTTTTGAAAGTCTGAACCTAACTCTAATTTAATGCTTTTATCCGCATTTTGACGCAAACGCAGTTGCGCATCCGCCAGAAAAGGCACCGTCATCATTCGCTCTGCATAAACTCGACCGCCAGTATGCACTTGCAGCGCATATAATAACTGCTCAGTTTGCTCTGTTTCACACTCTGCAGCAGTGTCTGTTTTGGCGACAGGGGCATACAAAACACCGGCAGCGACCAACGGTTTGCTGCTAATTTTGCCTGGTAAATGTATCTTCCAACCGGCATTAGACAGTAATGCGCGCCAATCTTGTGCACTGAGTGTTTGGGGTTGTTCTGCTGGATCTAATAAGGTTCGGTCGGCGAGGTGTTGATAATGAATAACGCTTTGCTGCAACCGATTTAAACCAAATCGTAATAGCATAATGCTATCGTGCCCGGTTTGCGGGTGACGGCCAATGACCAATACTAAATACTGATCGGCAATACCCCAACTGGGTGGCGCTAGGGTCGTTGGTAGCTTCGTTCTAAGTAGGCCAGCGGTTGCAATAAAGCGTAGGCCACTTGCGGTTAAATCTGCCATTTCTCGGGCAACACCAAACTGACCATCGGCATAGGGTAAACGCCAAAGTAAACCTTCACGACTGAGTAACCAAATATGATCGACGACACCATCAAGGTTACGATCTTCAACTAAGGGTTGAGCTTGAATACGCGAATGTATACCCGTTGTGGTAAGCTCAAGGTGAGCGACAACCTTCCCCAGTTTATCTTCAGTTAATAGCAGCTGCTGAGCTGATTCACTACTTTGCAACCACAGTTGCCCGTTCAGATCATGCTGAAGCTTCACTTGCGTTGCCTCGGGGGTTAAAGGTGGGCAAAGCGCATGTACTGGTAGCGCTAAAATGGCTAACAATAGAAGAAAGCGCATCATGGCTTATCCTCCGCAAACCGAAAGCGTTTTCGCAGCAAAATGCTATTATAACGAGCGAACACTGGCCGCTCATCACTGCGTAAAGCTGTTTCAACAAATAGCAGCTCACACTGCAATTCAGGATCACTCCACGCTGCGTAAATGGCAGGACAAGCAGGCATATCCCAGCTATTTCGAGGTAATTCTTCAGGATCAACATTATTTAACATCATCAAATGTTGTTCTAAAGCACGAAACTCTAACTGCAACTGCTGCTGAGCTGCCTGTGCAGACTTAGCACTTAACTTGCTGATAAATAAATTACTGCCTACAACTAATAACATAACCGTTAAGAACAACAGTGCAGTGAGTAAAACCATGCCGCGATTTCTCATAGCGCCTCCGAAGTATCAATAACAATAATGTAACTAACCGTTTTACTGCTCTGCCAGAACAGCGTTTTCAAAATAGACAGCGCCACTTAACTGCAAGCGACGATAGGCATCACCTGGCGCCTCAAACTGAATGCTACCAAGTTGATATTGCTGTGTATTGTTATAATGATGGTCAGGTTCCAGAGACCTTAACAACACATGATATTGCAAACCCACAATCCGGCTTTGTTGTTGCAACCAATGCTCTACTGTCATTTGGTGGCTCGCTAAGCTGAAGTTAGGCCGCCCATCCAAATCACTATCAATCATAAATTCAAAATGCAGCCGCTCAACACCATCAATAATAGAATCCGTACTGATACTGGCTGCCCCCGCTGCATTGCGAACTAATCTTTTACGCATTAACACAGGGATAGTTTGACCATTTTGGTTTTGCTGCTGCAAATAAAATACTAGATGCTGATAAGGAAACAACATCCCAGCATTCAGCTGTGCGGCATCAACCGCAACAAATCGACCTTGCTGCCAATCCGCTTGCCAATAAAACCGATTCGCGCGCATTTCATCAGGTGCCACAATTAAGCCAATACTACGTTTTAACTGTAAAAACTCTGTATCTCTGATCAGGTTATTTAAACAACCTAATTGCCGACCACCGGTTGCCCTGGCAGCATATAAAGTGAGAAAAGACTGACCACTCATCGGAAAACTGCCGCTATCTACCCCTTCAGCAACACAGTCGCCGGCCGGTAAAGGTAAGGTTGCGGCTTCGGCTAATTGCTGTTGCGGTAACCCACCCCAAAACCCCGTATTCTTTAATTCATTGTGCAGTAAATTTAATACCAACTGACCATTTTGCTGCAATTGGGCTAATTGCCGTGTTTGCGTCGAACTTTGATTTAGCGCAGTAAAAGTGGTTAACATCAACAATAACAACATCAGGGCTAACGCGGCTGCAATCAGTAATTCCACTAAAGAGAAACCAGCTTCCCGCCGAATCATCAGACGTTACTCTTGGGCTAAAGATAAACCAGAGCGGCCATTTCCTACCTTACAGGTAGGCGCTATGCCCTGTGCAAATGCTGCATTTTGCTGCCAACTTACCGCTAATTGCAGCTGGCCATTGTGCTGCTGCAAACAAAACTGTGGATCGAGTAATAAACCATAACTATGCGCAGAGCCCTGCCATTTCGCTTGCCAACGTGACAAAAGATATTGGCGCGCCTCGGTATATTGACAAGGAAGATGGGCACTGCATTCAGAGGCAGGCTGTTCAGCAAGCTGAAAATCGCTGGCTTTGTGAGGAGAATTAAAACTATGCAGTTGTTGTACAATTTCTTGGGAGAGCGCAATAGCCGTAGTGCGCTGAGTGGCATCAGTAACCCACTTCAGTGCCAGCAGTTGCCCAGCTAGCACGCCAAGTAAACCAATTTTGATAATCAGTAAGGTGATCAATACTTCGATCAATGTTGCACCACGCTGCTGCTTCATATTGACCTCGGTTTTTTATCCTCGGAAAATAAACATAGCAGCAGCGGTTAATAGATCAAGTCAATATTGTGAAAATATTGCTACCAACACGATTGTACAGCTGCGGCACTAACTTCACCATTCGCACCTTTTTGCCCAGCCTGATTCAACGTCAATGCGCCACAGCCATCACCTGACTGGATGCTCGTTGGTGTAGCGGTAAGCGTAAAAGTTCTTGCGGTTATAGTAGAGAGCGCAAAAGCATAGCGTGTTGCCAGCTCTTGCTGGCATTGCGTGTTGGGTAAGACAAAGCCCGCTGGATTATAGCTCATATTTTGTGTGTAGGTTCTTTCCATCAACTGCGCTTGCTCTACTAAACAAGCCGTTGCTGCGGCTCGATTAGAGCGCAACACATAGTTGGTATATGAGGGATACGCAATAGCCGACAAGATACCGATAATAGCAACGGCAATCATTAGCTCAATCAAGGTAACACCACGTATTTTTTGCATTAGTTTACTACCTCACGCCAGGATATCCGGCCTCTTCTTAATTGTAAGTTGACTAAGCGAGAATCAATAGAGACTCTTGAATCGCCCACTAGCATCTGCTCACCAACAAAAACAGGTTCACCTGGCATTCCTTCAAATTTAAGACCACTCGCTACATTGATAACGCTCTGTTGCCCATTCGTTGTCGTGATGCCATCTGAATCATTAAATTCGCCATCATTGGATAAATCAAACAAGTGATATTTCAAGCGGCTGCCACTAAAAGGGTCTATTGCCATAACCCAACCATCACCCTGCGGATTACATAGATCAGAATCGGGAATAATCGTATTTAAAATCAAGTTAGTGCCGACAACACGAGCTTTTGAGGTGACACGCTCTCTAGCATCGATTAAGTCCATATACCAGCCACGTTTATTGACCAAATCATTCGAACTTCCAGCAGTCACTGTCCTTGTTTGCTCAGTAATAGCTCCGTTGGTGTAGGTCGTATTCGTCATATAGCGTGGTACTAATTGACCACGATTGCTAATAATTGTGCCATCAACAATACCATACCAGCTTTGTGTATCTGTATTTAAGCTATCACCTGTTTCTAAATATTTTCCTGTACCAAAGAAAATCCATAATTCGCCAGTTGTTGGATGGCTCGATAACGTTATACCGCCGGTAATTGGCTGCGCTTTATTACCCGCATCTTTAGCAGTGAACAGTGGTGTATTATTGTAAGCCACCCCCCAGTTTGTTGCAGAGATTGAAGATAAGTCAAATTTCCAAACATTACCGTTTAAGTCACCAGCAAAAAACCAATCGGCATTACCATTGCGATTCATATCCCAGCCTTCTGGCTGACCTAGCTCGCCTGCAGTATTCGGTAACTCAAGCTTAATCGGCGTGCCACCATTTTGAATATCAATGACTAACAAACCACTTTTATTGGTGCTGTTATTGTAACCATAGGGCATTACTGCTGCCCAGCGACCATTATTCAAACGGGTGATAACGGGTTTGGCTGTCATCACACCTAATTCTGGAATAGTCAGATCCCACAACAAGGTAATATTGGTCGGATCTGTAACGTCTAAAGCGAAAACACTATTACCACCTCGGCCTAGAGAGCTGACCAAGACAGAACGCCATTGACCGTTAATGTAAACGTCACCGACAGTCGGTGAACCATCAACATAAAAACGATGTGCGTAGGTTTCTTTAGAATAAGACGCTAATTGTGCTGCGGCAGTCAGCATTTTTTGCGGAACATAAGCATAAGTTTCAATACCTTTGGTTGAGCTGGTGGTATCAGCATTAAAACCATGCAACATGCCATCATTAGCCCCCACAAATACCATCGGAGCGCGATCTTTTTTATCTGCAACAAAAGCCGCATAAGATGACGAGCCCGCCCAGCCGTAACGTTGATAATTACGATTTTGTGGTGCGCCGACATAAACGGGAGAAGAATGTGCAATATCACCTAAAATAGACACGCGCTGTCTTAAGGTTCCTGACGGTTTTTCATTACTGCGATCACCACGCAAATAATTAACCACAATTTCTGACTCTAATGCAGGACGCTCCACAAGTGGTAATAAATTATCCCATGTAAACGGAAATGACGTTGTAATACCTAAAGTAGTGCGACTAGTTTGAATGTTACGACTCTGCCACGAAGGAAAATTAGCTGACCACTGTAAGGATAAATCATCCACATCACGGCTAATTAACGTACCACTCCAACTTGCAGTATTAAATGAAGCTTGAAACACACTGTTATCTTCTAACAATGACGTTGTGGTGGCTGCTAAATTAGACGCTGAAGCAATACGGTCTAAAATCGCTTTTAATGCAGTAGTAATTTGCTTACTAAAGGTTACCGGATCTTTAGCACTGAAAAATTCACCATCGCCATTCACCGCAGCGTGTAATAAATCATCAATTTTACGATCGTCATTATTTGGATTTGGCCAACGGCTATCATTTGGCGCATAATTTTTAGCCACTTCAGGATCTAACGTACCTTCAACCCCTAAACCTACACCAAAAGTCACCATATGTTGCCAATTAGGCGAAGTTGTTTTACGTTTTGGTACATTGTTGGTTAAGCCGGATCTTAAATCATTTTTGTAATAATAACTTGCAACGTCGGCTAAGGTAATTTGATAAGAATCACCATCAGCGTTCCCAATTTTACTGGCTGGATTGCTACCATTCCATGAACCATCCGTCGTCAAAATACTGAAGTTTTGACGACAGCTCACTAAAGCGCTACTAGATTTTGTTGGGTCCGCACGATATGGCTCATCTGTAGAAAAGTAATTCCCTGCATATTCTAATGTCCTACGCAGCGGTGTGCCACCAGAGGCTTTGCTATCGTATAGCCAATCATAAAAGTTCTTTCTGCCATCTTGGTTAAACTCACGAACGCCTTCCTCTAAACCATCATTTAAAGCACCATAACCTACTCGCACATCATCTGGTAAGTTATAAAAAGCAGTACCAACCCCAGATCGCGCCAATAACTTACGGCTGCGATAATAAGAATACCAAATCGCAAAGTTTGACTTTTGTGCAGTAGTTGCGCTGTTCATTGAAACATAGCTATAACATTTATTTTGTTTCAGATTACTATTACAACTGACAAGATCGGTGGCACTAGGCGCATAGTTGTAATAGAAACCACCTTCCGTAAACCTTAAGGTCCCGCCATTGGTAATCATGTCAAATTCATCACTCAGATCTCTGGAGTTACTTTTGTCAAAACCATCCATCCAAGCTTTAGTATAAGTTGGAACATTAGTTAAGGTGCCGCCTTCATTCGGAGGTATTTGATAAACAACATTTGGGTCATAGTAGGTTTTGTTGACTTCAGAAGAGTAATACCAATAGTTTTGCACATTAGCTCCCGTTCTGATTGTTTTCTCCGTTTTGCAGTTTCCATTGCCTCTATATTCTGTACAGACTTTTGAAGTTGGTGCACTGTAATTATTGGCAATGGCATTCGGCATATATTCCCAAGCCATAGACCCCGAATCATCCAACAAAAACATGATATTTGCCGGAACATCACTGCCCGTTTGCAGAGGGACGTTTGGAATAGATAATGTCGCAGCGGAAACCGACATGGCAACACCAAAGTTCAACCCACACATAAACCAAACGGATTTTTTCATTAAAGCTTGCATAATTTTTTCCTCACTAGCCTTATAAACGCCAGATGGTTTGCATAATCACACCTGGACGATTGTCTGCAGGCTGAGTACGAGCGGTAATTCTAAAGGTTGGCGATAAACAATCTGCTTCAATGGTTGTTGCACTGTCGCAATCGGGTGCCGCAGGTGTTGGCCAGTCACCAACATATTCAATAATGTAACGCGCTTGTAAATCGAGCATTTCATTCACCGCAGGAGCAGCTTGCCATACCGTAGCAGGGTCCTCCCAACGATCAGCTTGGCCTGCTGTTGGAATACCGTAAAATCCAGGTGTACCCACTGCAGTAGCAGGATTAGGTAACAGGCCAGCCAACACATTTTCTGCCACGCGCAGCGCTGATTCGGTTTGTTGAACAAATAATTGATGCTCATACAAGTTTGCTGTCATTCGCTCTTGCAAGGTAGAACGCTGCATACTAGACAGCGTGAGTACTGTAATGGCCACCAGCAGTAATAGCGTGACGACTAAGGCAATACCTTGCTGTTGCTTTATTCTTGGTAACATAAACACCTCTAACGATTTCTAACCGTCGTAAAAAACTCGATAGTTCGCGTATCATCGGCCATCGTAATATTTGAATAAGCTGCTGCATCTAGCAAAATGGTGACATTGACACCTGTGACCTGCGTCATATCTAAAGCAGCGGAAAATGGCACCGGACCAAAAGCCGCGTTACGCATTTGATAGGCAAAACTTAGCCTTTCAACGCCAAATAACACTTCTTCTTGCACCACAGCGCCATTCACCACTATTTCCCGAAATAATGAATTTAACGTATTATCCACTTCACTGGCAGCAACGAACCAACGCACCGTTTCAAAACGCATTAGCATGGCATCGGCAGGATAAACTCTTGGACGAGCAGAGGCACAAATAAACGGATTGGCAAAACCCAGATCAGCAGAACAATTCAAACCTGCCGCGGCATGCTCAGCCCAGTTATTACCAACAGCTGAAACCTGAAAGATCGATGTTAAAGTATCATCACAAATGACACCTAAATCACCAACAGACAAATTAGTGTCCTGGTTAAGGTTCATTCGCGGTGGAACATGCGTGTTTATGCTGGCACTTTGCCCAGCCGCGTACATAATGCGCATAGACTCATTATTAGCAGCATCAGCTGCGGTGCCAACAAGCCCCCCCTGCCAATTTAGCCATACAGGTAAAGCACCCGCAACTTGTACCACGGAAATCACTCGCTCTGAATTGTTACAACCTAAAAACCCTGCGCTGCGTAAATCGTAAGACATCACTTGAAATGCTAAGCGAATACGATCTTGTAAGTTAGATAAGTCTTCAGTGGTTCTAGACGTGGTTTGATTAGACAGAAAAACACCTAATACACCGCCGAGTAATAAAATACCTAATACTAATGCAATCAGTAGTTCAGTTAGGGTCACACCTTTTTGCCATTTCATGGGCGTGTTTCCATTACAATTCTAGAGTCAACATCAAGTCGCTGATTACTCCAATCAATTGTCACGGTATAAACGCCGTTATTCCATGCAACTACGGCACAGGTTTCTGGAGAGGTCGCCGCCCGAACATCATCAAACCATTGTTCAGTACCCGCCACTGGAGAACTGCAATCCATAGCAAAGTCACCGGCTCTGGCAGCGGCAGCATTGGCACGCATAACTTCAAATAAGGTTTCAGTTAAGATAACAGCCATTGCGCGCTCGTGTGCCATGTTGGTACTTTTCAGACTGACGGTTTGTAAACCAGCAATTCCAAGCAAGCCAATCGACAGCACTACGACTGAAATTAATACTTCTAGCAAAGTAATACCTTTTTGTTTTTTCATCATCTTTAAAGCAGGCATTAGTAACTCCTTATGGCGCTGTACAACTGGTAAGGGTCAAAGTATCAACCGCAATATGACCACCCGACCGAATGATCAAATCTCGAGTATTGTTATCGTTGCTGTTATTGATACAAACGCGAAGCACACCATTAAGTGGTCTACCATTGGTCGTTCGCACCAGACCTTGGGGTGAAAAACGTACTTGCGAGTCAGCATCAGCAATATTGTTGTTCGCGCGTAATATCAATTGCCCCGTTTGTAAGAAACCCGTAGCCATCATACTGCCAGCAACAATCCCGGCGCTTTGATCAGTTGGCGCTAGGCCTATCAACCAACCTTGCCATGCGCCATCATCAATATCAGAACACGTTGCGCCATCACTACTGTGGCAGAACACCACATTTTGATTCATTTTAATCGCTTCAGTACGAGCAGCACTTAAAGCACCTACTAACTGATTGATTTGACCAGTTAACTGATTAGACTGCACAAGAGAAATAAAAGAAGGCACCGCGATAGTCGCAACAATCCCGAGCACGACCACAGTAATCATCAGTTCAATCAAGGTAAAGCCTGCGTTACGTCGCATTAATGACTTGCTCCAATAGTTCTATCATTTTATTACTATAAAGGATTAACTTGATAAACCAAGTGGTGTAAGGACTAACGGTAGGATTAGCCGATAAACGGTCAGTGTTAGTCTAGTTGCAGTGCGTGTTTAACTTGCGTTAACGCGCGACGACTAACGGGGAGGGATTCGGCGCAGGATGATAATTGAATAACATATTGTCCGGCATGTTGTTTTAGAGCAGAAAAATACTGTGGATTAATAAGATAACTGCGGTGGATCCTTAACAATTGTGTATAACGTTGCTCTAATTCAGCCAAAGACAAGTCTAAATAAGCTTCGCCATGCTCAAAGATGGCCTTAACGTATTTACTATCGGCGACAAAGTAATAAACTTGTGCCAGAGGCACTGTTTTTGTCACATTTCCACATTGATAAGCCAGTTTGGTTTCAGTACCGTGTTGCCGCTCAATATGAGCTCGAGTTAATGCACCCACTTTAGTTAAGGTTTGCTGCAATCGCTCAGGAACTACTGGCTTTAAAAGATAATCGGCAGCAGACACTTGATAGGCCTTTAATGCATGTTCAGGATGAGCAGTTACAAATACTAAAGCGGGGGGCAACGCTAATTCAGCGATCCTTGCAGCTAGGCTTAATCCATCTTCTCCTGGCATATCAATATCTAATAACACGACATCTGGCTGTAATGTACCAATCATTTCCCAAGCTTGAGCTGCATGCTCAGCCGCGCCAACACAGCTAACTTGATTTATCGGTTTTAATAAACGTTGTAAGCGGCTTCTTGCCAAGGGTTCATCGTCAACAATTAATACTTTCATTCCCCCTCCAGCGGTAACACAAGTTTCACTCGATACATATCAGCCAACTCATAAGTTGTCAGCTGAGCGGATTGGCCAAATAATATTTTTAGCCGTTGCTGAATATTAGCAATGGCTATACCGTTTTTATTTTGCTTTTTATGACTCGTTGCGACAGGGTTTTCAATCACGATACTTAGCTGTTTTTTACCTAGATACACTTTGATATCTAGTACCCCCGCTACCGTTCGTGTTTCAAAACCATATTGCACCGCATTTTCTAGTAGTGGTTGAATAGTTAACGCCGGTAAGTTTAGCGTGGGGATCGTTTCGGGCAGTTGCCAATTTACTACCAAACGCGAGCCTAATCGCCACTGTTCTAAGGCTAGATACTGTTTGCATAGTGCCAGTTCATCTTGCAAGCTTATATTTTCAGCACTGGCCATTGCCGCCCGAAATAAGTCTGCTAAATTCAACAAGGCTTGTTCCGCAGCGTCTTGGTCTGTATGGATTAATTCTGCCACCGTGTTAAGTGAGTTAAATAGAAAGTGCGGTCGAATACGGGCTTGTAAAGCACTCAGCTTAGCTTTTTGTTGTGACGTGATACTGCGGGCTAATTCATCATACATAATCAAAAACTGAATAAGCACTAAACCTACAATAAAGGCAATAATCAAGTTGTTAGCAGCTTCAGTCCAGAAAGATACATTGTTGTCTTCCTGTAAGAACCAAAAACTGAGATAAGAGCATACAAAGGTCACACTGAGTAATATTAGCTGTACCGCCAAGGCAAATGGCATCAGTGACATAAAGCGCAAACGAGGTTGTAAACGACTAAACACTAAGCAGCTACCTAAGCTGATCCAGTGAATAAAAAGACTGGTAGTACCGAGGCTGCTCCAAAACGGCTCAGAGGAATAAGGCGCTAATGCCAGTATTAACGCAAGAGCTTGCGAGAACACCACCACACGAAGCAAATGACTTGCCTGAGTGAGATCTGGCAGCTGCAGTTCGAGACGAGGCACATCCTGCAGCTTTTTCATGAGGTATTTCCTATTTAACGAAGCTCAGCCGGAATAGCAAACACCACCCCTTCTTCGCGACCTTGCGTTTCCGTAACGGTGTTGCCGCCCCACATTTTTAATTGGGCTATTACATCTCGCACCAGTACTTCTGGTGCAGACGCGCCGGCCGTTACCGCCACTTTAGTGACACCGTCTAACCAGCTTTGTTGAATGTCGTTGGCGGTATCAATTAAATAGGCAGTACAACCCAATTTTTCAGCTAACTCGCGTAAGCGGTTTGAATTACTGCTGTTCTTTGCTCCCACCACTAACATTAACTGCGCTTTTGATGCCAACTCGCGCACGGCATCTTGACGATTTTGCGTGGCATAGCAAATGTCATCTTTGCGTGGCCCTTCAATGTCTGGGAAGCGTGTTCTTAGCGCATCAATCACATCCGCAGTATCGTCTACCGACAAGGTGGTTTGGCTGCTGTAGCAAAGCAAGGCGGGATTTTTAACTTGTAGGGTATGGACATCTTCTACCGATTCTACCAAGTAAATGCCACCATCGGCATTGTCATACTGGCCCATGGTACCTTCAACTTCAGGATGGCCAGCATGCCCAATAAGAATACACTCGATGCCTTTACGACTGGCACGGGTGACTTCCATATGCACTTTAGTGACCAATGGGCAAGTCGCGTCGAATACTTTTAAGCCACGCTGTTTAGCTCGTTCGCGTACTGCTTGCGAAACACCGTGCGCACTAAAAATAACGATATGGCCATCGGGTACTTCATCTAATTCATCGACAAACACGGCGCCGCTGCGGCGTAAGCCATCAACTACAAATTTGTTATGCACCACTTCGTGTCGTACATAGATCGGATGCTCGTACAACTCTAACGCACGCTCTACAATACTGATCGCCCGATCAACACCGGCACAAAAACCACGAGGATTAGCTAACAAAATGTCCATTTCAGCTCACTTGTACAATTTCGATATTAAAAGTTAGGGTTTGGCCAGCCAGTGGATGATTAAAATCAATCGTCACCGAGTCGCCCACCACTTCACGTACGAGCCCCGGTAACTCAGAGCCATCTGGCATGGCGAAACCAATAATAGAACCAACCTTGGCTGGGGCGTCTGCAGAAAACTTACTGCGGTCAACATAATAAATATTATCAGGGTTTGGCGTACCATAAGCGTCTTCTGGCGCTAGGGTAAAGGTTTTTTTATCACCAGCCTGTAAGCCTAATAATTGTGCTTCAAACGCCGGAGATAAACTGCCATCACCCAGTTGGGTTTTAGCTGGTTTATTGTGCACTCGGGTGCTTTCAGCGGCAGAGCCGTCAGTCAATTTGATATCAAAATGAAACACCACGGTGCTGCTTGGGGTAATCATACTCATTTTTTTGCTCCAGAATCACTGCTAAAACTATCCCAAATTAACAGTGCAGCGCCAATACAGATCACTGAGTCGGCAATATTAAAGGCGGGGTAATGCCAATCCTGATAATACAAATGAAAGAAATCAATCACATAACCATATATGCTACGATCAATTAAATTACCTATGGCGCCAGCCAACACCAAACTTAATGCCAAACTGAGTTTGATTTCGTGGCGTTTTAAGCGGCTCATCCAAACGGCAATGACCACACTGATCCCGATCGCAATACCGGTGAAGAACCAGCGCTGCCATCCACCCGCATCACTTAAAAATGAGAATGCTGCACCATAATTTCGTACATAGGTTAGGTTAAAAAAAGGCAACAATTCAATTGAATCAAATAGGGCCATTTGTTGGTGCACTAACTGCTTAGTCAACTGATCCAATAGGAGCAGCAACGCAATTAACCACCACCAACGCCATGCAGTTTCTTGAAATAAACGCATTACGCAAATTCCCGTGTTTCACCTTGGCCACTGACGTTATCAACACAGCGACCACAGATCCCCTGCTGCGCCGGATCAATACCCACATCATGCCGGTGATGCCAACAACGTTCACACTTCGCCGCACTTGACGCTGTGACCAATACACTTAGCCCCGGAATTGCCGTAGCAATCGCGTCCGCGTTCGGCGCTTGTGCACTAACGGTTGCCGTAGAAGTGATCAGTACAAAGCGTAATTCGTTACCTAACTGCTGTAAGGCTGCTGCTAAACTGGGCTCGGCAAACAAGGTCACTTCAGCTTGCAAAGAGGCACCAATCCGCTCTTCCCGACGTGCTGCTTCTAACACTTTGTTCACCTCGTCCCGCACTTGCAGCAGTTGTTGCCAATACGCATTACTGAAACGCCCAGCCGGTAACTCGGTAAAACCACTATACCAGACATCCGTAAACACAAACGCCTGCTGCTGACCTGGTAAGGCTTCCCAAATCTCTTGGGCTGTAAAGCTCATAATCGGCGCCATCCAGCGCACCATGGCTTGTACAATATGATACAGCGCCGTTTGGCAGCTACGACGTGCTTGGCTGTCTTTGTGCGCGGTGTACTGACGATCTTTAATCACGTCCAGATAGAAACTACCCAGTTCAACAGTACAGAAGTTCATCAGCTTTTGACTGACCTGATGGAACTGATAATTGTCGTAGGCATCGATGATTTCTTGCTGTAACTGTGCAGCACGATTAACCACCCACAAATCTAACTCGACCAATTGGTTAAATGGTAAAGCATCGGTTTCTGGGTTAAAACCGTTTAGGTTTGCTAACAAGAAACGCGCAGTATTACGAATGCGGCGATATTTATCGGCCGCACGATTAAGGATTTCATCCGACACCGTCATCTCTGAGGTGTAATCCGTTGTTGCTACCCACAAACGTAAAATGTCGGCACCCAATTTGTTCATGACATCTTGCGGTGATACCACATTACCCAAAGACTTTGACATCTTGCGGCCTTCACCATCAACGGTAAAACCATGAGTTAATACTTGTTTATACGGTGCGCGCTGTTTCATGCTTACGCCCGTCATCAGGGATGACATAAACCAACCACGATGCTGATCTGAGCCTTCTAAATACAAATCAATCTGCTCAGGCTGGTGAAACTCTGGTCGCGCATCCACCACCGCAGCATGGGTAATGCCCGAGTCAAACCAAACATCGAGCGTGTCGGTTACTTTGGTATAACGCTCACTGTCTTCGCCAAGCAATTGTGCTGCATCAAGATCAAACCAAGCTTGAATGCCGCCCAACTCAACTTGTTTCGCCACCAGTTCAATTAAACTTGCAGTTTTTGGATGTAAGGCGCCGGTATCTTTATCTACAAACAATGCAATAGGTACACCCCAGGTACGCTGCCGTGAAATACACCAATCGGGCCGGCCTGCTACCATGTTTTCAATACGTTGTTGACCCCAATCAGGGATCCAGCGAGTTTTAGCAATTTGCTCTAACGACATTTGTCGCAAGCCTTGCTGCTCCATGCTGATAAACCATTGGGGCGTAGCGCGAAAGATAATGGGTGTTTTATGACGCCAGCAATGGGGATAACTGTGCTTATACGCTTTGTGCAATAACAATGCGCCAGCCGCCTTTAATGCTTCAACAATAGTGTCATTGGCTTTAAAAACGTGCTGGCCAGCAAACATCGGTGTATCCGGCAGATAAACGCCATTGGCACCGACGGGGTTCGCCACTTCTAAATGGTATTTTTGACCAACAACAAAGTCTTCTTGTCCGTGCCCTGGTGCCGTGTGCACACATCCTGTACCCGATTCAGTCGTAACATGTTCACCCAGTACCACCGGCACTTGGAAATCGTATAACGGATGCTGCAGCTTGACTAAGTCTAGCTGCTTGCCTTGGCAGAACCCCAAGGCGTGATAATGTTCAATATTAGCGCGCGCCATTACCTCTTTTACCAGATCAGTGGCAATAATCAAGCGCTCAGCACCTTGTGGTCCTTGCTCAACCTGCACCAGTGAATAGCTCAGCTCGGCATTAAGCGCCACGGCGCGGTTTGCTGGAATTGTCCAAGGTGTGGTGGTCCAGATCACCACAGCCAACGGGCCATGCCCCCGATGCGCTTCTGGATGATCAAAGCGATCGACGACCGATTCATCCACGACTTGAAAGCGCACATCAATAGCCGGTGAAATCTTGTCTTGGTATTCCACTTCCGCTTCGGCTAAGGCCGAACCACAGTCGGTACACCAATGCACGGGTTTGAACCCTTGTAACAAATGGCCGTTTTCAATAATTTTACCTAAGCTGCGGATAATATTAGCTTCGGTTTGAAAATCCATTGTGCGATATGGCTTATACCAATCGCCCAATACGCCCAAGCGGATAAAGTCAGTGCGCTGCGCATCAATTTGCGTTAACGCATATTCACGACACTTCTCTCGAAATTCGGCAGGCGTTAATTTTTGTCCGGGCTTGCCGAACTTTTTCTCCACCACCAATTCAATCGGTAAACCATGACAATCCCAACCCGGTACATAGGGTGCATCGAAGTCAGATAACGTTTTTGCTTTAACAATAATGTCTTTAAGGATCTTATTAACAGCATGGCCGATGTGAATATTACCGTTCGCATAAGGGGGGCCATCGTGCAGAATGAAGGTTTTTTTACCCTTTTTGGCTTCACGGATCTGACCATATAAATCGGCTTCGGTCCATTTTGCCAACATTTGTGGCTCACGCTGTGCCAGATTGCCGCGCATAGCAAAAGCCGTTTCTGGTAAATTCAGGGTATGCTTGTAATCGCTCATCCGTTTAAATTCCGTTAAGTTAGTGAGTTCAGTAGCGCAGGCTGCTGACTAAAATACTGTTTCGCTGCCGCTTCATCGACGGCGATTTGCTGTTTTAATGCATCCAGATTGTCGAACCGCTGTTCGGCTCGAAGTTTGTGCCGCAGCACCACTTCAATCTGACTACCATATAAATCTTGATTAAAATCAAATAGATGCGCTTCTAGTTGTTCACGCACACCCTGTACGGTTGGCCGATTACCAATATTAGCCACCCCTTGAAACACCCCAAAACAGGTGCGAGCAGTGATGGCATAAACGCCTGATACCGGTAATTTTTTACGGTACAACCAGACATTCGCAGTGGGAAAGCCAAGGTTCCGGCCTAACTTACGACCATGTCTTACTCGCCCAGTTAATGCAAAAGGCCGCCCTAGCATAGTTTCAGCTAAATGCAGTTGGTCGGCTTGTAAGGCACTGCGGATCAACGTACTGCTGACCCGTTGCTGCTCCAGTTTTAAACTTGAGGTGCTGTTTAAACCAAAACCATACTTTGAGGCGGCACGTTCTAATAACGCGTAATTACCGCTACGGGCTTGGCCAAAATGAAAGTCATCACCCACAATCAAATGCTGTACGCCTAACTTATCAAGCAGTAAATCTTCAATAAACTGTTCTGGATCTTGTGCCGCAAAAGCACGATTAAAGCCAACGCAGAGTAATCGGTCGATGCCTAATTCCGCCAACGCTAAATACTTTTCACGAAAGCGAGAAATCCGAGCCGGCGCATCACTGCCCGCGAATAATTCCAGAGGTTGGGGTTCAAACACCATTACGCAAGACGGCAACTGCTTCGACTGTGCCAGTTGTTTAACCTGAGCTAACACGGCTTGGTGCCCCAAGTGCACACCGTCAAAATTGCCGATGGTTAACACACAGCCTTTATGCTGCGGTAATATGTTGTGGATGCCGCGAATTAACTCCATGCCTGCCTTAAATTATGCCTGCGGTTGCTTGTCAACTGACGATTATAACCCGATCACCGTTGGCTTTCAGCAACAGTTTTTGCTTTAAAATCAGCCAAACGCACCCCAAACAGGAACAGCAAGGCAAAGTACGCTATTACAGCCAACAGACACAAACTGGATAATTGCACTATTTGCGACGTTAAAGGCAGCGCCACCCAGACACTTAAGCTTGGGCTTACGACATAGAGCGCTGAAGCCATCAATACACTGGCCAAAGCAAATTTAGCCAGCATCACCATACTAAAACGGCTTAATTGATACACCCCAGCGATTTTTAAACCACGATACAATAAAAACGCATTTAAACTTGCCGACATCGCCGTAGCTAAAGCCAAGCCTACATAACTTAAAAAGGGTGCCAACATCAGGTTAAACACCATATTGGCCACCATAGCAATAATGCCAATTCGCACCGGCGTTTTAATATCTTGCCGCGCATAATAGCCAGGTGCTAATACCTTGATTAGCATATAACTTAACAAGCCACAGCAATAGGCCAATAAGCTGTACGACACCATTAACACATCTTGCTGGGTAAATTCACCGCGCATAAACAGCACTGTGATAATCGGTTGTGCCAGCACCATTAACGCCAGCATCGCCGGTAAACCAAACATCGCCACAAAGCGCACTGACCAATCCAGCGTGTGAGCAAAGCGCGCAGTATCTGCCGTGGCATGATGCCGCGATAAGTTCGGCAGGATCACCGTGGCAATCGCGATCCCGAATAAGCCCAGTGGAAACTCAATTAACCGATCCGAGTAATATAACCAGCTTACGGCCCCGGTAAGTAAAAATGAAGCAATCACGGTATCGAGCAGCAGATTGATTTGGCTTACAGAAACACCAAACAGCGCTGGTAACATCAAAGTACGGATCTTTGTCACGTTTTCATCTTGCCAATGCCATCTTGGCAACACCAGCAAACCAGCTTTAGCTAAAAACGGTAATTGAAATAATAACTGTACAATACCGCCAATAAACACGCCCCAAGCCAATGCCATGGCGGGTTCATCCAACTCAGGGGCCAGATACAGCGCCGAGCCTATAATCGCAATATTTAAGAAAACGGGCGTAAAGGCCGCTACCGCAAAACGGTTATAGGTATTTAACACCGCGCCCGATAACGCGACTAAAGAAATAAACCAAAGATAAGGAAAGGTAATTTTTAACATCACACTGGCCATTTCAAACTTGTGCGCGTCAGGCCCGTCATTCAGCCATTCGATAAACCAGCCCATACCAAACAGCAAAGCAATCAGCGGCGAGCCGACCACCCCTACCAGCGTCACTAGAGTGACAATAACACCCAGTGTTCCCGCCACCTTGGCCACTAATTCTCGAACCGCATCATCACCATGTTTAGCTTTAACTTCACTTAACACAGGCACAAAAGCTTGAGAAAAAGCGCCCTCGGCAAAGAGTCGACGTAAAAAATTCGGAATACGGTTAGCAAAGAAAAACACGTCAGCAGCAGCACCCGCACCAACAAAATTGGCAACCACCACATCCCGCACCAGGCCTAACACTCTTGAAATCAACGTCATAAAGCTGACAATCAGCCCTGACTTTAGTAATTTTCCTGACACGGGAGACTCCTTTATTTGCTGCGGCGCTATTTTCACCTGTTACTGAGATCAATTACCAGTGCTCACTGCAATTTAATTACAGGCCTTTTCGTTTAAAGCATTTGACAATGGGCCAGTAAATAGGCATATTATGCGGCCTTTAAAGAGTCCGGTTTTAAGTTTTTAGGAGTGTTACCTTGGCTAACATCAAGTCTGCTAAGAAGCGCGCAATACAATCAGAAAAACGTCGTCAGCAAAACGCCAGTCAACGTTCTATGATGCGTACTTTCATCAAGAAAACCTACGCAGCAGTATTAACTGCTGACGCAGTAGCTTCTCAGGAAGCGTTCAACAAGATGGTCCCTGTTATTGATCGTATGGCAGCCAAAGGTCTGATCCATAAGAACAAAGCAGCTCGTCATAAGTCTCGCTTAAACGCCCATGTAAAAGCGTTAAAAGCAGCCTAATTGGCGATGTAAAACAAAAAAACCAGCTTCGGCTGGTTTTTTTGTTTGTTCATTTCGGCTACACAAAGCAGCCGACAATCAGTGCACAGCGCGACAAATTACTCAGCGCAATACAGTTTGTGTAATAGTGCAATAACTTCGGTTACTTCATCGCTTGAGATCCGATAAAACACCGTTTGCGATTCTTTACGCGTTTTCACCAATTTATTTTTGCGCAATAACGCGAGATGCTGTGAAAGTGCAGATTGGCTTAAATCCAACTTGCTGTTTAATTCACCTACCGACAGCTCGCCTTGCAACAAATGGCATAAAATAATTAAACGGCGCTCATTCGACACCGCTTTCAGTAACTTCACTGCTTCCGCTGAATTTTTCAGCATATCTTCTAAATTCATGTTTTGCACCGCTCATTAAACTAATACTAGCCTGATCTCATTACGACAAAATAATGCTAGTCCAGATCAGACACTACACGACAATAAGGGTTGAACCAGACTTGAGATTCTTTCTGCAGTAAAAGGTTTCACTACAAAAGCTTTTGCTCCGCCTGCTACAGCTGCTTTCAAGTTATCGACACTGGAATAAGCCGAGATCATAAATATATGTGATTGCGGGTCAACACACCTGAAACGTTGCAACAATACCTTACCGTTTATGTCTGGTAGCTGAATATCCAAAAAAACTAATTGTGGTTGATGCTGCATAAACAAAGCTTCGCCTTTGGCGCCGTCGGCTGCCTCTAGCACCTGAGTCACACCAAGTTGCTGCAAGATACTTTTAAGGTAAGCACGCACAGCCACCGAATCATCAACAACAAGCGCCGTTAACTGCTGGGTTACAGGAGTGGGGTTAAAGCAGGTTTGAATAAATGCTTGCATCCTTGCAGCGTCTCCTTTATCGGCTGGTCGACCAAAAACTGACGTCCAGCGAGTTACTTAGGTTTCATCCGTAAAACATGATAACGTTTCCACATCAGTCAAACCAACTAGCGGGAACAAACCATGAAAGTGTGGATAACAACAATACTAGCAGCTTTTAGCCTAAATGTGCATGCCCAAAATGTAACTATTGATAAAGATTTAGCTTACAAGTTAGTCGAATCGTTAACGGTGGAAGTCGGCCCACGCCTTGCAGGCAGTGAAGCAGATATGCGCTCGGTGCTGTGGGCAGAGCAAAAATTTACCGAACTGGGTTTTGATAAAGTCTGGCGCGAACCCTTTGATATGCTGTACTGGGAGCGTGGTCAAGCGAGCTTAAAAGTGGCAGCACCTTTTCATCAATCATTAGTGGTCACCGCTTTGGGTGGTTCAGTCGGTACCCCGTTTGATGGCATCAACAGCCAAGTTGTCATGTTTAATACCTTAGAAGAGCTCAAAAAAGCGGACGCTTCTAAAGTGAAAGATCGTATTGTTTTTATTAATCATGCCTTAGAAAAAGATATTCGCGGTGGTTTTTATGGCCAAGTCGTCGGGGCACGCGCCACGGGCGCAGTTGAAGCAGCAAAACTTGGTGCAAAAGCCTTAGTGATCCGCTCAGTCGGTAGCAGCAATAACCGTTTTGCCCACACCGGTCAAATGCGTTACGAAGAAGGCATTGAACGTATTCCTGCGGCAGCCATTTCCGTACCCGATGCGCAGCAATTGAGCAAAATGCTGGCGATTAACCCAGAACTGACGCTAAACATGCAAATGAGTAATAATCTCCCAGGTACTGTTACCAGTCACAATGTGATTGCCGAGATCAAAGGTAGCAAACGCCCCGATGAAATCGTGCTAATCAGTGCACACTTAGATTCTTGGGATGAAGGTACTGGCGCATTAGATGATGGCGCCGGTGTGGGTATCGTGATGGCGACAGCCGCTTTATTAAAGCAAGAGAAGCCTGAGCGTACCATTCGCGTGGTGCTATTTGGTAATGAGGAAGGCGGTTTAATTGGCGCCCGCGCTTATGCCGCTAAACACCATAAGCAATTACACACCCATGTGTTTGCTTCAGAATCAGACTTTGGCGCAGGTCGTATTTGGCGTTTTGACACCGGTATGGGTGAACAAGCATTAGCCTTTGCCCAGGAACTGCAGAAAAAATTAGCACCGCTGGGTATCGCTATGGGCCCGAACACCGCGTCTGGGGGGCCAGATGTGTCGATGTTAAAAGCACAAGGCGTACCCGTCGCGAGTCTGATGCAGGATGGTACGGATTACTTTGATTATCACCATACCCCAAATGATACGCTGGATAAAATTGATCCCACTGCATTGCGGCAAAACCTCGAAGCATGGTTAATTATGACGCGTGAAATTGCCAATAGTCAGGTTAATCTACGTCAGTAATTCGTGACATTAGCGCCGCTCGCTGCGGCGCTAATCCTTTTGTATTCGCGTTATCGCCTTTGGCAAATCCAGCAAAAATCCATTAAATAAACTAATCTGAAAAATGTAATTTATCTTAGTTGAGTAATTACTCGACTCTGCTCATAATGCGCGCCATTGCGCACACTATGCCGGAGCATTAACATGGAAAATCTGTTCTACGACATTATCAGCTGGATTGGCCTAACAATTTGTATCGGCGCTTTTTTTATTAAAGATGTGTTCTGGCTTCGATTAGCTACATTAATCGGTTGCAGCTTATTGTTTGTGTATTACAGCCACATCGCCATTCCGCAAGGGGTGATTTCCAACTTATTAGTTTTATTGATCAATGCTTATTACCTGCTGCGTTTTGCTGCTGCCCGTAAAAAAGCCCAAGCCGCCGCAGCAACCGCCAATGATCTGGCGAATATTGAGTTACAAGCGCAAACAAAATAAGCGGCTTTTTTCCAACAGCCTGACAGGCTATACTCGGCTCTTAGCAGTAAGCATCGGAGTCAGACATGTCACAAGACGAATTTGAGCTGTTTCTGAGCGAAATGGCCGATGTTAAACCCCTACCGCAAGATGCGGTACTTCAACAAAATGGCGAATTCAGTCCTACCTTAGCGCAGCAGGCCAGACGCAAAGCCGCTGAACAAGAGATGGAGTACGATCCTCAATATTTGAGCATGGAATACGTTGATTTAGTTAAACCCGACGACGTATTTGCCTATTGTAAAGATGGCGTACAACAAGGTGTGTATCGCAATCTGCGCTTAGGCAAGTATCAATTAGATGCTACGCTTAACCTGCTTGGTAAAAGCTTGCAAGAAGCTCGTAGTCAGTTACTGCAATTTATTACCGACTGCCATAAACGTGGCGTCAGAACGTTATTGATCCAGCATGGTATGGGCCGCAACAGTAAGCCACACCCCGCTATTTTGCGCAGCTATGTTTTTAAGTGGTTACCCAGTTTTGCCCCCGTTTTAGCCGCTCATACCGCGCAGCGCCAGCATGGGGGTTACAGTGCTACCTATGTGTTATTGCAGAAAAATGCAGAGCAAAAACGCGAGAACCGTGAACGGCATACTAAATAGCGACGCGTCGAATTAATAAGATCATCAGGTATAAAAAATCAGGGCTGGATAACCAGCCCTGTTTTTTTAGATCAGCCAACTGAATGCTTCAGCTTTGGTAAAAAACGCTGTTAACGCCATAAGGACCACGGCAATAGCGAGTGTGGTAAAGCCAAAACCACGATTGGACGCTTTACTCATAATAAACCTCAAATGACTTCTTCTTATTCTATATTTCTACTAAGTACTGCAAAATCTCATTAGCAGAATCAGTCTAATAAAGATAATACTACTATTCAAGTCATTATTTTCAATAGGGTTAATAGCCTTGTTGTAAATCGACTTCATTAACCAACGATTGCCCCTGACAACTGCGTTGGTAGTTTTCCGCAATTTGCGCCACCACGGTCTCCACTTTAGTCACCGCAGAAATATGCGGTGTAATCATAATGGCAGGATGCCGCCAAAACGCATGCTCCGCCACAAGGGGTTCTTGACGGAACACATCTAAACAGGCGGCCGCTAGTTGGCCACTGTCTAACGCGGCGAGCAACGCCTGCTCATCGACGATGGCACCACGCGCCACATTAATCAGAATGGCACCAGGCTTGAGCATGGCAAAAAAGTCAGCATTTAACAGGTTTTCAGTTTGTGCAGTTAAAGGCAATAAACAGATCAGCAAATCCGCTGAACCGACGGCAGCAGCCAATTGCTCGGTACCCGCAAAACAATGAACACCGGCTAATTGTTGTGGGCGGCGCGACCAACCGTTCACTTGATAACCTTGAGCTTTAAAGTGTAATGCCGTGGCCGTACCCAGTTCACCTAAGCCAAGTACACACAATGAGCTTAAACGACGCGGACTTTTCGGTCGCCACAAGGCTTGTTGCTGTTGTTGCTGAAACAGATCGAGCCTCAAACGGTAATACGCTTCAATGCCCGCCAGATAACTAAGCATTGCCTCGGTTAACGCCGGGTCGACAATCCGAGCCAAAGGTAAACGCGGTAAGCTGGCATCACTGAGGATCCCATCAACACCGGCACCAAAACTTTGCAAAGCTTTAAGATTCGGCAAGCTGGCCACCGAGCCTGTGGGTTGCTTCCATACCACGGCAAACGTCACGTGTTCTGGCTTTGCGATATCGGGCCAAATTTCAATTGGCGTTGTGGGTAAGGCTTGCTGCAAACGTTGCTGTAAATCATCTAGTTTTCTATCGGGAATAATCAGCGCAATACTCAAAACAACCCCTATAATGCTACTTGCTATTAATGCTTTATCTTAGCATAGCACTGTTAAATGGGTCGCTAAGATAGCACTTAAATATCCCCATTCACTGCGAAAACAGCTACAGCATTTCATGTGTTTGCTGTGTCAAAACTGCCACAAAACTGCCACTTATTTGTCATCTGCGATGAGTAGTCTACAAGGATTCGTCTAGATCGCCAGTCTATCTTGCCTTGGGAATAAATCATGCTTAACGTAGAGCAACTATTAGAACAGCACTTCATGTCCGATCAACCAAAGCCCTGGTGGTATCGCCCCGGCAAAATGCTCCTCAGCTATTTATTGCACGAGCGGGAATTCCAAGCTTTTGCCGCTCGCTATCCACATTTACAAGGCATGGAGTTTGTTGAACAAGTATTAGAATACTTTCAGTTTAGCTATAGCGTGCGTGATGATGAGCTAGATCATATCCCTTCGACCGGCCCAGTGTTGCTGATTGCTAATCACCCAATAGGATCGTTAGACGGTTTAGCCCTGTTAAAACTGGTCAGTGGGCTGCGCCCAGATCTGAAAATCATGGCCAACCAACTGCTGATGAGCTTAGCACCAATGCAAAACTTATTGTTGCCTGTTAATAACCTTAACGGAGGTACAGAACGGCACAAGCTTGAGGCGATTCAACAGCATCTAGCCGCAGCTGGGGCCTTAATAATATTTCCCGCTGGCGAAGTATCACGCTTACGCCCGCAAGGTGTTCGCGATGGTAAATGGCACAGTGGCTTTTTACGCTTAGCCAGCCAGGCTAATGCACCAATAGTCCCACTGCATCTGACCGCACGAAATTCATGGGTTTTTTATGCTGCCTCAGCTTTATACAAACCCCTAGCCAGCATGTTACTGGTAAGAGAGATGTTTAAACAAAAAGGGAGAACCATGGCGGTTCGTATTGGCGAACAAATCCCCTGTAACAGCTTTAGCCAGTTATCATTGCCGGTTCCAGTAAAAGTAAAACTGTTCAAAAAGCAGCTATACCGGCTTGCTACCGATCGCCCCTCACTTTTCATCACGCAAACCGCGATAGCACGGCCTGAACCAAGAGCAGTATTAAAAAAGGCAATAAGTCAGTGCCAACGGTTGGGTGAAACCCGTGATGGGAAATTAATTTACTTATATCAACATCAACAAAGCTCGCCCATCATGCGGGAAATAGGACGCTTAAGAGAATTAGCTTTTCGAGCTGTCGGGGAAGGCACCGGCCAACGCCGAGATATTGATCGCTTTGACAGCCACTATGCTCATTTACTGTTATGGGATAACGAAGATTTAGAAATTGTAGGCGCTTACCGCTTGGCTGATACTAACAAGGTATTAGCAGAACAAGGGCCAACAGGCTTATATACCCAAACCTTATTTCAGTTTTCTCCGTCCATGCAGCCTTACTTAGCTCAGGGTTTAGAGTTAGGTCGAAGTTTTGTGCAACCACGCTATTGGGGTAAGCGCAGCCTAGAATATTTATGGTATGGCATTGGTGCCTATTTAAAACAAAATCCGCAGGTGCGTTATTTATTTGGCGGCGTGAGTTTGTCAAATAGCTATCCCGTACCGGCCAGAGATTTATTAGTGTATTTCTATGGTTTGTATTTTGGGTCTGCTCTACCAAGCGCTGAAGCGAAACGTCCTTACCCATTAGCGGCGCCAACGGTGCAGCAATTAGCCCAACATTTTACAGGTAACGACTATGCTGCAGACTTTAGCCAATTAAAACATTTACTCGCGAATATGAAAGTCAGTGTACCTACGCTATATAAGCAATACAGTGAGCTTTGCACCCCGGGTGGCACAACGTTTTTAGCTTTTGGCATTGATCCTGAGTTTGCCAATTGTGTTGATGGCTTAGTGTTAGTCGATTTATCCTTAGTAACAGCAACTAAACGCGCTCGATATCTAGACTAGTGCTAAGATTGTTTAAAGTTCAGCCAAGATTCAGCCATCTTCCTTTATAACTTGAGTGTATGCTACACCAAAGAGTGTTGTGGGCCAGTTGCCAAACGCAGCACTGAGGAGGAATTATGCAAGTCTATCGAGCTTTGCAATCGGTGTTATTGCTCACCCTGCTATTAGTGAGCACAGGCTGTGCTTCGCAAACGCAAAGTAACAATGCCACTGTGCAAATCAGTGATGCAGAATTTGATCAAATGCTGGCCCCAGTGGCCCTGTATCCCGACAGTGTACTGACGCATGTGCTGATCGCCGCCACCTATCCATTAGAAGTGGTGCAAGCGGCACGTTGGTTAGAACAAAACCCCAACCTTACGGCAGAAATGGCGGTTGAAGCAGCGAGCTTACAAGATTGGGATCCTAGCGTTCAAGCGTTAACGGCCTTTCCTCAATTGCTAAACCGCTTAAATGAAGATCTGCAGTGGACACAGCAACTTGGTGAAGCCTTTTTAACCGACGAAGCAGCCTTATTAGCCAGTATCCAACGTTTACGTGAACGCGCCTATGCGCAAGGTTCACTGCGTAATAGTGAACATGTCATCGTAGAACGTCAGCGTGAGGTGATTGTGATTGAACCGGCGCGGCGCGAAGTGATTTATGTGCCCTACTACGACACCCGCGTTGTCTATGGTAACTGGTGGTGGCCTACCCATCCACCGGTTTATTGGCATGGCCCAGCTGCATACCGCAATCAAGTGAGCTTTTACTGGGGCTCGGGTTTTCAGATCCGGCCATCATTTTATTTCAGCATCTTCGATTGGCAGCATCGCCATGTCGTCGTGCAACACAACTACTATTATGAACCCCCACGCTATTACCCTAAGCGTCAGCATTTTCACCAGGCACCACGCTGGCAACATGATCAATACCATCGCCGGGGTGTGTATTATCGTCAACCCCAGATCGTACACCGCAATAACCACTGGCGTGACGAGCGTAAGCATTCTAATCGTCCGAATGTACAGCCTGAACAAAACAGCGGAAGCTTTATCCCTGCCGACAGTCGTTTACGTCAAAGTAATGTAAGACGTGAACAAGAAGCGGCTCGTCAAGCGCAGCGCAGCAATGCGTCGACAACCCGACCGAATGAGCGAGAACGCAACACAGGCCGGATTGCTGAAAAGTGGGCAGAGAATGAGCAACGGACCCAACCGATCACTGCGCCTGTGACCTCTCAGGTAAAAGGCCAGCAAGACAGAGTAGGCTCTGAACGCATACAACCCTTTAATCGCCACAATGAACAGCGGATCCAACCGATTGAGCGTGCCACACCTAACGTACAACAGCCGCAGTCGATGAGCCGAAATGCACCTGAGCAACGCATCCAACCGATTAACCGCGCTGAACAGGAACAACGCATTAAAAGTGTCTTAAGCCGCAATGCGCCAGAGCAACGCATACAGCCCGTAACCCGGCCTGTGCAAGAACAACGTATGCCATCGGTTAATCGCAATGCACCAGAGCAACGCGTACAGCCCGTAACCCGGCCTGTGCAAGAGCAACGTATGCCATCGGTTAATCGCAATGCGCCAGAGCAACGCGTACAACCGGTAACACGACAAGTGCAAGAACAACGCATGCCATCGGTTAATCGCAGTGCGCCAGAGCAGCGTGTGCAACCAGTAACACGTCCAGTGCAAGAACAACGCGCACGGCCCGTGCAAGAACAGCGGATCCGGCAGCGCCCAGACGCTAATCAGTCTGCCCGAGTCGAGGCCAATTCATCTCGTCAATAACAAATTAATTAGAGGCGGCCTTTTTATTGATTTAAAACAAACTGCCAACCAAAAAGCCTGTCTACCGACAGGCTTTTTTGATCCAGCCCAAAGTATCTGCAGACTAACCGCGCACAATAGCGCCAGTTAATTATCTGGAGAACACCATGAAAGCAATCTTCACCGCAGCAGCCTTAAGTTTAACCCTATTCAGTGGCACCGCCTTAGCTGATTTTTCTGTCAATGTGGGTGCAATTAGTGTGCAGCCAAACGATAGCAGTAGCCATCTTGATGTTGTGGAAAGCGTTGCCGGTTTACCTGCAGGCTCTACCGGCGTTAAAGTTAACAACAATACCCAACTTGGCTTAACGTTCGATTATAAATTTGAAAACAATTGGGCAGTACAACTGATTGCGGCCACCCCATTTACGCATAAAATGAGTGGAGATGGCGCCTTGGACGGTTTAAACATTGGCAAAACCAAACATTTACCCCCGACGCTATTAGCGCAATACCACTTTGATATAGGAAGCGATCTCATTCAACCCTTTGTTGGTTTAGGGGTGAATTACACTAACTTTTTTAATACCGAAGCCGATCAACAATTAGTGACAACCTTGGTGGCTTTAGGTGCGGCGAACAATGGTGATGCGGTAACCATCAAACTAAAAAACTCTTGGGGTTTAGCGGCGCAAGCCGGCGTTAATGTGAAGTTCTCCGAAAACTTAGGGCTACATCTGATGATCAGTAAAATGGACATCGATACCGATGCGCAAGTTCGAGTACAAGGTAATACCATTCAACAAGTGGATGTCAATATTGATCCGTTTGTTGCGATGATTGGCTTACGCTGGACCTTATAATATCTTCAAACGATAAACCTCTCCTGCTGGCGCTTGCCAGCAGGTTCACCAAAGGCTGCAGCCAGCTGCATCCGACCAAAGTTGGGTCTGTTCCCGCTGCACAATCTAGACTACAGTAAGGTCTAGCATTTTCGCTGCGGAGTTCACATGGCGCAAAAAACCATTTCATTGAATTGGCAACAGTTATTAAAATCCGGTAGCCGTATTTTTATTGGCTCGCATGCTGCGGTCCCCACGTTATTAATTGACGACTTAATTGCTAATGCCAAAAGTCTGCACGATATTGAAATTGTGCAATTGGTGACCTTCTCTGACAACCGTTGGGCCTCTCCCGAATTTCAGCATCTGTTCAAAGTAAATACCCTATTTATCGGCGGTCATACTATTCGCCAAGCGGTCGCAGAAGGGCGTGCCGATTATACCCCCTGCTTTATGACCGACATCCCAGCGTTGTTCACGGACGGTATTTTACCTTTAGATGCGGCATTAATTATGGTCAGCCCTGCTGATGAACACGGTTATCACTCGTTAGGGGTTGCAGTCGATGTCATTTCGGCTGCAGCGAAAGCCGCCAAAATAGTTATCGCGCAAGTTAACCCAGCGATGCCAACAACCTATGGCCAATCCTTTATACATAAAGATGACATTGATGCGTTCTTCTATGCCGAACAAGCCTTACCGGAAATCGAACCACCCGAATTAGATGCGCGCACCGAGCGGATCGGCCAATATGTATCACTACTGGTCGAAGATGGCGCCACCATCCAAATTGGTGTCGGCAAAATTTGCGCGGCGGTCACACGTTATTTAAGCAATCACAAAGATTTAGGCTTACATACCGAGTTATTAACCGATGGCGCTTTAGATTTGATTAAAAAAGGCGTGATTAATAATCGGCGTAAAACCTTTCACCCGGGCAAAAGCGTCACCAGCTTTTGTATGGGCACAAAAAAGCTATACGACTTTGTCGATAAAAACCCTCATATCGGTTTTTATCCCAGCGAATATGTTAACTCACCGATTAATATTGCCCGCAACGATCGCATGGTGTCGATTAACAGCGCGATTGAAGTGGATCTGACCGGTCAGATTGTTTCTGATTCGATTGGCCATATGTTTTACAGTGGCGTCGGGGGGCAGGTCGATTTTAGCCGCGGTGCTTCCATGAGCCAAGGCGGTAAACCGATTATCGCCCTGCCCTCTACCGCGAAAAACGGCACCATTTCGCGCATAGTGCCACATATCAAAGAAGGCGCCGGCGTAGTCACCACCCGTGCGCATGTGCATTATGTGGTCACCGAGTTTGGGGTTGCTTCACTGCGCGGTAAAAGTATTCGTGAGCGCGCGCTTGAGTTAATTCGAGTGGCACACCCAAAGTTTCGTAATCAGTTATTAGCAGAAGTTCGCAAAAATTATTGGGTACCGCATTATCAATTACAAACACCGGTCGATGTCCCTGAGCTTGGCCCAGTAGGCTTTAAAGAGTTAACCTTTAATGGCGAAAAATTTGATATTCGGCCACTAAACCCCTCTGATGAGCGTCGCCTGCAAGAATTCTTTTATTCGCACACCAAAGAAACGCTGCAAATGCGCTACAACTCTGTGCCAACACAAATGAGCAGAGAAAAATCCTGTACCTTAGTGAGCGTTGATCAATCAAAAGACTTGGCTTTGTGTATTGTGAAACAAAAAGGCTCGGTGGTGGAGATCCAAGCGGTGGGACGTTATTACCTGATCCCAAATGAAGATAGCTGCGAAGTGGCCTTCGTGACTCGCGAAGTATTACAAGGCCGTGGTATGGCTAAACGCTTATTGGCCGAGATGATCAATATTGCAACCAGCCGAGGCCTTAACTCCATGCAGGCTTTTGTTCGTTCTGAAAATAAACCCATGCTAAAAGTGTTTGAAAATGCCGGTTTTGTGCGTTTAAAAAGTGACGACCCCACAGAAGTCTATTTAAAATTAACCATCCCAGGTAAAGGAGAAAACTGATGGCTATTACCATTTTTAGTCATCCCAGCTGTTATTACCATGACAACGGCGTCGAACACCCCGAGTGCGGTGAACGGCTGTCGGCCATTAATGATCAAATCATCCGCTCGGGAATGGAATATGTGGTTATGCAGTTCGATGCCACCCCAGCCAGTCGTGAAAGTTTGTATTTAGCCCATGGTAAACATTATGTGGATGAGCTTTTTGCCAAAGCGCCGACCGAGGGGCATATTTGGTTAGATCCTGACACCGTGATGAGCCCGAAAAGCCTTGAAGCCGCCATGCATGCTGCAGGAAGTGGTATCAATGCGGTCGACCGTGTTATGGCGGGCAACAATGAACAAGCATTTTGTGCCGTCCGCCCACCTGGCCATCATGCCACCCGTGAGCAAGCCATGGGCTTTTGTTTAATTAACAATATTGCGGTAGCCGCTGAACATGCACTCAATCACTATGGTTTATCCCGTATAGCCATTGTCGATTTTGATGTCCACCATGGTAATGGTACCGAAGATATTTTCCAGCACGAACCTCGGGTACTGTTTTGCTCCTCTTTTGAACATCCGCTTTATCCTTATACCGGGGCGGATACCGAGAATGATCACATCATCAATTTACCTTTTGCCGGAGGCTGTCGCAGCCAGCAATGGCGCGATCAAGTCTCTGAGCACTGGATACCGGCTATTGATGCGTTCGCGCCACAGCTCATTTTAGTGTCTGCGGGTTTCGATGGTCATGCCGAAGATGAAATGGCGCACTTTATGTTGCGCGAAGACGATTACCAGTGGATTGGCAACGAGTTAAAACAACTGGCGGATAAGCATTGCGAAGGCCGCATTGTCGCCATGCTAGAAGGCGGCTATGCACTTAGCGCACTCGGCCGCAGTGTGGTGGCTTTTTTAAAAGGGATGATGTAACTAGCCTAACATTTAGGCCAGTACTTAGCACACTTTGGCTGGAGGCGTCTCTTGCAGGGAAGCTAAAGATAAGCCTACATTGGGTGGGTCTAATGCTTACAACGTCGCACGGAGTACGCAACGCCGAGTGCACACATCGTAAAATGTCATCACTTGAAACAAAAACGCCAGCACGTTTTGCTGGCGTTTTTCCATTTAGCGAAAGGTTAACCTAACCACACTCGCGCATTACGGAACATGCGCATCCATGGGCTATCTTCTTGCCAATCATCCGGGTGCCACGAGTTCGCCACGGTACGAAATACCCGCTCTGGGTGCGGCATCATAATACTCACGCGGCCATCAGTGGTGGTCAGGGCGGTAATACCGGCTGGTGAACCGTTCGGGTTCGCCGGATATTGCTCTGTTACCTGACCGTAGTTATCGACAAAACGCATCGCCACATTGCCACTTTGATTGGCCGCAGCAAAGGCCGCTGCGCTGGCAAATTCTGCATGGCCTTCACCGTGCGATACCGCGATTGGCATACGTGAACCGGCCATACCGCTAAAGAACAATGACGGGCTTTGCTGCACTTCCACTAAGCTAAAACGTGCTTCAAACCGCTCAGACTTATTACGGACAAAGTGCGGCCAGTGCTCAGCACCGGGGATCAGGCTCTTCAGATTCGACATCATCTGACAACCATTACAGACACCCAAAGCAAACGTTGATTGCCGTTCGAAGAAGGCTTGGAACTGTTCCCGTGCTTGCGCGTTAAACAGAATCGACTTGGCCCAACCTTCACCGGCGCCTAATACGTCACCGTACGAGAAACCGCCACAGGCAGCTAAACCGTTAAAGTCGGCCAACTTCACGCGACCAGCTAAAATATCACTCATGTGCACGTCAACCGCATTAAAGCCGGCACGGTTAAACGCCGCGGCCATTTCTTGTTGCGAGTTCACGCCCTGCTCACGCAAAATAGCGATCTTCGGTGCAGCACCTTTTAAAATAAATGGCGCGGCAACATCAACGTTAGCATCAAAGCTTAATTTTACATTCAAGCCCGGATCCTGCTGATCGGCTTTTGCCGCCATTTCTTGCTCAGCGCCAGCTGGGTTATCGCGCAACGCTTGCATTTGATAGGTGGTTTCCGCCCAAATGCGGCGTAAGCGGCTGCGGCTATCGCTAAAGACGGTTTTACCTTGCTGCGTGATCACAAACTCATCGCTGGCACTGACCGCACCTAATAAGTGGCTTAACGGCGCTAAGTTATGCTTTGCTAACACTTGCTGAACATAAGCTAAATCCGCGGTTTTCACCTGAATCACCGCACCGAGCTCTTCGCTGTATAGCGCAGCAAGCGCATCAGCGCCTAATTCACTAATATCCGCTTGCAGACCGGCTTTACCGGCAAAGGCCATCTCGGCCAGCGTAACCAATAAACCACCGTCTGAACGGTCATGATAGGCCAGCAATTTTTGCTCACGGGTTAATTGCTGCATCGCATGGAAGAAATTCAGCAATAACTCTGGACTATCTAAATCCGCCGCTTTATCGCCTAATTGCTTATACACTTGCGCTAAACAAGAACCACCTAAACGGTTGGCTCCTTGGCCCAAATCTACTAACAACAAGCTACTGTCACCCAAGTCAGTGCGAAGCTGTGGCGTGACGGTTTTACGAATATCTTCAACACGAGCAAAAGCGGTAATCACCAACGACAATGGTGCAGTGACGGCTTTTTCTTCACCGTCTTGCTGCCAGCGCGTTTTCATCGACATTGAGTCTTTACCGACCGGGATAGTCACGTTTAATGCTGGGCATAACTCTTCGCCCACAGCCTTAACCGCGGCGTACAAACCGGCATCTTCACCTGGGTGACCGGCCGCGGCCATCCAGTTTGCTGATAATTTAATCCGGTTTAAATCGCCAATATCCGTGGCTGCGATATTGGTAATGGCTTCTGCTACCGCTAAACGGGCAGAGGCAGCAAAATCAAGCAATGCCACTGGCGTACGCTCACCCATTGCCATCGCTTCACCGTGATAAGTATCATAGCTTGCTGCGGTAACTGCGCAGTTAGCCACCGGCACTTGCCATGGGCCAACCATCTGATCACGTGCCACCAAGCCGGTTACCGTGCGATCGCCAATGGTCACTAAGAAGGTTTTCTCGGCAATGGTAGGTAAACGTAGTAAACGCTCGGCGGCATCGGCAATAGTAATGGCACTGCGATCGAGCGGTTTGCCAACGGCTTGCAAGCTTTGCACTTCACGGTGCATTTTCGGTGCTTTACCCAGTAACACATTTAACGGCAAGTCGATTGGCGTATTACCAAAATACTGATCGCTTAAGGTTAAATGTTTATCTGCAGTGGCTTCACCGACTACCGCATAAGGTGCGCGCTCGCGCTTACAAATCTCTTCAAACACCACGAGTTTGTCAGCCGGAATGGCCATCACGTAGCGCTCTTGCGACTCATTACACCAAATTTGTAATGGCGACATACTCAGTTCGTCGTTCGGTACGTTACGCAGTTCAAACTTACCGCCCACACCACCATCGCTCACTAATTCAGGGAAAGCATTAGATAAACCACCTGCACCCACATCGTGGATAAAGCAAATAGGGTTATCGGCGCCCAACTGCCAGCAGCGGTCGATCACCTCTTGGCAACGACGTTCAATTTCTGGGTTTTCGCGCTGTACGGAAGCAAAATCTAAATCTTCGTTCGATTGCCCTGAGGCCATTGATGAAGCCGCACTGCCGCCTAAACCAATGTTCATAGCCGGGCCACCTAGCACTACCAGTTTAGAACCTGGTGCTAAATCGCCTTTTTGTACATGGTCTTCGCGGATATTACCTAAACCACCGGCAATCATTATTGGCTTGTGATAACCACGCACTTCTAAACCGTTATGGCTGTGTACTTGCTCTTCATAAGTACGGAAATAACCGTTGATCGCTGGGCGACCAAATTCGTTATTAAAGGCTGCGCCACCCAGTGGCCCTTCCAGCATGATGTCAAGTGCACTAACAATACGGTTTGGCTTACCAAAATCGGTTTCCCAAGGCTGTTCAAAGCCAGGGATACGCAAGTTAGATACCGAGAAACCCACTAAACCCGCTTTGGGTTTTGAGCCGACACCGGTAGCACCTTCATCACGAATTTCGCCACCCGAACCCGTTGCCGCGCCTGGGTAAGGAGAGATTGCCGTTGGGTGGTTATGCGTTTCAACCTTCATCAAAATATGGATCGGTTCATGGTGATACTGGTATTCATTACTACCCGCTTGCGGGAAGAAGCGCCCCGCTTCAGAACCGACCATCACTGCCGCGTTATCTTTGTAAGCCGATAACACGAAATCTGGCGAATGCTCGAAAGTGTTCTTAATCATTTTAAACAGCGATTTAGGCTGTGCTACGCCGTCGATAGTCCAATCAGCGTTAAAAATTTTGTGCCGGCAATGCTCTGAGTTAGCCTGAGCAAACATATAAAGCTCAATGTCGTTCGGATTTCGGCCTAATTGCTGAAAGTTAGTGACCAGATAGTCAATTTCATCTTCCGCCAGCGCTAAACCCATTTGCTGATTGGCTAGCACTAATGCTTCGCGACCACCGGCTAAAATATCAACTGAACTCAGCTCTGCTGGCGCAGCTTTAGCAAACAATGCTTCTGCCTGCTGCAGCTCAGTAAACACCGTCTCCATCATCCGATCATGCAATAAGGCTTGCACCTGCGTTAACTGCGTTGCAGTTAAGTCCTCAGCTAGGAGATAATACGCCACGCCGCGCTCAAGGCGTTTAACCTGCGGTAAGTTACAGTTATGGGCAATATCAGTCGCTTTTGATGACCATGGCGAAATGGTACCCGGCCGCGGCGTCACGAGTAACAACAGACCGGTCGGTTGATGACTGGTGACCGTGGGGCCGTAACTCAATAATTTATCTAATGTGTCCTGTTGCTCTGCACTTAACGGTGCAGCAAGATCAGCAAAATGCATATATTCAGCATAAATTCCGCTTACCGGTAAATTTTGCTGGGCACAAAGATCGAGTAACTTTTGAATTCTGAATTCGGACAGTGCAGGCGCACCACGCAGGATCAACATAGGCTTATTTCCGTTGGTTGAACGACAGTGGAACCTAGGGCGTTTACACCCTAAAAGGCGGCATATTATAAAGAAAATTCACGGCGAGGGATATGCGAAAAACCTGACTGACGGCAAGAAGTTTGCTATAACAGCCATTCATCAAAGAGGTTGGACCGCCATTATGCAAAAAACGCTGTTATTACTCTGCTGTTGCTTACTGTTTGCTTGCACGCCACCGGCGGTCGAGACAACCGGGCAATTGGCCGACATTTATCAGCGCAACAGCTTGCGAGTGGGTATTTTACATGGCCCGACAAGTTATTATATTGGGGTAGATGGCCCTACTGGGTTTGAATACGAACTGGCCAAAGCACTGGCCGACCGCCTCGGTGTCGAGCTGAGTTTAGCCCCCAGTTTTCACCTTGATGAGTTACTCGATAAACTGGAAACCGGCCAAGTTGACTTTATCGCCGGAGGACTAACCTTAACGCCCTCACGTACTGAACGTTTTCGTGCCGCACCGCCTTATCGCTGGATCAATGAAGTCGTGGTGTACCGACAAGGAGCAACTTGGCCGCGTGAATTTGCCGATCTAGCCGGGCCGGTTGTGGTGATGAAAGCCAGCAGTCATGCCGAAAGCCTGGCCATTTTACAACAAGAAAACGCTGACTTTCAGTATGTAGAAGATCCCGAATTAGATGCCGATGAATTACTGCAAAAAGTCATCGACGGCAGTATCAACTATACCCTGACCGATTCAAACCAACTGGCGGTAAACCGCCGTTTGTTTCCGCAACTCAGTATTGCCTTTACTCTCAATGAAAATTTGCCGGTGGGTTGGCTACTTCAAAAAAGCCAAGATGACAGCTTATACAGTGTCTTGATCGAATATTTTGGTCATGTTTATCAAAATGGCGACTTAGTGACATTAGAGGATCGTTATTTTGGCCATGTTGAGCTGTTTGACTACGTTGATACCATTAAATTTATTCAGGCTATCGACCACACCTTACCGAAGTTCAAACCATGGTTTCTGGAGCATGCCGGTGAATTGGATTGGCGTTTATTGGCAGCGTTAAGCTATCAAGAATCGCACTGGAACCCGAAAGCCCGCAGCCCCACGGGTGTACGCGGTTTAATGATGCTAACCATGCCCACGGCTCGGCAAATGGGCGTAGACAGTCGGCTCGACCCACAAGATAGCATTGATGGGGGCAGTCGTTATCTGCAACTGTTATTAACGCGTATCCCAGAGCGGATCCCGATGCCAGACCGATTATGGTTCGCCTTAGCCTCATATAACATTGGCTGGGGTCATGTTGAAGATGCGCGACGTTTAACCCAGAGAGATGGCGCCGATCCCGATAAATGGCTTGAAGTGAAACAACGCTTACCTTTATTACGCAAAAAGTCGGTGTATCAACATACGCGTTTTGGCTTTGCCCGCGGTGATGAAGCGGTAATGTATGTCGAAAATATTCGTCGCTATTACGACACCCTTGTGGGCGTGGACGAACGGCAGCAACTGGAAGATAGAATGGAACAACAACGTCAAAAACTGGTCGAAGAAACAAATCAATCTGAAGAGTCGTCTGCCTTAGCACCACCCTCTTCATAATAAATTCATACCGGCTGCTTGTAACTGAGCTTACGCAGTCATACTATTAACAAAATCGTAAACACTTTAGGCAACCCTATGCTAAATAAAAAAAGACCGTCGCTAAAACGGCGGCGGCGTTTACTGACCGTCTCGTCAAGTCGGCGACGCCTAAAACGCAGTGTGAAGACCGTTAAGTTAAATCGACGTCGCCGTCATTACCAAACGTCTTTTCAACAATTTCCAACGGCCCCTTGTGCTGTTTAAGCCTCTTTTGCTCAGCGCGACGCCGCTGGAAAAACGTCGATAACATCATCGAACACTCTTCAGCCAACACCCCTGCGGTCACCTCTAATTGATGGTTTAACTTGGGATGACACACCAAATCCATGATCGAGCCGGCCGCTCCCGTCTTATAATCGCTGGCCCCAAACACCAGCCGTTTAATTCGACTATGCACCAACATACCGGCGCACATGCTGCACGGCTCTAGCGTGACATACAAAGTACACTCTGGTAGCCGATAGTTTTGCAGTAATTGGCCCGCTTGGCGCACGGCTAACATTTCAGCATGTGCCGATGGATCGTGCGAACTGATCATCTGATTCCAGCCTTCAGCAACCACTTGCTGATCCTTAACCAACACCGCCCCCACTGGCACTTCGCCTGCGGCTTCTGCTCGAGCGGCTAACATTAAAGCGTGGCGCATCCAATCTTCATCAGTCATAAAGTTTTACAAAGTTTTGCTATCGTTGGCGAATTTTACCACTAGACTGAAGTCAGGCTGACGATTATTTTGGGTAATACACCTCCCTTGCAAAACAACAAAACATAACACATTGATATTAAACAGTTTAAACTTTGGCATTTTGTTTGCAGTGTTTTTTGGTTTTTACACAGCCAATAAATCAGTCAACAGATCAGCCTCATTGACATAAAGCTTGGACAAACGCAAAGGAGAACAAAAAAGTGGATATCGGAGTGGTGGTTATTGTCGTCGTCGCGATTGTCGGTGGCTGCTTTTATGATGCAATGAAAATGCGCTACAAGTATCAACATTTAGCATCAGGCAAAGGTGATAAAGAAATTCAAGAAGAATTACAAAAAGTCAAAACTAGGCTTGCCGCTTTAGAAAGTATCGTCACTGATAAGAAATATCAGTTAAATGAAGAAATTAATCGTTTAAATCGTTAAAGGAGTGACTAATGGGACCTTTTGAAATTGCCGCCATCGCTATCGTATGTGGCTGTGCCGTTTCCGGCTATAAAACCTATATGGAAGGCAAAGCAAAACATAACAACGAAGATGTTAGCGCGTTACAAAATGAGATTGCTAAACTAAAAAATCGCGTGGCCACCCTCGAAAGTATTGTCACCGAGCCTAGCTATCAGTTAAAAGAAAAAATCAATAAACTCTAGCACCGCCCTCAAAACTAAAAGTGTATGTTGCCAGCACAAGTTCACTCGCCGATATGATTATCGGCGTTTTTGTTTGAGCTAATATTTTAGCGTTTAAATTTTTGACTAATTCTTAGTCAAAATCACTACGTTTGTGTGATCAATCTGTCACAACCGCCAACCTAAAATCATAAGATATTGAAAAAATTTAATTTATTTTTTGGCATAGCTTTTGATTGGTATACAAGGAACTTGCTGAATCCAGCGTTAAACCTCTTAATCAAAAGGAATGACTTATGAACAGAACACTCGCAACCATATTAATTATTGCTATCGGTATTTACTGCTTACCTACATTACTCGCCATCTTAGCCACGGTATTTGCTGTTCTCATGGGTGTTATCGGTGCCATTATCGGTATTGGTGTTAGCTTAGCCGTCACCGTATTACCCCTGCTGATTTTAGCTTATCTGGTGTGGTGGTTAGTGCGTGATAAGCGTCAGCCACACTCTTCATAAATAACCCGTGATGACAATGAATCTTAAGGGAATATCCTTAGTTGTTAGGTATGCGATATAAATGCTTTGAGCAGCCAAAACAAGACCAGCTCCCTTGATACACAACTCTCCCTCTACAACGCTCTCGTCTCCGCTACGCTTGCCGTACCGGAGACGCCATCTAACGAACCCATCACTACAGCAGTGCTAAGCAGCGTTTGTGTTTTAGGAGTAACAGTTGCCCCTGCAGTGCCCGAAAAAGGCAAAATTAAAGATCTGAGCGCATACTACACGCTGGCGCTCCCATCCCGACTTTGCATTGCGCTATCATCAGGTTAAACCTGCCTGAGTCGCTTTCATTACCGTATGCACTCTATTCGCCAACGGTTGCTGAGCTCGGGTGGCTAAATATAAGGTTTCACTGACTGGCTGCAACAAGCGGTGAACTTGAATGAGGCTTTGCTGCGCAAACATTTCTACTGCATAAGCCGGTAATACTGTAAAGCCGAACCCCCGACTGACCGGCTCTAAAATCAGGGCGATTTGATTGGAAAAGCCGTGTTTTGCAATAAATGATACGCCTTGAAACTCTGGGTAATTAGCCGAAAGTAACAGCGCCGCATGATGAGCGCCATCGGGATGATCAATAAAACCGAGTTGTTGCAAATGGGACCAGCTAAGATCATCACAACCTGCCGGAGTGACCAACAATAATGGCTCCGTGGTTAAGGTTTCATAACTAACGTTGCTGAGTGTGGCAGCACAACTCATAATACCGATATCGGTTTCGCCATTGGCGACGGCCTGTTCAATACTGCGATTAGGTGCAAAACGATAATCAATTATCAGTTGTCGATGCTGCTGTTGTAAGCTCAGTAAATGCGGATACAGCTTTAAGCCCACGCTGCCCGGCGACATCAGTCTCACTTCTCCCTGAAAAGCGGGATCATGCCCCAAGCGCTGCGGCAAACTCGCCAAAGCCGCGACCAACTCACGCGCCTCAGCGTACAGCCGTTCCCCCGCATCCGTTAGGGTAAATTGTTTACCATGGCGATCTAACAGCGTCACGCCAAGCTGTTGTTCTAATTTATGCATATGCTGGCTGACACCCGATTGCGTCATATGCAAGCGTTGTGCGGTTTGGGTAAAGTGCCCTACTTCAACTAAGGTGCAAAAACTGCGTAACCATTGCGGATTAATCATTACGTTTTATACTTATTTTAAGTAAAAATGATAATTTCAAATAATTATAGCGCCTTTATATACTGTGATCACTGTTAAAAAGGAGCTAAATGATGAGCAATACTTATCCAAGAAATTTTTCACATATCGGTATTTCAGTGCCTGATCTGGAAGCGGCAGTAAAGTTTTACACTGAGGTACTCGGCTGGTATCTGATTATGACGCCCACTGAGATCACAGAAGACACGAGTGCCATTGGTGAAATGTGTACTGACGTGTTTGGTGCCGGCTGGGGCAGTTTTCGCATCGCCCATTTATCCACCGGCGATCGCATTGGCGTAGAGTTATTTCAATTCTCCAATCAGCAAAACCCGGAAAACAACTTTGAATACTGGAAAACCGGTATTTTCCATTTTTGTGTGCAAGATCCAAACGTTGAAGAATTGGCAGAGCGTATTGTTGCAGCTGGGGGTAAAAAGCGCATGCCGAAGCCACGTTATTACTATCCGGGCGAAAAGCCGTATCGCATGATCTATATGGAAGATCCGTTTGGGAATATTTTAGAAATTTATAGCCACAGCTATGAATTAATCTACAGTGCCGGCGCTTACTAAACTCACAGCGCTAACATAAAACAATATAAAAACGCGATTAGCTAGGATGCCAATCGCGTTTTTTATTTTTGACCGAACTAATCAGCTAAATAGCGGTTAAACCAGCCTATGGTGCGCTGCCACGCTAAATTAGCAGCGGCTTCGTCATAACGTGGCGTGGAGTCGTTATGAAAACCATGGTTTGTGCCAGGATAAAAATGCCCTTCATAGGTTTTGCCAGCGGCTTTTAATGCGGCTTCATAGGCCGGCCAGGTTTCATTAATCCGTGGATCGGTTTCAGCAAAGTGCAGTTGCAACGGCGCTTGAATAGCAGGCACATCTTCAGGGCGCGCTTGCCGCCCATAAAATGGCACCGCCGCCGCTAATTCCGGGTATGCCACTGCAGCGGCATTTGAGACACCTCCACCGTAACAAAAGCCGGTAATACCAATTTTTTGGGTGGTGAGTGCGCTGTCACGCAAAAACTCAATACCGGCAAAGAAGTCATTCATCAGCTTTTCTGGATCAACTTGGCGCTGTAGCTCGCGTCCCACTTCATCGTTACCCGGATAACCGCCCACCGAACTTAAACCATCTGGCGCCAGCGCAACAAAACCCGCCTTGGCTAAGCGCCTTGCCACATCCTCAATGTAAGGGTTTAAACCGCGGTTTTCATGCACCACCAAAACGCCGCCTACTGGTTTGCTATGATTTGCAGGCACCACCATATAACCGCGCACTGAGCCGTGGCCGTTAGGTGATGGGTAAGTAATGTAGCTGCCTTTAATTTCTGGATCGTTAAAGGAGATTTGCTCGGCTAGCGCATAATTAGGCGTGAGTGCCGATAAAATGCTTAAGGCTGTCATACCGCCAATGGCATATTTGGTGGCTTTTTCTAGAAAATCACGCCGGGTTAATTGGCCATGCACATAAAAATCATACAGTTCTAGCAATTCGGGGCTGAAATCGGCCGCGGTTAAACGAGGCATAAGGCTCTCCTGTGGATAAAGGTTATTCTTATTTGCAGTGTTACCGCAGGGCAACAGCTCGCGACAGGCTACTGCAATGTACCTTTGAGCACAGTGCAACATCAGCCGAAGCTTTCAATGATAAGTTACGCTTTAGCTTAGCAGTTAGTTTGCTTAGCTCAGGGGGGATTTAACGCAAGGAAGTCCTTGTTCAACGCATAAAAAAGCCAGGCTTAACCTGGCTTATCGTTATTGTGTATCTTGCGCTTACTTTTCGTGATGTAACCGCATATGTGGGAACAGGATCACATCACGGATAGACGCGGCATCGGCCAGTAACATCACCAAGCGGTCAATACCAATGCCTTGGCCTGCTGTAGGCGGTAAACCGTGCTCTAACGCCGTCACAAAGTCTTCGTCGTAGAACATTGCTTCATCATCACCGGCGTCTTTTTGTGCGACTTGCTCACGGAAACGTTCGGCTTGATCTTCAGCGTCATTTAACTCGCTAAAACCGTTACCTAATTCACGACCACCAATAAAGAACTCAAATCGATCGGTAATTTCTGGATTGTCGTCGTTACGGCGCGCCAGTGGCGATATTTCTGCGGGGTATTCGGTGATAAAAGTAGGATGACGCAGTTTGGTTTCAACTAATTCGTCAAACACTTCCATCAAAATACGACCGTGACCATAGTTAGGTTTAACGTCAATTTTCAGTGACTTCGCTAACTCAGCTACCGCTTCACGCGTGGTTAACTGCTCAAGCGTCAGCTCTGGATTGTAATGTAAAATAGACTCGGTAACCGACATACGCGCAAACGGCTTACCAAAATCGAATACTTCACCTTGATACGGCACTTCGGTGCTACCCAGCACATCCAATGCTAAACCACGGAATAACTTCTCCGTTAAATCCATTAAATCGTTGTAATCAGCATAGGCCCAGTAAAATTCTAACATGGTGAATTCTGGGTTATGCCGCGTTGAAACGCCTTCGTTACGGAAGTTACGGTTTAACTCGAATACTTTTTCAAAACCACCGACCACTAAGCGCTTTAAATACAACTCTGGGGCGATACGCAAAAACATCTGCATATCTAAAGCATTGTGGTGTGTTTCGAATGGCCGTGCCGAGGCACCTCCGGGGATGGCCTGTAGCATCGGTGTTTCAACTTCTAAGAAGCCTTCTTCATTGAAGAAACGGCGGATATAAGACACCGTTTTACTACGCACTAAAAAGGTTTTACGAGATTGATCGTTCGAGATCAGATCTAAATAACGCTGGCGATAACGCGCTTCGTTGTCGGTTAAACCGTGGAATTTATCTGGTAGCGGACGTAACGCTTTCGTCAGCAAGCGAATTTCGCTTAACCACACGGTTAACTCGCCCGTTTGCGTTTTAAATAAATGGCCTTTTACGCCAACGATATCGCCCAAATCCCACTTTTTAAATTGCTCGTTGTACAGCCCCTCTGGCAGGCTATCACGCGCTACATACACCTGAAACTTGCCGCCCATATCTTGCAGCGTACAAAAACTGGCTTTACCCATAATACGGCGCGTCATAATACGACCGGCAAGGCTCACTTCAACCTTGGCCGCTTCTAACTCTTCTTTGCTTAACGCATCATATTTAGCATGAATTTCATCAGAAATATTGGCGCGACGAAAATCGTTAGGAAAGGCATTACCTTGCTCGCGGATCGCAGCCAACTTCTGTTTTCGCTCAGCAATCAGTTTGTTAACATCCTGAATTTCTTCATGTTGAGTATGCTGTTCAGACATTTTTTGATTCCTGAGTGAGTTTATAAATAAGTCAGTTATAGTTTATAAACCAGCTTTTAGGCTGGCTTCGATAAATTTATCCAGATCACCGTCTAGCACGGCTTGCGTATTACGCGTTTCAATGCCGGTGCGTAAATCTTTAATGCGCGAGTCATCTAACACATAAGAGCGGATCTGGCTGCCCCAGCCGATATCCGATTTTGTGTCTTCGAGTGCTTGTTTCTCGGCATTTTGTTTTTGTAATTCAAACTCGTACAGTTTAGCGCGTAGTTGCTTATACGCGTTGTCACGGTTTTTATGTTGCGAGCGATCGTTTTGACACTGCACCACAATATTGGTCGGTAAGTGCGTGATCCGTACAGCAGAATCGGTGCGGTTAACGTGCTGACCACCGGCGCCTGAAGCGCGATAGGTATCGATACGCAAATCGGCCGGGTTGATATCGATTTCGATATCATCATCAATTTCGGGTGAAACAAACACCGAGGCGAACGACGTATGGCGACGATTGCCCGAATCGAATGGGCTTTTACGTACTAAACGGTGCACACCGGTTTCGGTACGTAACCAACCATAAGCATAATCACCGGTAAATTTAATGGTACAGCCTTTAATACCGGCCACATCGCCATCGGTGACTTCGTAAAGTTCAGGTTTAAAGCCTTTATCTTCACCCCAACGCAGATACATCCGCATCAGCATGCTGGCCCAATCTTGCGCTTCCGTACCACCAGAGCCTGATTGAATGTCGAGGTAACAATGGTTCTCATCGTTTTTACCCGAAAACATCCGGCGAAATTCCAGTAAAGCCAGTTGTTTTTCTAGATCGGCTAATTCGCTTTTTGCTTCATCAAAGGTCGCTTGATCTTCGGCTTCTACCGCTAATTCCACTAAACCCGCGACATCTTCTAAGCCTTGGTCTAGTCTGTCGATAGTACCCACCACTTGCTCTAGTGCCGAGCGTTCTTTACCTAATGCTTGAGCTTTATCCGGTGTATTCCAAATGGCAGAGTCTTCCAGTTCGCGCGAGACTTCCTCTAGGCGTTCTTTTTTGCCATCGTAGTCAAAGATACCCCCGAAGCACGTTAGTGCGTTCAGTCAGATCTTTAATACTGTTATAAACCGGATTTACTTCAAACATGTTGTGGTTAAACCTGTAATTCGACCAAAAAATTGGCGCGGATTATAACAAAAAACTGCCACTTAGGGCAGTTATTATCTGGAAAATTAGCGCAAGCGCTTAACAAGCCGCAACTTAGCTTACAGCATCCATATGTCGCACAATTAATTGCAAGTTTTGTTGCTCGCGATATTCATTAATATCTAACTGATAAGCTAAGCGGACTTGCTGAATATTCACATTTGGCCACGCCTTGTTATCGGCATTAAACCAAATGGCATCCACTAACTTGCCGCCAGGGCCTTGCAGCAGCATTTTTAAATGGCGGTCGGCTAACATCTTTTGACTGAGCAGTTTAAATTCACCATCAAAGACCGGCTCAGGAAAGGCCTGGCCCCAAGGCCCGGCATTTTGCAGTAACTGCGCAAAATCGAGCTCAAAGCAATCACGTTCTAATTCGCCATCACTCATGATCACGGCGGTTAACTGCTCGGGTGTTAAATATTTTTTCGCGGTAAAACTCAGCGCCACCTTAAAGGTGTCTAAACGCTCTTCAGCAATAGTTAAACCGGCGGCCATGGCATGGCCACCAAATTTTTTAATTAACCCAGGGTACTGGCTGGCAATTTCTTCTAATAAATCGCGCATATGTAAGCCGGGTATCGAGCGCGCCGAGCCTTTTAATTCACCGTTATCACCTTGAGCAAAAGCGATGGTTGGCCGGTTAAATTGCTCTTTAATGCGGCCGGCTAAAATACCGATCACACCCTGATGCCAATCGGCGCGGTATAAACATAAACACTCTGGTAACTCGCTACCATCAAAAGACAGCTGACTTAAAAATGCCTGCGCTTCTTGCTGCATGCTTTGTTCGATGTTGCGTCGCTCAGCATTTAACGCGTCAAGCTCTGCCGCATATTGCCGTGCTAAACCAATCGACGGCGCCAGTAAACAGCTGATACCCAGCGCCATATCATCTAAGCGCCCGGCGGCATTTAAGCGCGGCCCTAGCGCAAAACCAAAATCTGCTGCTGTAAGTTTTACGGCCGTGCGATTGGCCACATCAATTAACGCTTGGATACCCGGCCGACATTTACCGGCACGGATGCGCATTAAGCCCTGATGCACCAAAATACGATTATTGGTATCTAGCGGCACGACATCGGCCACCGTACCTAAGGCAACTAAATCCAGCAGTTCCGCCACATTCGGCTCAGTTAAACCCTGCTGTTGAAAATAGCCTTGCTCCCGTAAGGTCGCGCGCAGGGCCAGCAATAAGTAAAACGCGACGCCGACACCGGCCAACGCTTTACTGGGGAAAGTACAGCCTGGTTGATTCGGATTAACAATCGCATCCGCTTGGGGCAATTCGGCACCGGGTAAATGGTGATCGGTGACGAGCACTTTCACACCGGCTTTTTTAGCTAAGGCAACGCCCTCTATTGCCGAAATACCGTTGTCGACGGTAATGATCAGTTCTGCGCCCTGCGCCACCACGATCTCAGCCAGCTCTGGCGTTAAACCATAACCGTATTCAAAGCGATTCGGCACCATATACTCGAGGTATTTAAAGCCAAACGCTTTTAAACCGCTCATCAGCACTGCGGTACTGGTAGCACCATCGGCGTCAAAGTCACCGACAATAACAATACGTTGTTGCTGGACAAGTGCTTCAATTAACAGTGCAGCAGCAGTATCGATACCCTTTAATAAATTAAACGGCAACAGGGCAGCGGCATGCCGTTGCAATTCATCGGCATGCTGTACCCCTCGGCCTAAATACAACCGACGTAACACCGGATGCAAACTGCTATCTAATTCGGCTGCTACCGTGGGTAAGGCGCGGCGCAGGATCTGTTTTTGCTGCAAGCGTAACTCCTAGAGCGTGTTGACCTTTGCTACTCGGGTTGCCGTGTTGGGCAACCCATAGCGCACAATATCTGCTAAGTAATGGCTAATTTTGCTCTAACCTGCGCTAAGTTCTTTAATCATGGCTTCTGCGGGCATATAACCTGGGATCAACTGACCATCAGGCAGGATCACCGCAGGAGTGCCGGTAACACCGATAAACTGCCCCAGCTCGTAATGCGTGGCCACAGGGTTTTGACACATCGCTTTAGCCACCGTTTTATCGACCTTGGCATTGTCCATGGCGCCGCGTTGATCTTTGGCACACCAAATATGTTGCATTTGCAAACCGATTTCTGAAGCAACACCGGCACGAGGGTACGCTAAGTAACGCACAGTAATACCGGCTTTTAAATACTCTTTGATTTCTGAGTGTAATTTGCGGCAATAACCACAACTGGGATCGGTGAACACATGCACTACATATTTTTCATTGGGGGCTTTGTATTCAATAACGTTGTCTTTTTGCTCGGCCAGCTTTTGAACAATAATCGGGGCCATTAACTGTTCTTTTAAGTTAGTCGGCACTTGTTGACCACGAACTTGCTGCCAATTTTGCATATCCAGCACATTACCGGCAACCAAAAACCGGCCATCGTCTGACATAAAGAACAAACCACGATCGGTCAGCACTTGCGATACGCCAGTCATTGGCGAAGGGCTGACTTGTTGTACCGTTAGCCCAACTTGGGCCAACGATTCAGTAATTTTAGCCTCATTTGCTAAAGCGGTCAGCGGTAGGCTACTGGCGATAAATAATGCCGCTAAAGTTTTTAAACCGAATGTCATAGTGTTCCTTGTTCCGCACTAACCCCGCGGATGATGTTGTTGATGCAGATGCTGCAAGCGCACTTGGGCAACATGCGTGTAAATTTGTGTTGTCGACAGATCACTGTGGCCCAATAACATCTGTACGACCCTTAAGTCGGCCCCATGGTTCAGTAAATGCGTGGCAAACGCATGTCGTAAAGTATGAGGTGACAAGGTTGCCTTAATGCCCGCCACTGTTGCATAAAATTTGATACGGTGCCAGAAGGTCTGTCGGGTCATCATTTGTTGTCGATTACTCGGAAACAGCACATCTTGCGCACTCCCTAACAGCTGTGGCCGCGCTTCGCGTAAATAACGACTTAGCCAATGCTGTGCTTCTTCACCCATAGGCACCAAGCGTTCCTTACGGCCTTTACCCAGCACCCGCACCACACCTTGTTGCACAGACAGTTGCTGCATGGTTAAGCTAACCAACTCGGTCACGCGTAAGCCGGTGGCATATAATAACTCTAACATGGCTTTATCACGAAATTGGATCAGCTCGCTTAAATCCGGTGCGCCAAGCAAAGCTTCCACATCGGCTTCTGATAGGGTTTTCGGTAAGCTACTGCCAATTTTGGGGTTTAATAAATGCTCCAGCGGATTCGTACTTATCAACGCCAATTGCTGCCAGTAACGATAAAAACGCCGTAAACTACTTAACACCCGAGAGGCAGAACGCGGGCTAATCCCGTGATCGTAGCGCGTGGCTAAATACGCATTCACATCATCACCGCTAACACTGAGCAGTTTGATATTTTGCTGCTGACAAAACAGCGCAAAATGCCGCAGATCCGAGCCGTAAGCACTTAACGTGTGCGGGCTGGCATCTTGCTCTAAATAAAGCTGATCCAAAAATTGTTGAATACGCTGCTGCGTATCGGCTGTCAAGGCAGCATGTATTGTTTGGCTCATAGCAAGCTTAACGATCTCAGGTGTGCCAATAGTAGCGGATTTAGCCATCAAGGCATAGTGTATGGGCGAGCGCAGGCAAGTCTGATAATATACCGCCATGTTTCACTACACGTGCTATCAGATGAACATTGGTCTTTTTTATGGTTCCACCACCTGCTACACCGAAATGGTGGCAGAGAAAATTCAAGTACTACTCGGCCCCGAGTTGGTGACGTTACACAACTTAAAAGATACCGGTTTGGCCGCCATGCAAGATTACGACATCTTGATTTTAGGCCTCTCAACTTGGGACTTCGGCGAAATTCAAGAAGACTGGGAAGCACGCTGGCCTGAGATCAGCCAAGTTGATTTAAGCGGAAAAATAATCGCCCTTTACGGTATGGGCGACCAAATTGGTTATGCCGAATGGTTTCAAGATGCGCTGGGCATGTTACATGAGGCGCTGGCACCACAGGCTATCACCCGGGTAGGTTTCTGGCCAAACAGTGGTTATGAATTTATCGCCTCAAAAGCGCTTACGCCGGATGGCGAATGGTTTTATGGCTTAGCACTGGATGATGAAAATCAGTATGAGTTAACTGATGCCCGGCTGCAAAGCTGGGTCGAACAGGTGTTAACCGAAATCGCCACCATCGGCTAAGCATCGGGTTAAAACTTCAAATAAAAATCCCGTAGCAAGGCGCGATATTCAGCTGAATAAGTGCCGTTTTCAGCGTGGATCAGTAAGCTGCTTAGCTCAACTGCTTGCCTCTTGCCAGCAAAGCGCCAACTCTGTAAGTAACGACTGACCGGCTTGTTCGCTTTACTTTGCACGGCACAGCGGCGCAAGCAATGCCAGCCTCCCTCGGTTGCTGCTGCATCAAAAGCCGGCTGACTTACCGCAGGTAACACTAAACAAAATTCCCCTTCGGGGCTTAATAACGTTGCCGCTTGTTGTAACAAGGCACTAAAGGGCAAGCTATCGGTATGCCGGGCTTGTTGTCGTAATGGATCTATACTGGGCAAAGCCGCTTGAAAAAAAGGTGGGTTAGACACGATTAAAGCGTAACGTTGCGTGCTCTGATAGGTTAGAATATCGCCTTTTATTACCGTGATGGCCAATGGCCACGGACTGTGTTGCACATTATCTGCAGCCTGTGCCGCCGCGGCAGCATCCAGCTCGATGGCAGTAATTGCCTGTTTACCCTGGCTGCGCTGCGCTAACATTAAACTAAGAATACCGCTGCCTGCGCCAATGTCTAACATAGCACCCTTGGCTGGCAGCCGGGCCCAGGCCCCTAATAGCAGCGCGTCAGTGCCGACTTTCATCGCACAATGCTGATGCGCAATAGTAAATTGTTTACATTGAAAACCTGCTGACATACGTCCTCCGCGCGCCAGTTTAGCCTGAGTGCCAGCCGATGTCATAAGGAAACAGCATAACTTTGAGGTACTACCCATGTCATTTGCCGAGTTTCAACTCGACGACGCCCTTAATCGCGCACTCGAAACGGCCGGTTTTAGCGAGCCCACTCAGATCCAACAACTGGCGCTGCCACTGGCGTTAGAGGGCCGCGATATTATGGCGTCTGCCCCAACCGGCACGGGTAAAACGTTGGCGTTTGTGTTACCCGCTATTCAATATTTATTAGATTTCTCGCGCCGCGATCCGGGTTTTGCGCGGGTTTTAGTGATGACACCAACCCGCGAACTCGCTTACCAAGTGTATGATGAATTCCGTCAGTTCAGCCAACATACGACTCTGAACATCGGTTTAATTACCGGCGGTGTGAACTATGGTAGCCATAAAGACACGCTTGAAAAAAACAATGACATCTTAGTCGCCACCCCTGGTCGACTGATTGAATATCTCGATGAAGAAAGCTTTCAAGCGGATGAAGTGGAAGTACTGATCCTCGATGAAGCGGATCGGATGCTCGATATGGGCTTTGTTGGTGAGATGAACCGTATCGTGTTAGAAGCGCGCCGCCGCCGGCAAACGATGCTGTTTTCTGCCACTTTAGAAGGCGCCACGTTAGAGCGTTTCGCCAGTCATTCGTTAAAAGAGCCAGAGCGGATTGAAGCGCACCCATCGCGCAAAGAAAAAGCCAAAATACTGCAGTGGTGTCATTTAGCCGATGACATTAACCACAAGCTCGCTTTGTTAATTCATATTTTGCAGCAAGAAGACGTGACCAAGGCGATCGTTTTTGTGAAAACCCGTGAGCGTTTAGCCACGTTGTCGGGGCAATTAGAAACGGCCGGTTTACGCTGTTGCTGGTTACAAGGTGAAATGCCGCAAGATAAACGGCTGCAAGCTTTAGCACGTTTTACCAATAACCAAGTACGCATCTTAGTGGCGACTGACGTAGCGGCGCGCGGTTTGGATATTGACGACATCAGCCATGTGATTAACTTTGATATGCCACGTAGCGCCGATGTGTATGTGCACCGTATTGGCCGCACAGGTCGCGCCGGTAAAAAAGGGACGGCGATCTCGCTAGTCGAAGCACACGATATGAGTATTGTTGCCAAAGTAGAACGCTATACTGAGCAAAAACTTAAACGTCGTAACATTGAGGGGCTTCGCGCCAAAAATAAAGAAGCGAAAGTAGCAAGTAAAAAGAAAAAGCCAGGTAAATTAGCGGCCAAAAAGCTGGCAAAAAAAGCGCCTAAAAAATAATTACCACGTTGTTTTTGGCCAATAGGTAATCGCACTTATTGGCCGTCTTCCCCTCGCTCTATGCTTTTCAACACCAGGTTCGTTGCCCCACTCCCTTTTATCTTTTTAGCCCAACGCATCAACGCAATTTTTAGTCAAATCCGCTGTAATTATTCCAAAAGCATGCTATCAATAGGAATAAATTATTATTAGCGGAGCGGTCGGTGGATAAACGTCAATTTCTAAAAAGCAGTGCAGCCGCACTTAGCGTACTGCCATTAGTCGGTTGTAGCCTCACAGCACAAGCGGCCAGCACAACCTTAGCCACTAACGGTCGTATCTTGCCGAAACGGTTACAAAAAGGCGATACCGTTGGCTTAATTGCCTCATCCGCCGCCGTTGCCGACCAAGAAGATTTAGTTATCGCCACTGAAGTACTGCAGGCGCTGGGCTTTAACGTTAAAGCCGGCCGTTTTTATACCGAGCGTCATGGTCATTTAGCTGGCCGTGATGCGGATCGCGCCAGCGATCTGAACGCCATGTTTGCCGATCCCGAGGTAAAAGCCATTATCTGTGCCCGTGGTGGTTCAGGTGCCGCGCGTATTCTGCCGCTGCTTGATTATGAGATGATCCGGCGCAACCCTAAGCCGTTACTGGGTTATTCCGATATCACTGCGCTGCATAATGCCTTGCTGGCTAAAGCCGGTTTAGTGAGTTTTCATGGCCCCAATGGTATTGGTAGTTGGAATGCCTTTAATGTGGATCAATTCGAACGAGTGTTTTTCCAGCAAGAATTGCTCACTTACCAAAACGAACAAGAAAGCAAAGGTGAACTGGTTAACCGCGAAAACCGCACTCGCGTGATTACCCCAGGTAAGGCGCAAGGCGAGCTAATGGGCGGTAACTTAACGGTTTTGACCTCCTTGGCTGGCACGCCTTACCTACCAGATTTTCAAGATAAAATTCTTTTTTTAGAAGACATTGAAGAGCAGCCCTACCGCATTGACCGCATGATGAGTACGCTAAAATTGATGGGTGCGCTGGATAAAATAAAAGGCTTTGTGTTTGGCGATTGTAACCGCTGCACCCCAGGCAATGGCTGGGGCAGCTTAACGCTGGATGAGATTTTTGCCGACTTTATTAAACCGCTGGGTATTCCAGCTTATCGCGGCGCGATGATTGGCCATATTCCCAAGCAATTTATTTTACCGGTAGGCGCAAAAGTAGAACTGGATGCCAATGCCGGCACCCTACGCTTACTCGAGCCGGTATTTCAACGCTAACCGAACAAGCTGACTGCTAGGGGGTCATTCCTAGCAGTCTCACCGGCGAGTATAGATCTCACCTCACGGTGAGATTATCTTTTAGCGACGCAAAAGAAAGTACCTCGCCAACGGCGAAAGCGTTAGCCTAAGCTTCTAGTATGACCTCTCTGCGTAAAACGCGGGCTGGAGAACGCGGTAAATACATCCCTGTACGCTCCTCTTTTTCATCCCTGAAAAAGACGTCTCCAGCCAACGTTTACTGCGAGCAGTTACCAACAATCCAAACCTGATCCACATCAACTCTGACAGCGCTGTGCTCCGTTGTTAATTCCATTACGTTGCAAGCCGGTCAGCCTTGCCCGGCCAAGGTTTTAAGACAAGGGGTGTTTGAGCGAGGCACGGTAGTGCCGAACGAGTTACCTCGTCGCCTTGGTCGGGTTAGGTTGAGCCGGGCTCTCGCGGCAACGTGGGGTCGCATTTTCTTTGGGTACTTTCTTTTGGCGACGCAAAAGAAAGTACCTCGCCAACGGCGAAAACACCAAGGGTCTGTATCTGCCCCCGAAGCGGCACCTCGCCAGCGGCGAAAACGTTAAGCACGAATTTAATCAGTAAAAAAACCGTCATTTTGATTCAAGCGGTTCAAACTCTCCGTGTTGCAAAAAATACAACGTTTGCGCGATCACCGCATCGTTTTTCATCATAAACGGATGCGTAGTCGGTAAGGCAATAAAATCTGTCATCCCCTTAACTTTAGTTGACTCCAGTGACACTTTGCCATCATCCGGGTTGGGCAACATTGTCGAAAGCAACAAATTGATACTTTGCGTACCGGCAATCACGCCTAACTCAAAATCGACCGGACCTAAGCGTTTCGGCATACTCGCTTCATCCGTACCAAGCTGCTGACCTGCTGGGCCATTCAATAATTCAAACCCGGGCACATCTTTTAAATTATCCACGACCTCACTGCCTTGATTAGGCGGACCAAGCATGACCACGCGGCCAAGATGAGCAATAGGCTGCTGCGTTAAATAGTATCTCACAAGGATGCCACCTAGCGAATGCGTAACAAAATGCACTGGCTGTGCGGATTGCTGCTGACAATGACGCAGCCCCTGATCAACGGCCAATGCTGCTAATTGTTCAATAGGGTACTGCGTTGAGGGGTAATCGACATTACTGACCACATAACCGGCCTGCTGTAAGCGTTTTTCTAACACCTGCATGGCATCAGCACTACGCGCTAAGCCATGCAATAAGATCGCGCACTCTTTAGCCTGTAATAGCGCGCTAAAGCAAAGCAGAATTATGGCAAACAGGTAATTCATACTGTCTCTTTTTTTTAGTGTTTCGACCTAGCAGCCGCGTAGTGTTATCAGCTTAACTCACCGTATCGGCTAACGCGAATGCTACAGCCGCTTGTGCATGCAGTGCCGTGGTATCAAACAACGGCACAGCGGCATCAGCTTGACTGACTAATAAACCTATTTCAGTGCAACCCAAGATAATTCCCTCAGCACCTTGCAAGGCTAAACCGGCCATCACCCGCCGCACTAACTGCTTTGATTCCGGTTTAAGTATTCCCTGACAGAGCTCTTGATAAATAATCTGATGCAAACGATCACGCTCAGCTTCAGTTGGTAACAGCACCGTGACACCGTACTTTTCACTTAAGCGCTCTCGATAAAAAGGCTGCTCCATGGTGAATTTAGTTCCCAGCAAACCAACACGGCTACAATGAGCTTGCTGCAAGGCGGTTGCGGTGGCATCGGCAATATGTAACAGCGGGATAGCCACCGCAGCTTCAATTTGAGCAGCAACTTTATGCATGGTATTGGTACAGAGCACTATAACCTCTGCACCTGCTGCAGCCAGTGCTACAGCCGCTTCAGCTAACACCTCACCGGCGCCTTGCCAATCACCCGCATGTTGTAAACGTTCAATCTGCTGAAAATCGACACTGTATAAAATACATTTAGCCGAATGCAACCCACCCAACTGTTGCTTAACACCCTGATTAAGCAACCTATAATACGGTACGGTCGACTCCCAACTCATCCCGCCAATTAAACCAATCGTTTTCATGTTAAGCCACCAATGGTTCTCAGAAGCAATACCATGACGTAAAAGGCCTTTCTCTGCAATACCCCGCGAAGCTTTGCACAGCAGCTACTTGGCTCTCGGTATCTAACCTCGAAGTTTGTCCTTTGGGTACTTTCTTTTGGCGACGCAAAAGAAAGTATCTCGCCCACGGCGAAATCGTTAAACACTGCGTAAAGCTTCCGCTGGAGCACGCGGTAAATACCTCCCTGTACGCTCCTCTTTTTCATCCCTGAAAAAGATGTCTCCAGCCAAAGTTTACTTTGCTATTAACTCGCTTTACTCCGAACTTAGATCTTTGCTTTGAGATAATCATTCTCCCCTTTGTAGCGAGCCGACTGATCATCGTTGGCCAAGGTTTTAAGAAAACGGGTGTTTGAGTGCGGCGACGTTAGCGCCGCGCGAGTTAACTCGCTCTACTCCAGTTCTTACCCTCCCCTTTGTAGCGAGCCGACTGATCATCGTTGACCAAGGTTTTAAGAAAACGGGTGTTTGAGTGCGGCGACGAAGCATAGCGCGAGTTACGTTTTCGCCTTGGACAACGCATGAGCAGCCGGGCTTTCGAGCGAAATTGGGTCGCATTTTCTTTGGATACTTTCTTTTGGCGACGCAAAAGAAAGTATCTCGCCCATGGCGAAAACGTTCAATCCACTAAACGGTCACCAACAAAAAAGGCGCAGCAGCGCCTTTTTAACCCACTTAAGCTTTGCAGTTTAAGCGATAACCATTATTCCCACTCAATCGTCGCGGGTGGCTTACCACTAATATCATATACCACACGGGAAATACCGTTGATTTCATTGATAATACGGTTAGACACTTTACCCAGTAAATCATAAGGTAAATGCGCCCAATGCGCAGTCATAAAGTCGATGGTTTCAACCGCACGCAGTGATACCACCCAATCGTACTTACGCGCATCGCCCATCACACCCACCGATTTTACCGGCAAGAAAACCGTAAAAGCTTGGCTGACTTTGTTGTATAAGTCGGCTTTATGCAGCTCTTCAATAAAGATCGCATCAGCACGCCGCAGTAGGTCGCAGTATTCTTTTTTCACTTCGCCCAATACCCGAACCCCTAAACCTGGGCCTGGGAAAGGATGGCGGTAAAGCATGTCATAAGGTAAACCCAGCTCTAAACCGACTTTACGCACTTCATCTTTGAATAATTCACGCAACGGCTCAACTAAGCCCAACTTCATATGCGCCGGTAAGCCACCGACGTTATGGTGCGATTTAATCACATGCGCTTTACCGGTAGCAGAGCCGGCAGATTCAATGACGTCAGGGTAAATAGTGCCTTGCGCCAGCCACTTGGCGTTTTCCAGTTTTTGCGATTGTTCATCGAACACTTCAACAAACACACGGCCGATAATTTTACGTTTAGCTTCTGGCTCGTTTTCACCGGCTAAGGCGTCTAGGAAACGATCTTCGGCGTCTACTTTAATGATATTTAAGCCAAAGTGATCACCAAACATATCCATAACTTGCTTGCCTTCGTTTAAACGCAACAAGCCGTTATCAACGAAGACACAGGTCAAATTTTTACCAATAGCGCGGTGCAGCAACATGGCCACAACAGAACTGTCGACACCACCGGATAAACCTAAAATAACTTGGTCATCACCAATTTGCTGCTTTAAACGGATCACCGCATCTTCAATGATGGTCGCGGGTGTCCAAAGGCGGTCACAACCACATATGTCTACAACAAAGTGTTGTAACATCCTTAGGCCTTGGCGGGTGTGCGTGACTTCTGGGTGAAACTGCACACCGTAAAACTGACGCGCCTCATCCACCATACCGGCATGTGGACAAGTGGCCGTGCTGGCACAGGTTTCAAAACCGGCTGGGATTTCAACCACTTTATCACCGTGGCTCATCCAAACATCTAATAAGGCATTACCGTTAGCGCCAATGTGATCTTCAATCTTGGCGAATAAATCATTCGGAGCAACCACTTCAACCTGAGCATAACCAAATTCACGCAGATCAGAGCCTTGCACCTTGCCGCCTAATTGCTCAGCCATGGTTTGCATGCCGTAACAGATGCCTAACACGGGCACACCCGCTTCAAACACATATTGCGGGGCACGTGGCGAGTTTTGCTCAGTCACGCTTTCTGGGCCACCCGATAGAATAATACCGGTTGGATTAAATTCACGAATTTGTGCTTCAGTAACATCCCACGCCCACAACTCACAATAAACACCAATTTCACGCACGCGGCGGGCAATCAGCTGGGTATATTGAGAACCGAAGTCGAGGATCAGAATGCGATGATGATGAATATTCTTGTTCATACTAACCTTTTGAAAAGTACAGGGGCTGACCTAAGTCAGCCCTGATAGCAAAAAACAGTTACCCTAAACGGTAGTTTGGTGCTTCTTTTGTGATTTGCACATCATGCACGTGCGATTCACCCATGCCTGCAGACGTCACTTTAACGAACTGAGGCTTGGTACGTAGCGTGTTGATATCTGGGCTTCCGGTTAAGCCCATGGCAGAGCGTAAACCGCCCATTTGCTGGTGAATGATGGTTTCGATTGGGCCCTTGTAAGCCACTCGACCTTCAATACCCTCAGGAACCAGTTTTTCGGCATTATTGCTGCCTTGGAAATAACGGTCTGATGAACCATTGCGCTGTGCCATGGCGCCTAATGAGCCCATACCACGGTAAGATTTGTAATAACGCCCTTGATACAGTTCTACTTCGCCTGGTGCTTCTTCCGTACCGGCAAACATAGAGCCCACCATCACACAATTTGCACCAGCCACTAAGGCTTTTGCGATATCACCAGAGAAGCGAATGCCGCCATCGGCAATAATGCACACATCTAAACCTTGCACACCTTCAACGGCATCAGAGATAGCGGTAATTTGTGGTACACCACAGCCAGTAACAATGCGCGTAGTACAAATTGAGCCTGGGCCGATACCTACTTTAACAGCATTGGCACCCGCTTCAGCTAACGCTTTTGCGCCTTCGGCTGTTGCGACATTACCTGCCACGATTTGAAGTTCGGGATATTGAGCACGCGTTTGTCTTACACGCTCTAACACACCTTCAGAGTGACCGTGCGAGGTATCAATTAACAGAATATCCACACCGGCTTCAACTAACGCCGCGATGCGCTCGTCTGTACCTGGGCCTACACCGACCGCAGCGCCCACGCGTAAACGACCTAATTCGTCTTTACAGGCATTGGGCTTACTGGCGGCTTTGTAATAATCGCGAACTGTGATTAAACCTTTTAATTTGAAATGATCATCGACCACCAACACCTTTTCAATCCGATGTTGGTGCATCAGTTTTAAGGCATCTTCTCGTGGCGCGTTTTCATTTACCGTGACCAGTTTTTCCCGTGGCGTCATCACCGCAGTTACTTTGGCTTGCAAATTTGCTTCAAAGCTCATGTCGCGACCGGTAACAATACCGACTAACTCGCCTTGTTTGTCTAAAACGGGGAAACCTGAAAAGCCATGTTGTTCGGCTAAGGCTTGAACATCACGCACCGTCATATCCGCTAGTGCGGTAACCGGATCGGATACTACGCCACTCTCGTATTTTTTTACTTTGCGTACATTGGCTGCTTGCTCTTCGATGGTCATATTCTTATGAATAAAACCAAGGCCGCCTTCTTGCGCTAAGGCAATAGCAAGGCGTGCTTCCGTTACAGTGTCCATTGAAGCGGAAACCATAGGAATGCTAAGCGTGATTGTTTTGGTTAACTGAGTGCGTAAATCAGCGGTGTGGGGTAGCACATTGGAGTGCGCCGGAACCAATAACACGTCGTCAAAGGTTAAAGCTTCTTTAATGATCCTGAGCATTGCAACAATCTCGCTGTGTGGATGAAAAGATAGGGAATGTTGCGGTGCAATTTTAGCGGAAATAGTGCAACAGAACAAACGCTTTTTTCTTTTTGTCAGGATAAGGTTTGATAACGTACACTAAGGGCATGAACAAGTCGTTGAGTTAATCATGCAGCAGTCTGAGATTTATACCGTTTCCCGTTTAAATAGCGAAGTACGCCTGACCCTCGAATTACAGTTTCAGCAATTGTGGTTAAGCGGTGAAGTGTCGAATTTTGTGGCGGCCGCGTCCGGGCATTGGTATTTCAGTTTAAAAGATCAGGCAGCGCAGGTAAAAGTGGCGATGTTTAAGCAAGCCAATCGCAATGCACTGATCCGACCGCAAAATGGTCAACAGGTTCTATTACGCGCCCGGATCAGTGTCTATGAACCGCGCGGCGAGTATCAGTTATTAGCCGACTTTCTTGAGCCCGCCGGCGATGGTTTATTAAAACAACAATTTGAACAGTTAAAAAATAAACTGGCTGCCGAGGGGTTATTTGCAGCCGAGCGCAAAAAAGCGCTACCGGCTAATCCGCGCACCGTCGGCGTAATTACCTCACCCACCGGTGCCGCCGTGCGCGATATTATTACTGTGCTGCAACGCCGTGCCCCCGGTATTAAGGTGATCGTTTACCCATGCCAAGTGCAAGGTGACAGCGCCGCTGGGCAGCTACGGCAAATGCTCAGTACGGCCATTCAGCGTGATGAGGTTGACGTCTTAATTATTGGCCGTGGTGGTGGTTCGTTAGAAGACTTGTGGTGTTTTAACGACGAAGCCTTGGCCAGAGCCGTTGCGCAGTGCCCTATTCCGATTGTCAGTGCCGTGGGACACGAAATTGACTTTGCACTCACCGATTTTGTAGCAGATGTGCGGGCGGCAACCCCTTCCGCGGCGGCTGAACTGGTGTCACCCGATCAAAGCCATTTTGTGTTGCAACTGCAACAACTGTCGAGCCGCTTAGTTCGAGCCCAGCGCTTGTTTTTACAAAGGCTGACACCCAAGCTCAGTCAGTTACAGCTACGCTTACAACAACTGCACCCACAACGCCGTTTAGAACAACAGCAACAGCGCCTCGATGAGTTACAACTGCGCTTACAACGGGTGATGCAGCTACAGTTACAGCAAGCTAAACGCCAGCACAGCTATTTACAACAAAGCTTGCTGCATCTCTCGCCCGCTAAAACCTTAAAACAACAACACAACCTGTTGCAGCAACTTCAACGCCGCTTGCAGCACGCGCAGCAACAACAGGTAAAACAGCAACAACAAAAACTGGCGAAACTCAGTGCCCAACTGCACACCGTTAGCCCACTCGCCACCCTAGCTCGTGGATACAGCATAAGTTTTAATGCCACAGAACAAGCTATTACCAGCAGCTCACAACTAAAGTTAGGCGATACTATCAGTACGCGTTTAGCAGAGGGCCGCTTTATGGCAACGGTGACAGAAGTGATTCATAAATAAGGGGAAGATAAGCCATCTTCAACAACCTATTTAAATGAGTCTTTTTTATCAACAGATATGCTTGATGGTATTGTAAACAATGCGTTTGAACATCACGCTCACTGGCCAAATGAGGCATGATATTGCTCGGCGTATTGTCAGGCATACCTTTATTGAAGCTTAGTTTGAAAGGCTATTCCGCCGGTTTTTTTTGCCACGAAGTTGTATGCGATACAAAAAATAGCGACTGATATATAAGTAGCTGCAAAAGTTAACACGGGTAAGCATAAAAATAAGAAAAGCTTGCCCCCGTTACTGTTAACCGTTATCGAAATTATGTAGCTGAATGCGATTGTAGTTTCGACGCCGGCGGCTAATAACACTATACCTATAACGGCTATTAGTGAACTGATGAGTGCAGTGAGGAACGACAGTGTTTTTGCTGTTTGAGCTACGTTGATTGTTATGATTTCCGATTTCATTTTGACCTTCCTTGTTTGTCTGTCTTAAGCAAAACTTTGGGGCTGCTAGAACGCAGCATAATCCGTCCAAACCATGGTAGCAGGGACAACAGCGCCGTGTTAGGCATGGCTTTATAACACTTTAATTTGAGACACTTGAGTGACACGAATATGTGTCTGGTAATAGTATTTACCTGTAGGTTGCCCAGCGTGGTCATTTAATTCTTTTACAGCATCATGGGACAGAGCAATAGTGATATTTCTTTGGTCTCTGTAATCTAATTCTGTGTTTAGAAAGATTCGATCATCGCCAATTTGCGAGCCAGTAGATTGAATTAATAAGGTGTATTTTCCATAAACGCCAGCTGGGGCAGAGTCTGCAGCGGCTTTTATTATTTGCATCGTGTCGGCTGTGGTTAAGATTGGTGTTGTTGCACACCCTGTGAATATGGCTAACGAAAAAATTATTAACAAACATCTCATTTCTTTAAGTTCCTTTTAAAGGCCTAACCGCTATTAAGTAGACCTCTTAGCAGCGTCCAAAAGGCTAAACAAATTTATACTTAGGAGTTTACCGAAAATCAACATATTGAAAAGATAATTAGTTATTAAATTGACCAAATTATTAAGAAGTTTCAGTCATGCTCTTTGTTTTAAAGAAATATTCATCTAGAACAGAAAAAAGAAAGTGCCTCGCCAATGGCGAAAACGAAGTATTTCGGTATCTGACTTAAAGTTTGAAGCTTACGAAACGTTAAACGCTGCGTAAACAGTCGGCTGGAGCACGCGGTAAATACGTCCCTGTATGCTCCTCTTTTTCATCCCTGAAAAAGACGTCCCCAGCCAACGTTGACTTCGCTGTTAACTCGTTCAGTTCCACCCAAATGTTTTTCAAAAGCCATGACAGTTTATTACTGTTAATCCCATTAGTTTACAAGCCGGGCAACCTTGCGAAAAGATTTGTTTCTGACCTCAAAGGTTTCCCCTCTCTGTGGCGAGCCGACTGTACATCGTTGGTCAAGGTCTTAACGGATGTTTGAGTGCGGCGCTGCTGCGCCGCAAGAGTAACCTTTTCGCCTTGGGCTATAGCAGGGGCAGTAGGGCTTTCGAGGGAAGTGGTCGCATTTTCTTTAGGTACTTTCTTTTGGCGACGCAAAAGAAAGTACCTCGCCAACGGCAAAAACGTTAACGCTTCGGTTCACCGGTTATAACTTGATTAGTTAACTTGGGCCCCATTTCTGCGGCAAAAGCATTACAGCTAAAACTCACACCACAAGCGGTAGTCACCATTGATGCACTGCCTTTAGAGTAAACACCTTTACGCTGAAGTTGTGCAATTACATCGGATAATATGGAATCGGGATTGAGGTCATTGGTTGACACCTTAATGACCTCTACTGCATAAGCTTGCTGTAAATTGGCCACTAACCCTGCGGTGTCGGGTTTCGTTGCCAGCATGGCAATCGTTTCTTGCAAGAAAGGTCTGGAGGCTTCATGGCCCGATATCATTAGGCGTTTAAAAAGCTGAGCAGCGCCTTCTAAATCAAGCTGGGTAAAGAGACCTTGCTGTTTCAACCTCGCTAGCAAAAACATCGCTTCAACGGAACGCTGGTCACTGGCCTGTTGCAATAAGGTGATAGCTTCATTTGCAAAAACGTTGGCTTCATCGGCATTGGCGGCATCAGCCTGCTGTAATAACAATAAAGTCTTTTTATACTGTGCAGACACATGTCCAAGTGATACCGCTTGCGCTAATAATGCATCAGCTTGTGCTAAATTTTGTTCTACAACAAAACCTTCTCGATACCATTCCGATAAGGTAAACACGGCCATCGGGTGTTGACTCCCCGCTGCACGCTCTAAGTAGCTTAACGCTTTTTTGTGATCAACCTCACGGCCGTCGCCTGTCGCGTAGATCATACTGAGTAAGGTCATTGCAGGGTAGTTATTGTAACGCGCCATTTTATGGAGTTTAACAATTTCACTTTCACACTGATCATCGCTACACAGTAAGTGAGTGGAGACCTGAGCATTTGAATGTACTTGTAAGGGAAACAAAAAAGGCAAAACCACTAAGCCAGTTAATAATAAATGTTTATTAAAATGCTTCATCTTCAATCCTTATCAATAAAAAACCTGATTAAACATTAGGCTCGCAAATCCAAAAAAGCAACCTTAAGTAACAAAATAATTAAATTAATTCACTTACATTTAACTAGACATCTAATTTATTGCAGGGTGAAATCCCAAAACGACTTTCTGGCAAAAACTCGAAACAGGCTGCTTTGTGATATTCTCAAATACTTATTATCGTTTTATGAGCAGCGAATTGTTACGCTTAATGATTAAGAACATTTTTAATTTCAGCTGTACGGAGTGCTATGTCACACAATACCATCGCTTTAAATCAGCAACGCCAGCCACTTGATCACTTCGAGTCGGTGTGGCTGTTTGGCTATGGCTCATTGATTTATAAGGCAGATTTTCCTTATCTACAGCGCAAGCCTGCCTGTATTTATGGCTGGCAGCGCCGTTTTTGGCAAGGCTCACATGATCATCGTGGTACACCAGAGACACCTGGTCGTGTTTTAACGCTAATAGAAGCCCCTGGTGAGCGCTGTGCTGGCATGGCCTATCAGGTGACGCCTCAAACTTTTACTCACTTAGACCATCGTGAGAAGAATGGTTATCTGCGCTTTTTTACTGAATTACATTGGCAAGATGAGCCCGGCCAAACAACAGGCTTGGTCTATTTAGCCAGCGCCGATAATGAAGCTTATTTAGGCCCAGACAGTGATGCGGCCATTGCGGCACATATTGCGGTAAGTGCTGGCCCAAGTGGCCCGAATAGCGAGTATTTACTGCAGCTGGCCGCTTCGCTACGTGAGTTGGGTGAACATGATGAGCATGTATTTGCGATAGAGCGAGAACTGTTAAACCTGCTAGCGTGAGATACCATGTATTAACATAAGCCTGCGAGTTTAAATCAAACGCATAAAAAAAGGTCGCATTAGGCTAATACCGATCAGTTTAACGTATAGCATGACGCAGTTTGCTCACATCAACACGCCATGAATCATCCCTGAGGCTCGATTCCGGCCATCCATGGCCTTCAACGGTTGATTTAGAGCAAACAGGTCATGCTTAACTGACTTGCATTGCGCACAAGGCGACCTTTGATTTAAATAACGCAATAGCAGTTTTGCTTAAGCTTCTTTTACCACATCAATAAAGTACTTCACTTCACCGTCGACCAACTCACGCACTAAACCGTGCACGTCGGTTTCAAAACCGGGGAACTCGCCATTGAAGGCACGGGTAAACTTCAGGTAGTTGATAATGGTTTTATTGAAACGTTCGCCTGGTACCATCAGTGGAATACCTGGTGGATACGGCGTCACTAACATGGCCGTTACCCGCCCTTCGATTTCATCAATCGACACTCGCTCAATTTCACGGTGCGCCATTTTCGCCCAAGCATCGGCGGGTGTCATGGCAGTATCAATTTGTGACAAGTACATTTCAGTAGTCACTTTGGCCACGTCATACTTGCGATACATATTGTGAATGCGCTGACACAGATCGCGTAAACCGACTTTTTCGTAACGCTTGTTCTTACCCGCGAACTCTGGCATGACGCGCCATAACGGCAAGTTTTGGTCGTAATCGTCTTTAAACTGCTGTAACTCGGTCACCATAGAGTTCCAACGACCTTTGGTAATACCAATGGTAAACATAATAAAGAATGAATACAGGCCGGTTTTCTCGATAATAATACCGTGCTCAGACAAGTATTTACTGACAATTGCCGCCGGAATACCGGTTTCATCAAACTGGCCATGTAAGTTCATGCCAGGGGTGATGATAGTGGCTTTGATGGGGTCCAGCATATTAAAGCCTGACTCGATATCACCAAAACCGTGCCAGCTATCAGTGGCATGTAATACCCACTTTTCGCGATGGCCAATGCCTTCGTCTGGCAGAATATCGGGGCCCCATACTTTAAACCACCAATCATCATCGCCAAATTCGTCATCGACTTTGCGCATCGCCCGACGAAAATCGATGGCTTCCAACAACGACTCCTCCACCAGCGCCGTGCCGCCGGGTGCTTCCATCATCGCCGCAGCCACGTCACAGCTAGCAATAATGGCATATTGCGGGCTGGTCGAGCTGTGCATCAAATAAGATTCATTAAAGCGGTGGGTATCTAAATTACGCTTCTCGGCATTTTGTACCAAAATTTGCGAAGCTTGAGATAAACCGGCTAACAATTTATGGGTAGATTGCGTAGCAAATACCAGCGTTTCTTCCGAGCGCGGTCTATCTTTACCAATAGCATGCATTTCATGATAAAACTCATGGAAGCTGGCATGCGGTAACCACGCCTCATCAAAGTGCAGCGTATCGATGGTCGAACCCAGCTCTTGCTTAATTTCTTCCACGTTATACAAAATACCGTCATAGGTACTTTGAGTAATGGTTAAAATACGCGGTTTTTTGTTCTTGGCATTGCGAGCGAACGGATTGGCTTCAATCTTTTTGGCAATGGCTTCGGGCGAAAATTCACTTTTCGGAATAGGCCCAATAATGCCGTAATGGTTACGGGTGGGCATTAAAAACACCGGAATAGCACCGGTCATAATGATCGAGTGTAAAATCGATTTATGGCAGTTACGGTCAACCACCACGATATCACCGGGTGCCACCACAGAGTGCCACACCATCTTATTCGAGGTGGAGGTCCCGTTTGTGACAAAGAACAAATGATCGGCATTAAAGATACGCGCCGCATTCGCTTCACTTTCGGCCACAGGCCCAGTGTGATCAAGCAGTTGGCCTAATTCATCTACCGAGTTACACACATCAGCCCGAAGCATGTTTTCACCAAAGAATTGGTGGAACATTTGGCCAACCGGGCTTTTTAAGAATGCCACGCCACCAGAATGACCTGGGCAGTGCCATGAGTATGAACTGTCTTGGGCATAATCCATCAGCGCATTGAAAAATGGTGGCGCTAAGGCGTCTAAATATTTACGAGCTTCACGAATAATATGCCGCGCGACAAACTCAGGCGTATCTTCGAACATATGAATAAAACCATGTAGCTCGCGCAAAATATCATTCGGTATATGCCGACTGGTACGGGTTTCACCGTACAAAAAAATCGGAATATCGGCATTGCGCTTACGCACTTCTTTAACAAAAGCACGCAGCTCAATCAGCGCTTTATTCACATCATCGTTGCTGCCACTGCCAAACTCTTCGTCATCAATCGACAAAATAAAACAAGATGCGCGGCTCGCTTGTTGGGCAAAAGCGGTTAAATCAACATAGCTGGTGTAACCCACTACTTCAAAACCATGGCCACCAATCGCTTGGGCGAGATCACGAATACCCGAACCTGAAATATTTTCTGAGCGGAAATCTTCGTCTATTACAATAACCGGAAAACGGAATTTCATCTGTTAGTCCTTGCTGTTAATCTTTTTTAGCCACTTTTTGACGGGCTTTCATTAAGCGCTCACGCTTGTACTTTTGCAGCGCAGTCTCAGTATTTTTCTTAGTGGGCGTATAGGGGTTCTCACCCTCACGGAATTCTATACGCACTGGCGTACCCATCATTTGCAGCGCTTTTCGGTAGTAATTCATCAAATAACGCTTATACGAGTCCGGTAAATCTTTTACTTGGTTACCGTGAATGACAATAATCGGTGGGTTATAACCACCGGCATGCGCATATTTCAATTTAACGCGACGACCGTGCACCATCGGTGGCTGGTGATCTTCTTGCGCCATTTTCATGATGCGGGTTAATAACGAGGTACTAACGCGTTTCGTGGCAGAATCAAAGGCTTCTTCAACCGAGTCGAATAGATTACCCACGCCAGAACCATGCAGAGCAGAAATAAAATGTAAGCGGGCAAAGTCGATAAAACCAAGGCGACGATCTAACTCGCGTTTAATTTCGTCTTTCACACCGTCGTTTAAGCCATCCCATTTGTTAACCGCTAACACTAAGGAACGCCCGGCATTCAATACGAAGCCCAAGATACTCAAATCTTGATCTGAAATGCCTAAACGAGCATCTAATACCAAAATGACCACGTTAGCATCTTCAATCGCTTGCAATGTTTTAACAACCGAGAACTTCTCGACCATGTCATCAATCTTGCCACGGCGACGCACACCCGCAGTGTCAATCAAGGTGTAATCACGCTCATTACGCTGCATCGGAATATACACTGAGTCACGGGTGGTACCCGGCATATCGAACACCACTACCCGCTCTTCACCCAGAATACGGTTAGTCAGTGTCGATTTACCCACATTAGGCCGGCCAACAATGGCTAACTTGATATGTTCAGAACGCAGTCTGGCCGCTTCTGCGGCAGCGTCCTCTTCAGAGACATCCGTGTAATCACTGATCACAGAATCTTCGCTAGCCGTTTCGTCTTTTTGTTGTTGCAAGAACGGCAATAAGGCATGTTGCAACAAGGAAGAAACACCTCGGCCATGTGCAGCCGCTATGGGATAAACTTCGCCTATGCCCAAACTGTAAAAGTCGGCAACGGCGGTATCTGCGTCTAGACCATCGGTTTTATTGGCAACCAAAAAGACGGGTTTTTCGACCCGACGAATATGAGCCGCAATCGCTTGATCGCCCACCGTTGAACCGGCGCGTGCATCGACAAGAAACAGCACAACATCGGCTTCAGCAATGGCTTTTAACGATTGATCAGCCATTTCGACTTCAATGCCGTGCTCATTGCCGTCGATACCACCGGTATCCACCACAATAAACTCCATGCCTTCGAAGTTGACCGAGCCATATTTGCGATCACGTGTTAATCCCGGAAAGTCAGCAACAAGCGCATCGCGGGTGCGGGTTAAACGGTTAAACAGTGTTGATTTGCCAACATTGGCGCGCCCAACCAGGGCAACTACAGGTAACATTTAGTCAACCTCAAAAATAAGAAAACAGGCCTCAGTTTAGGCCTGTTTTCTGTTAAGTAGATTAATACGCAGTTTAAGGCGTTTGTAATAATACTAGCTCACCATCACGAGTTGTGACGATTATATAGTCATTATTGGCAACAGCTTCACGATAAAAGCCCGAATCATCAAAGCTTTGTCTGGCAACAAAGTCACCAGTGTTGCGATCAAACCAATGCAAATGACCTTTGCTATCACCGATAACCAGGTAGTCTTTATACACGGTAGGGCCAGTTAAAAAGTGTTTATGTAAACCGGTTTGACTCCAGATCTCCGACCCATTACGACGATCGACCGCATAAATACGACCTTCAGAATCGACCAGATAAATCACTGAACCGCTGATCGCCATATTGCGGAAACTGGCATAATCGCGCTTCCAAGATTGCTGACCCGAACGCAGATCTAGTGCAAATAACTCACCGTTAAAGGCGATAGTGTAAACTGTCCCCCCAACGACTAACGGCTTAGCATCGACATCGACCAAACGTGATAAGTCGGTACTGCCTTTAGGTGTCGCAACCGTTTCTTCCCAAGCTTGGAAACCACGATCCACTAACAATACGCCGATACGACCATTCGCATTACCGTAAATAACGCCGCCGCTTTCAATAACCGGCTCGCTGACACCGCGGATCGTTAAAGGAGGCTGTTCGTTTTCAAACACCCAACGCTGCTCGCCATCATCTGGGTTTAATGCCAAAAGCGTACCGGTACCTAATTTAACTACCACAAAGCCATCGCCAACCGCAGGACTCACTAACACTTCACCCGGCACTTGCGCACGCCAAACTAAACTGCCCGTAACCGCATCAAGCGCAACCACTTCGCCATTTTCAGTACCTAAAAAAAGCTTGCCGTAACCTTGGCTAATACCACCAGCAATGCGGGCATTACCTTCAGACCAGCTTAAATTTAATTTTTGCCAAGCAGACACTTGCGCGTTTTGGCGTAGATCAAAGGTCCATAAGCGTTTGCCTGTGGCTAGATCTGCTGCCACCACGATGCCTTCACGGCTGGCCATAAACACTTTGTCATCTAAAATCAGTGGCTTTAAGCCTGATTCGTAATGGCCAACGCCGTCACCGACTTGCATCGACCACACTTTCTTGGGGCTAATGCGATTTTCGATATCGGGCAGTACTAATTTATCTTTGCTAGAACAAGCAATCAACGTTAGCGAAATCAACGCCAACGCCGCATGTTTTAAGGCAAATTTCATATCGGCCCCTTAGTTCGCAGCGGTGATGTGCGCCAGCTCATCAAGTTTAATCTGCAATAATTGCGTATTTTGGCCGGCATTGCTAAAGGCGACTTGATAAGCCGCTTTCGCCGCGACTAAATCACCCGTAGCTTGTAACACATCGCCTTTCAGCTCTGCTTGTTGCCCAACAAAACTGGATGGTACAGCTTGCTCTAAGGTTGCTAAAGCGCCGGTATAGTCACCTGTTTGACGTTGTACACGAGCTAAACGTAACTGAGCAATCGCCTTAACGCTAGCGTCTTTGCTGTTTTGCTGTACCCAGCTTAACTGCTTAATCGCTTCGGCAAAATTCTCAGCGGTCACCGCATCTTTCGCCGCTAATAACGCCGCGAACACGGCATAATTATTATTACCTTGCTCGCTAATAAAAGTTTGCGCTTCAGCTAAGAAATCATCCTCACTGGCTTGTTTTTGCACCAGTTGAGCATAACTGTTGGATAAGGCTTCGGCGCTAGCTCGCTGTTCAGCCTGATAAAAGCGCCAGCCATACAAGGCAGCTACACCAATAATTACACCACCAAAAATAGCTTTGCCATATTCATTCCAAAACCGTTTGAGGGCTTCAACCTGTTGTTCTTCGTCTGTGTAAATTTCCACCTAACTACTCCGTTATGCTCTCAGGCCAGATGCTGAGCCAATTCGCTCAGTTTCAAGGTTTGTTGTGGCTGATCCTGACGTAACCATTTTAAGGTGATTTCGCCACGGGCCAGTTCTTCATCGCCTAAAATCAGTGCTAATTCGGCACCTGATTTATCAGCCCTTTTAAATTGTTTTTTTAGATTGCCGCCACCGCAGTGCAAGATAACACGTTTGGTCGGCAAATCGCTACGCAGCCTTTCGGCAACGCTAACAGCTGCAAGTTCCGCAGACTCACCCATTGCCATCAGATAAATATCTGCGGTTGGGGCTAATATTGGCGCTAACTCTAATGTTTGCAGTAATAAAATCAAGCGCTCTAAACCTAAAGCAAAACCAACGGCCGGCGTAGGTTTGCCGCCAAGCTGTTCGACTAAACCATCGTAACGACCACCGGCACACACGGTACCTTGCGAACCCAGCTCTGTGGTTACCCACTCAAACACGGTACGATTGTAATAGTCTAAGCCGCGCACAAGGCGAGGATTAATGGTAAAACTAATACCCGCCGCAGTTAAGCGTGCTTGTAATTGATTAAAATGCGCTGTTGACTCTGCATCTAAATGATCGGCTAGCTTTGGTGCGGCGGCCAGCATCTCGGCCATGGCCGGGTTTTTGCTGTCCAGCACCCGTAAAGGGTTGCTGTACAAACGACGCAAGCTGTCTTCGTCCAGCAGATCTTTATGCTGTTCTAAATAGGCTACCAAGGTATCACGATAGGCCGCGCGCGCTTCATTCGAGCCTAATGAGTTCAGCTCTAAGCTCACATAAGGGGTTAAACCCAGCTTTTGCCATAAACGCGCACTTAAGATGATCACTTCCGCATCAATATCAGCACTGCCAATACCAAAAGCTTCTAAGCCAAATTGGTGAAATTGGCGATAGCGGCCTTTTTGCGGCCGTTCATGACGAAACATCGGGCCGGTGTACCACAGGCGTTGTTCTTGGTTATACAGTAAGCCGTGCTCATTACCCGCACGCACACAGCAGGCAGTGCCTTCTGGTCGTAAGGTTAAGCTGTCGCCATTGCGATCGTTGAAACTGTACATTTCTTTTTCAACGATATCGGTGACTTCGCCAATAGAGCGTTTAAACAGCTCGGTCATCTCCACAATGGGAAAGCGAATTTCACTGTAACCATAGCTAGCCGCGGTGTCGCGAAGGACTTGTTCTACATATTGCCACAGACCAGAATCCTGCGGCAGGCAATCGTTCATACCACGAATTGCCTGAATTTGCTTAGCCAAAATAATGCTTCCGTTTAACTATTACGCAAAGAGCACCGCTAAGGTGTCTGCAAAAGCAGGGATTATAGAGCCTGCGCCGCAAAACACCAAGCATCCTACTCTTAGAGTTGTTTTACTGCGATACGTTGTTGCAAATACTGCCGTACTTGAAACTCGAGTTGTTCAGCAATTTGCCCGTTATCCAACCGCAGCTTTTGCCGCTCGCCGTTGATATAAAAGCCACTTTTACGATTGGCGCCGGCCACACCCAGATCTGAAATTAACGCTTCACCCGGGCCATTGACGACACAACCAATCACGGACACCGTTAAAGGATCAACAATATCTTCTAAACGTTGCTCTAACTCATTCATGGTTTTAATCACGTCGAATTCTTGACGTGAACAACTAGGGCAGGCAATAAAATTAACACCTCGCGAACGGATCCGCAGCGATTTCAAAATATCAAATGCCACTTTAACTTCTTCAACCGGATCGGCCGCTAATGAAATGCGCAGTGTATCGCCGATACCTTCTGCCAATAACATTCCTAAACCAATGGCCGATTTTACTGCGCCGGCTCTTGCGCCACCTGCTTCGGTAATGCCTAAATGCAGTGGTTGTTTAATTTGCTTTGCCAGTAAACGATAAGCGCCGACGGCTAAGAACACGTCGGAGGCTTTTACGCTGACTTTAAAATTGTCGAAGTTAAAGCGATCCAGAATATCGACATGCCGCATAGCTGATTCTACTAGCGCTTCGGGCGTCGGCTCACGGTATTTCTCTTGAATATCCGCTTCTAAGGAACCGCCATTCACACCAATACGGATGGGAATATTGTAATCTTTAGCGGCATCGACCACCGCGCGAATACGATCTTCTTTGCCAATGTTACCCGGATTAATGCGCAAACAATCAACACCATACTCAGCCACTTTTAAAGCGATTCGATAATCAAAATGTATATCGGCAACTAAAGGCACTGGCGATTGCTGTTTAATCAGCTTAAAGGCTTCGGCAGCTTCCATGGTTGGCACTGAAACACGCACTAAATCAGCACCAGCAGCTGCAATTGCGCGAATTTGTGCCACGGTCGCGTCAACATCCGTAGTGCGAGTATTGGTCATTGATTGTACGGCGATTGGCGCATCACCGCCAATTAATACATTTCCTACTTTAATTTGAGTAGATTGCCGACGTTTAATCGGATTTTCTGCAAACATTATTCGTTCTGTCCTGACAAAGTAAATTTGGCAACACGGCCTCCAGGATATTTCGACATATCATAAGGCTGTTGGTTTAATTCGATGGCGACCACGCTGGGATTGCCTAAGGTAATCACAAACGGTGCCTTGGCATTCAGTTCCATAATGTAGCCAGCTTGCTTGGTGCCATAAGCAACTCGCTCGCCACTGGCATCCACAACATCAATCCAGCAGTTTTCGGCAAACGTCATTTTTAACCGATCTAAACCACTGTCGTTACTGTCACCAAAAGATTCTGTGGCCAGTTCGTTGTTTTCTGGCGCAAGCAGCGTGTCGGTAATGGGCGCTGCCAGCTCAACCATGGGCACACTGCTGGGTAATGCAGACGAATCGCTTTGCGTTACCGACTCGCTCACTAAGCTTTCTGGCTCATTGCTGTTATCTGCTACGTTATTGGCCGCTGGTGGTGACTCCCAGCTGCTAGGCTGTGATGCGGTTTGCGTAAGTGGAATAGTCCCGCTCGATTCTGTCAGCGCGGGCGTTGTGCTGCTGGTCGGTAGGCTATCGCTTGTGACAAAATCACGCGAGCCCTGCCAAAACCAAATGGCTAACGAGGCCAGTAAAATAGCGGCAATCAAATAAGTCAGCCACATAAAGCGAGCTTCAGTTTGCTGCTTGGCCTGCCGATTAGAAAAGGTTTTCATGGTTTTCACCGGTGCACTTTTGACATGGTGCGCCTGTTCAAACTGTTTTAGTAGCGGCAACTCAGGTAATTTTAAATGCCGCGCATAGGCACGAACATAACCACGCATAAAGGTCGGCAGGATGTTTTTATCAGGTTCATCGGCTTCTATGCATTGCAACACTTCGGCTTTTAAATTTAGTTGTTGTGCTACATCCTTTAGAGATAAGCCGCGCTTCTCACGTGTTTGCCGTAAGATCTGACCGACCGTCAATTCAGGTGCTGAGCTCGCTTCAAGTTGTTCGTCATTAGTCATGATTAATTGATGCCGGATCCACAATGTAAAGTTTTTGCCCGATGGTTAAACGGCTTTGTTCCGTTAATGCATTCCAGGCCATGAACCGCTCTAAACGAATATTATAGCGGTACGAAATAGCAAACATAGTGTCACCTTCAGCAACCAGATGAAAATATTCATCGACTGGCTGCGCATTGGCCAATCGCACTGGCGGTGCACCCGAATCTGGCGGGGCATCACTCGGAGCTAACCAGATTTTTTGTCCTACCCGCAATTTAGAGGTTGGCGTTAAGGCGTTCCACTCTTGCAGGCGGGTTAATAAAATATTGTAATTTATCGAGATGCTGTGAAGTGATTCGCCCTCGGCGACTTGATGAAAAGGCACATCACTGATATCAGCAATAAGCTCATTATTGCTTTGTGGCATCGTTATGGTTGGCTGTGCAGAAGAGATAGGTTGCAATGACGCAACAGGATCAGCGGCAGGTAAATTCGCTGTAACAGCGGGCTCTGCAGTATCCACCATGGTTTGTTTCGTTAAAGGATCAGGCTGAACGGTCAGCGTGGCGGCTGGTTCAGTTGACATCATGCTTGGCGCAGCGCTATCCACAGCTGCTGTTGTTAATGTTTCTAATGCCTTCTTGGTGTCAAGCGCAGGCGTAACCGCTGACGGCTCTTGCGCCGTTTGTTGGGAGCTCGCAGTGGGAGTATTAGACACAGCAGTAAGCTGCGCTTCAGGAGCAGCACTGGTGGCTGTAGCAGGGTTTAACCTTGGTTGCGCAGTAACGGCGCTTTCCAGTTTTGTTGCTTGCAGCGCCGGATCGCTGCGCGGTGTTGTGGTCTTGTTGCTGGGCTCGTTTTGCGTGATGAGCGCAGCTTGAGCACTGAGTTCTTCAGCTGTGGCAGCCGATGTATTGTGGGCAGCATTCACGGTTTCGTCATTTAACAGCACATGCTCAACCGGTAAAGCCGGTGGAAGTTCAGCCGGCTTGGTTTGTTGCGCACTAAAGCTGTTAGCAATATCCGCCACCGAATGCGTCGGCTCTGGCTGACGCGTTACCGCCGCAGTGGGCGGTGTAAGGTTATGGCTTAGCGCAGCAGCAGGCGTATTCGCTACAGGCGTATCGTTAACCGGCTCGGCTTCGGTCGATTTGCGTCGTATCCGCAACTGCGGGTTAGCCACCGGTTGCCGCTGTTGTTTGGCGGCAGGTGTATCAGTAACCACAGGTTGAATGCTAGCCAGAAGTTTTTGCTTGTAGCGTTCACGCAACTGCTCAAACTCGCTATCCAATGTACGTTGCTGTAACAGCAATTTGGCTTCAGCCGTATCAATATACAGTGTCAGCAATAGTTGTTCGGCATGGCGCATGGTTGCCATATCACCCTGCTTTTCAGACACCAAATAATTTAATAAAGTGCTGCGCGCAGAGACACGGCCTAAACGTTGAATACGCTGCAAATCGGCTTTGGCATCAATTAAGTTGCCCATGGCATAGTTAACCGAAGCACTGTTGATTAACGCACTTATCCGCGTGCCATTGTGTGAGATAGAAAACCCTAAATAGGTTCGGGCTTGTTCAAAACCGTTTTGTTCTAACTGACACAGGGCTAAATTTTCGTAACTTTCCGCTACGCGGATATAACCGGGCTTGGAAATGGCCGATAACAACAGCTGTTCAGCCTCAGCGTACTTTCCTATTTGGCATAAAAATGCACCATAGTTATTGTAAGCATCCGCATTGTTTGAATCTTTAGCAATCGCTTGCTTGTAAGCGTTTTCAGCCTGAGTATGTTCACCCACCGATTGGTAATAATAAGCCAGGGCGTTAAACACTTCTGGCAAATTAGGTGCCATCGTTTTGGCACGCTCAAGATTATAAAGCGCTTGCGTTGTATCGCCACGACGCAAATAGTTTAAACCTAGCGAAATTCGGGTTCTAGCCGCTTCGGTGTTATCCACACTGCGCTGGCTAACCTGGCGCTCATTCGCAACATAAGTGCTCTCAGAAACACATCCTGAGAGTATTAACAATGCCGTAAGCGCGGTGACAACAGGAAATCTCTGCATTACCACTGGCGTTCCCTTTTGTTATTGCAGCTCTTTTATTGTGATTGACTCACCTTTTTGCTGCTTTTTCATTAAACGTTTAGTTCGGTCGATAACATCACCAACCAGCTGCCCGCATGCCGCATCAATATCATCGCCTCGGGTTTTACGTACCATAACAGTAAAACCATGTTCTTGTAAGACCTTGTTAAAACGATCAATCCTAGAATTGCTCGAACGCTTATAAGGCGATCCAGGGTATGGATTAAATGGAATTAAGTTAATCTTAGCGGGCGTTTCTTTTAAAGCATTAGCCAGTTCATGCGCTTGCTCCATGCTGTCGTTGATGCCATCAAGCATAACGTACTCTACGGTGACTTTATCGTTGGCTTTTGATTGCGCAACATAACGGCGCGAAGCCGCCAAAAACTCTTCCATAGGGTACTTTTTATTGACTGGCACCAACTGATCCCGTAAAGCATTATTGGGGGCGTGTAACGAAATAGCCAAAGCGACATCAATACGCTCACGCAATAAATCTAACGCGGGCACAACACCCGAAGTGCTTAAAGTGACACGACGTTTAGATAAACCAAAACCGAAATCTTCCATCATCAGTTCCATCGCAGGCACAACGTTATTCAAATTTAGTAGTGGCTCGCCCATGCCCATCATCACCACATTGGTAACGGGTTTTACACCGGTATCGCCATAGCTGCCGATAATTTGGCAAACACGCCAAACCTGACCGATGATTTCTGAGACAGATAAATTACGGTTAAACCCTTGCTGCGCAGTAGAGCAAAATGAACAATCTAGCGCACAACCCACCTGTGAAGAAACACAAAGTGTACGGCGATCTTTTTCGGGGATCCAAACGGTTTCAACTTCTTGACCACCCGCTAAGGCCATCACAAACTTGATAGTGCCATCGGCGCTATCTTGCCGCGTCGCTACTACCGGGGCTTTAATTTCGCAGCACGTTTTTAAAACATCGCGCAGCTTTTTGTTAATATTGGTCATCTTGTCGAAATCATCGACACAGTAATGGTATATCCACTTCATTACCTGATCGGCACGAAACGGTTTTTCGCCAAGCGTGACAAAAAATTCCTGCATCTGCGATCGGGTAAGATCTAACAAATTAACTAAAGTGGATGAGCTACTCATTCCAGGATACTCCTGCTAACCAATATAACTATCTTTTCAGAACAATAACTTACGCTATTGTCGTCATGCTCACCGCAGTGAGGGCATTAATGCACAAAAGGGGCTCGCGCCCCCTTTGTTTGTTCACTAAACGCTGAAAATTAACGTGTGCGGCTGCACAGCTCAGCTTCAGTGAAAAAGTAAGCGATTTCACGTGCAGCAGAAGCAGCAGCGTCAGAACCGTGTACCGCATTCTCGTCGATGCTAGCAGCGAAATCTGCACGTAAAGTACCCGCGAAAGCATCTTTCGGGTTAGTAGCACCCATGATTTCACGGTTTTTACGAACGGCATCTTCACCTTCTAACACTTGAACCATTACTGGGCCAGACGTCATGAAAGAAACTAATGCATTGAAGAATGGACGCTCTTTGTGCTCAGCGTAGAAACCTTCAGCCTGTTCTTGGCTTAAGTGTAACATCTTAGCAGCAACAATGCGTAAACCTGCAGATTCGAAACGGCTGTAGATAGCACCGATATGGTTCTTGGCTACGGCATCAGGTTTTACGATAGAGAAAGTACGTTCTAAGGCCATGTCTGGCTCCTATTAATCTAATAAAGGGTTAAAAAATTTGGGCGGCAAATTATACGCTAAAAGTTATAAAAAACCTAGCTTGAAGAAAAGATTGCCTAGTGAGGTAACACACTTACTGCGCTCTGTGCTGCGACTAGACAGCGCAGAGCGCTAGCGGGGCTTAATGCCCTTCGCTGACCATATTCAGGGTATATTTCGGGATCTCAACCACTAAGTCGTCATTGGCAATTCGCGCCTGACAACCTAAGCGAGACTCCGGCTCTAAACCCCAAGCCTTATCCAGCATGTCTTCTTCTAACTCGTCACTTTCGTTTAACGAGTAAAAACCTTCACGTACCACAATATGGCAGGTAGTACAGGCACAAGACTTTTCACAAGCATGTTCAATGGCAATACCGTTGCGCAATGCAACATCTAATACCGTTTCGCCACTTTTAGCGTCGAGAGCCGCGCCTTCAGGGCATAATTCGGCATGGGGTAAAAATACGATTTGTGGCATAACTTAGACCTCATCTACCTTATGACCTTGCAGCGCTAAACGAATAGATTTATCCATGCGAAGGGCTGCAAATTCATCTGTTAACTGGTTGGTATGTTCTATGGCAGCTTTAATGGCCGCGGTATCTTGTTGCTGACGTAACTCACTTAAGGTGGCTAACGCCTGCTTAATGTCGGCTTGCTTCTGCTCATCAAGTAACGCCGCATCAGAGGCTAACGCCACACTAACGGCTTCAATGACTCGTTCTGCTTCAACTTGCTGCTCACGCAACAAGCGCTGCTGCATATCTTGTCTGGCGTGCTGCATCGAGCCACTGATCATACTAGCAATTTGATCATCACTTAAACCATAAGACGGCTTCACTTGAATACTAGCTTGCACACCGGTCGATTTTTCTTCGGCACTGACATTGAGCAAACCATCGGCATCAACCTGAAAGGTTACTCGAATATGAGCACCACCGGCAGGCATTGGAGGAATACCGCGTAATTCAAAGCGTGCTAAAGAACGGCAATCTTCGACTAATTCACGTTCACCTTGCACGACATGAATCGCCATCGCCGTTTGACCATCTTTGAAGGTAGTAAACTCTTGGGCACGCGAAACCGGGATCACCGTATTGCGTGGAATAATTTTTTCGGTTAACCCACCCATGGTCTCAATGCCTAACGACAGTGGGATCACATCAAGCAATAAGGTTTCATTGTCTGCTTTATTACCCACCAGCACATTGGCTTGAATAGCCGCGCCTAAGGCCACCACTTTATCAGGGTCGATACTGGTTAATGGCTCGGTATTAAAAAACTCTGCTACTTGCTGCCTGACAAGGGGGACTCGGGTTGAACCACCGACCATAACCACTTTTAACACTTCATCGGTGGTTAAGTCAGCATCGCGAAGGGTTTGACGGCAAGCCCGGATGGTTTTTTTCACCAACGTCAGAATTAACTGATCTAACTCAGTACGGGTTAAAGTTCCCTTAACCTCTTGTTGATCAGCAGTAAAATGATAATCGAAACTGGCCTTATCGGTTAATGCTTCTTTCAAGGCCCGAGCTTGCTGCTGATATTGGCGCTGAGCACTAAAGGATAAATCAGTTTGGCCGCTACGTTCTTTCAATTCGCTAACAATGGCTTGATCAAAATCATCACCACCGAGAGCTGAGTCACCCCCGGTCGCCAGTACTTCAAACACGCCACGACGCAAACGTAAGATGGAGATATCAAAGGTACCGCCGCCTAAATCGTAAACGGCAATGACGCCCTCTTGGCCACTGTCGAGGCCATAAGCTAAGGCTGCCGCTGTTGGCTCATTTAATAAGCGCAGTACGGTTAAACCGGCTAGCTTCGCCGCATCTTTGGTTGCTTGGCGCTGCGCATCATCAAAATAAGCCGGTACGGTAATGACTACGCCATTCAGTTCGCCACCGAGTGTTTCACTGGCGGTATTCGCTAAAGTAGCCAGAATTTCAGCAGAGATCTCTACCGGGTTTTTGATACCCTGTACCGTTTCGATAGCGACTAAGCCGGTTTGCTCCACTAAGCGGTAAGGTAGCGCATTGGCTAAAGCCAGCGTTTCTTGATAGCCCTTGCCCATTAAACGCTTAACCGAAACAATCGTATTTTCAGCATCGCTAACGGCAGCGGCTTCGGCAGCACTACCGACTTGCACACCGTCTTTAGTGTAACGAACCACGGAAGGAACCATCGATTCGCCGGCTTGGTTCAGCAAAGTTTTTGCTTCACCACTGCGTACCGTTGCAACTAAGGAATTAGTGGTGCCCAGATCAATGCCTGCGGCCAACCGATGTTTATGCGGGGCCGCACTTTGGCCCGGCTCTGCAATTTGTAGTAAAGCCATAGTGAAATTAGTCTTGTAGTTGCTGTTCGATTAACTCCAGCTCTTGCTGCAGTTTATAAAAGAATTTTAATTTACGCACCAACTCGGCGGCGAGCTGATCTTGTTCAGCGCTCTGCTCAACCAGGGCTTCGCTTAACGCCTTTAATAGCTGTTTGCGTTGCTGCTGGATCTGTTGCTCAATAGCAAACAAGGCCGCTTCTGGATCGGCCTCGTCTTGTAATTCTGCTAGTTGCTCGCGCAATTCCATTTGCTGCATTAAAAACAGCGGGTCGGTAAAACTTCGCTGTTCATTGCTAATTTTTAAACCACGTAACGCTAACATATGCTCAGCCCGCAGCAAAGGCTGCTTTAGGCTGTGATAAGCATCGTTAATGTTGGCCGTTTGCTGCACCGACATCAAGCGATCACGCTCAGAGCCGGCCGCAAAATTATCGGGGTGAAAACGCTTTTGCAACGACAAATAACGCGAACCTAATTCGGTTAGATCCAGTTCAAATGTCTCAGGTAAATCAAACAACCGAAAGTAATTCATGCTACCTCAGGGTCTGCATTACACTGTAAAGCTTTCGCCACAACCGCATTCGCCGTTGACGTTCGGATTGTTAAATTGAAAACCTTCATTTAGGCCTTCTTTAACAAAATCAAGCTGCGTGCCGTCGATATATACCAAGCTTTTGCCATCAACAATGAGTTTTAAACCATGATCTTCAAACACTTGATCATCGTCGTTCAACTCATCAACAAATTCCAGTACATATGCCAATCCAGAACAGCCAGTGGTTTTAACACCAACGCGCAGGCCAACACCTTTACCGCGATTATGCAGATAACTACTGACCCGCTCGGCCGCCGCTGCTGTCATTGAAATCGCCATCGGGCATTAGCCTCCGTGCTTTTGTTTATAATCTGCGATAGCGGCTTTAATAGCATCTTCAGCTAAAATTGAGCAGTGAATTTTCACCGGTGGTAAAGCGAGTTCCTGCGCAATATCAGTGTTTTTAATTAGCTGTGCTTCATCTAAGGTTTTCCCTTTTACCCACTCAGTAACCAGTGAGCTTGAAGCGATAGCACTACCACAACCGTACGTTTTGAACTTCGCATCTTCGATGATGCCTTGCTCATTGACTTTGATTTGTAGTTTCATTACGTCACCACAAGCCGGCGCACCCACCATGCCGGTGGCAACGGTTGGATCATCTTTAGCAAAAGCGCCAACGTTGCGTGGATTTTCGTAGTGATCAATAACTTTATTGCTGTAAGCCATGTTAATACCCTCTGTTGTGGCGATAGCGCCTAGTGTTTAGTGCGCCACCCAGGCCACAGTGTTTAAATCGACACCGTCTTTATACATATCCCATAACGGCGACATTTCACGTAATTTATCGATAGCGGCATGCACGATCTTAATAGTGTGGTCAACTTGCTCTTCCGTGGTGAAACGGCCAATACTAAAACGAATGGAACTGTGCGCCAGTTCGTCAGTTAAGCCCAGTGCGCGCAGCACATAAGATGGCTCTAAACTGGCCGACGTACAGGCAGAACCTGACGATACCGCAATGTCTTTTAATGCCATGATTAAAGACTCACCTTCAACATAGTTAAAGCTGATGTTAGTGATCCCTGGCACGCGATGTTCGGCATCGCCATTTAAGAAAACTTGTTCAATATCTTTAATGCCATTCCATAAGCGATCACGTAACGCGGTGATTCGGATATTTTCAGAAGCCATTTCTTCTTTAGCAATGCGGAAAGACTCGCCCATCGCGACGATTTGGTGCGTAGCTAAAGTACCAGAGCGCATACCACGCTCATGACCACCACCGTGCGTTTGTGCTTCTAAACGAATGCGTGGCTTGCGCCGCACATACAAAGCACCAATGCCTTTCGGTCCGTAAGTTTTATGACCAGAGAAGGCCATTAAATCGACTTTTAAGGTTTGTAAATCGATCGCTACTTTGCCGGTTGCTTGCGCCGCGTCAACATGGAAAATAATCCCTTTACTGCGACATAATTCACCGATAGCCGCAATATCTTGCACCACACCAATTTCGTTGTTGACAAACATAATGCTGATGAGCGTGGTGTCAGGGCGGATGGCTTGTTCTAGCTTCGCTAAATCGACTAAACCGTTGGCTTCAACATCTAGATAGGTCACTTCAAAGCCATCGCGCTCCAATTGGCGCATAGTATCTAATACCGCTTTATGTTCTGTTTTGACCGTGATCAGGTGTTTACCTTTTTTATGGTAAAACTCGGCCGCACCTTTAATGGCTAAATTATTTGATTCAGTGGCACCAGAGGTAAACACGATCTCACGTGGATCAGCATTGACTAAGTCGGCGATCTGACTGCGTGCAATTTCTACCGCCTCTTCAGCTTGCCAGCCAAAACGATGCGAGCGTGACGCTGGGTTACCAAACTGGCCATCCATTGTCAAAAATTGCATCATCTTTTCTGCAACCCGCGGGTCAACCGGGGTTGTTGCAGCATAGTCTAAATATATTGGTAGCTTCATGGTTTGCTCCGTTGCGCTTACAGCTGACAACTGACGTCAATATCAGTGGCAGGATTCTTTAACTTACGGCTTTGTTGCTGAGCGGTTTGCCGCACTTCTTGTTGATTGACCAGTTCTTCTAACGAAATATTGGTCAGAAAGTCTTCTATACGGTGGCTTAAATTACTCCACAGCGTATGGGTTAAGCAGCGAGTACCACCATGGCAATCGGATTTGCCTTGGCAGCGTGTGGCATCTACGGACTCATCTACCGCAGCGATCACGGCAGAGATAGAGATTGCCGCTGCTGCCATACCTAATTGGTAACCGCCGCCGGGGCCACGTACACTGCTTACCAGCCCGTGCTTGCGTAAACGAGCGAATAATTGTTCAAGATAAGAAAGTGAGATCCCTTGTCGCTCTGATATGTCTGCGAGAGGTACAGGTCCCTGTACTGCGTGTAAAGCAACGTCTAACATTGCAGTCACGGCATAACGGCCTTTTGAAGTTAATCGCATAATTGGCTCCCATTTCAGAATGGGGTCCATTTTACATTCCTGACTATTTTAGTCAAGTATTAACCCTAGTGTTTTAGTCAGGTATTAACCGAATACCCGCCTGTTCAGTATGGCTTGTTTGCTCTAAATCAACCTTTACAGGCCAAGGATGAACTGCAGCAATGCAGATAATCATCGCGCCTCAGGGATGATTCAAGGTTCATTAAGCTGAGCAAACAGCGTCATGCTAAAGCCTAAACTTATCGGTATTCGCGATTAACCATTAGACCCGCGGATCAAACACTTCTTCATCTTTACAGCGCTGCTCGGCAGCGCGTTGCTCCGCTTCCCGAAAATCACTTTCCTCAATATTGACCGTGGGCACTTCTTCACACACATTGCCCCCTAGCGCATTAACACTGTGACAAAGTTCAGCAACCTTATTGTCGAGCACTTGGATATGATCCAATAAACTGCCAATCGCATTGGCAACCGGATCCGGGTTATCTGCCGCTACCGCGTAGGCATCAAAGCCATATTTCTTGGCTAAATGTTGTCGCTGTTTAGACACATCGGCATCGGGCTTAGATACAACGCGTCCCGGAATACCGATAACCGTTGCTGCCTTTGGCACATCTTTAACCACGACCGCGTTGGAACCGATACGGGCATTGTCGCCCACCATTAACGGCCCGAGTACTTTGGCACCGGCACCAATGACCACGCCATTTCCTAAAGTAGGATGCCGTTTACCCGGACTCCAGCTCGTACCGCCCAAGGTCACACCATGGTACAGCGTACAATCATCGCCAATTTCAGCCGTTTCACCTATCACCACGCCCATACCATGATCGATAAAAAAACGTCTGCCAATTTTAGCGCCAGGATGAATTTCCACGCCCGTTAGCCAGCGCCCAAGGGTACTGAGCCAACGCGCTAACCAACGCCACTGAGCACGCCATAAACGATGACTTAAGCGATGTAGCCAAATGGCATGTAGGCCAGGGTAAGTGGTCAGTACTTCAAAGGCACTGCGTGCTGCCGGATCGCGCTCAAATACACTTCGGATATCTTCTTTGATGCCGGAGAACATGCCTATTATTCCTTGTGACTCGTCTGATCAATTTTTTCAAGACGCTGCATCGAGGTTAAAATGCCGCGTAAAATGTTGTATTCCGCCTCTTCAGGTCGAGCGCGAGTAAACAAGCGCTTCAGTTTTGTCATCACCACACCTGGATGCTGCTTAATAATAAAGCCCGTGTGCTGCAAGGCGGTTTCTAGGTGTTGATAAAAGTTTTCCATCTGCGCTGAGCTTGGATATTTTTCATCATCCGCGACCTCAGGTAACGGCTTGGCCGCTAAATGCGCCATTCGCACTTCGTAACAAATAATTTGTACGGCCATCGCCAAGTTAAGCGAGCTGTATTCTGGATTGGCATCAATACACACATGGTACTGACACAGCTGCAGCTCTTCGTTACTTAAGCCGCTACTTTCTCGGCCAAACACTAACGCCACCGGTGCTGCCGTAGCTTCTGCTACCGCTTTTAAGCCACAATCACGCGGTGACAACATTGGCCAACTTAAGGTGCGAGAACGCGCACTACTGCCGACCACTAAACTGCAATCGGCCACGGCTTCGGCTAAAGATTCGAACGTTTGCGCGTTAGCTAAAATTTCACTGGCACCCGCGGCTAAGGCATAGGCTTGGCCGTCAGGGGCGGTTTTCGGTGCAACCAGACAAAGCTGTGACAAACCCATCGTTTTCATAGCTCGAGCAACCGAACCCATGTTACCCGTATGTGTCGTGCCCACCAATACCACTTTAATCTGATCTAACATAATGCAACTCACACTAAAAAAGGGGGCTATTCTAGCATAGCCACGGCAGATTGTAGCTTGAAAATTAGCAGTCTAGCCACCTAAAAAAACAAAAGTGCCTATTTATTGGGCAACGAAAGACGCTGCAATTCTGCAGTTGCTTTGCTAAACTACAGCCACCCCTAAAAGGAGCTCACCATTATGTTACGTTTCAGCAAAATATTAAGCCTGACTGCTTTATTATGCAGCTTGCCACTTGCCGCAAATGAAGCTTTAGAAACCGCTGTAAAAAATCCGCTACGTACGCCTGAATATTTACAGCGTGATCAATACCGCAATCCGGTCGCTACCTTGGCCTTTTTTGACGTTACGCCACAAAGCACCGTTGTTGAAATCTCTCCCGGCGGCGGTTGGTACACGGAAATTATCGCGCCACTCGTTGCTGAAAAAGGCATTTACTATGCGGCACATTTTCCTGCCAACTCGTCAGAGTATGGTCAGCGTAGCCGCAAAGCCTTTATCGAAAAAATGGCGAGCCAACCACAATACAGTAAAGTTCAGGTCACCGAGTTTTCGGCTGCTGGCGGTGTCACTATTGCTCCTGCTAACTCAGCCGATGTGGTATTAACCTTCCGTAATTTACACAACTGGTATATTGGCGGTGGTGAAGACGCGCTGGTTGCAGCCTACAAGCAGTTTTTTACCGCATTAAAACCGGGTGGCGTATTAGGTGTGGTTGAACACCGCTTACCTGAAAGCCAATTAAACACCGAATGGACACGCAGCGGCTACATGCCGCAAAGCATGGCGGTGCGTTTAGCCGAGCAAGCGGGTTTTGTATTTGAAGGCAGCAGCGAAATCAATGCCAACGCCAAAGATACTGCCAACCACCCTTCAGGTGTGTGGACTTTGCCACCTACTTTACGTTTAGGTGAACAAGATAGAGCAAAATATCAAGCTATCGGCGAAAGCGATCGCATGACGTTAAAATTCCGCAAACCCATTAACTAACTGAGCAAACGGACAAACTGATGAAAGTATTGGTAATTGGCGGCGGTGGTCGTGAACACGCCCTAGCGTGGAAAGCAGCACAATCTCCACTGGCAACCGAAGTATTTGTCGCACCAGGCAACGCGGGCACCGCTCGCGAAGCGGCGTTGCAAAATGTCGCTATTGCTGCCGATGATGTGGCAGGTCTACTGGCTTTTGCCCAACAAGAACAGATTGATCTGACGATTGTTGGCCCTGAAGCGCCTTTAGCCAAAGGCGTTGTCGATCGCTTTCGTGCAGCTGGTTTAGCCATTTTTGGTCCAACCCAAGCTGCGGCACAATTAGAAAGCTCAAAAGCGTTTGCCAAAGACTTTTTGGCACGGCACAACATCCCTACAGCCGCTTACCAAAACTTTACTGAAATTGCTCCGGCGAAAGCCTATGTAAAAAGCCTCGGCACGCCGATAGTGATCAAAGCCGACGGCTTAGCCGCAGGTAAAGGTGTCATTATCGCGCAAACCGAGGCAGAGGCTTTTGCCGCTATCGATGATATGCTGGCGGGTAATAAATTTGGTGATGCTGGCAGTCGCGTAGTCATTGAAGAATTCCTGACCGGTGAAGAAGCCTCGTTTATTGTGATGGTGGATGGCAGCCATGCTCTGGCCTTTGCCTCTTCGCAAGATCATAAAGCGCGTGATAACGGCGATAAAGGCCCAAATACTGGTGGAATGGGTGCTTATTCTCCTGCCCCCGTAGTCACCCCTGCGGTGCATGATTGGGTTATGCAGCAGGTGATTATGCCTACCGTTAAAGGTATGGCCGCTGAAGGTAATGTATTTACCGGCTTTTTATATGCAGGTTTAATGATTGCCGCAGATGGCTCGGCTAAAGTGTTAGAGTTTAACTGTCGCTTTGGCGATCCTGAAACACAACCGATTATGCTGCGCTTAGAGTCAGATCTCGTGGCTTTATGTCAAAGTGCGGTGCAAGGTCAATTAGCACAAACCGACATTCAATTTAGCCCTAAAGCGGCAGTAGGTGTGGTGATGGCTGCTGGGGGTTACCCTGATGCTTATGCTAAAGGCACAGTGATCCATGGTTTAGACGATGCCGCAGCCCTTGCGGGTAAAGTGTTTCATGCCGGTACCGAACTGGTTGGCAACGATGTCGTGACGAATGGTGGCCGCGTGTTATGTGCCACCGCATTGGGTAACAGCGTTACCGAAGCACAACAAGCGGCCTATCAGCTTGTGACAAAAATTCATTGGGATAATGTGTATTATCGTCATGATATTGGCTATCGCGCTATTGCGCGTGAGCAACAAGCTTAACGTTTTTATTAGCCATTAGGCTAATTAGATTTGCCCTAATTAAAGGGTGTTAAAAGGTGCTTCGGCACCTTTTTTATCGGCTTTCATAGGATAGATTATGCGAATTATTGCACTCGGTTTTATCAGTTTATGTCTGGCAGCATGTCAGCAACCGCCCACCACTTGTGGCGAAACCACTCATAGCATTGCGCAAGTTCAAGGCACGGCAGAAATCAGCCCATTGCTTGGACAGCACGTTACGCTGCAAGGTGTGGTATCAGCCCCCGTCTACCTCGATGGGCCTATGCCAGGGCTCATGTTACAAAGTGTCGAGCCTGATAACGATCCTCAAACCGCTGAAGCGATTTTACTCAGCCTCGCGGATGCGGCAAATTATCAAGTCGGGGAGATCTTAACGGTACAAGGCACCGTCGCTGAAATTGAACAGCAGACCAGCCTGGTGGATGCAACCGTGCTTAACACCTGCGGCCAGAGCAGCACACAACCCTTAGCCTTGAGCTTACCGCTGGCAGCAGAACAAAGTTGGGAAGCTTATGAAGGGATGTGGGTGGCCTTTAGCCAACCGCTGTTAGTCGCCGATACTTATCCTTTAGGTCGTTATGGCGAGATTTTACTGGCAAATGAACGTTTAATGGTGCCGACGCAAGTCGTCAGTCCGGGCGAAGCTGCTGCAAAACTGGCAGAGCAACAAAACCGCCAAGAAATCTGGTTAGATGATGGCCATTGGCAACAAAACCCCGACCCTCTGCCATATCCTAATAACGGCTTAAGCGCCAGCAGCACTTTACGGATTGGCGATCAGGTATTAGATGTTGCCGGTATAGTACATCAAGACGAGCGCGGCTATCGCATTTTGCCCACGTCACCAGCTAAGTTTGTCAGTGCTAATCCACGGCCTGCGGTACCGACACCGGTGCAACAGAACGAACTGCGAATTGCCAGTTATAATGTGCTGAATTTCTTTAACGGCCATGGCCAGGATAAGCCTTTCCCAACACGCCGAGGAGCTCGTTCATCCGCTGAATTAGCCAGACAACAAGCCAAATTAGTTGAAGCACTCGTCGCCCTAGACGCTGATATTATTGGTTTGCTAGAACTAGAAAATAATGGCTACGATGAGGGCAGCGCTATTGCGACATTATTAGCCGCTGTTAATGAGCGCAGTGCTTCACCGTATAGCATGATTACAACCGCGGTGGCACCAGGTTCAGATGCTATAAAAGTCGGTATGTTTTATCGCTCAGAGCGTATTGAAGCCATTGGGCAAACCGCAGTTAATACCGCAGCGCCGTTTACCCGCTTGCATCGGCCACCGCTGGCGCAAAGTTTTCGGCATCTTGCCTCAAACCAACAACTCACCTTGGCACTTGGTCACTTAAAATCTAAAGGCAGTTGCCCTCGCGCCAATGCCAGTGATTATGCACTGCAAAAAGATCAAGCTGATGGTCAAGCGTGTTGGAATGCAGCTCGAGTAGAAGCCGTGACTGCGTTACAGCAATGGTTAACGACCACGCCCACTGGCATTGCCACATCCTACCAAGTGGTGCTAGGTGATTTAAATGCCTATCGTTTTGAAGATCCGATTACCTATTTAGAACAGCAAGGCTGGCAATATTTAGACGAGAATAAACACGCATCCTACTCTTTTGTATTCAGAGGCCGAGCCGGATCTTTAGATCACATGTTAGCTAGCCCAGCCTTGGCACAACAGCTAAGCCATTTTCAGCACTGGCCCATTAATGCGGATGAACCGGTATTACTGGATTACAGCTTACGCTTTAAATCAGCGGCGCAACAGCAACAATTATATGCGCCAACACCTTATCGCTCTTCTGACCACGATCCGATTATTGCTACCTTCCGCTTTTAAGGTAATTCGGCTAACGCCATCAGCATTAAGCTGATGGCTGCCGCTACCGAGCCAAGCCAAATTAAACTGCGTGCAGCCGCCCAATTTAACCAGTAGCACAATAAATAGCCCAGTCGACAAACCACAAACAACCAAGCAGCGATGAGCATTGAGCTTGTGACGTTCCCCGCTGCAACCACAAATACTATCGCCGCAATGTATAACCCTAAGGCTTCAAAACTGTTGTAATGCGCCGCAGTACAACGTTCCCCAAAGTCTTTTAATAATGCTTGTTGCCGCCGAGGATAATGATTGTCATAGCCCCCGGCCTGTTGCATTGCCCACACCAAAGGCGCCTTCGCTAAATAAGGCATCACTGCAACAATTAATAAGGTTAGCAGCATATCTGCCATGGCATTCTCCAAAAATATCGTATTAAACCTACTGTGGCTTTGTACTCGTTCAGCTCATTTCGGATCAGTTAAATCTCGCGTCAGTTGTTATTTGTGGCGGTTAGCATAACCCAGTAGCTTACTCCAACAATACGCTGCCTTTGCCTAGCTTAACCCCAGCAAATCCCAAAATTTAATCGGTCATGCGACACAAACCTGAATGGATAATAGTTGCGTCGCTAGGCCCAAATCCGATAAGGTGAAGCTAATTTCAGTTACAGGGTGACACTATGTCGCACAAAAATCCTATTATTGCGGTTACCGGTTCATCGGGTGCAGGCACATCAACTACGACCAATGCCTTTAAACATATTTTCCGTACACTGGGTATCGATGCAGCCTTTGTTGAAGGTGATTGCTTTCATCGTTTTAGCAGACCTGAAATGGATTTAGCGGTACGTAAAGCACGTGAAGAAGGTCGACATATTAGCTATTTTGGCCCAGAAGCCAACGATTTTGCGGCTTTAGAGAGCTTTTTCGCTAGCTATGCTGAAACAGGTACTGGACGAATTCGCCACTATTTACATACCTTCGATGAAGCGGTGCCCTATAACCAACTGCCGGGCACTTTTACACCGTGGCAAGAGTTACGCGCGAATACCGATCTGCTCTTTTATGAAGGGTTGCATGGCGGTGCCGTTACCGAACAACAGAATGTCGCCCAACATGTCGATTTGCTGATTGGTATGGTGCCTATTGTTAATTTGGAGTGGATCCAGAAAATTATTCGCGATACCTCTGAACGTGGGCACAGCCGCGAAGCAGTGCAAGCCAGTATTGTGCGCAGCATGGAAGACTACTTTAACCACATTACTCCGCAGTTTTCTCGCACCCATATTAACTTTCAACGCGTACCTACGGTTGATACGTCTAACCCCTTTAGTGCCAAAGATATCCCATCATTAGATGAAAGCTTCGTGGTCATCCGCTTTCGCGGGATCAAACATGTCGACTTTCCCTATTATTTGAAGATGATTGATGGATCTTTTATGTCTCGGGTTAACACCTTAGTGGTGCCAGGCGGCAAGATGGGCTTAGCGATGGAGTTAATATTAACGCCGCTGATTGAAGCGTTGATGCAGAAGCGCCGTAATTCACAATTTTTGTACTAAAACTTGACGCTTAATGCCGTTTTAGCATAACTAAGTTGCCCTGCCAGTGCCCTTGATGTTTGCTTTTTTAGTTTGGTGAAGCCGCGAAAAAACCTAATTTTCCGGCGCGCTCAACGGTAAAAATTGCCGGTTTAGTGCGACCAGGAATGTTAGTGGAAATTGAGGTGATTGCGGTAAGACCGAAAACCAAGTAACACAACGGTACAGGTAACAGCGCCCCTCCGCTGTTGCCCGTACTGTCTGTCGTTGCCGTTATTTTACTTCTGGCAAATTGCGACCGTAGAAAATTTCACGGATTTCGCGAAACACCTTACTACTGATGTCTTTTTGTTCATCGGCGGTCATCGAATCCGTGCCCATACCAAATAAGTAATTGTTTAAATCACCTTCTTTTAGCATCATCTTGGTGTGGAATAGATTTTCCTGATAAACGTTAACGTCAATCATTTGGAAGGCTTTCTTGGTATCGTAATCCATAAAGTTTTGGATCGATGTGATCGGATGGTCGATGTAGTGTTTAGTACCACTAATATCACGCGTAAAACCCCGTACCCGATAATCGATGGTCACCACATCCGATTCAAAACTGTGGATCAAATAATTCAGCGCTTTTAACGGTGAAATAATGCCACAGGTTGATACTTCAATATCTGCTCGAAACGTACAAATACCGGCATGCGGGTGCACTTCAGGATAAGTATGCACACAAATATGGCTTTTATCCAAATGCGCAACCACCGCCTCAGGTAATGGCCCAGGGTTTTCAGTATTGTCCGGATCAACCAGTACCGGCTCTTCACTGACCAAAATGGTCACGCTGGCACCTTGAGGATCATAATCCTGCCGGGCAATATTCAAAACATTGGCGCCAATAATATCCACCACCTCGGTCAAAATATCGGTTAAACGATCAGCGTTGTATTGCTCATCGATATACTCAATATATTCTTGACGATGCTGTTCTGTTTTTGCATAACAAATATCATAAATGCTAAAACTTAAGCTTTTAGTCAGGTTATTAAATCCGTGCAGTTTCAGTTTTTCAAAAGGCTTAACCAATTCTTTGCTCTCCGCTAACGACGCCCAAATACGCCGTAGTTAACTTTCAGCCCGACCGTGCAGACAATTGATTCACTCAGCGTCTTCAACACTAAATGAGTGAGTTACTTTTACGCTTTGCGATAACATAATAGACACTGAGCAATACTTCTCAGCAGACAAGCTTACGGCTCGCTCTACGTGCTTTTCGCTTAAGGCTTTACCGCTAACAACAAAATGTAAATGCAGCTCAGTAAAGACTTTAGGCACGGTCTCAGCGCGCACACCGGATAATTCAACCCGGCAAGCAGACACTTGCTGACGTGCTTTTTCTAAAATACTGACCACATCAACCGAAGAACATGCGCCGGCTGACATCAATAGCATTTCCATTGGCGTCGGTGCAGTATTACTGTCACGATCGGCATCGAATACTACGGCATGACCACTCTCAGATTGACCTAAAAAGGTTAACCCATTGACCCAACTGACCTTGGCTTTCATCTTCGTATCTCAGCTTTAAAACAAGGGTGAGTATTCTACGTAAAAGCCCAGTGTGCCGCTAGTAAAATCGCACATTAGCTGCCGAGCAGCCATACCGTGTATACGGGTAACATCAGTAATTGTTAATCAAATAATTCGGCAATGGCGTTATCAAATAAATTTTTAATTAACAGCGCGATCTCGTTAATTAATTCGACTTGTTGTGGCGTGGCGGTATTGTCTAATACCGAGGCAAGGATTTCTTGAAAATCATACATGATACCGTCAATCTCACGGATAATCAGTGCGCGATGATTCATTTCGAGTTCTTGATGTTGCGTGCACAAGGTAATAATTTGCTCTGCAATATGCTCTTCTAATAAAGCGCCTATCGATTTACCCGATACATCTGCGGAGCCTTGAGTTGTAAATAAATCTAAATGTTCAGTTAAAAACTGAATAAGATGCTCATAACCGACTTTATCAATAACCATACTGTACCTATATCGTCATAGTGCGGCGAGTTTTGCTGATAAACAGCCAAAATGTTGTGTTATCAACTCTCTTTATTTAAGCAAACAATGTCATGAAAAACAAATCGGCGCCGAAGCGCCGATAAACTGACGCACTTAAAATTGTAAGCCGGGTGATAATTGTTCGGGTAACACCACTTGTTCTAACTCTACCGACGCCACGGGATAAGCGCAATAATCGGCGGCATAATAAGCGCTAGCACGATGATTACCACTTTTACCTATACCACCAAATGGCGCCGCTGAACTGGCACCTGTGATAGGCCGGTTCCAGTTTACAATACCCGCACGAATATGCTTGTAGAAGTGTTGATACAGCTCATGGCTGTCGCTTAACAAGCCCGCTGACAAACCAAAGCTGGTGTTATTCGCTGCAGCAATGGCGGCATCAAAATCGCTAAAGCGGAACACTTTTAATAAAGGGCCAAAGTGCTCTTCATCTGGAAAATCACTAATGTGCGTACACTCAATAATACCTGGCGTGACCAAGGCTTTATCGGCATAAGGTTGGCTTAACGGCAGTAAGATCTCTCCGCCTAACGCCACTAGCTGCTGCTGCGCGGCTAACATCCCTTTCGCTGCTTGGACGGAGATCATGGCCCCCATAAATGGCTGCGGCTGGGCATCGTATTCACCCACTTGAATGTTGCGGCTAACCTCTAACAAGCGCTGTAAAATCGCATCACCATTAGCGCCTACAGGTAAAAATAACTTACGAGCACAAGTACAGCGCTGGCCTGAGGTAATAAAGGCCGATTGCACAATATCGTGCACCGCAGCATCAATATTTGCCACATCTTGCACGATTAAGGGGTTATTTCCGCCCATTTCCAGTGCCAGAATTTTTTCTGGTCGGCCGGCAAACTGTTGATGTAAATAATGGCCGGTGCGAGAACTCCCGGTAAAAAACAAACCATCAATGCCATCATCACTGGCCAAGGCTTTACCTGTATCAACTTCACCTTGCACTAGGTTTAACACACCGGCGGGAAGTTCGGCTTGTTGCCATAACTTAACGGTTAATTCTGCTACTTTTGGCGTTAATTCCGACGGTTTAAACACCACGGTATTACCTGCGAGAAGTGCGGGTACAATGTGGCCATTAGGCAAGTGGCCAGGAAAGTTATACGGGCCAAACACCGCCACAACACCATGTGGTTTATGACGTAAAAACGCTCGCCCTTGTGGCATCGGGTTTTCTTTGGTGCCGGTACGTTCTTCATAGGCGCGCACTGAAATGTCTATTTTACCGATCATGGCGCCCACTTCGGTTAGGCTTTCCCATAACGCTTTGCCGGTATCTTCAGCAATACAGGCCGCCAGTTGTTCTTTATGGCTGCTTAGTTGGGCGGCGAACTGTTTAACAAACACCACACGCTCTGCAAAACCCAAGTCTCCCCAAGCAATTTGTGCTTGACGCGCGGCGAGGATCGCTTGCTTAACTTGCGTGGCACTGGCCGCTTGGCCTTGCCAAATAACCTTATTTTTTGCGGGATCGATAGAGTGAAAAGCTTGACCTTCACCTGCCTGCCATTGACCGTTAATAAACTGCACTGCTTGGCTCATCTGTCTCTCCTATTATTATAGTTTGCTGATCCGCACCCACTCACCAGCATTGACCTGCAAGGCCTTAGCGAGTTCGGCGGGAATGCTAATTTCTGTACTATTGGCCTGCGGTTGTAACTCTGCCCAACAAGCTCGAAAATCGCTTAGGGTCGTATTACAAATCATATAGGCCTCACCACTTCCCGTTGCCTCAGCAATGCGCACTTGTAAACGCTGGCTGTCTCGGATGGCTCTGATCTGTGAAATGCGCGCTTCTACCGTTGGGCCTGCATCAAAAATATCGACGTAACCACGACAAGAAAAACCTTCAGACTCTAACAAAGCGAGCGCCGGGCGGGTTTGTTCGTGCACCTGACCAATCACTTGCTGTGCGGCTTTGCTCAGCAAACTGACATAAATTGGATATTTTGGCATCAGTTCGGCAATAAACTCTTTTTGACCAATGCCTGTTAAGTAATCTGCCGTTGGAAAATCAACTGAAAAGAAGTGGGCTTGTAACCATTGCCAAAATGGTGAGTTACCTTGGGCATCAGATACACCACGTAACTCGGCAATAATTTTATCTGAGAAACGTTCAGCAAACTCAGCTAAAAATAAAAAGCGCATTTTAGACAACAAGCGGCCATTAAACTTCTGGCGAAACGGCGGTCGCAAAAACAAAGTACATAATTCGCTTACGCCCGTGTAGTCATTACATAACGTCAAGATATCGACCGTTTTGTACACGCCTAAGGTTTTCGAGCTATGCACGACCTTACCAAGATGATAATGATAGAACGCATCTTCTAGCCCTACGGCGGCCTCTAACGCACTGGTACCACACACCTGGCCACTCGACGTATCCTCCAGCACAAACAAATAACCTTCGTCTCCGGGCGAACTGACGGTCTTATTAAAAGACGCCATCGAACGACTGATTTTACGCATCAGCAGCTCTTCATTAACCGGCAACGAGGTAAAGCCATGTCCTGACTCTACCGCCATTTGATACAGTGCGGGGTAATCATTCGCTCGGATCGGGCGAATCACCATCATGCTAGCTTACTCCATTCTGATACAGGCCGCGGTCGCAACTCAGAGCTAAAAGCCCCAAGTTTGACTGAGCATGCAGTTGAATTAACGCTTATCGACAAGCAAAAACGCGTAAACCGCTTAGCCTTTGACAACTTGCGCCACGGCAGATGCAAAACGCTTCATACCTTCACGAATTTCAGCTTCGGTAATAACCAGAGAGGGTGCAAAGCGCACAACATCGGTGCCAGCAACTAAAGCAAATAAACCATGGTCAGCTGCCGCTAAGAAAAACTCACGTGAACGGCCTTTGTATTGCTCGTTTAATACCGCACCTAACAACATGCCTTTACCACGCACTTCGGCAAACACCTTGTGCTCGGCATTAATCGTGGCTAAACACTCGCGGAAAATAGCTTCGTTTTTCAATACCCCTTCTAATACTTCAGGGGTATTGATGGTGTCGATTGCGGCTTCAGCAACGGCACAAGCTAAGGGGTTACCGCCATAAGTACTACCATGGGTACCCACTTTTAAATGTTGTGCAATCGCCGTGGTGGTTAACATAGCGCCCACTGGGAAACCGCCACCAAGCGATTTTGCCGTGGTTAATATATCGGGCGTGACACCGTAGTTCATGTAAGCATATAACTGGCCTGTGCGACCAACGCCTGTTTGTACTTCATCAAAAACTAATAAGGCATTGTGCTGATCACACAGCTCACGTAACCCTTTTAAAAACGCTGCATCGCCGGGAATAATGCCGCCTTCACCTTGAATGGGCTCAACAACGATGGCGCAGGTTTTATCCGAGATCAGCGCTTTCACGCTGTCTAAGTTATTAAATTCAGCATGCACAATGGCACCGGGTTTTGGACCAAAACCGTCAGAGTAAGACGCTTGGCCGCCGACCGTAACGGTAAAGAATGTCCGGCCATGGAAACTCTTACCAAACGAGATAATTTCTTGCTTGCTCTCGTCAAAATTGTCTAAAGCCCAACGACGCACTAATTTAAAGGCCGCTTCGTTAGCTTCAGCACCCGAGTTACAAAAATACACTTTTTCGGCGAAGGTCGCGTCGACTAACTTTTTCGCTAAACGCAGCGCAGGCTCATTAGTGAGAACATTACTTAAATGCCACAGTTTTTCAGCCTGCGTTTTTAACGCATTCACTAACGCAGGATGACAATGACCTAAGCTACTGACCGCAATACCACCTGCAAAGTCGATATATTCCCGACCTTCTTGATCCCAAACGCGAGCGCCTTGCCCTTTTACCGGTATCAATTTTGCTGGAGCATAATTGGGTACCATTACGTCATCGAACAAAGCTCGGGTTACTTGGATCTCTGCGGTCATATTCGTGTTCCTCTTTCGCTTATTTGTAGGGAATAGCTTGCACGTATAGGTGTCAGTATTGACATCGTGATAGCGCCATTATTACAGATTATACTGACGTTGTCTTGCATCTACATCTGTAGCAACACCTGAAAAAACAAGGGATACAGATAGATTTGCAGTGGAAATGAATATTCAAGCGCTTCTTAAGAATATTCAATGAAAGCGAAATGCTCGGCGAGATGCAGCAGCCTATGCCTTAGCGGTAAACCGCGCTATTTTTATGAAAAGCTTAAATAGTCACTGCTAAAAAATTTGCGAGCATCCGCTGTCCTTGCTCACTGAGAATCGCTTCCGGATGAAATTGCACACTATGTAGTGCTAAGGCTGGGTCGTACAGGCCCATAATTTCAGGCGGCTCGTTTTCATTAAGCGGAATAGTTGTGGCACTGACTTGCAGATTTGCCGGTAAGCTTGCGGCCTCTACCAACAACGAATGATAACGCGTCACACTCAGTGGTGAGGGTAACTGCTGAAACACCGACTGGTGCTGATGTTGAATAATCGAGTTTTTACCGTGCATCACACGGGACGCCCGTACCACTTTAGCCCCAAATACTTGTGCTATCGCCTGATGTCCTAAGCAAACCCCTAAAATGGGGATCTGACCGGCAAAAGCCTCAATAGCGGCTAAACTGATGCCCGCTTGACTAGGGTTACCTGGCCCCGGTGAAATCACCAGATAACGCGGAGCCATGGTGCGGATCTGTTCGACATTGATGTCATCATTGCGGCGCACCACAACTTGCTGCCCTAAGGCAGCAAAATATTGCACCAGATTCCAAGTAAAAGAATCATAGTTGTCGATCATCAGCAGCATAGGGTATTAACTCCAGACCCAAACCAACTTAAGGCGTGACAAAACCAACAGCGGCATTCACCTGCTCTAACGTTTTGCAGGCATGCTCACGAGCACTAGCGGCACCAGCTCGCATGACTTGCTGCATATAGGTTTGATCCGCTCTGATTTCTTTAAAGCGCTGCTGTACCGGTTCTAACAAACCAATCACGGCATCGGCCACATCTGTTTTTAAATGGCCGTACATCTTACCTTCGTATTCATTGGTTAAGGTTGTTACCGTTTTACCGGTTACACCACTGAGAATATTCAATAAGTTTGCTACACCAGGTTTATTCTCTTGATCAAAGTAAACGCGTGGTGGATCTTCAGAGTCTGTCATCGCTTTTTTAAACTTTTTACTGATCACTTTGGGATCTTCTAATAAGCCAACGAAATTCCAAGGGTTTTCATCAGACTTTGACATCTTCTTTTGCGGCTCTTGTAGGCTCATGACACGCGCGGCTACCGCTGGGATAAAAGGCTCAGGCACCGTAAAAATATCACCATGCAACGCATTAAAACGACTGGCAACATCACGAGCTAATTCTAAATGTTGCTTTTGATCTTGACCTACAGGCACTTGATTTGCTTGATAAAGTAGAATATCGGCCGCCATTAACACCGGGTAAGTAAACAAACCGGCATTCACGTTATTGTTATGCCGCTCTGATTTATCTTTAAACTGTGTCATACGACTTAATTCACCAAACTGGGTATAACAATTTAATACCCAAGCTAATTGGCTATGTTCAGGCACATGTGACTGCATAAAGACCGCAGAACGAGCCGGATCGATCCCACAGGCTAAGTAAAGTGCCAAACTATCCAAGGAAGCACTACGCAGCGCCGTAGGATCTTGACGCACTGTAATGGCATGCAAATCGACAATACAATATAAGCAATTGTAATCATTTTGCATTTCATCCCATTGACGCAATGCCCCAAGGTAATTACCAATCGTCAATTGTCCTGAAGGTTGTGCGCCACTGAGCACTATCGGTTTACGACTCATTCTTTGCAATATCCTGTTTTAAAACCATGTAAGCGCGTTATTATACGCTGTTGTCGGCTAAGCTCGCAGCAAAAAAGCCATTAACAGCAGACTTTTGCTAATTCGGCTCGCATCGCTTGTATCGTTGCCGCATAATCAGGCGTGTTAAAAATAGCCGAGCCAGCGACAAACATATCGGCACCCGCACGAGCAATGTCAGCGATATTATCTAAATTAACGCCACCATCAACCTCTAAACGGATTGACCGACCACTTTGCGTAATACGTTGCCGTGCTGCTTGTAACTTATCGAGCGTGGCAGGAATAAACTTCTGGCCACCAAAACCCGGATTCACCGACATCAATAACACCACATCAATTTTATCCATGACGTAATCCAGATAACTGAGCGGTGTTGCAGGATTAAACACCAAGCCAGCTTGGCAACCGTGTTCTTTAATCAGCTGTAAGGTACGGTCGATATGCCGAGAGGCTTCGGGATGAAAAGTAATAATACTGGCGCCGGCTTTAGCAAACTGCGGCACCATGCTATCGACAGGCTCAACCATCAAATGCACATCGATGGGGGCCGTCACACCGTAATCTCGCAACGCTTGGCAAACCATCGGCCCCATAGTGAGGTTAGGGACATAATGGTTATCCATCACATCAAAGTGCACCACATCTGCTCCAGCAGAGAGCACCTTGGCTACATCGTCACCTAGGCGAGCAAAGTCAGCAGACAGAATAGACGGCGCGATTAAAAATGGTTGCATCAGTGTTCTCCTTGGAAAAACACCGACTTTACTGAATTATTCAACAGAATGCATCAACGGCTTAAGCCGTGCTGCACAAAATACAAGCATAGCTGCACCAAGATGTCGCAAAACTTAGCAAACCAAGTCGATCAAAAAAACTAAAGTGCTGTTTATTAATGAAAATTTCCACATGGCATATATCTTGGAAACAATTAGATGAATCCAATATGAGGGGAAACAATAATGACATTATTAAAAAAACTATCTGTAGCAACTTATAGCACCTTATTTGTAGCCATGAGCGCGGCCAGCATGCAGAGCCACGCGGTAGAAGTGAGTGGCGATGTCACCTTTGTTTCTGACTATGCCTTCCGTGGTATTTCACAAACGGACGAAGCGGCAGCCTTACAGGGTGGTTTAACTTTAAGTGATGAGTCAGGCATCTATTTGTCAGTATGGGGCTCAAGCGTTGATTTCGGTGGTACTGGCACTTTAGAGCTAGACGTGATGTTAGGTTGGAGCGGTGATATTGCTGAAGGTTGGTCGGCCGACGTAGGTATTATGCGTTATGGCTACCCAAACACCGAGTTCGAAGGCTCTAACTTCTGGGAACTATACGGTTCTGTTGCTTACAAAGACTTCAGCTTAGGTTTGGCTTACAGCGATGATTACTATGGCAACAGTGGTAACTACTACTATGTCTATGCCGGTTACAGCTTGGCGTTAACCGATAATCTGGCAGTTGATTTTCATGTTGGTCAAAACGAATATTCAGACGATAGCTCATTAAGCTATCTAGACTACGGTGTCACGGTCAGCACTGAAGTATTGGGTCTTGGTTTATCATTAGCCTATATCGATACCGATGTTAAAGATTTATATTTAGCTGATAGTCGTGTGGTGTTTGGCGTATCAAAAAGCTTCTAAATCCCGTTTCCATCACTAATTTACGCCACCGATACAGTGCTTAATAAATAATCAGCTTGTATCTGGTGGTGTAATCTACTAATATAAGGAAGTTATGCGTCGTTAACAGGATTTAACATGAAACTAACTAAAACCAGCAAATCAATGCTTGCCATCAGTGGTGTGGTGTTTGCTGTTGCGCTTTGGCAAATAGATAGTTTGTCGCAATGCTCTGACAACCTTGTTGGCTGTAAAGAAATTCAACGTAATTGGGTGAGTTGGTTGTCTGGCGATAGTCGCTCTGTACAGTTCCATTTTGTTGATTTTCTAGAACTTTTAAGTCGTATGTCTCCTAGCAACAATAACCCTTCTTAGTTTCTTGGTATGAGCCACACGAAAGCAAGTACTTGGCAAATTATCAAAGCCGTGCTCGGCGCTTTTATTGGCGTGCAGTCTGAAAAACAACGCTTACAAGATTTTCAAAGCGACAGCGCGGTACCTTACATTATCACAGGCATTCTGATGGCAGCGCTATTTGTGAGTGTCTTATTATTGATCGTTAGCTTCGTCGTCCCTTAACTGCTTTTTTGCTCGGCCAGATATAACGCAAATAACTCTGCAACCTTACCCCTAGCACTGCCCTTTTGACTGATTGAACGACTAACGTTTATGGTATGCAACTCTGCTTGCTGATAAATCTTCCGAGTCCAAGTCGTATCGTGATTACTGATCAATACGCTATGCCCATTGGCCTGCGCTTGCTCGGCTAAAATAGCTAACTGCGCCTGATCATCTAAAGTAAAACCCTGCCGCGCATAGCTAGTGAAACTGGCCGTTTTACTTAAAGGGACATAAGGAGGATCACAATACACAGAGGCGCCAACAGTTAACTGCTGAAAGACATCTTGGTAGCTGCTACAGGTAAACTCGGCGAGCTGTGCTTTTTCCGCAAAGAAATACAGCTCGGCCTCTGGGAAATAAGGCTTTTTATAACTACCAAAGGGTACGTTGAACTTGCCAGACAGGTTGTAACGACATAAACCGTTGTAACCATGGCGATTCAAATACAAAAATAACAAAGCACGTTGATAGGTATCTTGTTGCTCATTAAACTGCTGCCGAAAGCGGATATAGCTTGTGCGCTCGTTGGCACTGGGCACAAAAAGTTGACGAGCGTCAGCAATATAACGCTCTGGCTGCTGCTGAACAATTTTATATAATTCAATCAGATCAGCATTAATATCGTTTAGCTTGTAAGACGGATAATGCGTGTTCAAAAAAACGGAGCCCGCACCGACAAAAGGCTCAACCAAACAATCAGCTGCGGGCAAATGCCGCTGCAACTGTTCGACTAGATTATATTTACCACCCGCCCACTTTAAAAAGGCACGACTTCTTTTCTGTACCACTTAATTATCCTGACTACTTTGGGCCAGTTGCAATCGTTGCCAAGCTTTGATCTCTTGCTGGACAGCACCCACACTTTTAATAAAAGGCCCAGCTGAGCTCAGCGCGCTGGGTAATTGTTGCACATACTGTTTAGCGGCGATATTGCTGGCGAAACTTTGGCTGACGATGACCCATTGACCTCGCCCCTGCCAACTGCGTTGATACACTTGTATCGATAATTTTGGATAGTTACGCTTAAATCGGCTTAACGCGTTTTCACTCGATAATACCGCGATTTGCACAACAAAGTGTTGAGCAGGCGTGGCAAGTAATGCGCCGTGCTGATGCACCTTCGGCGTGTCTTGTTCGCGTTTCACTTCAGGCTCAGGGGTAAGCACTGATTCTTGTAATAACTTAGCAGGTAATGGCTGCACATTATTTAATGTGGTTGCTACTGTCGGTTCTGCAACGACCGTTTTGGCCTCGTCAATAACAGCAGCCTTAATGTTCTCAGCGTTGCTGGGCATAGCGACTATAGCGGGCTCGGGCTCGGCTTCTACTTCAGCTTCTGCTTCAGCTAACTCTGGCATCCTAGCGTCATTAGATAAATCAATCAGCGCTGATTGACTCGTTGCACCAATCGTTTCAGGGCTTGCTGTAGCTGATTGCTCTTGCGGTATGGGTACAATGGCCATCTCTGCAACAGGCTTTGCCTGATCTGCAGAAGGTGTTGAATTTAACCAACTAGTGAGGATAAACAATACGATCAGTGCCGCGCCTACGCTTGCTGCAATTAAGGGGGCTTTGGGTCTGCTAACCACGGGCTTGCGTGCCGCCCGAGCCGTTCGTGCAGGCGCTGGGCTAATTAATTTATGCAGGTTATTCTGACAGTTGGCAAAACGTTCCGCTAACGCTAAGGGATCTAATTGTTCTGCCTGTAACAACTGCTCGCAATCCGCTAAGGTAAGCCCAGGGATCGTCAAGTTAAGCTGCATCTGACTATCCGCTTGCGTCGTGAAGACAAATAATGTCACCGGTAAACTTAAGATCCAAGCATATTGCTCAGTACTTAATAGCTCGGGATTATCGGTAATTAAAATATAACGGGTATCGGCGTCAACGTTTTGCAAACGCTGCAATAGATTTTGCTCGGTTAAATCACTGGTCGCGAACCATTGTTTGCCAAGCTGCGAAGCTAATAATGCCTCAGCAATCGGTGCTTGAAGCATTGCAACATTGACCGAGATTTCTTCAGCTTCAGAAAATAATTCAGCTAAGGCGAGAGCCAATGTCGATTTACCACTGCCTGAAGCACCAATAATAGCGAGGCGGGAAAAATCATTAAAGGCTAATTGAAATAATAAGCGCGATAGCACATCACGTTGCGAGGGCAGCAAATATCCAGAATTGGCCAGCTGTTGTTGGAGGCCGCGTACTTTCATCAGGCAAAAACTTGGCTAAGTTCGTGCTCGGTTACATCCGCAACCACTTTACTGGCACCTAACGCCGTTGGCAGAATAAAACGCATCTTGCCCTCTTTCACTTTTTTATCTGTTTTCATATACGGCAGAAAGTCTGCAATGCTCATCTGAGCAGGTGCAACAATAGGTAAGTTAAAAGCCTGTAATAATGCGATGGTTTGAGTGAGGTCGTTATCGCTTAACCAACCTCGACTCTGCGCAAGTTTAGCCGCCATCACCATACCAACGGCAACCGCTTCACCATGCAGCCATTCGCCGTAGCCCAAAAAGGCTTCAATAGCGTGACCAAAAGTATGACCAAGATTTAATAAGGCACGGTCGCCTTGCTCGGTTTCGTCACGACTAACAATATCGGCTTTCATTTTGCAGCAATGTTTAATCATTTGCGCTAATACTAGCGGCTCTTTACGTTGAATAGCCGGCGCATTAGCTAACAACCACTGAATAAAAGCTGCATCGCCTAATAAACCGTATTTCACCACCTCTGCCATGCCTGCAGCAAATTCGCGATCAGGTAAGGTGCTTAGCACACTGGTATTGATTAACACTTGCTCGGGCTGTTTAAACGCACCGATCATATTCTTACCCAACGGATGATTAACTGCGGTTTTACCACCGACGGATGAATCAACTTGCGCCAATAAGGTGGTCGGAATTTGTACAAAGCGCACACCACGTTGGAAACACGCTGCAACAAAACCGGTCATATCACCAATTACGCCGCCACCTAATGCGACAAGCACCGCATCTCGTGACACTTTTTGCTCTAACAAAAAGGATAGCACTTGCTCAAACGATGCCAGCGTTTTATAGGCTTCGCCATCTGGTAAAAGGAAATGTTTTACCGGTTGCTGGAATAACGCCCTGACAGCGGCCAGATATGGTTCAGCAACAGTAGGATTTGAAACAATCACTACCTGAGCCGCTTTCGCTAGCTCAGGGAGTAATGCAGGAAACGTATCGGAGATGATGATGGGATAACTGCGCTCGCCAAGTTGTACAGCAACTTCTTGCATATGCAGTTCTCCTTTAACGATTAAAAACCCAGTTGCTCAATAATCTGGTTAGCTACATTGCGGGCACTTTGTTCATCGGTACGAACAGTAAAATCAGCAATCTCCGTATATAGCGGGTTGCGTTCAGCTGCTAGACGTTCTAAAACTTCTTTTGGCTCTTCTTCTGTTTGCAATAATGGCCGCTTTTTATCACGTTGTGTTCTGGCCACTTGCTTTTCAATAGGCGTTTCTAAATAGACCACGATACCGCGGGCAGATAACCTATTGCGCGTTTCTTTACTGATAACTGAGCCACCACCGGTCGCTAATACTATTCCTTGTAATTCAGTTAGATCCTGAATGACATTTTCCTCACGCACCCGAAAACCCTCCTCGCCTTCAAGGTCAAAAACCCAGGCGATATCGGCACCAGTGCGTCGTTCAATTTCCTGATCAGAATCATAAAAATCAAGATGCAGCATGTCTGCTAAATGGCGGCCGATTGTGCTTTTACCTGCACCCATTGGCCCCACAAGGAAGATATTACGTTTTTCTGCCATATGTCGTATTGCTAAATCAGCTAACTCAAAGAAAAGTTGAATTCAAGGACCACTAGGCTCCCACGAAAATTTGAAGCGCTGAATTATGTCAGGAATGCCCTTTGATTGGCAAGTTAATTCTGACAGCGTCATCCGCACAAGCGATGGTCAGCGACCATCGCTTGTGCCTGAATTAAGGCTGGCCTTCAGTCAAAATACGTGGTGTAACGAAAATTAACAGCTCGCTTTTCTCGTTTAATTCGCTTTTGTTGCGGAATAACACACCCATGTAAGGCAGATCACCCAGTAACGGTACTTTAGTAACCGTTGATACCACTTGCTGCTGGTAGATACCGCCTAACACAATAGTTTCGCCGTTGTCGGCTAACACTTGCGTTTTAATTTGCTGTGTATCAATAGCTGTAGCTGGGCCTGTAGGCGTTTGTACTGTCTCACCACGGGTATTTTGGGTAATGACTAAGTCTAAAATAATCTTGTTGTCTGGGGTGATTTGCGGTGTCACCGTTAAGCTCAACACGGCTTTCTTGAATTCTACCGTTGTCGCACCACTGGAAGCTGCTTGCACGTAAGGGATTTCAACACCCTGCTCAATACTCGCTTCTTTTTGGTTAGAAGTTGTGATGCGTGGACTAGCAATCACTTCACCTTTGTTTTCTTGCTCTAACGCCGATAATTCAAGATCTAACAAAGTCCCGTCAGCTAACCGAGCAACATGAAAGGCAATACTACCAGCAGGACTAGAAACGGGCAGATTTACATTCCAACGATCATCTAACGCTGGGAAACCACCCGTTGAAATACCATTAGCGCCGGTGGCATTACCTGAGACACCGCGATCACCGCCACTGGTACTTTGTTGATCACTAAAACCCCAACGAATACCAAGCTCATCCGTTACGCTGTCATTTACCGTGACAATACGCGATTCGATTAAAACTTGGCGTACAGGAATATCTAAACGTTCAATTAATCTGCGGACATTTTCAATGTTACGGGCTGTATCTTTGATTAAGATGGTATTGGTGCGTTCATCCACGACAACACTGCCGCGAGGAGAAAGTAATGTTGCATCTTTATTGGACAACAACAGCGCTAAATCAACGGCTTTTGCATAATTAATTTGTAAGAAATCTGAATACAAAGGCTCTAACTCTTCCACCCGCTGTAATACTTCTAATTCTTTCGCTTCTCGCGCGGCTAATTCTTCAGTTGGCGCCACCAACAGAATGTTACCTTCCATACGCTTATCTAAACCTTTAACACGCATCACGATATCTAAGGCCTGATCCCACGGAGTACCATCTAAGCGCAAAGTAATATTACCAACAACAGAATCACTGGTGACTAAGTTGAAGCCGTTATAATCGGCGATAATTTGTAGTACGGTTCTTACCGGAATATCTTGGAAGTTCAAAGAAATAGCACGGCCTTTATAATCACGACCACCACCTAAAATACTCCGGCTGGTCAAATCACGTTGCATAGTAACCGTAAAAATATTATCGATTTGCTGATAGTTAAAAGTGAACTGATCTGTGGCATCAATCACTAAACGCGTAGAGGTTTTAGTTTTAAAAGTTTCAATACCTTTCACCACTGTCGCAAAATCGCCGACATCAAGCTGATAAAGTAACTCATCGGGAATATCGGTGTTATAGAATTCAATTTCTAATTTGCCAAGACGCTCTTGCACATCAACTGCCGCTGCATTTTCTTTTAAAAATACTAAAATTCGGCCTTCGCCTTTGTCACCACGACGAAAATCAATTGCTTGCAACTTATTAATAAAGCTTGGATTAAGCTCAGATGTCGAACCCGCTTTGACAATTTGCGGTGAATTAGCGAGGTGCACAGCATAGACATTACCATCAAGTCTGGTGCGGTAGACTTTTAAGGAATCCATGCTGATAACAGAGTTAATGCCACCTTCAGACAAGGTAGACTTCACTCGGCTAACGCCGGCATTATCAATGGCCACATCCGCAATACGCTGTTCCAGCTCAGCTTCAGCAAAGCGCACGTTTAAACGTGATGGCTCATTTAACAGGCTGATGTCCGGCTCTTGCAGCAAGGGTTCATCGAACACGAACTCGATCTCGGTTTCACCATTAAGTAATGGATTGAAACGAACCTCATAGAGCAAGGGGGCTGCACTAGCAGGTAAAGCAAGCAATAACCACGATAACAAACCAAGTCTGCTAACTTTGCGTCCTACATTTTTAATTTTTATTAATTTATCCATGATTCACTCGCACACCTAGTTACCTGCAGTCGCAGCATCGTACATCTGGATCCGTGTTTCACGTTCCACCCAGCAGCCAGAACCATCAGGAATTAATTCCAGTAAATCGATATAAGTTGGCTCTACATTGATTACTTTGCCACTGAATAAGCCCAAATAATTATCAATTGTTACTCTGTATAAAGACTTGTCAGCAGATTCAATCAAGCCCCAGAGTTTATCGCCATCACCTAAAGTACCGCGCATTGTCAGGTTTTCCAACGCAAATCTTTCCAGCAGTTCTTTGCGCCGATTAGGATCCGGATACAAACAATCTTGTTGTTGCAAGAGTCGTTCCTGAATTGCTTCTGGCGTAGGTTCTGCAAAAGGACTACGTTCATTTGCAGCCGCATAACTGATATGAGAAAACTCTTTTACTTGCGGTAACGGTTCAATACGTTGCCTTGTATTGGCTTTTACATTATCCATATGAGCTTGAATATGGTCGACGCTGTCAAAACAACCGCTGAGTAGCAGCACTGAGGTACCGGCTAGCAGTAAGGCTCTCATTGGCTGTTCTCCTTGTAGCGATAGGTTTTTGCGACCACATTAAACCTTAGTTTACCGTCTTTTTCAGCTTGAATATTAAAGTCATGCAAACTGACAATACGCGGTAATTTAGCCACTTCGCTAACAAAGTTACCAAATTGATGGTAATCGCCGGTCACATCAATCTTAATTGGCAGCTCGGTGTAGAATTCTTTTTCAACTTCCGGTTCCCAGTTAATTTTGGAAAAAACTAAACCGCTTGTTGTGCCAACATAGGTAATGTCATCCAACAAACCAGGCGTTTCAGACGTGGTCGGTAGCTGTTTTAATAAGAAAGCTAATGAATCTTGCATTTCTTTCATTTGTTCGCGATACGCTTCTAGGTTCACCGCAACCGCATAGCGGGTTTGATACAATTGCATCAGTTCGGTTTCTTTTTTTTCGCGCTCGCCAACTCGTCAATTTTACTGTCGATTAATAAGTAATAACTGATTACTGACACCAAGGCCGCTAAAATAGCAGCAAAAATCACTTTCACCAATACAGGCCAAGAGCCCATATTGTCTAAGTCTAAATCATTAACATCAATATCAGATAACTTCATGTTGAGGCTCATTTCCGGCCTCCCTGTGCATTGTTTTTAGTCTCTGCGTTGCTGTTGTCTAGGGCTTCAAAGCCGACAATTTTTAAGTGCATTTGAAAATCACTTAATAAACTTGAGCGCTCTTTGGCAGCTTGAATAAACTCGAGGTAAGGCTCTGCTAATAACTCTGACTGCTCCGCTTCACGCAGCATATTAGACAGTCGATTATTTGACTCACTTTTCCCCACTAACAGTAACATCGAGCCTTTTTTCTCTAATTGTGTCAAATAAACACCGTTTGGAATGATGGTCGCAATTTCAGACATCACTTGCGTACCTAAATTTCGGCTGCTTTGCAGTTGCTCAATCAATGTTAAACGTTGTTGCAAGCTGCGTTTGGTTTCATTTAAACGGCTAATCTCGGCAATTCGTTGATCTAAGATGCTAATTTCACTTTGCAGATACTGATTACGCTTCGCTTGGCCTTCTAAACGTGCGTTGTAAATCATATTAATTAAAAAAAACACCAAAAAACTCATTAATGCGGTAAAAGCCAATACCATCACATAGTTTTTTTGACGTTCCTTTCGAGCCGCATCACGCCACGGCAGTAGGTTTATATGTGCCATGGTGAAAAACTCCTTAAGGCTAACCCACTGGCTACCATTAATTGTGGAGCATGCTTATCTAAAAGATCGCGGTCAATTGAAGACGCCACTTCCATACTGTTAAAGGGATCAGCTATCACAGTATGAATGCCTAACTCGTCAATTAATAACTTATCGATACCTTCAATCATACCTGAGCCACCCGACACTACGATGTAATCCAGTGTTTCTTTACCACTGCTGGTTAAGTACATTTGAATACCGCGCCGGATCTGTTGCAGTAACATAGTTTGAAAAGGTGCTAACACTTCGAAGGTATAATTAGGGGGTAAATCACCAGAAACTTTAGCAGTTTCAGCTTCATCGTAGCTTTTATTGTAGTAAGACAAAATACTGCGAGTATATTGTTCGCCACCGAATACTTGGTCACGGGTATAGAGTGTTTTGCCACCTTCAACAATGCTTAATAATGTCATGGTTGCACCAATATCTATCATAGCAACCACTTTATTGGCGGCATCCGCAGGTAACTGACTTAAACATAACTCTGCTGACCGACTTAACGCATAGCTTTCAACATCGACAACCTTTGCTGTAAAACCGCCATCGGCTAATGCAGCAACTCGCGCTTCTAAACTTTCAGTTCGAGCAGCACTTAAAAGCACGTTAACTTTAGAAGGATCGGCTTCATTAACATCAAGTTTTTCAAAATCAAGACTAACTTCATTTAATGGATAAGGAATTAAAGTATCCGCTTCAACTTCAATTTGGCTTTCAAGTTCAGCGTCAGTTAATGACACATCCATGAAAATGACTTTGCTGATAACGGTAGAACCAGAAATAGCTGCAGCCGCAAACTTAACATTACGTGGAATTTTTTTACGAATTTTCGCTAGCACATTACCAACAGCTTCAATGTCTTGGATCTCACGATCTGCCATTGCGCCTTTTACCATGGGCTCAACTGCAAAGGCTTCTACCCTGTAGTAGCCACTGTGCATACTTAATAGCACTGCTTTCACGGTGTGAGAACCGATATCAATGCCCACCATTATGGGTGATTGTTTACTAAACAGGCTTTTAATCATAGCGCCTTGCAGCCGTATTATTATTTATCGATTTTTGTTTAGGTATTCTTAGTCCAGTCACAGGTTTTTGGCAAGAAAAAGCGTTTAATCTCAACCTAATAAATATATACTAGCAGCGTTATTGTCAAATTGGGAGTTAAAAATTGGGGGCCAACGGTGTCGTGGGTTAAAAAGCTTTTTATTTTGTTCGTCTTAATGACATTTTTAGGTGTCGCCACTATCGGTATTACCTATGTTGTTCTAAAAGATGACCTACCTGATGTTGCCACTTTAAAAGATGTGCGGCTGCAAACCCCCATGCAAGTATTCACCGCTGATGGCGAACTGATCTCCCAGTTTGGCGAGCAACGCCGCATACCTTTAACCTTAGAGCAAATGCCCCCCTTATTGCTCGAAGCTTTCCTAGCAACCGAAGATACTCGTTTTTATGAACATCCTGGTATTGATATTATTGGTATTATTCGTGCCGCCAGTGTAGTTGCGACGTCGGGTGAATTAAGCCAAGGTGCCAGTACCATCACCCAACAATTAGCGCGAAATTTCTTTTTATCGCGTGAGAAAAAAATCATTCGTAAAGTAAAAGAGATCTTTTTAGCGATCCACATTGAACAGCTACTGACTAAACAAGAAATTTTAGAGCTTTATTTAAATAAAATTGAACTAGGTCAACGTGCTTTTGGTGTCGGTGCTGCTGCACAAGTGTACTTTGGCAAGTCTGTCACTGAACTTACGGTTGACGAAATTGCCATTATCGCGGGTTTACCTAAAGCGCCATCCATCCTTAACCCCGTTCGTTCTGCCAGTAACGCTCGCGCTAGACGTAACGTGGTGTTAGGTCGGATGCTCGATACCGGCGCTATCGATCAAGCAACTTATGAAAACGCCATTGCTGCACCTGTGACCAGCCGCTTGCATGGTGCACAAATTACCGCATCAGCACCCTACATTGCTGAAATGGTTCGGCAACAAATGGTTGACTTGTTCGGTGAAGAAGTCGCCTATGCTGATGGCTTTAAAGTCTTTACAACTATCAATAGTCAACAACAAGCCGCTGCCAAACAAGCGTTACAGCAAAATATCTACGATTACGATGAACGCCATGGTTATCGCGGCCCTGTTGCCAGAGCGTGGCAGGCCGAATTTGTCAGTAACGATGATGAGTCTCCTGTGTTTAACGAAAGCGGGCGTTTAGATGACGTGGCACTGACGCAGTTTCTTGACCAACAACAGGGAATCGAAGATTTAGTGCCAGCGGTAGTATTGAGCGTGGCGCAACAAAGTGCGGAAGTGATTTTAAAAGGCGGCCAAACTCTCACTTTGGAATGGGATGGCTTAAAATGGGCGCGTAACTTTATTGCTGATGATCGTCAAGGTGCAGCACCAAAATCTGCTGCCAGCATCTTAGCACCCGGCATGAGTATTTTAGTACGTCAGCAAGATAATGCCTGGCGTTTAAGCCAAGTGCCTTTAGTCAGTAGTGCTTTGGTGGCATTAGACCCGCAAAACGGTGCGATCCGCTCATTAGTTGGTGGCTACAGCTTCTCACAAAGCCAATTTAATCGCGTAACACAAGCCAAGCGTCAAGTCGGCTCAAACGTAAAACCTTTTATCTATTCTGCGGCTTTAGAGCAAAACTATACTTTAGCCAGCATCATGAATGATGCTCCCATCCATCAATGGGATAATAACGCGGGTATTGCATGGCGGCCGAAGAATTCACCCGCCGTTTATGATGGACCAATTCGCATCCGTGAAGCTTTAGCTAAATCCAAAAACGTCGTGTCGATCCGCTTATTGCGCGGTATCGGGGTTGATGCCAGTATTGCCCATTTGCAAAAATTTGGCTTTGCACAAAGCGACCTGCCACGTAACGAAACGCTTGCGCTGGGTTCAGCCTCATTAACCCCATTAGAAGTGGTTACTGGCTATGCCGTTTTTGCTAATGGTGGCCATTTGGTTCAGCCTTATGTTGTTGATAAAGTTATCAATGCCGAAGGTAAAGTGGTTTATCAACATCAACCGTTGTTGGCTTGCCAAGCCTGTGGCGAACAGCAAAATCCAGACAGTTCTGCCGAGCTGACCGACGCGACAGTAGATGAATTAACTGACCTTAACGCCATGGCAACAGAACAATATGCGCCACAAGTTATTTCAGCCCAAAATGCGTTCTTAATCGCCGATGCCTTAAAAAGCAGCGTTTGGGGCGGTGGCGATTGGCGACAAGGCACAGGCTGGAATGGTACGGCCTGGCAATTACAAAGCCTAAAACGTCGAGATATTGCGGGTAAAACCGGTACCACCAACGACTCTAAAGATACCTGGTTTTCAGGCTTTACCCCGCAACTTGTTGTAACAAGTTGGGTTGGTTTTGATGATGCTAACCGTAGCTTAGGCCGTGCCTTGTGGAATGCCAATTTAGACAGAAATCAAAGTGCAGGCACAGAGTCTGGTGCTCGTACTGCTCTGCCAGCTTGGCTAAACTACATGCGAGTTGTATTGCCCGCTTATGCTGAAAAGTCTTTACCAACTCCTGTAGGTATTTCTTCAGTACGTATTGATCAGGCCACTGGGCTGTTAAGCCGTCGTACCGATGACAGCAGTACCTTTGAATACTTCAAGTTGGGCACGGAGCCGACGCAATACGTTTCAGGAAGTGTACCGCAAATTCAATTTGGCGAAGAGCCGGTTGAAAAAACTGAAGAAGTCGAAGAATTGTTCTAAAAAAACCGGCGAATGCCGGTTTTTTTTCAAATGGCCTTAGGCCAAAATACTATCCAACCAAGCTTGGCGCGCTTTTAACGCAGCCAATACGCGTTGTGGTGAAGTGCCACCATAAGCATTGCGCTTGGCTAAACCGGCTTCGATGGTCAAAGCAGCAAACACATCATCACTGATCAGTTCACACACCTGCTGCATCTCTGCTAATGGCAGTGCTTCTAACGCAACCTTCGCCGCTGATGCCTTTAACACCAGCTCTCCGGATAATTCATGCGCATCACGAAACGGAATACCCTTCGCCACCAGATAATCGGCTAAGTCAGTGGCATTGCTATAGCCGAGCTCTGCTGCTATACGACATTGCGCTTCGTTTACCGACAAATGCGGCAATACGGTTGCCAGTACTAACAACGATTGCTGCCAGGTACTCATCAAGTCGAAAAAGCCTTGCTTATCTTCTTGCATGTCTTTGTTGTATGCCAGAGGTAAACCTTTAATGACATGCAAAATAGCCACTAAATGGCCCAAGACACGACCGGTTTTACCACGCAATAACTCAAATACATCGGGGTTTTTCTTTTGCGGCATTAAAGATGAGCCGCTACTGATCGCGTCACCTAATTTAAAGAAGCCCGCTTCGCCTGAGCAAAAGAAAATAACATCTTCTGACAAACGTGATAAATGCGTCATGCATAAAGTTGCGGCAGCGGATAACTCAACCACATAGTCACGATCGGAAACCGCATCTAAGCTGTTAGCTGCAGGTTCGGCAAAATCTAGGCGTTGTGCCAGTGTATGCCGATCCATTGCTACGCCCGTTCCGGCAAGTGCGCCACAACCTAGCGGACAACTGTCTAAACGTGCGACAGCATCATCCAATCGGCCCAGGTCACGTTTAAACATTTCTACATAGGCCAAGGCCCAGTGCGCCACTAATACCGGCTGTGCCCGCTGTAAATGGGTAAAACCCGGCATCACTGCGGTTTCGGCGCGCTCAGCAAACACCAACAAGGCTTTTAACGCCGCCAGTAGTGATTGACGCACATGACCCGCATTTAAACGAGTCCAGAGCCGCAAGTCAGTTGCAACCAAGTCATTACGGCTGCGCCCCGTGTGTAATTTCTTCGCAACATTACCTAGCTTGGCCGTTAGTTGGGCTTCGACCCAACTATGAATATCTTCTTCTTGCGTTTGCAGCGGTAACTTAGGATCAGCTTCAATCGCTACAGCTAAGTCGGCCAGGCCGGCATCTAACTGCTGCGCTTCTTGCTGATTAATAATACCGGCTTGCAGCAAGCCCGCAGCCCAAGCACGGGATGCGTTAATATCTTGCAATGCAAGTTGATAATCAAAGCTCAAGGAATCGTTGAACTCACGAAATTCTGCCAGTGTGGCCTCAGTAAAGCGCCCTCCCCACATAGCCATAATACTTAACCCTTGTTTGCGTGTAAGGCTCTGATCCGGCTAGCCAGACTATATAATCTGATAAAGCCTTCAGCGTCTTTTTGGTTATACACTTCATCACCTTCGAAGGTGGCGAATGCTTCTGAGTACAAGCTGTTTGGTGAGCGACGCTTCGCTACCGTGACATTACCTTTGTATAGTTTGATTACAACATCACCGGTTAGCTGTGATGCTAAAGAGGTTGCTGCGGCAAGTAAGGCGTCTTTTAATGGCGTGAACCAACGTCCATCATAAACCAGCTGCGCAAACTCTAAACCCACTTCTTCACGGTATTTCAGTGAAGTACGGTCATACACTAAGGCTTCTAAACCTTTTAATGCGGCTAATAAAATTGTACCGCCGGGTGTTTCATAACAACCCCGAGATTTCATGCCAACCAAACGGTTTTCAACAATATCGATACGGCCAACACCATGCTCAGAGCCGATATCATTCAGTAACTCAATGGCAGCAACACCCCCCATCGCTTGACCATTGATAGTGGTTAATTCACCGGCTTCGAAACTTAACTCAACGTAAGCTGCTTGATCAGGAGCTTGTTCAGGTGATTTCGTCCACATCCAGATTTGATCTGAAGGCTCGTTCCACGGATTCTCAATTTCACCGCCTTCGTGTGAAATATGCCATAAGTTAGCATCACGGCTATAAATCTTGGTCGCAGAAGCGGTAGTCGGAATATTTTTCTCAGCCAAGTAATTAAGCAGTGACTGACGAGAGTTAAATTCCCATTCACGCCATGGCGCGATCACTTTTAATTGTGGCGCTAACGCGGCAAAGGCCCCTTCAAAACGTACTTGGTCATTACCTTTACCAGTACAGCCGTGACATAACGCATCAGCACCTAATTCTAAGGCTAAATTAACTTGGGCACGCGCAATCACAGGGCGTGCCATAGAGGTTCCCAATAAATATTGGCCTTCATACACCGCACCGGTTTTTAACGTCGGGAAAATCACTTCATTGACTAGCTCTTCACGTAAGTCAACGATGTAGCAGCTGCTAGCACCTGATTTAATGGCTTTTTCTTCTACACCGGCAAGCTCTTCGTCGCCTTGACCGACGTTAGCAACAAAGGCAATCACCTCGCAGTTATAATTATCCTTTAACCACGGCACGATAGCCGATGTATCTAAACCACCTGAATAGGCTAAAACTACCTTTTTAACGTTTTCAACGCTCATCATCAACCTCAACTAAATAAACTGACTAAAACGGCATTTTGTGCATGCATGCGGTTTTCCGCTTGCTGCAATGCCAAAGAATGTTCACTGTCTAACACTTCACTGGTCACTTCGTGGCCACGATGTGCAGGTAAACAGTGCATAAAATGTTTTACCGCTAAACGCTGCATCACTGCAGTATTGATCTGATAGGGTGAAAAAATTTCAGTAATTAACGCAGGATCAGAACGGGTACCCATTGATAACCAAGTATCGGTATAGATCGCATCAGCACCGGCCGCAGAAGAAACATGCTGGCTCAATGTTAACTTGGCGCCACTGCGCTGCGCGATTTCTTGCGCTTTTAATAATACATGCGCATCAGGGCCAAAACCTTGTGGTGTGACCACCGTTAAGTCCATCCCCATGATCGCAGCACCTAACATTAAAGATTGGCAAACATTATTACCATCGCCCACATAGGCTAAGTGTACTTGAGATAAATCGCCGTATTGCTCTTTTAATGTCAATAAATCGGCTAAGGCTTGGCATGGGTGATAAATATCACTTAGAGCATTGATAACCGGTTTTTTACTGCTTAAGGCTAAACGCACTAAGGTTTTCTGTGAGTAAACACGCGCCACAATAGCATCGGTCCAGCATGCTAAGTTACTGCCGAAGTCTTCAACCGATTCACGCTCACCCATAGCGCCATTTTGCAAATCAAGATAGACACTATGGCCACCTAATTTGTGAATACCCACATCAAAGCTTACGCGGGTGCGTAACGAGGGCTTTTCAAACAGCAAAGCAATACTGCGCCCCTGCAAAGCATGTCGGTAATTGTTAGGTGATTGTTTGATATCTAAGGCGAGATCAAGCAGAGCAGACAATTGTTGTTGATCCAGTTCAGCTAAACATAGCAGCTGGGTTAATTTACTCATAGCACACGCGTTATCCGCTAAGCGGTATCCTTACTCAATGGCGCCAAGCAATGGCGCCGCTAATTAATACAAAATACAGGTGCCGACAGGCTTATCCTGCATCAAATTCATCAAATCGGCTGGATTTTGCCAGCCCGCGACCACAATATTGCTTTGCAACGCAGCCGCTGTTTCTAAAGCAGCATCTAGCTTCACTTTCATGCCGCCTTTAATCACACCCTCAAGCACTAAGTTACTGGCTTGTTCGGCAGAAAGTTCGTTAATTAACTGCATATTGGCATCGAGAATTCCCGGAACGTCGGTCAATAACACCAATTGGCCTTTCACTAGCTGGCAAATCGCCGCTGCGGCTAAATCGGCATTCACATTTAACAACTGACCATCGGCAGCAATGCCAATCGAACTAAATACGGGGGTATAACCTTGGGTTAATAACAACTCAATTAAAGTCGCATCAGCGGGTTTAACAATACCTACCGCACCAAGGCGCGTATTCACAGTGAATTGACAGGCATTACCCGCGGATAAATTTAAGCCAACAGGCAACAAACCTTGCAACATGGCACGGCTGACCATTTCAGCATTTACCGCGCCATCTAAAGCACCTGTTATCACAGGCATTTGTTCTGCTGGTGATACCCGTTGCCCATCAATTTTTTCTGTGACAAAACCAAACTTGCTCAGCCATTGATCAACCTGATCGCCACCACCGTGTACTAAAATGACCGGCCGTTGCTGCTTAATGTTGGCACATACCGCTAATAAGGCATCTAACGCTTGCCTGTCTTGCAGTAAGCGGCCACCCATTTTTAATACTAGCGGTTTCATAGGCTGGCTCCTGCTAATAAACCCGCTGTCTCAGGTTTACCAAAACGAACATTCGCCGCCTGCATCGCTTGCGCGGCAGCGCCTTTTAATAAGTTATCAATGGCTGACATAATGACTAATTGCTCGCCATCTTGCTGCCAATACAAATCACAAAACGGTGTACCCGCCACATCGGCAACATTAGGAGAGTTCTTAGTAAAACGGATTAACGGCTTACTGGCATAAGCATGCTGAAAAGCTGCCGCAACTTGCTCAGCGCTCACGCCGGCTTTTAACGTGACAACGCAGGTTGCTAAAATGCCGCGCTTAAAATTACCCAGATGAGGGGTAAACACCACTTTGCGTCCCAGATTTTGTTCAATCTCTGGGCGGTGCCGGTGTTTAAAGAAACCATAAGCATTTAAACCGACTTCACAAAATGAAGTACTTAAGCTGGCTTTGCGGCCAGCACCCGAGACACCACTTGTGGCACTGATCACCGGAATGCAGTCTTTAGTTACTAAATCCGCTTTTAGCAGCGGTAATAACGCCAACGTACAAGCGGTAGGATAACAGCCAGGAACAGAGACTAAATCACCCAATGGAGTCGTTTGCCATTCCATTAATGAATACACCGCTTGGGCCAATAACTCAGGATGTTGATGAGCGTAACCATAGTATTTCGGGTATAAGTCAGCTTGCTTTAAACGAAAGGCACCCGATAAATCGACTACCGCAATGCCTTTTGCTAACAACAGCGGGGCAATAGCTTCACTGGCTTCATGTGGCAACGCCAAAAACGCTACCTGCACATCTAACGCCTCTACGCGCTCATCGGTCCAAGGCTCAACCAAAATATCGACTTGTTGCTGAAAACGAGGATATAACTGGGCGAAAGGTTCACTACTGCGACCGGCCGATGCAAAAGCATAGCTCAGTTCAAAATAGGGGTTAGCGCATAGCAAAGCACATAGCTCAGCACCACTGTATCCCGCCGCACCGAGTACGGCACTGCGAATTTTAATGTTTTGTTGTTCAACGGACATGGAAAACTCTTAAAAAGAAAAACTAGGCTACAAGTTATAGCACAATATGGCGCCTAGTGTAGAACGAAGGATATGCACAATCAAGAATTATTATGCTATTTTTTTGAATTAATACCCAATATTTAACGCGTATTGTCCGCTAAGGCTAAGCGATTACGCCCTAATTTTTTCGCGTTATACAAGGCTTTATCGGCACTGACTAATAGTTGGGGTAATTCCAACTTATTATTCGTGGTTAAACCAATACTAATTGTGATATGCAAATCAGCAGCTAGATCAGTGAAGTTAAGTTTTTCTACTTTATGACGAAGGCGTTCACACACCTCTGAAGCATCCTGTAATGAAGTATCAGGTAACAACACCACAAACTCCTCGCCGCCCCAACGTGCAAGCATATCAACCGTCCGGCATTGCTGTTTTAACACTTCAGCCAAACGTTTCAGTACTTCATCACCTACCGCATGCGACAGTTGATCATTAACCCGCTTAAAATGATCAACATCTATTAATGCCAGACATAAAGTGGTGTTATTCCGCTGCGCGCGTTGATACTCATGCTGCAATTCTTCATCAAAGGCTCGGCGATTAGCCAAACCGGTTAAGGCATCTTGTCTTGCGAGCAATTGCAATTCGGTTGTTTGCTCTGCGACTAATTTACGCAAACGTTGTTCAGTGTGTCTTAAACTCGACATACGCCAACGCACCGCAATAATACTGAGTGTGGTGAGTAACAAGATAATGGCGAATTTAAACCACCAACGCTGCCAGAGATGAGGTAGTAGCGTAAAGGTAAAGACAGCTTCTTGCTTGCTCCACTCACCGTCGGGATAACTAGCACTCACTAAAAAGCGATATTCGCCTGGTGGTAAGTTAGTGTACTCGGCAGTATTGGCAGTACCACGCGTCACCCAATCACGATCAAAACCTTCTAATTTAGTACGATACTGAATTCGCCCTGACATCACAAAACCCAAGCCTGCGTAACTAATTTCCAATCGATTGCTGCCTGCTACAAGATTAACTGGAGAACCTAAGGGTAAAGCTTGGCCATCAACATGTACTTTTTCAATAACTACTGGCGGAGCAATTTCAGCAAATTGCTGTAAACGCTCAGGCTGAACCCGGGTGACTCCCATCGATGTGGCAAACCACACCGAGCCATCATGGTGAAGTGCACCCGCTTTAGCCGAGCCGCCATTGGCTTGCGAGCTGATCATGCCATCGCTTTCGCCATAAAGTTCGACACTTAATGAACTACGCTTACCGGCTAAAAGCGCAAGGGCATGGCTGCGATTTAACCTTAAAATGCCCCTATTACTACTGATCCAAAAAGAACCTTGCTGGTCTTGAACTAACTCAAATATTTTATCAAACGGCATGCCTTGCGCTCGGCCAATAATTTGTATGTCATTGCTGGCTAGATGATAGGCCATCAGGCCTCGATCCGTGGTGATCCATAAAATGTTTACCGGGGCATCATAGGTCATTCCAAAGGCATAGTGTGCATCATCGTATGCCGCTATATTTAGTGTTCTCAGTTGCTCGTTTTCATAAACGGCCACACCATTGCCAGTGCCAATAAAAATTCGCTGATCGGGTGTTTGAAACAGCGAGACAACAAAAGAACTGGGTAAACCATCCGCAACGCCTAAACTTAAAATACCATCATCCTTTATAAGACTAACACCATTAGACGTGCCTACCCACATTTGACCGTTGCCCAGAGGTAGGATGGCGCGAACTTCATTGGCTGGTAAACCGTTCCCGGTATCATAATGGCGTCGGATCTGATCATGTTGCAGTTCAATTAAACCATCGGCATAGGTGCCCACTAACACCGTTTGATCGGGTCCTTCCGCTAGACTTAACACCGACTGCCCGACACTGGCTGCCGTTAAATCAATAATACTGAACGCACCATTACAAATACGAGTTAAACCGCGGCTGCTACCAACATACATACAGCCATTAGAATGCGATAACAGAGCACGGGTATAATTTCCGGCTAATCCGACTTCGGTAGTCATGGTATTAAAAGGCGCATCTCTTAAACGAAAAATGCCGCCATTTGTTCCAACCCACAAATTACCTTCTTTGTCTTTTAACAAAGCTAAAATACGATTATTGGGTAAGCCCTGCCGCATATCTAAAGATTCAGTAATACCGTTATGTAAGCGTAATAAGCCTCTATCTATAGTGCCAATCCATAGAATGTCTGAGTTCTCCTGCAATATGGCCGACACCGGAACATTATCTAATAAAGTTAATGGCTTAGATTGACTTGGCTGTGCCAGGTAAAGGCCACGTTCTGTGCCTACTAGTAACGCTGCTTGATGATTTAATTCCAAAGCAAATATCGGTACGCCATTAAATTCGTCTGCAGCAACCGGTTGAATTTGCAATTGTGCATCTAAGTAAACCAATCCATTCGCGGTGCCAACCCACAGTAAGCCGTTGGCATCTTGTTGCAAACTGTGAATTTGGAGAGAGGGTAATCCATCGTCAAGCGTAAAATGTGTGCGTTTACCGGTGGCATCTTGCATGTAAAGCCCCTGCCCCTCGGTAGCAACCCATAATCGATCTTGATTATCCATAAACAAACGATTAATCAATTCACCAAAAGGGGGGAAAGCTTGCCATTGCCCATCTTGTACTTTAACCAACCCGCCCCGTGCACCACCTATCCACAAAACATTATGTTTATCTAAATGAAAAGTACGCACGCCGACATCTGGCAAACCGGTTTGGGGGTTACGATCAAAAATGCGAAATTCGCGACCGTTATACCGTGCAACGCCTTCCCAAGTGCCAAACCACATATAGCCATCCGGCGTTTGAGTAATAGCATTAATAGTGTTGTGCGGCAAGCCGGATCGAGTGTTGAGCGTTTCTTTAAAATAATTATCTAAGCTAGGAATATGCTTTGCAGCAGAAGCCGCTGCCGTATTAAAAAATACAGTACAGAACAACAAGCAGAAAAAATGATAAATATGTCGCCGATGCCGACACAGGCCCGATAAAAGCATGCAGAAATCCAATTCCTTGGCTGTAGCGTTAGCGCCTAGCTACTAATGTACTTTAGATTAACCGAATTTAATTAACAATGCCAAGCGTGTTACCTGCTTACGGAACTTGATTTTACGGTATAAAGAAACCAACAAACACGAACTAAAATAAAGAAATCATTAAGTTAATGAATTTCAGATATTTACGAGAGCTCACATATTATTAAAAAATAACTTCGGCAACAGGCATTAAATCTTCTGTTGCCTAAGCTAGATGAGTTGTTTTAGTCAGCTAAACGCTGAGCTACCACGTTTAGCGCTTGTTGCAAATCAGCACGTAAATCTGCCACATCTTCAATGCCTATTGATAAACGCACTAAGGTGGCAGCAATACCCGCTCGCTGCTGCGCCGCCGCATCCATCGAAGCATGCGTCATTGAAGCAGGATGACAGATTAAACTTTCAGTGCCTCCCAGTGACTGTGCCAAAGTAAAATACTCTAAAGCATTGAAAAAATCTTTTAACAATGCCGCAGGAGCGTTCAACTCAAAACTACACATCGCCCCAAAACCCAATTGCTGTTCTTTAGCAATCTGATGCCCAGGATGACTTGTCAGCCCGGGATAATACACTTTAGCAACTAAAGGATGCGCCGCTAAAAAATCGACCACTGCAGCCGTATTTTCTTGTTGCAGCTTTAAGCGCAAGTTTAACGTTCTTAAGCCTCGCAAGGTAAGATAGGCATCAAATGCTCCACCGGTTAAGCCTAAACAGTTTCCCCACCATTTTAATTCTTCGCCAACCGCCAGATCCTTAGCAATCACGGCACCGCCGATAATGTCAGAGTGGCCATTAATAAATTTCGTCGTCGAGTGTATGACTAAATCTGCACCTAAGGAGAGGGGCTGCTGTAATACTGGCGATAAAAAGGTGTTATCCACCACCAATTTGGCTTTGAGGCTGGCCGCTAACTGACAAACCGCTCGCACATCAGTAATTTGCAGTAATGGGTTACTCGGTGTTTCTAACCAAATCATGCTGGCTTGGCTTAACCGTAATTGCTCGGCCCAATCGGCATCTTGAAAATTGATAATGTGTAATTTAAAAGCCTGCTTCTTTTGCGCCAAATTGGTAAATAATCGATAACTACCACCATAACAATCATGCGGGATCACTAAGGTGTCAGAGGGTGTTAGTAATTGCAGTGCTAACAAACAAGCTGACATACCAGTATTGGTGATAATCGCTTTAGCACCGCCTTCGAGTTCGGCTAACGCCTCCCCTAATACATCGCGGGTAGGGTTATTTGAACGTGAATAATCATAAGGACCTGGCTGCCCTAATGCCGGAAGTTGATAAGTTGAAGTGAGGTAAATCGGTGGTGTCACTGCACCAAAGGCGGTATCTTCCGCAATACCCGCTCGAGCAACGATAGTCGCTGGATGACGCTTGGTCATAATACGCCCTTTCGGATGTTTAGATGTCTAAAAAGTATAATGCGTTAACACTGGAAGTCAAACCATTTAGCCGTCTATAATGTTTATTTGTTGCACAGTGTTTGACTGTAACAGAGAAAACAGTAGAATTTCGCACTTGCGCGAGCAATTTCTCTCGACCAATAACAAGGGACCCTTATGGCTAAGTGGAATGGTGAGTATGCTCACCCTTACGCGGAACACGGTAAAAAATCAGAACAAGTTAAAAAGATTACCGTATCGATCCCGCTGAATGTTTTAAAAGTGCTAACTGACGAACGCACTCGCCGCCAAGTGAACAACTTACGGCATGCGACAAATAGTGAGTTATTGTGCGAAGCCTTTTTGCACGCCTTTACTGGCCAGCCATTACCGGCTGATGACGATCTACGTAAAGATAATCCGCATCAAATTCCTGCTGAAGTTCGGCAGATTTTGACCAGCATGGGTAAACCCATCCCAGTCATCATTGAAGCAGAAAACGACGAAGAATAAAAAAAACCGCCAATAGGCGGTTTTTTTTATAAGCGGCTCAGCTTACTTATAGTAATTATCAGGCAGTGGTAAACGAGCAACGCCCGAGTTTACCGCGGCTTCCGCCACAGCACGTGCCACTCGAGGTAACAATCTCGGATCCATCGGTTTTGGAATAATGTAAGATTTACCAAACTCTAAAGCTGATACATCAGCCGCCGCCAAAACTTCGGCTGGCACCGGCTCTTTAGCAATTGAGCGGATCGCTTCTACTGCTGCAAGTTTCATTGCGTCATTGATTTCACTGGCACGTACATCTAAAGCACCACGGAAAATAAACGGGAAGCACAAAACATTATTCACTTGATTAGGGTAATCAGAGCGACCTGTTGCCATGATCAGATCTTGTCGAGCCGCGTGCGCGAGCTCAGGCTTAATTTCCGGATCAGGGTTTGAACAAGCAAAAATAACAGGCTTATCTGCCATTAACATTAAAGCTTCTGCTGGCAACACATCGGGGCCCGATACACCAACAAAAACATCCGCCCCTTGTAAAGCATCTTCTAAAGTCCGTTTATCGGTATTATTGGCAAATAACGATTTATATTGGTTTAAATCTTCGCGCCGAGCATGGATCACCCCTTTGGTATCCAACATATAGATATGCTCACGCATGGCACCGCATTTAATTAATAACTCCATGCAAGCAATAGCCGCAGCACCCGCACCCATACAAACGATAATGGCGTGTTTAATATCCTTACCTTGGATTTCTAACGCATTAAGCATACCGGCAGCAGTGACTATTGCTGTACCATGCTGATCATCATGAAACACCGGGATGTTGCAGCGTTTGATTAACTCTTTCTCTATTTCAAAACATTCTGGCGCTTTAATATCTTCTAAATTAATACCACCAAAGGTATCGGCAATATTGGCAACCGTCGTTATAAACTCTTCCGTTGTACGATGTGACACTTCAATGTCAATCGAATCTAAGTTGGCAAAGCGTTTAAACAACAAGGCTTTACCTTCCATCACCGGTTTTGATGCTAAATGCCCGAGATTGCCCAAACCTAAAATCGCAGTACCGTTAGAAATCACAGCGACTAAGTTACCTTTAGCGGTATATTTATACACATTGTCTGGATCAGCAGCAATTTCACGAACGGGCTCCGCCACACCTGGGCTGTAAGCTAGCGCAAGATCGCGGACGGTTTCAGCCGGTTTGCTAATTTCAATACTAATTTTTCCTGGGCGGGGTTCGGCATGGTAGCGAAGTGCCTGTTCTCTGAAATCTGTCATTCTAATTGTCCTGGAGTAAGGTAAGCGGCGACAGGCTGCAATTATGCTTATTATTGTTTTACAGCAAGCCAGATGAAGGCTCATTTTAATGAGCTCTTTAATAGAAAAACACCAATTTGTTGCTGGACCTACCAGCCTAAGCAAGTATGACCACCTTCTTGTTGATATTTTCTTCTCTTCTTATAGCAAGAAATGCGCTAGCCATAAAGAAGCCTATACACTTAAAACCCAATCTCTTGCTGAGTATTTATATGTTGAACTAGTTACCACCAAAATTTAACACAAATAAAACAAATCACTATTAATTTTAGCGACATCCCTTGACCGTCATTAAAATATCACTACAATATCTGGTAAATATTTAGTTAATGAGGTTATGCCATGCGCCTTTTATCGATCTCTGCACTTATTCTCGTAAGTAGCATCAGTATTAGCCTGCCCGCCACTGCACAAAATGCCGGAAACAATGAGCAAATATGCACTGAAACTGACTGCACAAAAGAGCTGCGTAAATTGATGCGACTGGCTCGAGCAGGTAGCGGCGATGCCGCGGCGATCGTTGCCATGTCTTATGCGACAGGCGATGGTTTAGAACAGAATACCAGTCAAGCATTACGCTATCTTCGCCAAGGTGTACGCCAGCGCAACCCCATGTCAGTTTACTTGATGTCAGATTGGTTACGAAATGGCTTTGTTATTGAGCAAGATATCGCAGAAGCAGACCGGTTATTAGAACAAGCCATCTCTTTAAATTACGCTCCAGCCCAATATGCAAAAGCAGTAACATTGTTGCAAACTGAAGATCCAACGCAAATCGAGCAAGCTGTGGTATTACTCGAGCAAGCGTCAGAACAAAAGTTAGCAACGTCAATGCTGTTACTGGGCCAACTTAAACAACATGGTATTGGCACTGAAAAAGATCTCGTTGCTGCGGCGGAGTTGTTTAAACGCTTAGTGTTAACTGGGCAAACCCAAGCCAAACCTTATTTAGCGGAAGTCAGCGCTGAACTAGCAGCAAGCAATGAACATGCAGAATTAGTAAAAGATTTACAGCAAGTTGAAAACATTGAGGTCATCCGCGTGACGGGGCAGCAAATTCAAATGAACAATATGCTTGCCGGTTTAGTCAAAAGGTTAAATTCTTCAGGGCTTTATGATAGCCGTTCTGTCGGTAGTCGTATTCGCGGAGTCAGTTGTGAGCAAAGCGGCAGCAATTGCGCCAGTATTAAACCAGACAGCTCTTCCTCTTCAATCAACCAAGTGCTATCAGGTGGTCAATAACCGGTTGTTTGAATTTGCTGTACCATCGTTTTAGCCATAGGTTGTTCCCACTTAACGCTATGTCTTAGCTAGCATGCTGAGCATGGCGTTGTTTTATTGTGCTACAACCATCGCCATGAAAACCCTACCGCTATGCGCAGAACAGATTAATGCTAATGTGCACATGCATGGTATTTTGAAGCAAAAAAAACCGGAGCCTAAGCTCCGGTTTTTTTTCGTTCGGTAATCGATTAACGATTGCCCAAAACAGAGAAACGTTTTTTGAAGCGATCTACACGACCACCTACGTCTAACACTTTTTGCTTACCAGTATAAAACGGGTGACATGCTGAACATACGTCCAAGTGGATGTCTTTGCAAAGTGCAGAGCGAGTTTTGAATGCATTACCGCAAGTACAAGTAGCAGTAATTTCTTTGTATTCTGGATGGATACCTGGTTTCATGGGTTACCTCGTTAGGCCGTATCGCTATCTGGTCACAATTTTTGGCGCCAGACACCATACGCAATTACAGTTAATTTAGGGCGCGTAGCTTAATTGATAGGCAAACAAGTTGCAACCTGCCCGCGGCAAAAAAACACTATTTTTGTTTTACTTGGCAAGCCGGATATCGATCCTTAAACTAACAATCCCTTTGCTTTGTTGTGGAAACCATAGTGACCGTTATTCGAGTGGCTCTGCCCGTCCCGTTACGCCAACATTTTGATTATCTGTTACCTGAAAACAGCAGTGTAACAGTGGGGTGTCGGGTACAAGTGCCATTTGGTCAACGTCAGTTAATTGGGATTGTTTGGCAAATTGATCCGGATAGTCCTTTTGAACACAGCCAACTCAAAGCAGTAAGTCACATTTTAGAAGACGCTCCGGTGATCTCCGGCACCCTACGCCTTTTATTAAGCTTTGCAGCGGAATACTATCACCATCCGTTAGGTGAAGTGCTGACCGCAGCCCTTCCTGCGTTATTGCGTGAAGGCCGACAACTGCGCGATTATGCCCTAACCGGCTATCGATTAACGGCGGCAGGCGAAGCAGCACAAAGTAGTGATTTTAAGCGTTCGGCGAAGCAACTTGCCTTGTGGCAAACGCTGCAAACCAGCCCTTTAGCTGAAGATACACTACTGCAACAGCATCATCGCAGCACACTGAAACAACTGATAGATAAAGGCATGGTTGTTGCTGAAACACTAGAGCGTCAACCTTACGCCTATCAAGGTTTAGCACAAACACCCTTACAACTGACAGTTGACCAGGCTATTGCTGTGAGTGCGGTGCAGCAAGCTTACGGAAAGTTTCAGCCGTTCTTGTTAGAAGGTGTCACCGGCTCGGGTAAAACCGAAGTGTATTTGCAATGCATTGCGCCTCTATTAGCCCGTGGCGAACAAGTCTTATTGTTGCTACCTGAAATTGGTTTAACGCCGCAAACACTTCAACGTTTTGTACAGCGTTTTAATGTGCCCGTTTTAGCTTGGCACTCTAACCTCAGCGATGGCGAACGTTTGTCATGCTGGCTACAAGCGGCAAGTGGCAGTGCTGCGATTGTCATTGGCACGCGCTCGGCGCTGTTTTTACCGTTTCGACAACTCAATTTAATTATTATTGATGAAGAGCATGATTTATCTTTAAAGCAGCAAGATGGCTTTCGCTATCATGCGCGTGATCTGGCGATTAAACGCGGCTCATTAGAAGGCTGCCCTGTGTTGCTTGGCTCTGCCACCCCCAGTTTAGAATCTTTATATAATTGCCAACAAAAACGTTATGTGCATTTAGAACTGCAACATCGCGCTACAGGGCAAAGCTTACCGCCATTTGAGTTAATTGATTTAAAACAGCAGCAATTACAGTTCGGCTTAGCCGATAGCAGTATTAAACAAATCCGCGGCCAGTTAGCCCGTGGTAAGCAAGTGATGTTATTTTTGAATCGCCGCGGTTTTGCCCCCGCGCTTAGCTGTCAAGATTGCGGCTGGCTAACCGAATGTAAACGTTGCAGCACCTTTACCACTTATCATAAACATAGTCGCCAATTATTATGTCACCATTGCGGCGCCAGCCGCCCTATTCCTAGACAATGCGGCTCTTGTGGCAGTGCTCGATTAGCGCCAGTTGGCCAAGGCACTGAACAGTTAGAAGAACATTTGCAGCAGTTGTTTGCAGATACACCCGTAACCCGCTTAGACCGCGATAGTACAAGGCGAAAAGGTGCTTTAGGGGAGTTGCTCAAGGATATTAATCAAGCTGGGCCACGCCTAATTTTAGGTACGCAAATGCTGGCGAAAGGCCACCACTTTCCTTTTGTGACTTTGGTGGTAATTGTTGATGTAGATGGCGCCTTATACAGCGCAGACTTTCGTGCGCCAGAACAATTAGCTCAACTGCTGACACAGGTCGCTGGCCGCGCAGGTCGAGGCAATGACAAAGGTAAGGTATTACTGCAAACACAGCATCCTGAACATGCCCTGCTGCAAGATATTATTCAAAACGGTTATGCGGCTTTTGCACGCAGTGCCCTGCTCGAACGCCAACAAACCACCTTACCGCCCTATCAGCACTTGGCATTATTTCGTGCCGAAGCCCTGCAAAGTGACTTATGCCAGCAGTGGTTACAACAGGTCGCAGAGCTTTGCCAAGCCTATAACGGTTTACAGCGGCTAGGGCCGTTATTATCGCCTTTAGAGCGCAAAGCGGGTAAGTATCGCTGGCAGTTGCATTTGTACAGCCAAAATAGACCGCTATTGCATCATGCCTTAGGGCACATCTTGCCAGAAATCACACGTTGGCCGCTGAGCCGTAAAGTAAAATGGCAGCTCGATGTGGATGCTCTGGATCTGAGCTAAGTACATAGGGCTTGTTGACGTTTGATGGTTGTTTTTGCAGCTGAGTGACTGCCATTTATACAAGGCAGAGCTTGTGCCGTGTAGTTATTCTACATAAACAAGCGACCCGTTTGTATGGAACAAACGGGAACAGCTCTGCTGGCCGAAGGCGAAATATAGGAATATTTCGTATAACGCAGTAGAAATGGCAGCCACACGCTGCCCGAAGGGTTTGTATGGCGATGCTTTGCTCTTTGTCACTTGTCGTTTATTTAGAATAACTAAACTGCACTCCTCGTTTCGCGATCAAAACATCGCCAAACGAACAAAATCTAAACAGCAAACGTCAACAAGCCCTAGGCAGAGTGATAGCTCTATTTCATTTTTTACTATTCAAGGTAGAATAGCCGCTGTTGTAATGAGTAGGTAATCAAACAGTCACTATGCCACAAAAAGATTATGTGCGCGCCAGTCGCCCGAAACCGGCCAGCAAGACCAAAGGCAAAGCCCGCCCAGCACGCGGTGCCAAAGCGCAAGCTGCCTCACAAAAACCTTGGATATTAATCGGCTTGGTGCTCTGTGTCTTATTGGCTTTTGTTTACGGTTTGTGGTTTTTACGCCAACAAGCTCCGGTGGTAACGCAGCCTGAAGCACCCGCTCCGGCTGTTACCGTGAAAAAAGATGAATTGCCTCCCAAGCCCGTAGCTGAGCCTTATCAATATATTGAAGAGCTTAAAAATAAAGAAGTGACCGTCGAAGTGACAGAGCAGCGTCGCAGTGGTCCGGCGCAACTGCAATGCGGCTCATTTAGACAGCAAACCCAAGCCGAAGCCATGAAAGCGCAAATCGCCTTTGCGGGCATTACCGCCGATGTGCGCCGCACCGAAGGTACTAATGGCGTGTGGTTTCGGGTAGTGCTGGGCCCTTATGAGTCTCGTCGTGCTGCCACCGTTGATATGAATCGGTTACGGCAAATGGGTATTAATACCTGTCAGGTGCGTAACTGGGCTTGAAAAGCTAACGCCTAAACCCTATCTATGCCCTAAGTTAATTCGCCATAGGGCATATTCATGACAACTATCGTATCTGTTCGACGCAATGGTCACGTCGCCATCGGCGGTGATGGCCAGGTGTCACTGGGCAACACCGTAATGAAAGGTAACGCCCGTAAAGTTCGCCGTCTTTACCATAATAAAGTCTTGGCAGGTTTTGCCGGCGGTACCGCTGACGCCTTCACCTTATTTGAACGCTTTGAAGCCAAACTTGACATGCACCAAGGCCATTTAATGCGCGCGGCCGTTGAGTTAGCAAAAGATTGGCGTACCGATCGCATGCTGCGCAAACTCGAAGCGTTACTGGCCGTAGCCGATGCCAACACCTCTTTGATCATTACGGGTAACGGCGACGTGATCCAGCCAGAACACGATCTCATCGCCATTGGCAGTGGCGGCCCTTTTGCGCAAGCGGCGGCGACAGCCCTGCTACAAAATTCTGATCTAGGCGCGCGTGACATCGTTGAAAAAAGCCTAAAAATTGCCGGTGATATTTGTGTCTATACCAATCACCATCACACCATTGAAGAATTATAAGCGGAACAATTATGTCTGACATGACGCCTAGAGAAATCGTCCACGAGTTGGATCGACACATTATCGGTCAAAATAAAGCCAAACGTGCCGTTGCTATTGCCTTACGTAACCGTTGGCGCCGTATGCAGCTTGATGAAAGCTTGCGCCAAGAAGTCACCCCCAAAAATATTCTGATGATTGGCCCAACGGGTGTAGGTAAAACTGAAATTGCTCGTCGCTTAGCCAAATTGGCTAACGCGCCCTTTATTAAAGTTGAAGCCACCAAATTCACCGAAGTGGGTTATGTCGGTAAAGAAGTAGAAAGCATCATCCGTGATCTGGCAGACAGTGCCGTTAAAATGTTACGTGAACAAGCGATTGCCAAAAATCGTTTTAGAGCAGAAGAAGCCGCAGAAGAGCGGATCCTCGATGCTTTACTGCCACCCGCCAAAGACGCCTGGGGTGAAACAGAAAAAAGTAGCGAATCGAATACGCGGCAAATTTTCCGTAAAAAGCTGCGTGAAGGCCAATTAGACGATAAAGAAATCGAATTGGAATTGTCACAAGGCCCCATTGGCGTCGAAATCATGGCGCCACCGGGCATGGAAGAAATGACGTCGCAATTGCAAAGCATGTTTCAAAGCTTAGGCAATGACAAAAAGAAAAAACGTAAGCTGAAAATCAAAGACGCTTTTAAGCAACTAATTGAAGAAGAAGCGGCACGTTTGGTTAATCCTGAAGAGCTTAAGCTAGAAGCCTTAGAAGCGGTTGAACAAAATGGTATCGTATTTTTAGATGAAATCGATAAAATTTGTAAACGCGGCGAAACCAGCGGCCCCGATGTTTCACGCGAAGGCGTGCAACGTGACTTACTGCCGCTGATTGAAGGCTGCACCGTGAACACCAAGCACGGTATGGTAAAAACCGACCATATTCTGTTTATTGCGTCTGGCGCCTTTCAAATGAGTAAACCCTCCGATCTTGTGCCTGAATTACAAGGTCGCTTGCCGATCCGGGTTGAACTGGAAGCGTTAACCGCCGCTGATTTTGAACGCATCTTAACCGAACCTAAAGCGTCACTGACCGAACAAGCGCAAGCGATGCTCGCCACTGAAGGGGTGAACATCAGCTTTACCGCTGACGGCATTAAGCATATCGCGGCCGCGGCCTTTCAAGTCAATGAAACCACAGAAAACATCGGTGCTCGTCGTTTGTACACGGTGATGGAGCGTTTATTAGAGGAAATCTCTTATGATGCCGCCGATCATGCGGGGCAACAAATCAGTATCGATGCTGAGTATGTTGAAAAACATCTGGGCAACTTAGTACAAAACGAAGATCTCAGTCGGTTTATTTTGTAATGACCAAAAAGTTGGTTGGACTTCATTACCATCAACGTCGCCGTTTGCTCGACTTACAGTTTAGCGACGGCAGCCTCAGCAGTTTGAGTGCCGAGTTTTTACGCGTGCACTCCCCCTCTGCTGAGGTGCGTGGTCATGGCCAACCTAAGTTGGTCAGCCATAAACGTGACGTTGCCATCAAGCAGATCCAAGCAGTGGGTCATTACGCAGTAAAACTGGTTTTTGATGATGGCCATGCTACTGGCTTGTACAGTTTTGCTTATCTTTGCCAGTTGGCTGAAAATGAAACAACCTTGTGGCAAGACTATTTGGCCAAGTTAAAACAGGCTAATGCCAGCCGTGAACCGCTGATCAGTATTAAAACGCTGTAAGGGCCAGTGCACTGCCGTTAAGCATCCGCCTGTTACCACTTCTCTCTCAAGTAGAAAACCGCATTGCGTAAGTGACTTTGCCTAATGGTGCTCGAAGTTGTGCTTGAGCTTAGGTGGTAGCAGGTTATACTGTTCGCATACTTTTCTTGCAGTTTGGAGCCACCTTATGGAATATAACACCTCAGAGCTTTGCGATCTGTACGCGGATCAAGTTGATGTCGTTGAGCCGATTTTTGCTAACTATGGTGGTCGCCGTTCTTTTGGCGGAAAAATCCACACCGTAAAATGTTTTGAAGACAACGGTTTGGTGCGTCAAATGCTGACTGACAACGGCATTGGTAAGGTGTTACTGATTGACGGTGGTGGCTCAGCTCGTCGTGCTTTAGTTGATGCGGATCTGGCCTCTTTAGCGGCAAGCAACGGTTGGGAAGGCATTGTCTGCTACGGTAGCGTGCGCGATCTTGATGCATTAGAAGATTTCGATATCGGTATTCAAGCCGTTAATGCGATCCCGATTGGCGCTGACGATGCAGGCTTTGGTGAAACCGAAGTGCCCGTTAATTTTGCCGGCGTAACCTTCCTACCTGGTGATCATCTGTATGCTGACAGTACCGGCATCATTTTATCGCCGGATGCACTCGACATCGAGTAACGCATGAACGCCCTGCACTATTTGACTCAAGCGCAACTTGCGCGTTGCTGTCAGCAGCGCAGCGGCGAGCAACGATTATCTGCCCAGTTACGCTTTCCTGAAGCCACTTTATCGTTAGCAGAGAACCTTGCCTTACATGCCGCTCACGGTGGCAAGTTTGTCATACTGGGGATCCCAGAAGATCTGGGCCCTAGAGCGAACGGTGGCTTTGCTGGTGCACAATTAGGCTTTCAAGCGTTTTTAAACAAATTCCTTAATCTGCAAGCTAATGCATTACTCGCCGGTGAATATATTTTGATCCTCGGTGAGGTAGCTTGTGCCGATTTACAAGCACAAAGTACAGCATTAGATCATCAACAACCCGAGCATTTAAGCCAATTACGCGCCCTTTGTGCGCAACTTGACGAACGAGTATTCAGTGCCGTTCAACCTATTTTTGCGCAGGGCTTAACCCCGATAGTGATTGGCGGTGGTCATAACAATGCCTTACCACTGTTGCGGGCGTTAAGTGATTGTCAGCAGCAACAGGTTAATTGTATTAATTTGGATCCGCATGCCGATTTTCGTGCCTTAGAAGGCCGACATAGCGGCAATGCGTTTAGTTATGCGCAAGCTGAAGCGTTATTACAGCATTATTTTGTGCTGGGGCTGCATGTGCAAAAAAATAATGCCGCCAGTTTGACGGCCTTACAGCAAGCGAATTTTGAATATCTCAGCTATCAACAGATCTTTGTAGAAGGCCAGTACAACTGGAGCCAGGCCATCGAACTGAGTTTGCAAAGAGTGTTATCCGCTAACACCAAGTTAGCACTTGAAGTGGATACCGACTGCATTACCAGCATGCCTGCCAGCGCGCTTAACTACAGTGGTATTAGCGTAGCTGAAGCAGAGCAAGCCGTGTTTCACTTCGCCAAATTACCGCAAACCGCTTATTTACACTTAGCCGAAGCCGCGCCTGCGCAACATCCAAGTGGTGAAGCTGCAGGGATGAATCAATGCGGCCAAGTGTTAAGCCAACTGGTACAAGCCTTTTTAGCGGGAAAGCAACAACAGCCGCCAAGCATTGACTAAAGGGTGATCAGCTACACATTTTTGGCTAAGCGGCACAAGGTGCCACCAATGACCACTTGTTTAAGCGCACTGACGCCAAATTGATAACATAATTCTGCCGGTTGGCTAATCGCATAACAGGCAAAATCGGCACGCATTCCCACAGCCAAACTTCCCCGGTCAGTCAATCCCAGCGCCTTGGCAGCATGACGCGTCACGCCTAATAACGCTTCTTCTGGCGTTAAACGAAACAAGGTGCAGGCCATATTCAACATTAACAATAATGAACAAAATGGCGAGGTCCCCGGATTAAGATCGGTGGCAATCGCCATTGGCACCTGGTAGCGACGTAAAAGCGCTATCGGTGGTAATTGGGTTTCCCGTAAAAAGTAATAAGCCCCCGGTAATAACACCGCAACGGTACCGGCGTTTGCCATACGGGCAATCGCTGCCTCATCCAAATATTCCAGATGATCCGCGGATAACCCCGAAAACTCAGCCACTAAGGCGCTGCCGCCCAAGTTAGATAATTGTTCCGCATGCGCTTTAACCGGTAAGCCTAATGCCTTGGCCGTGTTAAATACTTGCCGACACTGCTCAACACTAAAGCCAATACCTTCACAAAACACATCAACCGCGTCCACCAACTGTTGCTCAGCAAGCAGCGGTAACATACGACACACTTCGTTGATATAACCCGCCGCATCCTCTTTAAATTCTGCTGGCAGTGCATGCGCACCTAAAAAGGTTTTTACAATATTCAGCGGATGATGCTCAGCTAACAACGCGGCGACTTCAAGCAGCTTTTGCTCATTGGCTAAGTCGAGACCATAGCCTGATTTAATTTCTACAGTCGTCACGCCTTCGTGCAGTAAGCTATTGAGGCGATCTTTACCTAATACAAACAATTGTTCATGGCTGGCTGCCCGAGTGGCTTTTACGGTACTGGCAATACCGCCACCGGCTGCCGCGATGGCTTGATAACTGGCCCCTTGTTGGCGTAGCTCAAATTCATTGGCGCGACTACCAGCAAACAGCAAATGGTTATGACAATCAATTAAACCGGGCAGGATCCATTGGCCTTTTGCATCGTACAGCGGCGTACTTAATGCATCAAATTGCGGCAAATCGGCTTGTGGCCCAACATAAGCAATCAAACCGTCTTTGATGGCCAATGCGCCGTGCGCGATAGCACCATAAGGCTGGCCGTTTTCCGTCATGCTGGCGATCTGAGCATTCACCCACACGGCATCAAATTCTGTCACTGTTCCTCCTGAGCACAATTCTGCTAACACTTAATCGCGCAACGACCTCTAGGGCTAAAGCCCAAACTATTAAAAATAGTCTATACGAAAAACTTGTATATACAACCAAGATCCGCTATTTTTATTTGCAGCTAATTAGCGGATCCGTTCTGACCCGCTGTCTGACTAACACGAGAATAACATGGCAAAATTTGCAGAAATAAAAGAGTTTATGCTACGGCAAATTGAAAGCGGTGCCTGGCCTGAGCACAGCCGTGTGCCATCCGAAAATGAATTGGCCGAGCAATTCTCCGTTAGCCGCATGACCGCCCGGCGCGCTTTGCAAGAGCTAACCGAGCAAGGCATTTTGTATCGAACGCAAGGTGTTGGCAGCTTTGTTGCGGCACTTAAATCCCAGTCATCTTTATTGCAAATACATAATATTGCTGATGAAATTGCCGGCCGTGGCCATACCTATAGCGCAACCTTAGTACAGCTAACCGAATTACCTTGCCCGACCATTGTGGCAACAGCACTGGGGTTAAAACGCAATGATCCTGTGTTTTTCTCACTGATTGTGCACCTGTCTGCCGGTCAACCATTGCAACTCGAAGCGCGCTATGTCAATCCGCTGCAAGTGCCACTGTATATCCAGCAAGATTTTCAAGAGCAAACACCGCATCACTATCTAAGTATGATTGCGCCACTGACCGAAGCTGAACATATCGTTGAAGCGATCTGGCCAGATAACTTTACTTGCCAGCATCTACAACTGAAAAAACCTGAACCCTGCCTGCGCTTGACCCGTCGCACCTTTAGCCGTGATGGTGCCGTTAGCCTGGCTTATCTCACCTCGCCTGGTAGCCGCTATCGGCTAGGCGGACACCTTAATTTTGCGTTACCCCGTTAACAGAGGTTGCTATGAACACGAACCGTATTGATAACAGCAGAGTGATCCGCGCCGCGCGCGGCAAGCAGATCACCGCCAAAAGTTGGCAAACTGAAGCCGCTAAGCGCATGCTAATGAACAACCTGGATCCTGAGGTGGCTGAGCATCCGCAAGCCCTGGTGGTGTATGGTGGTATTGGCCGCGCGGCTCGTAACTGGGCTTGTTTTGATAAAATTGTCGAGGTGTTAGACCGGTTAGAGGATAACCAAACACTGTTAGTGCAAAGCGGTAAACCCGTTGGTGTTTTTCCAACCCACCCTGATGCACCGCGGGTGTTAATCGCCAACTCTAATTTAGTACCGGCGTGGGCGAACTGGCAACATTTTAATGAATTAGATCGACAAGGGTTAATGATGTACGGCCAAATGACCGCTGGCTCATGGATCTATATCGGCACGCAAGGCATCGTACAAGGCACCTATGAAACCTTTGTGGCGATTGCTAAGCAGCATTTTGACGGTAACGCCGCCAATAAATGGATCTTAACCGGTGGTCTCGGTGGCATGGGCGGTGCACAGCCATTGGCCGCAACCATGGCCGGCTTTCATATGATCGCCTGTGAAGTGGATGAAAGTCGCATCGATTTTCGGCTAAAAACCGGCTATATCGACCAAAAAGCCTACTCATTAGATGAAGCGTTACAATTACTTGAGCAGGCTAAAGCCTCAGGCAAACCTACCTCGATTGGTTTATTGGCCAATGCCGCCGATGTGTTTAGCGAATTAGTCAACCGGAACATCACGCCCGATGTGGTGACCGATCAAACCTCCGCACATGATCCTTTAAACGGCTATTTACCCCAAAACTGGACCCTGCAAATTGCAGCAGAAATGCGCCAGCAAGACGAGGCCAAAGTGGTTAAAGCCGCGAAACATTCTATGGCCGTTCAAGTGCAAGCGATTTTAACTTTGCAGCAACGCGGCGCAGTCGCTACCGACTATGGCAATAATATTCGGCAAATGGCCAAAGACGAAGGCATAGACAATGCTTTTGATTTCCCGGGGTTTGTTCCTGCCTATATTCGGCCACTGTTTTGCCAAGGCATTGGGCCATTTCGGTGGGTTGCCCTGTCGGGCGATCCAGAAGACATTTACAAAACCGACGCCAAAGTCAAAGAGCTGATCCCGGATGATACCCATTTGCATCATTGGTTGGATATGGCACGCGAGCGCATTCAGTTTCAAGGTTTACCCGCTCGTATCTGCTGGATTGGCTTAAAAGATCGCGCCCGTATCGCTTTAGCATTTAATGAGATGGTAAAAAATGGCGAACTCAATGCCCCTGTTGTTATTGGTCGTGATCATCTTGATTCTGGCTCGGTTGCCAGCCCTAATCGTGAAACTGAAGCCATGCTAGACGGCTCAGATGCCGTTTCCGATTGGCCATTACTGAACGCCTTATTAAATACCGCTGGCGGTGCTACGTGGGTGTCGTTACATCATGGCGGTGGCGTGGGTATGGGTTACAGCCAACACAGTGGCGTGGTGATTGTCGCGGATGGAACAGAGGAAGCGGCAGCACGTTTAGGTCGAGTGCTGTGGAATGATCCGGGTACAGGGGTAATGCGTCATGCCGATGCAGGTTACGACATTGCCAAAAAATGTGCCCATGAACAGGGCCTAGATCTACCAATGATGACGGGAGAACAACCATGACCTTCGCCTTAAACTTGATCCCTGGCCAGCTTAGTTTGGCACAATTACGTGCTGTGCAACAAGGCGCAGTAACGCTCAGCCTAGATGCCAGTGCGCTCCCTGCTATTGCTCAATCAGCCGCTTGTGTCGCCGATATTATTAAACAAAATAAAGTGGTGTATGGCATCAATACCGGCTTTGGCTTACTGGCTAGCACACGGATTAAAAACGATGAATTAGAATTGTTACAACGGTCTATCGTGTTATCGCATGCCGCGGGCTTTGGCCAGTTTATGGCAGATAGCACCGTACGCTTAATGATGGTGCTAAAAATCAATTCGCTCAGCCGTGGCTTTTCGGGTATTCGCTTAAGCGTGATTGACATGCTAATTGCCATGGTTAATGCCGAGTTATACCCGTGTATTCCAGAAAAAGGCTCAGTTGGCGCCTCTGGCGATCTCGCGCCACTTGCTCATATGGTATTACCGTTAATCGGTGAAGGTGAGATTTGCTACAAAGGGCAAATTTATGATGCTAAAGAAGCACTCGAATTAGTCGGTTTAGCGCCGATTACCCTTGCCGCGAAAGAAGGTCTGGCCTTACTGAATGGCACACAAGCCTCTACCGCCCTGGCCTTACAAGGCTTGTTTCATGCCGAAGATTTGTACGCTGCAGGTTGCGTTATTGGCGCAATGAGCGTGGAAGCGGCACTTGGCAGTCGTGCGCCATTTGATCCCCGCATCCATCAGGCGCGTGGCCAAAAAGGCCAAATTGATACTGCCTGCATTTATCGGCACTTGCTGCAAACCGGCTCTGAAGTAGGCCATTCCCATGAAAACTGTGAAAAAGTACAAGATCCCTACTCGTTACGCTGCCAACCTCAGGTGATGGGTGCCTGTTTAACGCAAATCCGTCATGCGGCAGAGGTGCTGCAAGTTGAAGCCAATGGCGTTACAGATAACCCCTTAGTATTTGCAGAGGATGGCGATATTTTATCCGGTGGTAACTTCCATGCCGAACCGGTTGCTATGGCCGCCGATAACTTGGCCTTAGCCATAGCCGAAATCGGCGCACTGTCGGAACGACGTATGGCGTTATTAATTGATGCTAGTTTGAGTAAGTTACCGGCTTTCTTGGTGCCAAACGGTGGGGTCAACAGTGGTTTTATGATTGCACAGGTGACCGCTGCTGCGCTGGCCTCAGAAAATAAATCGTTAGCACATCCTGCTTCAGTCGACAGTTTACCGACTTCAGCCAATCAGGAAGATCATGTTTCCATGGCAACCTTTGCCGCTCGGCGCTTGGCTGATATGGCCGAGAACACTACCGGCGTGTTGGCGGTGGAATATCTTGCTGCGGCACAAGGCTTGGATTTTCGGGCGCCACTGAAAAGCACCCCGGTGTTAGAGCAAGCAAAAGCCGCTTTGCGCGACGAAGTCAGCTTTTATCAGCAAGATCGTTACTTTGGTCCCGATATAGAAAAAAGTGCCGCCTTAGTGCGCTCGGGTGTATTTAACCCCATGTTACCCAGCGGTATGTTATGTAGCTTTTAAACTCACACTAACCAGTGCATTTTCGTGCACTGAGTTCACCTTTTGCACAATTTTAGGTCTAACCAGACTGCTTTGCTGGCTAGACCAGTGTGCTAAAAACTGCTAAGTTGAAACGATAATAAAGATAATAAGTTTCTTCAAGCAGGGTAACTCAGCATGAAATTAAAAGTTGCACATAAAGTGAGTATTGGTTTTGCCTTTATCACCTTATTATTACTGTTTGCCAGCATCTCAGCACTTGGTATTTTTCGCAGCATCACCCGTGCCAATACTCAGGTCAATGAACAAGCGCTGCCCGCACAACAACAAAGCAATTTAGCGCAAATTCAATTATTAAAACTGGCACGCTTATCCTCTGCAGGGTTTAATGCTGAACAACAAAATGCCATTGAACGCCAACAGCAACAGTTCCTTCAAGCACAACGTGCTTTTGCTGAGCTAACAGAGGGCTTTACCCAGCTTAATGTAGACAGTGCGCTGCAACAAAACCTGCAACAAGCGACTGAGTTTGCCAAAGGTTACACGGATGCCGCCGCAAAAATGTTTCAAGCGCGTTTAAGTAGCCTGAGTTACCAGCAGCAACTCACAAGTGAATTAGCTGAGTTAGAAATCCTGTTAGATGAAGCCGGCGCTAGCTTAATTGAATTGTCTGAATTAGAACTGCCACGCGATAAACAACTGGCTGCAATTATTGCCGGCACGGCTGCGCGTTTAGATGGGCAACTGGTAGGGTTAATTAACACGCTACGCGAAACCGCAGGTTACAGTGACTACGCACAATTTGCACCGAACGAGCAAAATATTGAATTTGCCGTCAGTGATATGCAGGTCAATGTCGATTATTTAGCGCAATTAGTGCAGGACATCAACAGCCAAGGTTTATGGCAGCAGTTTGCTGAAAATTGGCAGAACTTAAATGCGGCTTTCGACAAAGAAACGAATTTAAGCCAACTGAAAAAACAGCATGTCACGGCCTTACAGCAGGCACGTTTACAACTTAATCAAGCAGAGGAACAAATTGAGCAAGCGCTTAATAGCTTAGATCAAGTGGTACAAGCCGCAGATCAGCAATTTTCTCAGCTACAACAACAAGTTTCCAGCGAATTAAACTCTGGCAGCCAGCGCACCAGTATCATCATGGTGATTTTAGTGGTGTTAGCCTTTACTATCGCCTATTTCACTATTAATGCCATGATCAAACCGCTTAAAGGTATCAACCATATACTGGGATATATCTCACAAGGCGATCTCACCCGGCAACTGATGATTAAACAACAAGATGAATTTGGCAGCCTCTCTGCAAAGGTTAACAGCCTCATCAGTGCCCTTAGCGGCTTAATTAATAATATCCAGCACAATGCCCGTGCGCTGAACAATACGGCCAGTCGCTCTACCCTTGCCGTCAGTGATATCAATCAATCGTTACAGCAACAACAGCAGCAAATTGATGCGGTTAACTGTATTACCGAACAATTAGCCGATAATACGCAAGCGGTCGCCGAGCATGCAGCAGAAACTGGCCAAGCCATGCAATTGGCGCTACAACAAAGCCAACAAATTAATACACTGGCAGATGAAAACAGCAAACGTATTAGCAAGCTAGCTGGGCAATTGGTGAATACCAGCAGCTTAATTAACAAAGTCAGTTCGGAGTCGACCAACATTGGCGGCATCTTAACTACTATCAGCAGCATTGCTGAACAAACCAACTTATTAGCGTTAAACGCAGCCATCGAAGCCGCCAGAGCCGGCGATCAAGGTCGCGGCTTTGCCGTAGTGGCCGATGAAGTTCGCTCTTTAGCAAGCCGAACGCAGCAAGCGACCAGTGAAATACGCCAGATGATTGAACATTTGCAGCAACAAACTAAACAAGCCGTAACGGCTGTCACTGCAGGAAAAACCGATGCGGAAAACTGCGTGCAAACCATGGCTGAATTAGTCAACGCTTTGCAGCAAGTGGCGGCAGCGATCAATGAAACCTTGAGAATAAGCGAAGCAGTTACAAGCGCAAGTGCCAGTCAATTAGCGTTAGGGCAGTCGATTAACGATAATATGCATGAAATGGTCGGGCTGGCGAAAACCAGTGCAGCTCAAGCTGAAGAAACGCTTAACCACAGTGCCGAAGTGGCAGCATTGGCCGAACAGTTACAACTTGCTGCCGCTAAGTTTAAAATTTAAGACGGGTTTACAAACAATCGGCCAGCGCATCACGTGCATCACGATAGCGATAGCGAAAAGGCGTATCTCGCTCTATTGCTAGGCTCTCAACTTTGCGCCATGGAGCTGCCGTTTCAGTATCAAAAGCACTGTCTGGCAGACCAAGAGCAGCTGTTGCCGCATGATAAAATGCCTGCTTGCTCACCAGAGCAGGCGAGCTTAAGTTATAACAAGGTTGGCTTAAAGGCCAAACGGGTAGCAGGGCTAAAACAGCCTGCACCACCTCAGCACTGTGCAGCATATTCACCGGTTGCTGCGCATCTGCAAGCCGTTTACCTTGGGTAAAACGTGCCGGATGACGCCCTGGCCCCATTAGGCCGCCTAAACGCAACGTCAGCCAGTTACCTTGCTGTTGTAAAGCCTGCTCCCCCTCGGCCAGCAACACCGCTCGAGGCTGAGTGTCAGATAGCGCGGCCTGTTCATTCAGTTGGCCATCGACTCCCTGATACACGCCTGTTGAACTAAAGTGGATGCCCCCTCTAAAACCGGCTTGTTGGCAAAGCTTAGCTAACTGCTGAAGCGCACTGACATACCCCGTAGGGGAGGATCGACCCGGTGCAATACTGCAAATCACCCACGCATCCGCCAACATAGCCAATAACTTGTCGATCTCAACTAGTGGTTGATTTAAAGCCAGCGTAAAACCCTGGATAGGTTCAGGTAATGCTGCCGCACTGGCACTCGATTGTCGGCTACCGAATACTTGATAACCGGCATGCACTAAAGGCTTCGCCAATTGCTGCCCTAGCCAACCACATCCAATAATGACGACCTTGTTAGTCATCGCTTTGCTCAGGTAATACGGCATATAAACCCACAAACTGCGCACAATGCTGTTCATCGACGAAAATATCTACAGTGATCTGCTGGCGTACTCTGCGACCACTGGCTAAGGTACTAAGATCGCCCCGCACATCGGCTAAATGACAACGCGCAGTGGGTGTTGAACGCACCGGTTGTAAATAACGAATATTGCCTTCCGCTAACACCTGCGCGCCTGCTAGGCCTAAACTTTGCAACTGAAGATACAACATGCCCCAGCCGGTTAAGGTTGCTAAAGTATAAATACTGCCAGCAAACATGGTCTGATGCAGATTAATATTCGGTGCCAATGGCGCCTGACATTGCAAACTAAAACCATCAAAAGAGGTGATCTGCAATTGCATAAACTGGCTTAACGGAATAGTGCTGTGCCATGTCTGTTGCAAATCTGCACACCACTGGCGGAACTCGCTGTCAGTGCCGGCTAGCGTAAGCGTTTTACTCATGCGTTGATGCACAATACCAAACATGCTGGGAGCCGAGCCCAACACATGATATTGCTGACGTAAGTAAAAAGGTAAGGCGCTATCGCGAGCGTTTAGCAGCAGCTTTTTATACCCTTGGCTTATCGCATAATGCTCCAAGCCTTGTAACACTGCGGCACCTGCGCCCTGGCCTTGCCATTCAGAGGCCACCGCCATATAGCGCACTTGTGCCGTTTCGGCATCGACTTGATGTAACCGCCCCACCGCAATTAACTCGCCGGCTGCGTTAGTGAGCATCAGATGGTAAGCGTCTTGCTCTAATTCGTCGCGCTCACTACCTAAAGCTTGTAACCATGGCGCCCGTAAAATTTGCCAACGTAATTGATAATAGGCTTGCCAGTCGGCGGCGCTCTCTGGGCTGCGCAATTGCCAGCGCTGATTCAGTAAGTTCGCGTTCATCGATTTAACGACTCTCCAATAAAAAAGTTACCGGCCCATCATTGACCAAGCTCACCTGCATATTCGCGCCAAAACGCCCTGTCGCCACCTTAAGGCCAAGCGTTTGGCAAGCCTGGCAAAAAGCCTGATAATGCTGCTCTGCCAGTTGCGTGCTGCCTGCTGGGGTAAAACTCGGTCTTAAACCCGAACGTGTATCCGCCGCTAAGGTAAATTGCGAAACAACCAGCAAGGCTCCGCCGGCCTGTTGCACGTTCAAATTCATTTTGCCTTGGTCATCGCTAAACACTCGATAACGACACACTTTTTCAGCCAACTTTTGCACATCAGCAGCATTATCTGTCGCCTCTACGCCAAGCAGCACCAGTAAACCTTGCTCAATAGCACCCACTGTTGTGTGTTCAATCTCAACTTTAGCCGAACTCACGCGTTGAATTAATGCTTTCATGTTAAGCGCTCGGTATCAATAGTGGTAGGAGGCGCTTCATCCTGATCGGGTACCGCACAATCATCGCCTTCTTCACATACACCCTCTTCACGTTGTTGCAATAACGCCGTTAATTCTGCACCAAGCAATACCACCATCCACGATAAATGCACCCAAACGAACAAAATAGGTAATAAGGCTAAAGCACCATAAATCGTTTGATAGGTTGGAAAGTGTGTCACATAAATAGCAAAGCCGCGCTTCGATAATTCAAATAGTACAGTGGCCAATAACGCCCCGAGCAAGGCATGTTTAAGCCGCACTTTGATATTCGGCACGACCAAATACAAGATAAAAAAGGCGATTAACGACATGGCGTAAGGCACTAATCCAAGGACGAGGCTCGAAAAACCAGGCGTGTAATCATCGGCAAAACTGCTCAGTCGGACCACGTAGGAGGTCATCCCGATCGACAAGCCGACTAAAATGGGGCCTAGCGTTAAAATCATCCAATAAATAGAAAACGAAATGATTAATCGTGGCCGTTTCGTTACACGCCAAATTTTATTCAAGGTTTTATCGATATTGTGGATCAATAATAACGCCACACAGACTAAAGCCAAAATACCGATAGCGGTCATACTGCCGGTATTGCCAATAAATTTCGTGAGATAGGTTTGAATTTCTTCGCCGCGAGAAGGGATCACATTCGCGTAAATAAATTGCTCTAAGTTCGTGCGAAACTGCGCGAACATCGGAAAGGCGCTGAGCATAGAAAACATCACGGTGACCATAGGCACCAAAGACAGTAATGAGATATAAGCCAAATAGCCGCCCATCACAGACAACTGATCTTGCTTACAACGCTGGGCATAGGCTCGAACAAAATCTATCGTTTGCCGCCAACCATTTTGCCAATTTACAGATCGCATATCGATTCCTTTTTTGCTGGCATGGCAACTACTTAGCTTGGCCAATACCCTGTTACAGCATACCGTAAATCCAGCAAGCTCACCAGTTTGCCCGAGCAAGCTTTACACGCGAACGTGCCGCAAAAGGCGGATACTTTAGCGGATTAAACGCGATTATTACTCAATAAGACCAAGCCTAAACCACAAAGTACGACAGCCGCAGCGATCACTAAACGTAGTGTTAATGGCTCATTTAACAACACTATACCCAGTATGGCAGCCAAAACAGGGACTGCCAATTGTACCGATGCAGCTTGTAACGCTGATAAGGCTGGCAATACCCGATACCAAATGTAGTAACCTAAACCAGAAGTAATGGCACCACTGATCAGCGCCAGCAGCACACCATAGGGATCCCATTGCAGGTTTGGCCAAAATATTACACACAGCCCCAATGCCAGTGGACTCGCTCTTAAAAAATTGCCTGCAGTGTTTGCCGCAGCATCACCCGCGCGTTGGCCCAGTAAGGAATATAATCCCCATGCGGCACCGGCACATAACATAAAGAAGGCTGACAGGGGTTCTGGCGCACTGGCGCCTGGCAACAATAGCCAGCCAATCCCTGCTAATGCCAAGCCTGCGCCAGCCCATTGCCAACCGCTAACCTGAGTTAACTGTTTTACCCCCAACGCTAGCATGGTTAATTGCACGGCGCCAAATAACAATAACGCTCCGGTGGCGGTATCCAACTGTACATAAGCAAAAGAAAAAAACGCCGCATAGGCAAATAAGTAGCCCGCACCAAGCCAACTGCCCGCAGGCTGCCGTAGCGGTCGACGCACTCTTAACAACAGGTATAACAGGAGTGCCGCAGATATGATCCGCACTAAGGTAAAACTCGTCGCATCAATACTCGTATGACTAAATGCTGCTCGATTCAATAAACTATTTCCCGCAAAAGCCAGCAACGCCAAAACTGTTAACCACAACACCCGCAAAGTAAGCATATTCGCTGTTACCATCTAATTAACCGTAAGATTCATCATATTTATTACCATTTATTTGTTTAAGGCCGCCGCTTAAACTAGCAACATACGATGCAAGGCCAACGTAAACCATAGGGCCCTGCAAACTGATTAGCGGAGATTAACATGTTAGAGATTATTCGTTCAGCAGACCGCGGACAAGCACAATTTGGCTGGCTAACCAGCAAACATAGCTTTTCATTTGGCCATTACTATAACCCTAAACAAATGGGGTTTTCAGCCTTACGCGTGATCAACGATGACAGGGTGATCGCAGGGGCAGGCTTTAGTTCGCATGGTCATCGCAATATGGAAATTATCAGCTATGTACTCGACGGTCATATCGCGCATAAAGATTCTGCGGGTAATGAAAAAATTTTACCAGCCGGCGAGTTCCAACTGATGAGTGCGGGAAAAGGCATTCAACACAGCGAATATAATGCCAGTAAAACCGCGCCATTAACGTTTTTGCAGATTTGGATTGAACCCAATCAACAAGAGGGTGAACCACGCTATCAACAAAAAGACTTTGGCCAAGCACTTGGCTTAACATGGGTGATTACGCCAGATGGCCGCAATGGCACTTTGCAGATACGACAAGACGCCCAGGTGGCACAGCTTCGTTTAACCGAAGGTGACGCATTTGAGTTGCCAGTTGTTGCTGGCAGAGCGTATTATCTGCATCTGATCAGTGGCACAGTGTCGCTGGCAGAGCAAACGCTTGCTCCCGGTGATGGTATCAAGCTTGCCGCGATCGCGTCACTTCAAGGCAAGGTGTTACAAGGACCTGTCAATGCCATTTGGTTTGATTTACCGGCTTAAGCTCGGTATTGCAACGCTATGCTAATCGAACAATGGGCAGTACTGATCATTGCTGTGTTACTGATTGGCATCTCCAAAGCCGCCTTTGCAGGTAGCCTTGGCTTACTGGCTTTACCGCTGCTATTACTGAGCTTTGAAGCCCCAACAGCACTCTCTCTACTCTTACCGTTGTTAATTGCCGCTGATGCCTTAACCTTGCATCAATACTGGCGGCAATGGAGTATGGTTGACTTAAAACGGCTATTACCGGCTGCGCTAGGCGGTATCTTGGTTGGCGCCTTGTTACTTGGCAAATTAAATACGGCTTTTCTACAAGGCTTAGTGGGTGCCGCCAGTGTGCTATTTGCGCTAAATTACTTTTTACAACGGGGTAAAGCGGCAACCTGGTTAGCTAATAGCTTAGGAGGAGGTATTTTAGGCTTTGTCGCCGGACTGAGCTCAACGTTATTGCATGCCGGTGGACCGCCAATAAAAATTTACTTACTGGCGCGACAGCTGCCTTACACAACATACCTGGGCACGGCAGCGGTATTTTTTGCCTTAACCAATTGGCTAAAAGTACCAGCGTATATTTGGCAAGGACAATTAACCCTGCAACACCTCTATCAAGTGTTACCGCTGTTACCTTTGAGCTTTATCGCGATTAAACTGGGCGTCTATTTAAAAAAACGCCTGCCTGAACGCATTATTATTCCGCTGATCTACAGCTTGCTATTCTTGGCAGGCGCGCGCTTATTGTGGACTTTGCCTTAAACGCAACTGCAAGCCGCTTTCACAGCTCTTTAGCCAGAACATTGCGCCGTGGGGTGGCCAATCGCACTTTAATGCAAATTAGGAATGGTTAGGCTAAAACGACAGCCTTGAGCAGGCTCAGAGTGCAGGCTTAGCTCACCTTTTAAGTGCTGTTTAACAATATTGTAGACAATCGATAAACCTAAGCCCGTGCCACCTCGCCCACGCTTAGTGGTAAAAAAAGGGTCAAAGATTTTTTGTTGATGGCTGCGCGGAATGCCGCAACCATTATCACTGACCACAATGCACAGCTGTTGATCGGCAGATACCCGAGTAGTAATGTTAACTAACGCAGGCTGCGTCGCTTGCTCGAACGCATGTAAGCAAGCATTCGTGACTAAATTGGTGATGACTTGCGCTAAGGCTCCCGGAAAAGTGTTTAAAGACAAGCCGCTACTCAGCTGTAACTGTAACTCAACCTGATGTTGCCGACAAAATGATTGCAAGGTACTACTCAGCGCAGAGATATAATCGTCAATGTCGATCGCGTGCAATTCAAAATGCGCTTGATCTAAGGCCGTTTGTTTAAATTGTTGGATCAGCCCAGCTGCACGCTCTAAGTTGCGCTCTACGATATTGCACGATTGCAATAAATCGGTGACGGCACTTTTTAAAGATTGCTTGGTGATGCCACCGGTTTCAACGGTACGCTGTACTTTTTCCAACACATATTGGCTATGGCTATTCGCCGTAAGCCCAACGCCAATCGGTGTATTAATTTCGTGCGCTACGCCCACCACTAAACTACCTAATGATGCCATTTTCTCTGATTCAATAAGATGATGCTGAGTTTGTTTTAACTGATCTAATGCCGCCTGTAAGTGCTGTGTACGCTCTTGCACTTGGCTTTCTAAACGGGCATTCGCTGTCTCCAGCTGAACCTGATAACGATGACGCTGGGCCGCGGCGACAATACGGCCATACAAGTCTGATAAGGCCCCCACAAAAGCCGCATCGCTATCCGACCACAAACGTGGCTGCTGTGTTTGTTCACAACAGATAATGCCAATGACCTCGCCTTTGTAGCGTAGCGGCACATCTAACAGCGAATAGATATTGCAAGGCTCAAGATAAACCAAGTTGAATTCACAGGTGGCCGGATCGCTGCGCGCATCTGGCGCGGTGATCACGCGTTTTTTATCAAGTGCGGCAAAATAACTGGGATAGTCTGTCCGGTTTAATGTGGGCAGATCGTGAGTGCTTATGCCGGCTTGAGTGCACAACAACTTACACGCTATAGTACTGTTCTCATCGCTATAAAGCCAAATACTGGCCCGCGATACCTTGATACCCTGTAAACACGTTTGCAACAACACGCTTTCGGCTTGCGAGCGATGATCGCTATCTAACAGCGGATCCATCGACAGCGCTAATAACAATCCTTCAAGTGTATTGTTCAATATCGCCTCCCAGAATATGACATTAGGCCATAGTACAATTTGCTGCAGCAACTGGGCTGCAGCATAAAGCATTATAATGATGCCAAAACAGCTTACTTAATAATGATCCTAGGGTCAAAGTCTTCACAGTCTGCGACTTTGACACCGTAATCGTAATGCTGCACAGCGTCATTTTTGATGCGACATTTTAATTTACCCTGAGTATTCGACTCTAAATTACAATTTGGTTTAAAGGGGGAATCTCCATAAAAATAAATTTGATAGTCTTTTATGTCGGCACTTTGCCATTCAATATGCTTATCAGGTTTTATGCAAACACAGTTGGCGATACCTTCACATTGACCGCGCTGACCATTATTTTCTTTACAATTATCTTCACCGACAGGTTCAATGCCGACAATACAGTAACTGCCTGCAACTGGCGTCGCTTCAATTTGTAACACCTGATCTTTATCCGCCGCAAACAACGAGTAGCTGCCGGTTAAAATCATGAACATCAGTAAGGTTTTCATCTATATCTTCCTTCATGTTGATTAATCGATACTGCATTTCCAGAACGGCGAGAGGAGATCTCATGGGGAATTTTTGGATCAGCCGCCACCAAAGAGGCCGGATAACCGAAGTCGATCGCTTGCTGTAAATACGTTATGCCCTGTAAAGCACGCTGGCAGGTAAAGTTGGCGATGGCTAAATCATAAAAAACGTAAAAGTCAGTCAGGTTACTCACTAATAATTGCTGTTCAGTATCAAAAGCTTGCTCGCATTGCTGTAGCTCTGCCTGTAATCGGCTAATTTGCGATAATAGCGGCTGAGCTTGAGCATTAATCACCAAATTACCCTGCGCTAAGCTAAGCGCCCGCTGATACAGACCCAACGCTTCTTGTTGCCGATCCGCCTGCACATCAAGCACATCGGCTAGATTAGTCCAAATGGTGTAATCCGCTGGGCTCACGGCTAACGCCTGTCGATAGAACTGCTCGGCTTGCAGATAATCGCCCGCAAAATATAACGCCGTGCCAAGGTTAGAAAACGATAACGAGACGGGCGATAACTCCACCACTTGCTGCCAAACTGTTATCGCCTGCTGAAATTGCCCGCTCAAAAACCATGCCGCCGCAAGGCTATTTAGCACATCGGTACTGCCTGGTTTTAAGCGCGACGCTTGCTCAAAACGACGCGCAGCGGCAGCAAAATTGGCATTGTCATATAAAAACCGGCCGTAATGCATATAGTTTTGCCAATATCCTGGCTCTAATTCGATGGCTTGATTAAACAGCAACTCCGCTTCTTGTGACTGCTCTTTAGCACTTAACACTCTGGCCTTACCGGTAATAGCATCAACCCAGCGGCTATTAACGGCAAGCGCTTGCTCATATTGCGCGATAGCTTCTGGGTATTGACCACGCAACCGGTACAGCTCGCCTAAAGCAGAATACACTTCTGCTTGGTTAACCGCTAAACCCGCGGCATGTTGGCAAGCGGTATTGGCTAAATCGAACTCTTCGATATGTCGAGTCAGGGCATATTTATCTAAATGCACCTTACACAAGCTAGCTGAAGCCAATGCAAAATCAGCATCTTCCTTTAGGGCCTGTAATAACAGCTGTTCAGCCGTATCTAAACTGGCCAAATCATCATATTTTTTTAGCTGTTGCTGGGCTTGCATGTAGGCATCAAACGCTTTGAAGTTATTGGTTATTTGATAATCACGCCCGGTTAAACTAACGGACACTTGCGGCATCACTAGCACCAATGCATTTTGCACCTGTCGATGTAAATCGCGTTGTAATGTCGGTAAGGCTTGCTCTGGCTGAGCTAAACGTGTCGACCAGCGCTGCATGCCAGTGGCGGTTTCAACCAATGAAATCACCAGCTGAAACTGTTCATCCACAATCTGCATACGCCCCTCTAGCACATACTCCACCCGCAATTGATCCGCTAATTGTTGATAGCTCAGATCCGTACTGATATTTTGCATTGCTCGATCGGCCAGCACCGGAAATTGATTTAATTGCGTTAAGGAATACACTAACTCATCACGGATCCCCGACAGCAGATAATCGGCTAATTTGCTGCCATGCTGCAGCTGAAACGGCAAAATAGCTAAGGAGTTTGCGATAGGCCCCAAAGCAACGGTTTGCTGCACAATAGCCGGGGCTTGCTGCACATCATCATCAATGGCCAGCTTTATTGAGCGACCTAACAACCACACTGCCGTAAACGACAACAATAAAAAACCTAAATCGACGGCTAATTGCCGCCGCCAAAACTGCCGTTGCTTTGGATTATTTGACAAAGCCATCCGTCTTTTGCGCTCGCGTAAGTCACCCACCCAGGTAATCAACAACACCACCGGAAAACCCACCAGCAAGACCAGTAAAGTCAGCTTCATGCCTGTCGCCGAGATATTCATTAGCGGAAAGGTGATGGCCATAACCTGAATAAATAACCAAACACTGACTAGAAACGCCACGCTTACACTAAACAGTCGACTGCCGCGAAATAGCGACATCAACCACGACCAATGCCGATTCACCACGACGGTTTGGCTTCGCCGCTCTATCAGTGGTGGCGCATTGGCTGCGCTGGGAGTAGGTTGAGATTGCAGTGGCGTAAGCAAGCGATACCCACGCCGAGGTAGGGTTTGAATAAACACCGGGCATTCTTTATGATCCCCTAATACATGCCGGATCTCACTAATCGCATGGGTTAAATTTGCCTTAGGTGCATCGGCATCAGCCCAAACTGCCAACAATATCTGTTGTTGCGGTACGATTTCTTCAGCATGCAGCGCTAACTGTAACAACACTTCAAATGCTTTAGCGGATAAATGTCGGTACTCGCCATTGACCACCACAAACCCTTTCTCGGGCAGAACGGTGATATCACTTAAACAAAAACCCGCCTGTAACGTCTGAGCGGTAAGCTCGACATCGGGCGGGTTAGTTGTTATTAATAATTTATCCTGATTATCCACTACCATCACTGTTAACTAAATAAACGACAACTCATGGTCGCTTATTAATTAAACAAGTATGGCAAAGGTTGGCTTAATTACCAGCATCGTCAGCAAATGAAAGCGGCTACTTCCAGCCTTGTTGCCAAATCCGAATATCTTTTAACTCCTGCCATTGAATAGGCATTGAACGCTTCGACATCACCGCTTCTATCGTGCAAGCAAGCACATTCCCCTCTTCATCAAACTCGACTTCATTAACCATAAAATGCTTTTCTTTGTTTATCGGTTTTATTGCTGTCCATTTGCTCTTAAGCAATTTATTCGGATTAATTTGATTCATCATTCACACCTTAAAGATGGCTTATTTCAGCCAACGTTGTATTTTTATTTTGCCGATAAGGCAGATTGACTTCTGAGTACTGTTGCTAAAAATAGCTCAAACGGTATCCATAGCAGCAAAGCAAAGCCTATTTGAATCAATAATGCTAAAGGATGATCAATAAAAAAGACTGGTTGATACAGCAAGATAATCAAGAGCAATAACGCCAAGTAAATAACGAGACACATGCTGGCCAACAACCACGGAAAAGGCTTATAAACTAAGCCACTTTTACAGTGCGGACAGGCTATCCGTGTAGGGAGTGCCGCTTTCATAATGGCTAAAACGCCAATATCCTTGTTGCAAATGGGACAATGTTTACCGTTCAAAAGTAGCGCTCCTTTTGCATATCATCTGGCTTAATTTGCTGCAGCTTTAATAAACTATCAAAAAAGCTCAGTTGATCTTAGCAGATTGTCGTGCTGCGGTCTGATTTGCATCGGCCAAAAACTGCTTAAAAACAGTCACCGTACTGCCGGGATCTTCTTCCTGTGGCACATGACCCAACCTATTAAAACGCACCAATTGACTCCCAACAATATCCTGATGAAAGCGATCAGCCATAGCAGGTGGAATAAGACGATCACGGCCGCCCCAAATAATCAGTGTTGGCAATTTCAGATCCTTAATTCGGTTCACTAACGACTCGGTTTGTGTTTGCCGCAAACGCTGACTTAAAGCCTGACGATTACCCGCTCGGGTAGTAAGCTCGAAATAACGATCAATCAGTTCAGCTGTGACTAAGGCAGGATTACCATAAACATTCTTCACGCTACTTTCTATAACGCTACGCGGTAAAACCTGCTCCATCAGTTTGTTTAATAGAGGAATACGGGCAATCGTAAAGCCAATAGGTACAGATTGCGCTTGATTTGGATAACCACTGGCATCAACCAGCACCAGTTTTTTTATACGTTGTGGATACAGCACCGCCGTCGCCCAGGCCACATTACCCCCTAAAGAGTTGCCCGCGATCACCACTTGCTCTAGTTGCAACTCATCGAGTAGGGCTATAACAATTCGTGCATAGTTTTCAATACTATAGTTGTTATCAGCTGAAGGGCCAGTTAAACCAAAACCAGGTAAATCAAATCGAATGACACGACGCTCGTCTTTTAACGCATTCACCCAGCCATCCCAAGTGTGCAGCGAAGAACTGGTTCCATGTATCAGTACAATAGGGGTAGGATCGCCGCGAGGGCCCTCATCCCGCAGATGCAGTTGCATACCAGCCACCTCAACAAATTGAGAAGGTGCTGGCGCCCAGCGCACTCGAAGTTGTTCGACGGTACGATCAGGTTCACGATGTAATGCCATGTATATCACGATGCCGATAACCAGTATCAGACACAAAGCCCCCACTAACCTCATTAAAAGCCGCATACTTATCATCCACCATCAGGCCATTGTTTAAATCACTACGACAGATTCTTTCATTTAATCGACTGTCATACGAAAAAGGATGTTCTTGGAAGCATCAGTAGTGAAGTCAATCATTTAACATCCGTTATCACAACCATAACACAGACTTTGCGTCCTCTTTTTTATTCCCCACTTTTGGTAATGTGTAAGCTGTTTCTTACCAACACACTTGAGCGAGATCGCCGCTTTGCATACAATGGCGCCAACTTAATTTCAGACAGAGCACTGCTATGAACGATACGACCGCACGCCCAGACTTACCGGACCACCTTTCTGTTAATCCTCGCAGCCGTTTCTATGTTGAAGCTATTTTTGAACACGACATCGGTATTCGATTAAATGGTAAAGAGCGCTTTGATGTAGAAGAATATTGTATCAGCGAAGGTTGGGTAAAAGTGGCGGCAGGCAAGGCATTAGACCGTCGTGGCCAACCCCTATTAATGACCCTAAAAGGCAAAGTTGAAGCCTTCTATCGTTAATGATTCACCATCAACTCAGCCGTGCAGCACAAGGTATTATTTAGGCGGCTTAGACTGATGAAACCGTAGCAGGCGCTTCGCTGCTACGGTTATGCAGCTCACTTCTTCGCACTTCGTCAACTTCGCGGTTGTTTTAACAGTAAAACCCAACAACACTTTATCGCGTATAAGGCTTTTTTAGCGTTCTCATAGGGTTTTTTATATGCAAAGCAGCACCGTTTCTCAGGCTTCCTCAGATAAAGGCATTATTGTTATTACCGGTGCCGGCCAACGTGTCGGGTTATATTGTGCCAAGGCATTGCTTGAACATGGCTATCAACTGGTGGTGACTTACCGCAAAATGACAACGGGCATCCGTGAACTGCAACAAGCGGGCGCGCAGTGTATTGCTACCGATTTAAATGACTTAACCAGTATGGCCGCGCTTATTGCAGCACTGGCGCCCTATCCTGCGATCCGAGCGCTGATTCATAATGCTTCGAGCTGGCAAGCAGATCGCCCGCAAGCCGCAACAGCTCAGCCGCAAGATATACTGAGCCAGTTACAGCAGGATGCAGAGGTTTTTGATGCGATGCAGCATATTCATGCGCGTGCCGCTTATTTGTTAAATCGAGCCCTGTTGCCCCAATTACTCGCCAGTACAGAGACTGCCGATATTATTCATTTAACCGACTTTGTTGCCAGTGTCGGTAGCAGCAAACATCAAGCCTATGCTGCCTCTAAGGCTGCATTGGAAAACTTAACGCTATCACTATCACGTAAGTTAGCGCCTAAGGTGAAAGTGAATTCGATTGCCCCAGCGCTATTGATGTTTAACGAGCACGATGATGCGGCTTATCGCGAAAAAGCACTGAAAAAATCCTTAATGGGCATTGCCCCTGGCCCAGATGAAGTATTACAAAGCGTGCTTTACCTGCTGAATAGCCGTTACATTACGGGGCGTTGCTTAGCACTGGATGGCGGCCGTCATTTGCAATTACCTTAACTTTCGCGGCATTAATACTGCCACACCTCGTATTAAGGCATTGCCACATTTACCTGCTCAGTTAGCTTTGCTAGCATAAGGCAAACTTTATTCACTGAAATAATGGTCTTATGGCTAGCAAACTTATCACCACTTGGTATTTACAGTATCAAGGCCCTACCCTGTCACTACCCGACTGGCCAACCGACTGTTTGCTGATGGAAGCCCGTCGACCGAGCCCAGAGCTCAGCCAATTTTTATTTCACGCCGTAGGTACGCCTTGGCACTGGTTTAGCCGCTTAAGCTGGGATTATCAGCAATGGCTGGAGCATGTTGCAAATGAACATGTTCGCACCTGGGTGCTGTATCAAGATGGCAGTATTGCCGGTTTTGTCGAGCTGAACTTACACCCAAGTACACCCAGTGCGGTGGCTGGCTCAACAGAGGCCAAGCAATGCAGTGTCGAATTAAAGTTTTTTGGTTTATTACCCGCATTCAGCGGCCAAGGCTTAGGCCCTAAATTAAGCCAAGCCGCTATTGCCTTAGCGCAGCAGTGGTTACAAGCGCAGCAAAATACAGAAACGCCGAATATCTGGGTGCATACCTGCTCGGACGATCATCCTGCAGCCTTAGCGACTTATCAGCGAGCAGGCTTTGTTGAATATCATCGCGAACAAGAAGCGGCAACGATCCCTGTGGATTATGCAGAAGCGGCGTTATGTCGCCCTTATGTCCACTCGCGCTTAGCGCGATTTCAACAGCCTTAGCACTTATCAGAAAAAAAGCCGCCCGCAAACCGTTGAAAAAGTTACCTTTCGTGAGGTAAGCAAGATACTTATAAATAAAAAAACAGCGGCTTAAACCGCTGTTTTTATTGGGTAAGTTAACTTAGCCGTATCAAAGCGCCAGCGTAAGGATCTGCCGTGCTTTAGCTAAATCGATATCGCCATGCTCGCCTAACGCCGTCATGCCATTACGCTCGAGGTTAGCAACTAATTTATCAATATCCGCTTCGGCTAAGTTGTAATCGCTTAAACGTGTTTTAACCCCCATGTTTTCAAAGAAGTCTTGTGTCGCTTTGATGGTTAAATCAATCACTTCATCTTCTGAGCTAGTGTTGATGTTAAATACGCGCCGACCAAACTGCAGCAGCTTTTGGCGTTTCTTTTCGCGCTGCACATACATCAGTGTCGGCAACACTACCGCCAAGGTTTGTGCATGATCCAGCCCAAATAACGCCGTTAATTCGTGACCAATCATATGCGTTGCCCAATCTTGCGGCACGCCTTTACCAATTAAACCGTTTAACGCCATAGTCGCCGACCACATCACGTTGGCTCGCACATCGTAGTCATCGGGTGTGGCTAAGGCTTTTGGCCCTTCGCTAATTAAGGTTTGTAAAATACCCTCGGCAAAACGATCTTGCAGCGGCGCATTTACTGGATAAGTAAGATACTGTTCAATCACATGCACAAAGGCATCCACCACGCCATTACTCACCTGCTTAACCGGTAGCGACAGCGTATACACCGGATCTAACACCGCAAAGGTTGGCTGCACGAGATCAGAGGCAAAGGCACGTTTTTGCGCAGTGGCTTTGTTGGTCACAACCGAGTTACCGTTACTCTCAGAGCCCGTTGCGGGTAAGGTTAAGACGGCACCAATGGGTAAGGCGTGTGCAAAGGCCGCGCCTTTGGCCAGAATATCCCACGGCTCCCCCTTGAAATGGGCTGCTGCAGCAATAAATTTAGCACCGTCAATCACACTGCCTCCACCCACAGCTAAAATAAAGTTAATGTTTTTAGCTCGCACTAACTCGACAGCCTGCATTAAGGTTTCTAGGGTCGGGTTAGGTTCAACCCCTGCAAATTCGTGAAAATTTACGCCATCGAGTAACGCTATCACGTCATCATAAACGCCGTTGCGTTTAATCGAGCCACCGCCATATAAAAACAGCACCTTAGCATCTTGCGGTAAACGACTTTTCGCTTCTTTAATTTGGCCTTTACCAAATAAGATTTCTGTTTGATTTTTAAAATTAAAATTTAACATCATCACTCCAAAATAAAGGGAATACTGCTGGCTCGCTGGCCAGCAGTTAACATTACTTAGCGGCTAATTGCTTTAATACTTCGGCTGCAAGGGCTTTATCCGAAAAAGGGTTTTGCCCAGTAATCAGCTCGCGGTCTACCACCACATTCGATGTCCAATCTGCGGCATACTGCATATTGCCACCAGCCTGCTGCATGGCCTGGCCTGGGTAATACTGCAGCTTTTTACCGTCAAGTGAACCTTCAAATACCGCTTCTTCACTGTTCGAGAAAATGGTCATTTTGTAGCCGGCATAAATCCAGTCACTGGCTTTAGGGTTAGTTTGCTCAATTAAACCTTGCTGAAAAGCCATTGGGTTTTGTTGGGGTGACAATAACGCTATCGGCCCATGACAAATGGCCGCAGTAGGCTTAGCGTTAGCATTAAAATGCGTGAGTATTTTGCCGACTTCAGGATTGTTAGCTAAATCAATTAAAGGCGCATGACCACCTGGAATAAACACCGCTTTATACTGCGCTAAACCACCGTCTAAAATTTCACGCAACGACAAGGTATCGTCGATGCCAGGGATCGCAGCAATAACCTCTTTGATACGCTGCATTTCAGCAGCACTGCCACCAAAATAGTCAGTGGTGACTGATTTTTGATCGACCACCGGTGCATTACCTTTTGGCGTAGCTAGCACCAAGTCATAGCCGGCTTGAATAAAAGCATCAGCCGGTACGCCAAACTCATTTAAGTAATAACCGGTGCTAATGGTTTTACCCTCTTGCAGCTGCATTTCGCTTTCGCTTGATAACAACACCAAGATCTGACCTTTACTGTCTGATGCCATAACGCCTTGGCTAAATACGCTAACGAGTGCTACGGCAATTAAGCTTTGCTTGAACATAGTGACTCCTTTGGTTTAACAGGCCGACGATACCGCGGCTGTGTTTTTAGTGAGTAAAGCTTAAAGGGTTTTACTTGTGGTTAGAACTCAGCTCTTTTACTATCAGCCATCATATTTCTGATGGCTAATAGCATATGTCGTATTTTGTGCAGTTACGCACCTTTGTTGAAGTGTATCGCTGCGGCACCATTACCAAGGCCGCCGCCAATTTAGGCTTATCACAACCGGCAGCCACTGCGCATATCCAAAGTATCGAATCTTGGGTGGGCTTTGCGTTGTTTGAGCGTAAAGCTCGAGGTGTTGAACCCACGGTAGCGGCCCATGATTTAGCACTGCAAGTGGCACGACACTTTGATGCCGTCGAGCAAAAGCTAGCGTCAGTGCGTAATCGTAATAGTGCCGTTTATGGCACCTTGAATATTGCCGGGCCGGCTGAATATATTAGCTATATTGCCGGTGCACAGTTTGCTAATTTACTGCAAGCGGGTGAAGTGAATTTAGTGGTACATGTGGGTAATAAAGATCGTATTTATCAGTTATTAGCTGAAGGTACCGCGGAATTGGCGATCACCGCTTCTACTCCCGATCCTGCCTTGTATGATTATCAAATTATTGATAGCGAGCGTTTAATTTTAGTGACCAACCGCTTTAATGGCCAACAATTAGCCCAGCAAACCTTAAGTAGCGAACAGCTAAGACTGTATCCCGTGGTCAGTTACGACGAGACACTGCCATTGATCCGGCCGTATTTTAAAACCGTGTTTAATGACAGCTGTTTGTCACCGATCGCCGCTATTTGCCCCGATATTCGTGCCATAGCTGGCATTATAAAAGCCGGTATTGGTTATAGCGTTTTACCCGATTATTTGTGTAAAGAGGCGATAACAGCAGGGGAGTTGATGCAGCTAGGACCAGAGGGGCCTGAGAATTTTATCTATTTAGTTTGGCGCAAGGGCGCACTAAAACATCCGCGGATCAGTTACGCCAAAGATATCTTGATGGCGTTCGCTAACATTAATAAATATGCCCACCAAAAAGCCAGCAGTTAACCTAACCGCCGACAATCTGACGATTGCCGGCTTGCTGTTATAACCGTTAAATTGGCGAGCCTGGCGGCGCTTGTAAGGTTTTAACCTTATTGAGATCCGCTGCCGCATTACTCACTTGCCCCGCCATTTTCAATAATAACAAATGGTGCGCATCATTACCCAAAGCGAACTTTTCGCTGAGCCCTTGCAGATGAAACAATAACTCTGCGCGCAACTCGGGGGCTAATTCTGCTGACTTAGCCAGCGCTAGTAACTGCTGCAAGTAACTGATTTGCATGCGTCGACTGAGCAAAGGTTGGGTTGCAACCGGCTGCTGAATTTGTTGCCAGGTAGCCGCTAAAACAGCACTGACACTGGGCACCTTGTTATCAAACTGATGTTGCCACTGCAGTCTTGCTAAACGCTGCTCATCCAATAAAATGGCGAAGCTTTGATTGGCGGCCGCTTCGGCTAAAGATAGGGGATCAAAAATCAACCCAGTATAACCTTGTGGGCTCTCGCGACTACTGCGATAACCATAGGCTTTAGGGGGAATTAATGCCTGGATCTGCGCACTTAACGCCAATTGTGCTGGCTCTAAGGTTTTCAATAATGTCGCTAACGCGCGTTGCTGTTCAGCACCCGACAACGGTTGATAATCTGGCGCCACATTCTCCGTTTTAACCTGATAGCTATATTGATAACCGCCGAGCCATTTCCCGACGGCTTCAGTTTGGTAGCGATGCGAAAAATACAGAGGTACTAGAATTTCCGCTAAATCAGAATAGGGGCGCTCAAAAGCCAGGGTCGCGGGGCTAAAATTTGCCAAACCTTGCTGGCGTACCGCTAAAATACGCTCTAACTCGGTAACCGCATCGGCGCCACCGTCCCATAAACTCGAAAATGCATGTGCTTTGCTAATGCCATTACTGTCGGCATCAGACATAAACACAAAACCGGCATTATTAGACTCTGCAATAAAGGCTAAGCGAGCTGCGTCATCCGCAAAATCACCATAACCGTATTGCACAACCCGTTTATCCCAAGCCCCAATACCCGTGGCATAAGCATCGTTTAAGCTGATGCTTTGCTCAGGCGTTAAAGTAAATTTCGGATGCGGGTAATCCATCACCGAGGCACGGTCTTGGTTACTGGCAGCAAAGTTATGCGCAATACCTAGCGTGTGGCCAATTTCGTGTGCCGATAATTGCCGAATACGCGCTAACGCCATCTCGGTTAGTTCAGACGCCACGATGTCGGGCTCCGTAAAAGGTGACGTCATACCTTGCGCCAACAAATAATCTTGCCGTACCCGCAGCGAACCTAAAGTGACATGCCCTTTAATAATCTCGCCGGTACGTGGATCAATCACACTGCTACCATAAGACCAACCACGCGTCGCCCGATGCACCCATTGGATCATGTTATAACGCACATCCATGGCATCAGCGCCTTCAGGCATCATTTTTACCACAAACGCATCTTTGTATCCGGCCGCGGTAAAGGCATCATTCCACCAACGCGCACCATCTAATAGCGCCGAACGAATCGGCTCTGGTGTACCTGCATCCAGATAATACACAATCGGCTCTACAGCTTCGCTCAGCTTGGCCGTGGGATCTTTTTTCGCTAAACGGTGGCGTGGGATCACACGCTGGGTAATAGGTTGATCAATAGGGGCAGCGTAATCTTCATAGTCAAAAGACCAAAAGCCGCTTTGTGGATGAAAGGTACGAGGGACAAAACCAGGTTCAGGCAGCGCAACAAAACTGTGATGTACGCGCACACTAATTTGGTAAGGATCAGGCGCCACTTGGCGCACAAAATTACCCGGATTATCGCTGGTAAAGGTTAAGGTGGCTTCAAGCTCAGTATTTCTTTCAAAGCTTTTCGTCCTTGGCCAATACAACGCCGAATGGCTCGGCGTTAACGTAAAATCGCCTTGCCCGCGCGCTTTCAAAATACGTGCTACGCCATGGCTATCACTGACCACAAAATCAGTCGCATCAATCAATACGCTTGTAGCATCACGCGCCACTACGCTAAAACTGCCAATAATGGCACTGGCAAAAGCCTCATCGACTGAACGTTGCTCTAAAGGATTGTTCGATTCGGCACGAAATTGCGTATTGTGCTGGCGTAATAACATTTTGTCGCCAGCATCTTCAAAACTGACCAAGCGTGCGCCTAACTCCATCAATTGCCCGCGATCTAAACCGATATCATTTGAACCTAATCCCTGTGGCAAGCTGGAATAATAAAGATATTGCTGATCACTCGCCGGCACCTGCAAATAGACCTTACCCGCCTCATTATCACGATAAAGCGTAAACAAACCCGGTTCAGCATCAAGCCGCTGACTATAATCGGCTAAACTCTGCTGCTCAGTGGCTGGCTGACAACCACTGAGCAATAATAAAAAGACCAGCCCACAAGCTGCAAAAAACTTTTCCATCAACGCCATCCTTTCAATCATTCAAGCCTCTACCATAAAGGTTTTTACGCCGTCTTGTATATGATTAAAAAGGAAAAGCAGGAACATAATTGGTGAGATGACTGACTGAAGTTATGCAATTTTCGCCCTATTCTACGCACCAAGGAGCACCGTTTTATAACGCTCCCTGCTGGTATAACACTATTTATCAACTACACTCCAATGCAAAAAAACAATAAGATGGTGTAAATGACCATCAGTAACTTAGCGGTACACAATATGCGCATCGTCTTGATCTGCTTTTTACTGTTAGCTTGGCCTTGCTTTTCGGCTCAGAAAACACTGAAAGTGGCCATCAATATTGGCCCACCATGGGCCTTTCAGCCTGCAGGGCAAGAAGTCACCGGCATTGATGTTGAGATCTTACGGCATGTATTCCAGCAGATGGGCTATGCGACAGAATTTCACTTATTAGGCTACAGCAGGCTGATTAAAGACTTTAATGAAGGTAAATTTGATGTGGCCAGCCCAGCCGCTTTTGAATCTCAGCATGGTTTTTTGACAAAGCCTTATTTACCATATCAAGATGTCGCTATATCACTGAAAACTGAGCAGCACAACATTAACGTTATTAATGATTTGAAAGGTAAAAGAACCGTTACTTACCAGTTTGCTCATGCGGTGCTGGCGGATCAGTTAAGTCATGTTATTCAAGACATCAATTATTTAGAGGTCGCTGATCGGGAATTACAATTAAGATTACTGGTAAATAACCGCACAGATGTAGTGATTGGCGAGCGCCGTTTATTAAAACATATCTTCAAGCAATATTACCCGCAAGAGCAATTCTCGATTCATCCTATCTTTGCAGCAAAATCGTATGGTGCGATTATTAAAGACAAACAGTTACAGCTGCAATTTGATCTAGAACTTGCCAAACTAATGGCGTCAGACAAGTATCAGCAAATCCTCAGCCAGTGGCCTTAAAATGATAACCACTTAGCTGCCAGAAACGTGATCATTTATCCAAGGCTGAAGCTTTAAAACAAACTTGATCTCGACCATTTGTTTTAGCTTGATACATCATTTCGTCAGCACGTTGTAATAAACTTTGCGGCGTATCCGTGATTTGGCAGTCAGTGGCACCAATGCTAACAGTACAATTGGGCAAAGCCTGTTTTGTCGATTGCTGATTAAGTGCCAACCGGATCCGTTCAGCCAGTTCAACCGCAGGTTCGATGGCGGTATCGGGCAGGATAATCAAAAACTCCTCACCACCAATTCGGCCAATAAAATCTATTTTTCTGATCTGCTGTTTAAAGCATTCAGCCGCGAATTTCAGCGTTTGATCTCCCGTTTGATGGCCATGCTCATCATTTATAGCTTTAAAATGATCAAGATCGAGCATCATGACACATAGCGATGACTTTTGCCGCCTACAACGTAATAACTCTACATCGAGGATACGCATAATTTCTCGACGATTCGCTAACTCGGTTAGCTCATCCGTGGTAGCCAGCTTTTCTAATTGGGCGGTACGCTTTGCTACCTCTGACTCTAAATGCTGATTGGCCTGTGCTAATTTTTTTCGGCAAGGGTTAAAGCAATAATTTTTTCTTCGAGATTGCGCTTACTCGGCATCGCTATCGCATAAGGCAATAAATGCCACAGCATAATGGCCGTTGCAATTGAGATCATGCCCGTTAATGTTTTCATAATGCCGTGAATATAGTAGTAACCATGCCAAACATTAACGACGCCCAAAAAATGAGTCGCACCGCAAAAAAATATAAAACAAGAAAACATCAACACGATCCAACTAAACTTTAAGTCTTCACGCATTTTAACCAACCGAAGCAATGCCAAAGGGATCAGCATATAGGCTACAAAGGTCATCACATCGCCGCCGACATGCAAAATCAATAAATCTGTACGCCATAGCAAACAATGACCGTGCGGCATAAAGCTACCGTTAAACAAGTCGTTGATAAATGTCATGTTGAACTCCAGAGCCTCACTACGTTATTCAGTTTAGCTAACAATCAATGTTTGTGGGGGAGTAACCTTAACCAAAATCAATTTCTGTGTTTAGCTACTGCGGTTTTAGCGCTATACGCAGTAAATAATGGGTGGCAGTAATGTATAACCAGCGGTTATCGGCACTTAATGCCACATTGGCAGAGGCGACACCGGTTTGAATAGTACCTAAATGTGCGCCATCAGGTGAAATCACCCAAACACCCCCCGGCCCCGTGGCCAAGAGCACACCTGATGGTAATACTTTCAAACCATCGGGTAAGCCGCGCTGTTGCTGTGCCTGTGCGGTGGCATCCAGGAATAGCTCACCTTCAGCCACACTGCCATCGACTTGTAACGGATAACGCCACCACTGTGCGGCGGCGCGATCAGAGTTGGCTACGTACAACCATTTACCATCTGCGGAAAACGCTAAGCCATTCGGCCGAGTTAATTGCGTAACCAATAATGTCACTGTGCCATCGGGTGCCAACCGATAAACACCATTTACAGGTTGCTGTTTGTCTGGCGAAGCGTCACCACCGGCTAAACCGTATGGCGGGTCAGTAAAATAGTAGGCTCCGCTACTGTGTTGTACGACATCATTCGGGCTGCTAAATAACTTATCGTTGTAACGCATCGCCAGTGTTTGATATTGCGGCACGCCCTCTTGCATCCCAGTAAAGAGCGCTAAACGGCGATCACCATGCTGCGCGATAACAAGCTGCTTATCCGCATTAAAAATCAGACCATTAGCCCCCTGCTGCCGGTTATTCTCTGGATGCAACCCGGTATAACCCGATGGCTGCAAAAACAATGTTAAGCCGGCGTGTTCATTCCAACGGTACACTTTATTTTCAGGCACATCAGAAAACAAAATATCGCCACTACCCGGCTCGGCAATCGGCCCTTCTGACCAGCTAAAGCCTTCGGCCAATATTTCTAAAGTGGCATCTTCAGCAATAATCTCAGCCAATTGTGGTTGTAGCATCAACACAGGCCTTTGAGGCAGTGGTGTCGTTTGTGCCAAAACCGCCGGCATTAACAAGGCTAAAAAAAGCATTCGAAGTAGCATGGTAGATCCTGAAGATTAATCAGCTTGGCTAAGGCTAGCAGCTGATGAGGTAAACCACTACTAATACAGCAAATTTTCTAAACAATTTAAGAATAGTTTGCTTAAAACAGATTGGACTATTTATATATTATTCATCAAGCTGGCTGAGTATATCCATGCGCTGATGTAATACTCTAGCAACGTCAATGCCACCTTTGCAGGGCTTATAAAAAATGACATGCTTGCCTGAAGGAAAACTCCTTGTACCAGCGAATATGTCATCGCGCATCCGCCCTAAAGCAGGGTTATTGGCAAGCATAAGCATTGTGTTATGCAAGTTTTCTGCATACAACCTTGCTTGCTGCTTACCCCAAGCGTCTATCGTTTTTGCTGCAATTTCTTTAATATCAGACTCAGCAAAAGAAGATAGCTTATAACTAACCATCAATATCCCTGCTGACTTCATCGAAAATATCCAAGGCATTGCGAGCGGAATGTTTCCCTGCTGATAATTGCTCAAAACCCCGAGTCACTTCTTGCCGTAAAATTTCAAGCTGCTGCTGCTTTGCGATATCCTTTTCAAACAATAATCTCAAACCATCTCTAATAACTTCACTGGCTGAAGTATATAAACCAGACGAAATTTTCTCATTGATACGTTTTTCAAATTCATGACCTAAGGTAACATTCATCACTAAATCCTCATTATGCATGCACGTTACACTTATATTATGCGCACAACGCACGCATGACAAGTTAAGTGTTATGAAAAAGATCTGCAACATCGCTTGAAATCATACAAGCCGACCTTATTAAGTATTTAAGGTGGCCGGATACGGCACCTTTAATGAATCCGACAGCCGCTGTGCTGTTAACCCTAACGCCCGTTCAATTGAAGGGCAAAAAAACTACCTGTTTGCTGAAGAGGAATTGGTTATGACAAACATCGACTTAGCACCATTTTACCGTTCATTTATTGGCTTTGATCACTTAGCGAATTTAATGGATGCCGCAGCGCGCAATGAAAAGCAGCCTGCCTACCCACCTTACAATATTGAAATTACCGGCGAAGATCAGTACCGCATCACGATGGCGGTAGCAGGCTTCGACGAGCAAGAAATGAGTATTGAAACCGAACATAATACGTTACTGGTTAAAGGGCAAAAAGCCGGTAAAGAAGAAGGCCGTCGCTTTGTGCATCAAGGCATCGCCGAGCGTAACTTTGAGCGTAAATTTCAATTATCCGATTACATTAAGGTAACCGGCGCTCACATGGCGCATGGCTTGCTGCATATCGAGCTAGTACGCGAAGTACCCGAAGCGTTAAAGCCGCGTAAAATCAGTATCGGCAACAGCAGTAGCCAAGTTCAAAGCGAGCTATTAAAAGCCCAAAACGTGGCTTGAACTAACTAAAGAACAGAAAAAGCCCTGACTTATCAGGGCTTTTTGCTTTCTGTAAAAAAATTTAAAGCGAAGCGCTTAAAACAAAAAACCGCCGATAAAGGCGGTTTCTTTAAATTTGGTGCCTAGGGTCGGACTCGAACCGACACGGAGTTTCCCCCGGCGGATTTTGAATGAAACACTTGTAGACTCTTGATGCTATTAATTCAATAGCTTAACAGAGAAAATCCTCCACCTTTATGAAAACTTCACAAAAGGTGTTTCGATTTCAGGAGTCTAGTTATGGCAAAAATCCTTGAAAAACACCAGCTTACACCTAACCTTCAAATCCACAAGCAATCTAACTGTTACAACTGGATTGCTCGGTTAAAAATCAAAAACGTCTACCTGTCCCGTTCTACCAAAACCCGTGACTTACCAGAGGCAATCGCAAAAGCTCACCGCCTCCTAATCGAATATGAGATCCGCTTTGAGACGAATAATTTTGTAATCGAATCTAAGCGCTTCTCGTATATTGCCGAAAAAGTCATCCACCAAATGAGAGTAGCAATGGCAACAGGCACCGGAAAAGTCATCTATGATGACTATATTGGTGCACTCAATAAATACCATATCCCTTTCTTTGGTGACACCCACATTACGCGTATCGATGCAGATCAACTTGACGATTTTGACGTGTGGCGTGTCAAAGAGTTAGGCAGGATACCGGCTAAATCCACGATCCAAAACCACAACTCAGCAATGCAAATGGTATTCGATTTTGCGGTCAAACGTAAGTACATGCTGATATCTCAAGTACCGACTCTGGAAAACAAAGGCGCTAGTGGTTCAAGGCGTGCCGCATTCACGGTAGATGAATATGCGCGAGTAAGAGAACAAGTAGTACAGATGGCCAAGGAAGGCAGACGGGAGAAAACCCGCCAACTCCGCGAGTTACTTATAGACTACATGGATTTTGCTATTCTGACTGGCATGCGGCCTGGCTCAGAAATGGATAATCTAACATGGGCTGATTTACACCCTGAACGGGATGACTCGCAGATACGGTTTTATGTCACTGTGAGGAAGGGCAAGACGACAAAATATACCGGCACCCGCGAGATCGTGTGTAAAGCAGCAATAGTCAAAGTGCTGAACCGACTATCAGACCGTTTCCCTGATCGAGTTGGTACTGAGCAGCTGTTCCGTCTCTCTGATGGCTCAACCTCTAAGGAAATGAACAGACATTTCGATAATGCTTTAGAATTGATTGAGTTGAAGAATTCACAATATGGGCAAAGAAGTTTATATTCGCTAAGGCACAGCTACATTACGTGGGAACTGGCAGCACAAAACGTCAGTATTGATGTGTTAGCGCGGCAGTGTGGCACTGGCATTCAAATGATTGAGCAACATTATAGCCACGTCATCCCGAGAATGTTCGGTCGGCAATTGTCCGGGATTGAGCTGGAAACCAAAGAGAGAGTCGTTCGGCAGTTTGAAGACGTAACTTACGATCAGCAGTTACGGCAACGCATGGACGAATGGGCATACAACTATAAGCATCGAGGCTATATCTAGCAGGAGGCAGCGTTGGCGTATCAGGAACGAGTTGCAGTAATGGAGGGGTTATACCTTTATACTCAGACCAATTCAAAGCGCTGGTACGCCCGCTTTAAAGTCGATAAAAAGCACGTTACCTTTTCGACCGGCGAGACCGAGTTAGAAAAAGCGAAAGTTGTAGCAATTGATGCAATGTACAAGCGTCGAGCAGAGATAAAACTTGGTATTGCGGCTGGTGCTCAACCGTTTACCGCACTTGCGAATGAGGTCATTGCTGATCTTGAGGCGTTGATTGATAAAGGCGTTTCAAAGAAGAATAACTCAATCTACAAAGGCATTCTGCTGAACTACCATATCCCATTTTTCAAAGACCAGCGCATAGACCAAATCACGCAGTCTGATATGGACAACTTCCATCGTTGGCGCGAAGTGAAGTTTGGCCGGCAACCATCAAAATCTACTTTACAAAGCCACAATGCTGCACTCAGTAAAATTTACGACAAGGCATTAAGAAAAGGCCAAATCACCAAATACCATATTCCAGCTTTTGAAACTGACGGCAAACGGCAAGAACGTCGTGCCGCTTTCACATGGGAAGAGTATCGCAAAATCTCTGACTTTATTACTGACGAGATGCAACGGACTAAAAACAAGAAAAGCAAAATGCTTCTTGAGCTGATGGAAGACTACATCGACTTTGCGCTGGCAACGGGTATGAGGCCAGGCACAGAGATTGAACACGTACAGTGGCGCGATATCAGCTTTAGATTGGCAGATGGTGTACCAGAAATCACCGTAGCCGTTCGTAAAGGCAAAACTACTTTATATACCGGTACTCGGCAAGTTGTGGTACGAAGCGATTTTGTGGCTAACCTAGAGCAGTTAGTAGAACGCTTTCCAGACCGAAAAGCAGATGACTTGGTATTCGTGCTTGCTGACGGCTCTAGTGCTAAAAGTCTCAGCAAGAAATTCACCTATGTTCTGGAAAAGCTGAACCTAAGGCAAAGCCCATATGGTGAGCGTACCCTGTACTCACTTCGCCATTCTTATATTACTTGGAACCTAAAAAGCAAAGCGGATTACGCAGCACTGGCTAAACAGTGCGGCACGAGTATAGAGATGATTGACAGAACTTACAGCCACCTTTTGCCGACGATGTTCCGGCAGGAATTTAGTGGCGTGATGTATGAGCAAAAAGAGCCTGACTCGTTGAAGCGCCGTGAAATCAGTAAGAAAGCCAAGGAGTCAAATATTAGGAGTTATGCTTGGTTTGCTGAAAATTATGAGAAACGTAAGTTTGTTTAGTGAATTTTCAGGGGGATAAAACCTTTATCAAGGGAGCCAATAATAAATATCTAAATCAACACGCGCTATTCGTTTTCGTTGAGCTACTCGTGTTGCAACAGTTTGAAACTCTCTGCTTATCTCGGGGGTAAGTCTTTTAATAGTGCACCATTTAGGCAAATTCACACCCTCTGGCTCCTTTTTCAATGCATTAGCTACATGGCTATCAAGCGGTATTTCAAGCCATTTTCTAATTCGCGAAAGATCGTAGTATTCGCAAAGGTCCTTGTTATATGTAACATCTCTTAAGAACAAATTTAGTGCTTTCCTTGCAGCTCCCCAGCTTTTTGCATTAGTGGGAAATTGATTATAAATATTGGGTAAGCGGATTAAATGGTTGATCTTACCTTTGCATGAGAGTGAGACAGACCGGCATCTCATCGGATTATCTGGTTGATGCTTCACCTACTGCTGGTGCATGTTTCCTTCGCTAATTCCAGCAAGAACCCCACACGCCTCAACTTCCCGGTCATCGTTGCAACTCGCTCTCAGTGAAACGAGTTGTTTCTCAAGCGCTTGCAGAGCGGTTATCTGCGACCGCACATGAGAGATGTGATCATCGAGCAAGGCGTTGACGGCGGTACAAGGCTGATGAGGGTCGTCCTGATAGCTCTGTAGTTCGTGAATCTCAGCCAGTGACAGGCCCAGGATTCTGCAGCGACGGATGAAGGCCAGCCCCTCACCATGCTTCTCGGTATAGACACGGTAACCGTTGTCCTGCCGATCAGGCGGCGGCAACAAGCCCTGCTGTTCATAGAAGCGGATCGTCTGTGTTTCGACCCCTACCAACTGCGCCAACTGACCAATGCGCATCAGCCTCCTCCCCAACGGATTCTTTACTCTATTGACCTTATAGTAGCTTTATAGTTTAAAATGGTACCACAACATTGTTCAAGTGGAGTCGTATCATGAGCAAATCCTGTGGTGGCGCCTGTGGCGGTGATGCAACGTCCGCAGCGGATACCGATATACAGGCCTCCTCCGAGGCGCCAGGGAGATGGGTCAGTGTTTATGCCGTGCCGAAGATGGACTGTCCATCAGAAGAACGAATGATTCGCCTAGCCCTGAGCGGCTTTGAGGAGATTCGAGCGCTGTCCTTCGACTTGTCGAACCGCCGGCTGAAGGTCGTGCATGACGGCGAGGTCGAGCCCGTCACATCGAAACTGAAGACCTTGGGGCTAGGAGCCGCGCTTCAGGAAAGCGTTGCTGCAAATCCGGAGACCATCAAGGCCGCCGAGTTTTCGGCAGCTTCTGCTAAGCAAGAATCCTGGACCCTGCGCTGGTTGCTCGGTATCAATGCACTTCTGTTCGTGGTGGAAATGACTGCCGGTCTGATGGCTCAGTCAACTGGCCTCATTGCAGAGTCCCTGGACAATTTTGCTGATGCGGCAGTGTACGGACTCGCTCTTTATGCGGTTGGGCATAGCGTGAAAAGGCAGGTCCGTGTTGCGCACGTTGCTGGTGTGGTCCAACTGGTTTTGGCTGTTGGCGTACTCGTAGAGGTCGTGAGGCGCTTTGTATTCGGTAGTGAGCCTGAATCGCTGGTGATGATAGCCATCGCATTCGTCGCATTGATTGCCAATACCGCCTGTCTGCTGATGGTATCCAAACATCGAGGGGGCGGAGCTCATATGAAGGCTAGCTGGATATTTTCGGCCAACGACGTGGTGATCAACCTGGGGGTCATCACCGCCGGCGCCCTGGTCGCGTGGACCGGGTCCAATTATCCGGATCTGATTATCGGCACCATCGCGGGGGGCATTGTACTTAACGGTGCCAGACGCATTTTGGCGTTGAAGGGTTAAATAATGCTCATTATTGGCAAAAAGCTCTCGCCGTATGCCCTATTGTCCATATCGGGCCTGCTGGCAGCGTCTGATCAGGCTGTAAAATGGCTGGTGCAACAATCAATGGCCTATGGCGAGTCTATTTCAGTGACCTCATTCTTTAACTGGGTACACGTATGGAATACCGGTGCCGCATTCAGTCTTTTTGCGAATGGTGGAGGCTGGCAGCGCTACTTTTTTATCGGAATCGCGGTAGTGGTCTCGATTTTTCTGATCAAGCTGATCCTTGAAAATCGTCATAAAGGAGAAGCCATCGCTTACAGTCTTATCCTCGGTGGCGCCATGGGCAACCTGATTGACCGGGTCTTTCGCGGCTATGTTGTGGATTCCTTTGATTTCTATTGGCGAGACTGGCATTGGCCGGCCTTCAACCTGGCTGATATTGCAATTGTCCTCGGTGCCTTACTTTTCGTTTCCAGCAGCTTGTTGGGTAAAAAAGCAAACACCAATGCCGAGCCGGATGGATCTGAGGGTTAGCCGGGATTCGGGAAATTTCTCATATAATGATGACTAAGAATATGTTTTTTATGAAATTCATTATTTCGCCATTTACTCACTTTCAAACCGATGCTCCGAGTACAGTCTGCTTCATCTGGGAGCAAACATGATCACTGCCATGCCTGCGAGCATTAGCCCCACGCCAGCCAGATCCCAGCGGTGTGGTTGAATGCCATCTACTCCCCACAACCAGACTATTGCTATTGTTACGTATACTCCGCCATAAGCCGCGTAAACACGTCCAGCAGCCGTTGGGTGAAGCGTTAACAACCAGGCAAATAATGCCAGACTGATTGCAGTAGGTAACAGCACCCAGGCTGAAGCTCCTTTTTTCAGCCACAAGTAAGGCAAATAGCAACCGACAATTTCTGCTATTGCAGTAATGATAAATAAACCTAACGTTGTAATGACGGTCACTTCACTGCACCATATCCGGGAATTCATCCCGACAATCTTCTTGTGTTAACTCCAGTTCTATCGTGGTATGTGCTAAATCAAACTGCTCCAATGCGTTAGCAATACGCAGCTTAATATCGGCATAATGGTTTGCAGTAAATGCCTTGCTGGCATTGGTTACCACATGTGCGGTGAGTACATGATGTTCACCATCAAGCGACCAGAGATGCAGGTGATGAATGCTGTCTAACTCATCAATTTTCAGCAAAGTATCTTGGATTTCATTTTGCAATTTGCTATCTGGCGCGGCTTGCAGAAATAAACGCGCAGTTGTGCTGAGGTTTCGTAAAACATTAACCAAAATAAATAAGGTGAAACCAATAGAAAGCAAAGGGTCAAGGATAGGCCAATCCACAAATTGCAGCACAATAGCCACAACCAAAACTGCAACCCACCCAAGAACGTCTTCAAGCAAATGCCAATTCAGCACTTTTTCATTCAGTGTATTTCCTTTGCTCAAGCGGTAAGCGGCAAAGCCATTGACTGCAACACCCAGCACAGCTAAAGCCAGCATTCCCTCTGTCACCGGCATTACCGGGTTAGCCAGCCGCGGTATTGCCTCAGTCAGTACCCAAACCGATCCGGCAATCAATACCAAGCCGTTAATTAAGGCGCCAAACAATGACAATCTGCGGTAGCCGTAAGTAAATTGTCGGTTTGCAGACTTTCGGCCAAGCCGGTTCAACAGCCATGCACTGCCAATAGATAAGCTATCACCCAGGTCATGCACTGCATCTGCCATAATTGCTGTGCTGTTGGTTAACCAACCGCCGATAAACTCAATTAGGGTAAAACCCACATTAAGAAAAAAAGCCATAGCGATCCGGTTGTCGCTGTCGTCTTTGATATGTGAATGGTTGTGCTGGTGCATTAAGACTCTCCTATTTATTGCTGATAACAACTTAGTTGGTTTGACTAACGGCTTCATTCAGTTGTTTTAAAATACCACAGTGCTCTACCGTGCGCTTCAAGTTGCAGCTAAGACGTAAAGCCTTTAGTTGTTTATTAAGCTGCGTTAAATCCGCTATGCGACGTTCTACCTGTTCGATATGCTGTTCAATCATCTGATTGACATCATCACACTGCGACATTGGCGAGTCATTCAAACTCAGTAACTGACGAATTTCTGCCAAACTCAGATCTAAACTCCGGCAGTGTTTAATAAATAGCAGTCGCTCGATGTCGGCCTGATCATAGAGACGAAAATTGCCATCACTACGTATTTTCGCCGAAAGAAGCTGCTCCTTGTCATAGTGACGGATAGTTTGAACAGAACAGCCGGAGATTTTTGCCAGCTCACCAATTTTTATTATCATGCTGCGGCCTATTGACTCTATAGTTACTATAGACTTTAAACTATGTTCCATAACAACCCAAGGTTTATCGGTTATGAATCCAAAATGCTGTTCCAATGATAAGTGTAGCGAAACGGGCAACAGTGAAAATAGCGCCGTTGATGCACCTGATAAGCATGCAAAATATGCCTACCTTAGTGAATTTAGGGTGCCTAAAATGGACTGCCCTGCCGAAGAGCGTTTGATCCGTATGGCGCTGGAAACAGTTGAGCCTGGTGTTCTGTTACAGTTTGATATCCCACAACGGCAGGTTCGCGTTTTTCACACAGTTAATGCCAATGAAATTACACCAAAAATGCACAGCTTAGGGCTGGGCGCATCGCTGACAAAGACCGGGCCGGTGAAACCCGAAGAGGTAACGCAGGCCAGACAATCCACAGCATCAGGTTCGCAGCGTGAGGGGTTAATTTTAAAGTGGTTGCTGGGCATTAACGCGGTGATGTTTGCAGTAGAGTTTGTGACCGGTTGGCTGGCCCAATCAACCGGGTTAATAGCTGACTCTCTGGATATGTTTGCCGATGCAGCGGTATACGGGGTTGCGCTATACGCAGTCGGGCGTAGTAGCAAGGTTCAATTAAACGCCGCACAGCTTGCCGGCTGGCTGCAATTGGCTTTAGCCTTAGGGGTGATCAGTGAGGTGATACGGCGCTACCTGTTTGGTAGCGAGCCTGTGTCGACGTTGATGTTAATTATGGGCGCTATTGCTTTGGTTGCTAATGTGATCTGTCTTTCGTTAATTCATCAACAAAAAGAAAGCGGCGCGCATATGAAAGCCAGTTGGATTTTTTCTGCAAATGACGTTATCGCAAATGCAGGGGTGATTTTGGCCGGATTATTAGTCACCTGGACCGGGTCACGCTATCCGGATCTGGTAATAGGGTTCATCATTGGATTAGTTGTACTCAATGGTGCGCGCAGGATTTTACAGCTAAAAGCGTAGCTTGTTATTAAGTCGCAATAGCGCTACCATAGCGCTAACTTACTGAGGGATTTATGTTAGGTCGTACATCAGGCTTATTATTACTGTTGCTGACTATGCTGACTATGCTGAATCATGCCGTGATGGCCTGTGATGCGTTAGTTATGCATTTGCCCGATCATGCCCATACCTACACTGACCTGCAACATGAACACTGCCACTCAGATACCCTTTTCGACGTAAGCAGTGAGCAAGTCACTGCACATAACGTTGAACATAACTCTGAGCATGATGCCGACGAACACAGTAATCATGCTCATGTGACCTGCTATATCGCTTTTTTTCAGGGCATGGAACTGCTTAACTTCCGTGACAGTGTTATAGCCGCTACCCAACCAGGGTTAAACCTCATTAGCTATCGCCCACCGGTGCCGCCGCCAAATATCTGATCCTGCTTGTTTATCCTTTTTATTAACGATTAACTTTCAGGAGCATACCCATGCGTATGACACTAATGCTGCCAGCAATACTGGCGGCGGTATTTTGCGCGCTTCCGCTACGTGCAGAGCCGCAAGCACTGACATTACAACAGGCAATAGATAAAACGCTGCAACACAACCCGCAGCTGCATCAGTTTAAATTTACGCAACAGCGTCTGTTTGCAGAGCGTGATTTGCAAAGCCTTAAACCCGGTTATCAACTCGGTGTAGAGCTTGAGAATGTTGCGGGCACCGGAGAGGCCAGAGGGCTGGCCGGTGCTGAGCTGACAGTCGCCTTATCTTCCGTGATAGAGCTGGATAACAAAGCTCAGTGGCGCGCTGCGGTAGTAGACGCCAGGCTCAATACTCTTGATTGGCAGCAACAAGCGCAAACCCTCGATGTGCTGGCCGAACTTACCCGCAATTATATTAATCTATTGGCCAGCCAGCAGGAATTGACACTGACAGAAGAGGCCGTAGCGCTCTCAGAAGCCCTGCTGCAAAGCGCAGAAAAACGTGCCGCCAGCGGTGCCTTGTCAGATGCTGAAATCATGCGGGCAAAGGCGCAACTGGCTCAGGTTCAGATCGGGCGGGACGCCCTGTTGCAGCGCATTGAGCGGCAAAAAATAGCCATAGCACGTTTTTGGGGTGATACCAGCGCCAACTTTAACGTTGTGGCAGGTAATTTGTTTGCTTTTGGTCAAAGCCGCCCTTTTGCCGAGCTGTATCAGCGGCTGCAACAATCGCCGGCGTTAACCATTTTTGCCTCTGAACGTCGGTTAAAAGACGCTGAAGTGCGACTGGCGCAAAGCCAAAACCGCGCAGATCTGAGTTGGCAAGTAGGGGTAAGACGCTATCAGGCCAGTGATGATACAGGCCTTACCTTTGGTATCTCAGTGCCATTATTTGCTGAACGTCGCAATAGTGCAGCCATCGAAGCTGCGCTGGCAGAGCGAAACAATGTCGAGTATCGGCAGCAGGATAGCTTACTGATCCTGCATGAACGCTTGTTTGATGCCTACTCGCAACGGCAGCAATTCATTACCAGTCACCAACAGTTGGCGCAGTACGTGATCCCCAACCTGGAACAAGCGCTGGATCTTACGCGTGATGCATACCAGCGCGGGCGCTCAAATTATCAGGATTGGCTTAATGCCCAGCAAGAATTGTTGCAGGCAAAAAGACAAATACTGGAAACCGCCACTGCGGTGCTATTGAGCCAGGCGACGATTGAACAGCTTACCGCCGAGCCGGTAACGCAGTAACTGACAAGATTATTGCCCCGCTGCCGCACTTCATTAACTGTGCGACGTGGCAAACAGAACATACAGGAAGATAGCATTATGAAACCACATGTAACACTGGCAATGTTTATTGCAGCCTGGCTGATGCCGATGCAAGTAATGGCTGCCAATGAGCAAGAACAAGCTCACGTCCATGCCAAAGAACAAGCGGTAAAGCCGCAATCTGACACTAAGAAAAATGAAGAGCACGAAGAACATGAAGAACACAATGAGCATGAAGGGCACGACGAAAACGACGAGCATGAACACAACGAAACCCTAAGCAGCCGCATTAGTGATGATATGGCTACGGCGGTTAATATTGTCACAGACCGTGCTGACAGCCAGCGATTACGCCAACATCAGGTTGTTTATGGCAAGCTTAGCGCTGATCCAAACCGCATCAGCCATGTTAATGCCCGTTTTCCCGGTATTCTTACCTCGGTGAAATTCTCGCTGGGTGACAGCGTAAAAGCAGGCGATGTACTGGCCGTTGTCGAGTCAAATGAGAGCTTAAATACCTATACCATTAAAGCGCCAATTGACGGCGTTATTATTCAGCGCAGCGCCAATGTTGGTGAAGTCGCACAGCAGCAGACGCTGTTTAGCATTGCTGATTTTGGCGGCCTGTGGGCAGATTTTCGCCTGTACCCGTCACAACAAGATGCTGTCGCGACAGGACAAAAAGTGGTCATTATGGCCGCTGACACTGAGATTAACGGCGTAATTGCGCATATCATCCCATCATTAACCCAGCCCTATCAACTGGCCAGAGTTAAGCTGGATAACCGTGACGGTAAACTGTCGTCCGGGCAATTGATCGAAGGTGCTGTGATAAGCGGTGAATTCAACGTTGAGCTTGCCGTTAAAAAATCGGCCATTCAAATACTGGACAATAAAAGCGGTGTCTTCGTGAAAAATAATAGCGAATATGTCTTTTCCCCATTGCAGCTTGGCCGTAGCGACATGGATTATGTCGAAGTGATTGCCGGTTTAAAGCCCGGCCAGTTGTATGTCACTACAAACAGCTATCTGTTAAAAGCGGATATTGAAAAATCTGAAGCCGAGCATGATCATTAAGGGGGCACTATGATTGAATCCATGTTGCGCCTGGCTATTGCGAGGCGGTATCTATTTTTAATGCTGACATTGTTGATTATTGCCATTGGTAGCTGGAGCTACCAACAGTTACCGATTGATGCAGTGCCGGATATTACTAACGTTCAGGTACAAATAAACACGGCGGCACCGGGTTATTCGCCACTTGAAGCAGAGCAGCGTATTACCTATCCGGTAGAAACTGCCCTGTATGGCTTACCCAATTTAAGTTATACCCGCTCATTGTCACGCTATGGCTTGTCACAGGTAACGGTGGTGTTTGAAGAAGGCACGGACATCTACTTTGCCCGCAATTTAATCAACACCCGGTTAAGCGCTATCAAGGATATGTTGCCTGAGGGCATAGAGCCTGAAATGGGCCCTATTTCAACCGGTCTTGGTGAAATCTTTATGTATACGGTGCAGGCCAAGCCGGGCGCGCTGCAACAAAATGGTTCACCTTACGATGCCATGGCACTGCGGGAAATCCAGGACTGGATAATAAAACCTCAGCTGGCACAGGTTAAAGGTGTGGTGGAGGTAAACAGTATTGGTGGCTACAACAAGCAATACCATGTGTTACCCGACCCACTGAAACTGCTTAATTATGGCCTGAGTATTAAGGATGTTGAACTGGCCCTGCAAGCCAACAATGACAACAGAGGCGCTGGTTATATTGAACGTGAAGGCATGCAACTGCTGGTACGCTCGCCCGGTCAGTTAACCTCTCTGGATGACATTGCTAATGTCATTATTACGCAATACGACACAATACCGGTAAAGCTGAGTGACGTTGCCGACGTTGCCATTGGCAAAGAGCTGCGAACCGGTGCGGCAACTCAGGATGGCAAAGAAGCGGTGCTGGGTACAGCCATGATGTTAATTGGTGAAAACTCACGCACAGTGGCACGGGATGTGGCGCAAAAGCTGGAGCAGATCAAAAGCTCTCTGCCAGAGGGTGTTATTGCTGAAGCAGTATATGACCGCACCACCTTAGTGGATAAAGCCATTGCAACCGTCAGTAAAAACCTGCTGGAAGGCGCATTATTGGTGATCGTAGTGTTGTTTATCCTGCTGGGTAACCTGCGGGCAGCGTTAATCACTGCGGCGGTGATCCCGCTATCAATGCTGATGACCATTACCGGCATGGTACAAGCCGGCGTTTCTGCCAACCTGATGAGCCTGGGTGCGCTGGATTTTGGCTTAATTGTTGATGGCACGGTGATTATTGTCGAGAATGCGGTTCGCCGCCTGGCGCAGGCACAGCACAACGGCCGTATCCAACCGCTAAAAGAGCGCTTAAATACGGTGTATCTGGCAACTGCAGAGGTTATCCGGCCCAGTTTGTTCGGTGTGGCCATTATTACTATCGTGTATATTCCTATTTTTTCGCTGACCGGTGTCGAAGGTAAAATGTTTCATCCTATGGCAGCGACTGTGGTGATGGCCCTGTTATCCGCTATGGTGTTGTCGCTGACCATTGTGCCTGCCGCTGTGGCGGTGTTCTTAAATGGTAAAATCAGTGAAAAAGAAAGTGCGGTCATAAGAGGCGCTAAAACCCTGTACGCACCGCTATTAGCGCTGGCACTCAAATTTCGCTGGCTGGTGATTGGTTTGGCCAGTGCTCTGGTTGGTGTGTGTCTGTGGTTGGCGACCACGTTGGGGGCAGAGTTTGTGCCTCAGCTTGATGAGGGCGATATCGCTTTACATGCCATGCGTATTCCGGGCACCGGCTTAGAACAAGCCGTTGCAATGCAGGAAATTCTGGAGCAGAAGATCAAAACCTTTGCTGAGGTTGATAAAGTGTTTGCCAGAATTGGTACAGCAGAAGTGGCGACCGATCCTATGCCACCCAATGTAGCTGACAACTTTGTGATATTAAAACCGCGCAGTGAATGGCCCAATCCGGATAAAACCAAAGCCCAATTGGTCACTGAAATGGAAGCTGCTTTGGCGACATTGCCTGGCAATAACTATGAATTTACCCAACCTATTCAGATGCGTTTTAATGAACTGATTTCCGGTGTACGGGCAGATCTGGGTATTAAGGTATTTGGTGATGATTTAGATCAGCTGGTTACAAGCGCTAATCAAATTCTGCAAGCGGTCAACAAGGTGCAAGGTGCTGCGGATACTAAAGTGGAACAAGTCACTGGTTTGCCAACCTTGTCGGTGATCCCCAACCGAACCGCGCTTGCCCGTTATGGCTTGAATGTGGTTGAACTACAGGACTGGGTATCGGCGGCAATTGGTGGTACGTCGGCCGGTATTCTGTATGAAGGTGACAGACGCTTTGAGCTGATTGTGCGCTTGCCGGAAACCCTGCGTCGCGATCTGGACAAACTGGCGGTGTTGCCGGTGCCATTACCAAATGGGGACTTTGTACCGTTACAGGAAGTGGCTACCTTAGATGTGTCGCCTGCGCCGGCGCAAATTAGTCGTGAAAATGGCAAACGCCGGGTAGTGGTAACCGCGAATGTGCGCGGGCGAGACCTTGGTAGTTTTGTAGAAGAGGTAAAGGCCCAAATCAACCGTGACGTTACATTACCAGCCGGTTACTGGCTGGACTATGGTGGTACTTTTGAGCAGCTGGAGTCCGCCAGTCAGCGCCTTAGCATCGTGGTGCCTGTTACGTTGCTGCTGATTTTAGGTATTCTGGTGATGGCTTTTGCGTCATTTAAAGATGCGTTGATTATCTTCAGCGGTGTGCCGTTGGCGCTCACCGGTGGTGTGTTGGCCTTGTATTTGAGGGGTATGCCTTTATCAATCTCTGCTGGCATTGGCTTTATCGCCTTATCAGGCGTAGCGGTGTTGAACGGTCTGGTGATGCTGAGCTTTATTCGCGATCTCTGGCGTGAGAAAGGTGACTTGCTGTTAGCGATAACGGAAGGCGCGCTTACCCGGTTGCGCCCTGTGCTAATGACCGCTTTGGTCGCGAGCCTCGGTTTTGTGCCGATGGCGATTAATATTGGCACCGGTGCTGAAGTGCAGCGCCCGCTGGCGACAGTGGTGATTGGCGGTATTATTTCGTCAACCTTGCTGACATTGTTGGTATTGCCCGTGTTATATCATTGGGTGCACAAAAACGATACCCGCAAACAGCAAACGGAATAATCATTAACCTGCTTCGCTGCAGCATTGGGCTGCAGCGAAGAACGTTTTGGCAATAGTATGGGTGTTTATGCTAATACGATTAAAACGATAACCGCGTAAATAGTCAGGCGTATTAAGACGTCCCGCCAAATGGGGCTGTCAGCTAGCAAGGGTTGCAAGTCAGCTGGCAAGGGCACTGGCTTTAAAGCAGAGATATTCGCGCCTCCAGGATTTCCCCTTGGAACCCAACCAAATATAAAACCCGGAACCGTTGCTATCAAACGGACGATCTGACCAATAACCTCGCGATTATCATTGCGTTTAAGCCCAATTCGTAACATCTGCCAGTGCGTCGCTATGTGCGGTATAAAATATCTCTGCCCTAAAATATGCGCTCTTTCAAGAGACTTAAACGCATTGTCTAAATCATTGACTTGTTCAGCCTCCATGGCTGAGCGCATACTGATTTGGTACTCATGTTTAATTTTTTTATTCATTTACTATCACTAAGATAATGAGTCTGCGAAAGAAAAGAGCAATCCTCGATCGCTAAATAAGAGACGCGAAGCATATCACTGATTATTAAATTAAAGCTTAACTTAAGTGTACTCTTTAGAGACTACATACATTAGATAATGATAAGACATAGATTCTATTCTGCACTTTAATGTGCATTAAAGTGCAGATTTTTAGCTGGATCTGCGACAAAGTGCATACCTTGTCACTAACATAGTTAATTTCGATACTACTGTCACTACTTTAGCTAAACTTTACACTTCTGCAACACAGATAAGCTCTGAGCGCTGCTGAACAGCAGATAGTGACTAAAGTAAGTTCAAGCACATAGCAGTGTATTTTCAGGAGGGAATTTCAGGGTATCTCAGGAGAACAGGTGCCCAGCTCAGCTGAGCAAACAATCTCAAAGGTTGTACAAAATAACACTAAAGTTTTTTCATTAAGTTTTATTGTTATGCTCTTGTGGTGGCTTTCGCCACCACTTTATTAGTTTTCAAGTTCCACCATATCTTTCGCTGCAATGTCACCAGACACTAGCTTTACAGTTGCGAAATGATCATTCACAATTTTAGTAATTTGTACCGTTCCTACCTTTTCGATAGTGTAGGGATCTTCACCTTCACTCAATACTATTCTTTCATGGAATCTAATAACACTGTATTTTTGCCCAACCTCTGCGCCATGCTTAGCACCAATACAGATTAGAGTTCGATTATCAGAACTTTCTACTACCTGACCTCTCATCATGTATTTATGATAAAAAGTGGTATTGGAACAACCCACTAAATATAAACCGAATGTAAGCAATAAAAGAGCTTTTATATAGGGTGTTTTCATCACTGTTACCTCATTTGACTAACTAATTATGTATACACTTTTTTATGAATTCATTTGTTTTTCCGGCCAGCCCCCGAAGGTGCTTGATGACAACTCCAAGGCTTATGAACAGAGTTATCTTTGATGTTCTGATCAACAAATTTATAGTAACTTTCTTTAGTATGTGTCCACCAATCATCATGAACATCTGCGCCATACTTACGGATTACCTCCTCAATCCCATCAAGGCTTACGTTTGCGGCATCATAGGCAAGGTGTATTTCACCTTCTTTGATGTTGTAACTAACTTCATCTATACCAAAAAGCTGATCTATTTCTTTTACTAACTCGTCACAGCTTTCTTCTGTGACATTGCTAAGCTTTAGATTTCGAACAACTAAATTTTGCTCTCTAACGCCAACTCTATGATCTAAATCGCTCATAATTTTTCTCCTAATGTTTGTGTGAATGCTGTTGATTGCTATCTTTCATTTCTTCCATTTTGCGGTTCATCTGCGGCATCATGTTCCCCATCATTTCTAAATGATGTTCAGCCATCTTGATTTGTTGATGCATTGGCATTTCTTCCATGTTTTTGTGCATGGATTGCATCATCTTCATCATTGAACGGTGATGTTCAACCATCATCTGCTGTTGCTTTTCAGGATCTTTTTCAGTTTTAATGGCATGGACTTCCTTTTTCATTTCCATCATCTTTTTGTGTATTTCTCCCATGTTCTCATGTGGTATTGCCATGCCTTGATGCATATCAGCTTTGTTCGCACCTTCATGTTTATGCTCATTGTTTTGGGCAAATGAGCTAGTGGTTATCAGTAGTGAACTAATAAATAAAATTGATTTAGTTAACGTTTTCATGATTTTTACCTTCTACACTTTTATTAAAATTTGGGATCCAACTTGGTGTCGATTCCATATACCTGTGGTACTCCGAACCAAACTCAGCAATCGCTTGTGCTTCTTCGCGTTTCGCTAGCTTGACGTAAACAACGACTAAGATCGGAAACATCGCAAGTGTTGGGATTGTCGGCCACTGCAATAAAAAGCCGAACATGATTAGAATGAAAGCTACATACTGTGGGTGGCGACACCTTGCATACCATCCAGTTGTAGCCAATTGATGATGTTTTTGCGCGTGATGCAATACATTCCATGCTGAAGACAACATAAAGAAACCTGCAACAATAAACACCATACTCACTATATGAAATTGGTCCCAATGGGCATCACCTTGAAATCCAAAGAAAGTATGTAATAAATGCCCATTCTCATGCGCAAAGAAATTTACTTCTGGATAGGTCTCCGTCAGCCACCCCGACAGAAAATAGATAGTTAAAGGAAAGCCATACATTTCAGTAAATAGGGCAACAATAAAGGCAGAGAACGCGCTTAGACTTCTCCAATCAGTTGATGTTTTTGGTTTGACAAAACTAAAGGCAAAAAAGATAAAAATTGCTGAGTTCAGTATCACCATTGACCATAAGCCATAATCATATGTTTCATTCATCACTGCTCTCCTTTTTATGTGATTCCTTACGTGCCTTTTCTAACCCTTGTATGTAGCCATCGTGATAGGCTGCATTTTTATCCGTGAGTTCTTGAAAGCTCTCTTCCTTTTTTAATCAGGCGCATGTGAATGATCGTGACCATGTTTACCATGACTGCCATGCATAAATACGTGCATCAAGGGGCATAGCAATAAAATCAAGTAGGGAAGAAATTGCAGCATATGTTGACCATGCTCAAGCACTAAGAAGTAGGTCACTGCGGCAATAAGTGCCAGTGCAGCCCAGCCTGTAGGTGTTGACCAAAAATTAGGGTGTTGATTTTTCATATTGCCCTCCTAAACGACTTTTAAGACACCGCGATACATTTGCATCTGACAGTGAAACTCATGCTCTCCCGGTGATAAGTTCAATAGGGTAATTTGAGTAATTTCATTTAATTTAAGCTGTTCGCTTATATCCAATGAAGGAATAAGCATTGTTTCAGCGCAGGGTGATTGATCTTTGCGCATAAACTTCAGAGTGACAGGTTGACTAGCAGACACTTGGATTGAGGATGGTGAATACACGCCATCCCTCACTTCAATGAGTACTTCATTACCTTGAACAATTGTTTTATTGGGTTTGTATAGCCAAAACCACCAAACAATCAGTGCGATTAACACTAAGCCTAATAAGTTAATTAACATCATCGTGTTTCTCCTTAATGCTCTTTTGCTTTAAACAAGCGAAGTCGATTTGCATTTGACACTACAGTCAATGACGAAAACGCCATTGCAGCACCTGCAATTACAGGGCTAAGCAGAATGCCAAAGAAGGGATATAGAACCCCCGCAGCAAAAGGAATCCCGGCTACGTTATAGACAAACGCGCCAAACAAGTTTTGTTTTATATTTCGTAAAGTAGCTTTGCTTACCGCTATGGCATCAGCTAGGCCATGAAGTGAACCACGCATTAGGGTAATGTCAGCACTTTCGATAGCTACATCAGTCCCTGTGCCTATGGCGAAGCCAACATCGGCTAACGCTAGCGCAGGAGCATCGTTGATGCCATCTCCTGTCATACCAACAATTTCGCCGCCTTCTTGTAGCTCTTTCACCTTGTTGGCTTTATCTTCTGGCAGCACTTCAGCAAGAAACTCACTAATACCCGCTTTTTTGGCAACAGCAGCAGCGGTTTCCTTGTTATCACCCGTTAACATGATGACGCGTATACCATTAGCCTGAAGTCGTTTGATAGCAGAGATTGAGTCTGACTTGATAGGATCTGCAACAGCAATGATTGCTGCAAGTTCACCATCTACAGCAAAGTACATAGGTGTTTTGGCTTCTTTGGCTAAAGACTGCGCTTGTTCAACAAAGCCTGTGAGGTCTATGCCTTTTAACTTCATTAGTTTATCGTTTCCGAAAAGCAGGGCTTTATTGTTGCAGTTTGCTTCTACACCAAAACCCGTAATGGCGTTAAACGCTTCAATTTTTAGTAACTCAATATCCTTATCTAACGCACTTTCAACAATCGCTTGCGCTAAAGGGTGCTCTGAGCCGCTCTCTAAACTTGCAGCAAGCTGTAGTACGTCTTTTTCGTCCGTAGCTTTTGCTAAAACAATATCGGTTACCTTAGGTGCCCCTTCAGTAATAGTGCCCGTTTTATCTAAAATCATGGCAGTGATTTTAGAGGCGGTTTGCAGTGCCTCACCGTTGCGAATAAGCACTCCGGCTTCTGCTGCTTTTCCTACTCCCACCATGACAGACATGGGTGTTGCCAAGCCCAAAGCACATGGGCAGGCAATAATGAGTACAGTAGTTGCTGATACGATGGCAAAAGCAATTGCTGGCTCAGGTCCAAAGTTAAGCCATGCTAGCGCACTTAACACAGAGATGATCATGACAACAGGAACGAAAAAAGCTGAAATAACATCAGCCAAGCGGCCAATCGGCGGTTTAGAATTTTGTGCTCGTTTCACCATATTGATGATTTGCGCAAGCGCCGTGTCTTTTCCAACACGTGTGGCTTTAAACATAATCATGCCTGATTTGTTCAAAGTACCAGCGACAACCTCATCTTCTTCGGCTTTTTCAACAGGCATAGGTTCGCCTGTCAGCATGGACTCATCAATAGAGGTGTGTCCTTCCAATACCACGCCATCGACGGGAATTTTTTCACCCGGTTTTACCTTCACAATATCGTTAAATAAAACCTGCTCAATACCTATCTGAACTTCTTTGTTGTCACGAACCACGGTTGCTGTTTTGGCTTGCAAGCCGATAAGACGTTTAATGGCCTCAGAGGTTTTACCTCTGGCTTTGATTTCTAATGCTAAACCTAAATCAATTAAGCCAATGATCATGGCGGTAGCTTCAAAATAAACATGCCGTGCCATCAATGGAACAGCGTCAGGTGCAAACACGACAACCATCGAATACACCCAAGCTGTACCTGTTCCTAAAGCTATTAGAGTGTCCATATTAGCGGAGTGGTTTTTAAAGCTTTTCCAAGCGCCAACATAAAAATGCTTACCTGAAAAATACATAACACCAAAAGTTAAAATGCCTACAACCAGCCAAGACATGCGCTCAAGGTTTGTTTCAACCGTCATTTCTCCAACCACAATGCTGTAGATCATCAAAGGAACGCCGAGTGAAAGGGCAATAAACGTATCGCGCATTAGCTTTTTGTAATATGCAAAATCCGCCGCCTCTTTCTCATCAAGCGCATCTGTTGCTGAGCTATCATCAATTGGCTTCGCGTTATACCCCGCTGACTCAACAGCTTTGATCAATTCTTTTGTTTTAGCTGTCCCATAAACTGTTACTGTCCTATCAGCAAAATTCATTTCCGCACTGACGACTCCAAGAGTTGCCTTCAACGCCCCTTCAATTTTGCCTACACAGCTAGCACACCCAGCACCTTCAATGATAAGCTGTTGGTTATGTGATACTTTCTCCAACGTATTCTCCTTACTTTTACACGAAGAGGATTGAGCTTTTGCCTGACAGCAACAGCCTGATTCAGTTTTTATATTTGTGTTAGTAGCCACCCTTTTTCCTCCTATGCTTTTTTAATTTGCTCAAAGTTTTCGATGAGATGACAAACCATGTTTGCAGTCGGTGCTTTGTCTTCCATTTCTTCCCATCGAGAAAGCGCAGAAGACATTTTTCCTCGAAGTGCCAACATTGCTTGAAACTGCTTTTCTGTTTCTTCAAGCCGCTCTTTGATCAGGCTTCTGACTAATGGGCACGCACTTTTACCATCTTCAGATTCATTAATAATTTCCTTGATATCTGCAACGGAAAAACCAAGGTTTCTAGCACTTAAAATGAATTTAAGTCTCGATACTTCTTTATTCGAGTATGACTTGTAGCCGTTCACTGACTTAGCAGGTTTTAACAATCCTAATCTGGTGTAATAGCGCACCGTATCAGCAGTCGTTCCAAGGCTTTTTGCCAGCTCCGCAGCTTTCATATTCACTCCTCAGTTTTTTAGCTAAGTTTGTACTCTCATCTTCAGCTTAGACCTGTGTCTAAGACACAGGTCAAGTACTAATTCTAGTGAATAAGCTAAAAACTAATTTTTTGGTAAAAGAGAAATCTCGGTCAAAATCGACAGCATTAAGTACTGTAAATGGCAATAGTTTGAGAATTTTCATAGTGCCTTCAAAATATCGTACTAATCGTTCAAAACAATTGATTATTTAAATCAATGAATAAGTCATTCTATTTTTGATGGGAGTGGCGAAAAAAAGACGCACTGATCCTGTGATTAGCCAATAATTGGTGGACGATAAAGTAAGAGATGAATACCAGATTTTGGTAGAGGTGTACGCTGTAGAAATAGCTCAGAGTAAATATTGCAAATACCTTCCTCTTGCGCTTGCACAAGATAGGCATTTAAATGAAAGCTTGAACAAAATCCCCCCTCACAACAAACACAATCACTAGCTTTGCATTTTTCACAGACTTCATCACCATGACGGTGTTTAGAATCTTGCGAGTTTACAGTGTGATAGTGACTATTGTCATTCATTGATTGATGGTGAATATTTTTGCTTCGTTGCATAATATGCGTATCGGAAAATCCATTTTGATGTTCTTCACAATTCATTGGCTTAGCTGTAGCAAAACTATGCTGCGTAAGCAACACAGTTATTATTACTATTTTAAACCACCTGAAAAGTCCAAACATTATCATTCCTTCTTTAGCACCTACAATATTAGCCACTTTATAAAAATAATTTTATGATCTTGATCAACCTTTGAACTAAAACCTAAACTTTTTACTTTTTACTTTTTTAAACAGCTTAAACTTCACAAGTATAAAAGGGGTGTCTAATTTATACTCATGAGATTGAAGCCAAGCATGAGCACCATTAAAAGAAATAAAAACCCTACGCTCATAACTAGGTATTGAGTAATGGATCATTTTTCCAATTGTTCAGCTTTAAGCGCAGTACTTTGCAACAATCGGTTCTATCCCGGGCACATCCAATTCCCGTTCATCAAAAGTGATAAAATGGCCTATTGTACGTCTTTCAATGGCGATGTTTTTTGCCTTGACTCTTTAACCTTAACCATTCGCCAACTTTACTTCTTAGCTGATATTCCACCTTGATAGGTATAGACCAGACTGGCACCCAGGGCAAGATCACGAACATTTAGGACGCACTTTAGCATAACTGATTGACCCCGATCTTCAGCTGTGATCAGATACTGGCTTTTACGCGGAGCCAGTTTATGAACATCGATATTTTTGCAGAGCACTTTTCAGAATTAGAAGACCCAAGGCAAGCCGCTAAGGTCGTTTACCCCTTGTTTGACGTAGTGTTTTTAACGCTTTGCGCAGTCATTGCTGGCTGTGAGGGCTGGGAAGATATTGAAGATTTCGGTGAAAACCGCTTTGACTGGCTGCAAGAACATGGCTTTTTTAAACTGGGTTTGCCGGTACACGACGCCATCGCGCGGGTGATGTCACTGCTGGACAGCGAAGCCTTGCAGCGCTGCTTTGCCAGTTGGATGCAGGCTTGTACAGAGCTTGCTGAAGGTCAGGTGGTCGCAATCGACGGCAAAACGCTTCGCGGCTCCTACAACCGGGAAGACCGCTGCTCTTCTATTCATATGGTTAGCGCCTTTGCCAGCGCCAATGGTGTGGTAATGGGCCAGGTTAAAACGGACGAGAAGAGCAACGAAATTACGGCGATACCTCAGCTACTTAACTTGCTGGAGCTTAAAGGATGCCTGGTCAGTTTGGATGCAATGGGATGCCAGAAAGAGATAGCGCAGCAGATAGTAGATAAAGAAGCCGACTACCTGTTGACGGTTAAAGGCAACCAAGGACAGTTGCACGATGCAGTAAAACAAGCCTTTGCGGGGAAAGCGCATAAAGATAGTGCCGCGCAGTCACTGGAAAAGAACCCTGGGCGCTTGGAGTACCGAGAATTCCAGGTATGTGATGCCAGTGAATTACCGGAAAAACTCAAAGCTGCGTGGCCAGCGCTGACAACCCTTGGCATGGCAACGACTTACCGGGTGGAAAAGCACAAGCGTGCGGTGTTAGAGCAACGTTATTTTATCAGCTCAGCCGACCTTAACGCAGAAAGGCTTTCCCAGGCAGTACGCGAGCATTGGTGTATTGAAAACCAACTGCACTGGGTGCTGGATGTGAGCTTAAGTGAGGATGCGTGCCAGATATACCGTGGTAATGCAGCAGCCAATCTTGCCACGATGCGACACTTCGGCTTGAATATGTTACGCGCTGAGAAGCGGAAAATGAGTATCAGAAGAAAGCAGCGTCAGGCATTGATGAATGAGGCTTATCTTGATGCGGTGTTGGAAGCTGGCATGAGTGTGGTGATTAAATGACCACTCGTAATCTCACCCTGACCTATTTGTGCTTTTGGTGCTTTATTGGTTCATACCACAGAGCTCCGGCAGGGGCAGACAAGTCTGCCCCATTTAGTTTGGCAATATTATGCTTTCAGCGAGCGGGTGCGCCATAGGTAATACACGACGGGTAATACCAACAACGTTAAAATCACAGCACTCACCATTCCGCCCACCATAGGCGCCGCAATCCGGCTAACAACTTCCGCACCTGTTCCGGAACTGAACATAATGGGCAGCAATCCAGCGATAGTGGAGACCGTAGTCATCATTACGGGTCTTACACGAAGTCCCGCGCCCTGTGTCACGGCTTCGAGCAAATCTTCTTTTAATGGTTGCACTCCACGCTCACGACAGGTATCTATCAATTGGTGATATGCTTGGTTAAGATAAGTTAACATGATGATACCTATTTCCACCGTAACCCCCGCCAGTGCAATAAAACCAACCGCAACCGCGACAGAAAAATTATAGCCAAGCAGGTACATCAGCCAGATTGAACCAATTACCGCCAGTGGTAGTGTTCCCAGAATAATGGCTATTTCAGTGAAGTTACGAAAATTCATGTATAACAGAATGATAATGATGGCAAGCGTCAAAGGAACCACATAGGTCAGTTTCTCTTTGGCGCGCAGCATGTATTCGTACTGACCGGACCAGGCCACCGAGTAGCCGGCCGGTAAATCCAGCTGCTGCTCGACCGTTGCCATGGCCGCTTGTACATAGCTGCCCACGTCCACCCCATCGATATCTACAAAGGTCCAGCCATTCAGCCTGGCGTTCTCGCTCTTGATCGCTGGCGGGCCGTCCTCCACATAGACATTGGCCACATCGGCGAGCGCAATGCGTTGGCCGCTGGGCGTGACGATGGGCAGCAGCGCCAGCTGTTCTGGCGAGTCTCGATAGTCCTGCGGGTAGCGCAGATTGATCGGATAACGCTCCAGTCCCTCGATGGTCTGCGCCACATTCATTCCCCCAATGGCCGTGGCTATTACCTGCTGCACATCAGCAATATTGAGGCCATAGCGCGCCGCCTGTGCACGCTGAATATCCACCTTGATGTAACGCCCACCGGCCACCCTTTCGGAATACACCGAGGCCGTGCCGGGTACATCCTTGAGGATCTGCTCTAATCGCTGACCAATTTTCTGAATTTCTCGCAGATCCTCGCCCGCCACCTTGATGCCTACCGGCGTCTTGATACCGGTGGCCAGCATGTCGATGCGAGTCTTGATCGGCATCACCCAAGCGTTGGTCAGACCGGGGAATTTCACTAGCGCATCCAGCTCCTTCTTGAGCTTCTCCGTGGTCATGCCCTCGCGCCATTCCTCTTTGGGCTTGAGCTGAATAAAGGTCTCGATCATGGTTAGTGGCGCTGGATCCGTGGCTGACTCGGCACGGCCGATTTTGCCGAAAACAGTCTTCACCTCGGGGACAGTCGCAATCAGCTTGTCGGTCTGTTGAAGCAATTCCCTGGCCTTACCAATAGATAGCCCCGGATAAGTGGTGGGCATGTACATGAGATCACCTTCATCCAGATCGGGGATGAATTCACTACCAATCTTGTTAACCGGCCAGATCCCAACGAGGAAAATCACAACCGCCATGGCAAGTGTGATTTTCGGAAAACGCAATACGGTTTTCAGCAGGGGCATGTACCCGGCAATCAGTAATCGATTAACGGGATTCTTGTTTTCCGCTACCACCTTGCCTCTGATGAAATATCCCATCAAAACCGGCACCACCGTGATAGCAAGCGCCGCACTGGCTGCCATGGCATAGGTTTTGGTAAAGGCCAACGGGCTGAACATCCGGCCCTCCTGGGCTTCCAGGGTGAATACTGGTACAAAGCTCACAGTGATAATAAGCAAACTGAAAAACAGCGCCGGACCGACTTCACTGGCTGACGCCGCCACGATTTTCCAACGGTTCTCTGGCGTCAAGGGCGTACGTTCCATATGCTTATGCATGTTTTCGATCATGACAATCGCGCCATCAATCATGGCGCCTATCGCAATCGCTATACCGCCTAATGACATGATATTGGCATTGAGACCTTGCCAATACATCACGGTAAAAGCCGTGAGTATACCTAGCGGCAGACTGAAGACCGCCACCAGTGAGGACCTGACATGAAACAGGAAAATGACACAGATCAACGCCACAATAGCGAGTTCTTCGGCCAGACTTTTCCACAAACTGTCAATGGCGCGAGATATCAGCCCTGAACGATCATAAACGGTTACGATCTCCACGCCCTCGGGCAAACCCGCCTTGAGTTTTTCCAGCTTGGCCTTGACCCCATCAATGGTTTTCTGGGCGTTCTCACCGAAACGCATCACCACAATACCGCCCACCACTTCACCTTCGCCGTTCAACTCGGCGATGCCACGGCGCATTTGCGGCCCCAATTCGATATCCGCCACATCCTTGAGCAACAGCGGCGTACCGTTAACATCCAACCCTAACGGAATGTTGGCCAGATCATCGATACTCTGGATGTAACCGCTGGCGCGCACCATGTATTCGGCTTCGGCCATTTCCACCACCGAGGCGCCCACTTCCTGGTTGCCGCGCTGGATAGCCATCTGGATAAGAGACAGGGGAATACCGAAGGCGCGCAGTTTTTCCGGGTTTACCTTCACTTGATACTGCTTGACCATGCCACCGAGCGCCGAGACTTCGGAAACACCCGGCACGGTTTGCAGCTCGTATTTCAGGAACCAGTCCTGCAGGCTGCGCAGCTGACTGAGGTCATGCTTGCCGGTACGGTCCACCAGGGCGTAGAGATAGACCCAGCCAACTCCGGTAGCGTCCGGCCCCAGTTGCGGCCGGGCGCTGGGCGGTAATGTGGGCGCGACCTGAGACAGGTACTCCAGCACCCGGGAACGTGCCCAGTAGGCATCGGTATCCTCGTCGAAAATGACATACACAAAGGAATCGCCAAAAAAGGAATAACCGCGCACGGTAACCGCACCGGGTACCGACAACATGGCAGTAGTCAGTGGATACGTGACCTGGTCCTCCACCACCTGCGGTGCCTGCCCAGGAAAACTGGTCTTAATAATGACCTGTACATCGGACAGATCGGGAATGGCGTCCACCGGGGTGTTTTTCAGCGAATAGAGACCCATCCCCACCAGCATCAAAGTAGCCAGCAGCACGAAGAAACGGTTACCGATGGACCAACGGATTATCGATTCAATCATGATTGTGCTCCTTTTGATCGTGACCGCCGTGGTTCATGCCCTGGTGTTCGCTGTGCTCCGGCATCGACATATCACTGTGATCCATACCCTCGTGCTGACCGTGATCCATTCCTGCAGGCATGGCATCATTGCCTTGCTCATTGGGAATATGCACTTGGGTAATCTGGTATCCACCACTGTTGTTATTGGTGATCTGCACATGCAGGCGCATTCCCTGTTTGAGCGCATCCATGTCCACAGCCTCAGCGACGGTGAAATCCATGGTCATGGTGGGCCATTGCCAGTCCGGGATGGCCTCGTGCTCCAGGGTCACCATGCGGTGATCCGGCATCAGGCTGTCGATACGTGCGGCCACCCAGACTGAGCGAGGATCGGCGTCTGCTTCTACTTCTACATCAATTTGCTCGTCCGGCTGATCACGCTGGGCCATGCGCTTGAAGTCCGAGGTCTTGCTGGACTCCGAGTCGATCAGGAACTGCGCGGAGGTCACAATGCGTTCCCCTTCTTTGAGTCCCGACTGAATTTCCACCTGCCGTTCGCCCACACGCCCGACCTCAACGGCCACCGATTTGAATTTGCCATCACCCAGCGCCAACACCACGCGCGCCTGGCTGCCGGTACGGATCAGCGCTTCTCGCGGGATTAACAGTGCTTCAGCCCCCGCCTGGGTCTCAATGACCATCTGCGCGAACATGCCCGGCTTGAGGAAGTCGTCCGGGTTGTCGAAATGCACCCGGATTTGCGCGGTACGTGTCTTGGCATTCAAAGACGGATAGACATAGTCCACCTGGCCCAACCAATCCCGACCGGGCAGGTAATCGAGCCGCATCCGCACCTGGTCGCCGGTCTTGACCAGGCTTGCCTGTCGTTCGAACACCTCACCGATCACCCAGATATGTTCTAGCTGGCCGATACTCATCAGACTCAAGCCAGGCTTGACGAACATGCCCTCACGCACCGCGAGATTGTCCAGTACCCCGGACTGCGGCGCGGCAACGGTGATGGTCTGGCTGACCTTGCGGGTTTTACGCAGCCGGTCGATATCTGCCCGCGGCACCTGCAATGCCAATAACCGTTCCACGGCAGCGCCGATCAACACCGGATTGTCGCGTTTCAACGCCAACAACAATTCCTCCTGGGCGTTGACCAGGGTGGGTGAATAGAGGGTGTACAGGGGGTCGCCCTGTCTGACCGGATCCCCGGCGGCCTTGACATGGAGCTTCTCGATCCAGCCTTCCACGCGCGGGCTGATATGCACCAGCCGGTTCTCATCGTATTGCACGTAACCGACGGTTTTGACATCCAGATCCAGAGACCCGGACCCAACCGTGGCGGTGCGCACGCCGAGATTGTTGACGACCTCGGGCGATATCTTGACGGTGCCGGCTTCATCCTCTCCGGCGGATTTCTCGTACACAGGGATCAGATCCATGCCCATGGGCGATTTGCCAGGCTTGTCGCGCTTGTAGTTGGGATCCATGGGCGCCACCCAGTAAAGTGGCTTGCGTTCACCGCCGGTTGCTGTCATATCCCCCTCATCGGGGTTGCCGAGTAGCCAGACGCCGGATGCGCCGAGCAGCGCGCCGACGGCCGTGCCCAACAAGGTTTTGGTGAATGTATTCATGTTGAACTCCTTTAAAACGGTTTCGCCGGCCGTGCATCGTCGAACGACGCCTCGGCGAGCAGGTAATTGATTTGGGCGATGGTCTTCTGCCGATCCACGGCAATGGCGAGCGCGTCGACCTTGGCATTCAATTCGGCAATGCGAGCACGCACGGCTTCGGCGAAGTCGCCGTCGTCGTTGTTGTAGGCGGTCAGCGAAGCTTCTGCCTGCTCAGCCATTTGCGGCAGCAGCTGATCGGCGTATAACGCCTGGCGTTCATCAAGACGCGCCAGTTGCACGCTCGCGGTTTCCAGTTCCGCCATCAGCCGACGACCAAGCAAGTGCTTTTCGGTTTTGATGGCCTCGGTTCGATTTACGGCGGCGCTGACTTCCTTGTCCTGCCGGTTACCGGTGAAAAGGGGCAGATCGAAGGTGACGCCAACGGAGAACAGATCGGCCCGGTCGCGTCCCATGGGATCGTTGTCGCGATAGCCGTATTGGGCGGTCAGGCCCCATTCGGGCTTGTATTTCTGTTTTGCCAGATCCACACCGGTTTGCGTGGCGTCGATACGCTGGTCCAGCGCTCGCAACGCGGGATGATGACGGATCCATTCGTAGCGCGTATGCTCGCTGGACTGCTTAATGGTCGGTACCGACAGTGGCCTGGAAAGAGACTGTGTCGGTAGTACCGGAGCCAGAGGGACAGTGGCAGGCGCACCGATCCATTCGGTCAGACGCTTTTGTGCGGCTTGCTGTTGCTGCCTGAGCATCGTCAGTCTGTCTTCGAGACGAGTCAGCTCCAACTGCGCGCGAATTACGTCCTGCTGACGTGCCCTGCCCAGCGCCGAGGAGTAACCCGCTTTGGCGGCATCCACCAACTGCTCAAACAGTGCGCGATCCTGTTCGATCAGCCGGATACTCTCCTGAGCTTTGAAGGCCTCCAGCCACAACTGGCTGACCATAGCGCTTACCTTGGCCTTGCGATCCAACCTTAGCAGTGGATGTTGCTCGGCTAGTTGCTGCTTTTGATGCTGGGCGAGCGCAAGGCTATCGCCCCGTGGAAACATCTGGCTGACCCCTACCGACAACTGGGTCATGGCTTCCTGGTTCAAATCGAAAGTGTCCACGGGGAAATTGCCCGCCATCAAGCTCACTCGTGGGTCCGGTAAAGTCGCCGCGGCTATCGCTTCATCATTGAGAGCTTCCTGAGTGAACTGGCTTCCCGTAAGCCAGGGATCAGCATCTACGGCAAGTGCAACCGCCTGCTCCAACTTAAGTGGCTCAGGAAACGTCTGAGCATACCCAATAACATTGCTGACGCTTAGCGACAAAACGACAAAGAAAGTAACATTTGACAAGTTCATTAGTGCCTCCAAAACAATTTAACAAAAAGCAAACTAACCACTAACGAAGCGACATGCTCTCATTATTAGTGTTAGCAAAATACTTTGCAGTATGCCTTTCTCAAACGTATTAAAATCAAGTGATTTAGTTGTCATTACAGCACCGCGTAGCAGCAAGGATTGACACTATACTACTTACTGCATGGCAGCATCACTGATGTGAGCGTAAACGCTGGCGCTGCCATCTTTATGCAGCAGCAGAATGTCGTACGGCATAAAGCGGCCTTCCACTTCCATACCCGGTGATCCAAGCGGCATCGCCGGTACACTCAGGCCAATCGCATCCGGATGCGACTCTGCGAGGAATTGCCGGATGTATTTAGCAGGGATATGGCCTTCAAAGGCGTAGCCCTGCTCAGATACTGCGGTGTGACAGGAGTAATACCGTGGCGCAATGCCGTAGCGGGCTTTTATGTCGCTTAAATCATCATAGTCTCTCGTCTGTGCAACCACTCCCTGCTGCTCAAGGTGCGATACCCACTTTTTACAGCAACCGCAGCTTGGTGTTTTGTATACCGTGAGGGTTAGTGCTGCCGCATTGCCAGCACTGTCGGACACAGCTGTAGTTTCCGGTTTAGCCGGGCCGGCGTCTTTACAGCCGGCCAGCAGCGCGACGGCTGCCAGCACGACCGCTGTCAGAGTTAACTTCATAGTGCTCTCCCGCTGTTGCCTTAGTGCGACCAGTGCACATGCACGATCTTCCAACCGTCGCCGTTATCTACCAGCACCAGCGTTTCTTTACTGACAACGTCAACCGGCTTGCCTTTATATTCACCCGTCAGTTGGCTACGGCTAACCGAATAGGCCACCTTGCCCAGCACCTTGGTCTGATGCTCCAGCGCTTCTACCTGTACCGCCGCCATAAATTTCATATCAGCCAGCATATGGTGGCTGGCATACTCATCTGCCGAGCGCTCTACGCCATTACCTTCGACAATCAGCACGTCATCTGCCAGCATGGCGCGCACCGCTTTGGCATCACCAGCGCGTAACGCCTGATGAAACGCTGTTACCGTCTGCGCCGCGGCGGTGCTTTCGCCAACAAACAAGGCCGGGGTGGCAGGTTTTTCATTGCCGTGCGCCAGCGCGCTAACGGGAGAGAACAACGCCAGGCTCAGGCTGATGGCAGATAAGGTTTGAACTTTATTGCGAAACATATTAGGTATCCTGTTGTAATTATTAGAATAAAGTGGGCTTAATGGGCTAAACCCACCACAGTGGTAAAACTGCTGCTGGTTGCCAGTACCAATAGCGCCAACAGCATTTCGATAAAAATAGACCGTGCCAGCAAGCGGCTGTTCTGATGCTTCGCCAACGCTTTGACCAGATTAAATTTATGCCAGGCGGCCAGCAGTAACATGGCCGCGACCAACATCAGCTTAAACAACATTAAACGGCCATAGTCGCTGACAAACAACGCACTGGGCGAGTCGAGCAGTTGCAGTAAAATCAGCACGCCACAGCTGATCAGCAATACCAGCAGATAGAGCGCAACCTGGCCAAACTGCTGCATCAGCGCCTGCAGCCTGTCTGGTGCTAAGCGGTAACAGCTTTGCCACAGCGGCAGCAAGGAGCCTACCCAGGCCGAAATTGCCAGTACATGCAGCGTCAGTAACAGCGGCCACAGTCCTGCCAAACTGGCCACATGGCCGGTTTGGCTGAAACTGGCGGCAAGCAATAACGCAGCCAGGCTAACAAGCGCAATGTTAACCGCTACCGCGTTGCCGCTGTGTTCAGCGCGCCAGGCCCAAAGCCACAGCGCTGCATAACCGCATAACCATAAAAGCAGCTGGGTGCGCATTGCCGATTGCCAAACCATCTGTAGCATCAGCCTGTCGGCCATGCCAGCTACGCCTGTTTCGGCCAGCGCACCAGCCTGCAGCGGCAGATACAGTAACGCCAGCACCATACCTGCGGCCGACCACCCCAGTACAAGGCGTTTTAACCACAGCCGAAAGGCAAGGCTATCAGACTGTGGCTGAGCCAGCGCCGGCAACTGCAGCAAAAACGCCGCACCAATACTGCCGCTAACCGCTAAATAACTCAGCAGCTTGTGGGCGAATAAGGCTAATACCCAGGTATCGCTAAACATCGCCAATCTCCAGCCATCTAGTGCTGATGCGCGTGCGCGCTATCAGCTTTCCCCCCGGCGTCAGCGCTGGCGTGGAGCATAAAACTGAAATCACCTTTCATTTTATGACCGTCTTCGCCCAAACCTACCCAGTTAACCTGATAACTACCGATCTCCAGCACTGGCAACGGCCAGCTAAACTGCGTGGCGACAGCGGTGGGCGTAAAGCCAAAATCGACAGTGTTACCGTTATCGTGCAACAGCGTGACTTTCGTCAGCCGGATCGGGCCACTAAAGCTGATACTGAGTACATCCGGCGCCTGCATGAGCATGGCGTTATCCGCCGGTACCGAGCCGCTTTGTTTAACATGCGCCAGTACGGGTCCGGCAAACGCCAAACAGAGCAGGGTAAGCAGCGAGATTAATTTTTTCATGTTGACCACCTTATTTATTAACATCCAAATTGATTAAAACCCTGATCTATTAAAACCAGAACCGCACACCGGCAACCCAGGATGTTTCTGCTGTCGATGCATCCTGCAGGCGGGCAAAATCTGCCGTGTTACCATATTTGTTCTGCCACTCGACCCCGACATAGGGCGCAAACTGGCGGCTAAATTCATAGCGTAGCCGAAGCCCGGCGCCCAGTGAAGACAGGCCTTTACCCAGCTGATTGACTGCATCGTCTTTGCCATAGGCGGTTAGCTCCGCCCGGGCTTGCAGGATCAGACGCTGCGTTAACAGCAGCTCGTATTCTGCCTCGGCACTTAACGCGGTGCGACCACCACTGCCCAGATAAGCCGTGACATCAACTTCAAACCAGTACGGCGCTAGGCCCTGCACACCCAATGCTAACCACTGCCGGTTGGTGCCATCGGCAACCTGATCCAGGCGCAGCCCAAGCTGACCATCCCAATAGGCTGCTATCGCGTGGCTCCATAACAGCTCGGTGCTGCTCTCTTCCAGCTTGCCGTCACTGACTTCAGCTTCGGTTTTCAGCACCAACCGATCATAGGTCGTACCATACCAGGCTTGCAGCTCCAGTTCGCCAGCTTCACTGTCGGCATTGTATTCCAGCCGATCGCCCAGCACGGACCACTGTGGATGTTCAACGCCGTGCTTTAAATGGCGTGAATCGGCCATGCCATAGGGCCCGTCAGTCAGGGTGTAGCCGTTGGAGTAGGCATGTGGATCGCGGGCATTAGCCGGCGCCTTACCGCCTTGCATCTGCATATCGGCATGGTTCATCGTGCTGTGATCCATACTGCTGTGATCCACGGCCTGCTCAGCATGGGTCATTTCACTATGGTTCATCTCGGTATGATCCATTTTGCTATGGTCCACTTCGCTGTGGTCCATCTGGCTATGGTCTACGGCCTGCTCAGCGTGGCCCATTTTATTGTGGTCCATGCCGCTATGATCCATCTGACTGTGATCCATGTCACTAGGGTTCGTCTGGCTATGGTCAACCGCCTGCTCAGCGTGGTTCATCTTGCTATGATCCATTTTGCCGTGGTCCATTTTGCTGTGGTCCATGCCACTGTGCGTTGGTACCGGCGGTTTCTCAGTGGCGTTCTGCGCTGCCACGCCAGGGCTGAGCGCCACAGTACAGGCCAGCGCCAGCAGCGACAAGGTTAGCGTTACGTTGGCTGTTTTCATGACACCACCACTTCTCTGAACATACCCGCATCCATATGGAACAATAAATGACAATGCCAGGCCCAGCGCCCGACATCATGCGGTGTGGTTAAAAAGCTGATGCGCTGCGCCGGTTGCACCGGAATGGTATGGCGGCGTACCTGTACGGCACCGTTGTCACTTTCCAGATCACTCCACATACCGTGCAAATGCATCGGGTGGGTCATCATGGTGTCGTTTTGCAAGATCACCCGGATACGCTGATTGTGCTTCATATGCACCGGTGTGCTTTTACTGAACTCTAAGCCATCGAATGACCAGGTGTAGCGCTCCATATTGCCGGTCAGATGCAGCTCAATTTCCGCCTCCGGGCCGCCCGGCTCAATAATACCGTCCAGCGAATGTAAATCGGCCAGGGTCAGCGCGCGCCGCCCGGTATTGCGCAAACCAATGCCCGGATCGTCCAGGTTGGTTCTTGGCATATCCACCCGCATATCCACCGACGGGCCATACTCGGTGCTGGCATGACGCACAGTTGAATTGGCTTTGGCATAAGGCACCGCCGGGCCATGCTGACTGTGATCGATAGCCATAGCACCATGCTGGCTATGATCTTCCGCGCCATTGCCGTGCGCCATCGCGCTGTGGCCGTGGCTGTGGCTGTCGCTTGCGCCATGGTTCATATTACCCATCATGTCAGCCATCGTCAGCCACTCCACCGGATCCAGTGCCGGCACCGGGGCGTGCAAGCCCTCGGCTATGGCCAGGGTTCCGCGGGCATAACCACTGCGGTCCATACTCTGGGCAAAAATGGTGTAAGCATCCTCTTGTGGCGACACGATAACATCATAGGTTTCGCCCGGGCCAAAGCGGAATTCGTCCACCGTCACCGGGTGCACATTCTGGCCGTCAGCCTGCACCACGGTCATTTTCAGCTCGGGAATACGCACATCAAAGAAACTGTTGCTGGAGCCATTGATAAAACGCAGCCGCACGCGCTCACCGCGCTTAAATAAACCGCGCCAGTTGGCCAGCGGTGTGCTGCCATTCATTAAGAAGGTTAAGACAGCGGCTGACAAATCCGCTAAATCGGTTGGATTCATGCGCATTTGCTGCCACATCTGCCGTTTTGCCAGCGCCGCGTCCAGCCCTCTGTCAGTGATATCGCGCAGCATGTCCTGCACTGTTGGCTGATTAAAATTGTACAAATCACTTTGCACTTTTAATTTGCGAAACACCGTATGTGGATCTTCATCGGTCCAGTCTGACAGCTGCACCACATATTCGCGGTCGGCAGCTATCACGTCCTGCGCTTTGGGCTCAATGATCAGCGCGCCATACATGCCGGTCATTTCCTGAAAGCCACTGTGCGAGTGATACCAGTAAGTACCGCTTTGCTTAAGCGTAAAGCGATACACAAAGGTTTCGCCGGGCATAATGCCTCTGAAGCTCATGCCGGGTACGCCGTCCATCTGGTAGGGTAAAATAATGCCGTGCCAGTGAATTGAGCTCGGCACCGACAAGGTATTGGTTACCCGTATGGTTACCTCATCGCCTTCGCGCAAGCGTAAGGTCGGTGCCGGTATCGAACCATTGATGGTGGTGGCTTTACGGACCACGCCGGTAAAATTTACCAGCGCTTCGCCGATGGTTAAATCAATCACGTTACCGCTGAGCTCAGTGGCATAGCCGGTAAAGGCATTATCTTTAAAGGCGCTACCCGCCCTGACGATATGCGGAAAAGTGGCCAGCACGCCGCCCACCGCCAGCCCCTGCACAAACCGGCGCCGTGAAACCGATACCGGCATCATGGTGTTAGCCTTTATCATCTGCAACCTCCAATACTCTCTATATGCGTAGCAGTGTAGAGGACGAAACTGTCAGCAGCATGACATGAACATGACAAAGTTGTAATCTTGCTGTCATGTTGCTGTTTGGCGGTTTATGGCCTAATACTGCCAAAGCTATGTTTGGAGATGACAAGATGCGTTTGCTGATTGTGGAAGATGAACAAAAAACCGGCGACTATCTGAAGCAAGGCCTGAGCGAAGCCGGTTTTCAGGTGTCACTGGTCAGAAATGGCCTGGATGGCCATCATCTGGCGATGACAGAAGATTTCGATTTAATCATGCTGGATGTGATGCTGCCGGACGTCAGCGGCTTACGCATTGTGCAGGCGCTAAGAGAAAACCATAACCACACGCCGGTACTGTTTCTGTCGGCCCGCGACAGTGTCGACGACCGGGTAAAAGGCCTGGAGCTTGGCGCCGACGACTACCTGATCAAACCCTTTGCTTTCTCTGAAGTGCTGGCCCGGGTCAGAACCCTGCTACGGCGTGGTCAGGCCGTACCGCAGTCAGAATTATTGCAGGTCGCCGATTTACAACTGGATATCGCCAAGCGTAAAGCCAGCCGCAGCGGCGCCAAAATAACATTGAGTAATCAGGAATTTAGCTTGCTTGAGCTGCTGATGCGCCGCCGCGGCGAAGTACTGCCACGCTCGCTTATCGCCTCGCAGGTGTGGGATATGAATTTTGACAGCGACACCAATGTTATCGATGTAGCTATCCGCCGCTTGCGCGCCAAAATTGATGATGGCTTTGCGGCAAAACTGATCCACACCGTGCGCGGTATGGGCTATAAACTGGACGATGAGCAAACTGATGCATAACGCTGGCAAACGCCCTCTCTCGATCACCGTTCGCGTGGTACTTTTTGTCGCGCTAACCATTTCGATTTGCCTGTTCTTCGTGCAGCAATTACTGCTCAGCTCAGTCGAACATCACTTTATCGAGCAGGACGCCGACGAATTAGCCGTGATCCTGCACGCGGTTGAGCACACGCTGACTACCGCTCAGGACGGCCAGCAACAGCCGGCACAGACGCTGGCCAAAGCGGTATCGGGCCATCACGGTGTTTACTATCAGGTGATGGATAGCCAAAACCGCTTACTGTACCGCAATGCCGACGTTGACTTAAGCCTGCTGGCTGCCAACACCCCGGCCAGCGCCGACTACAATGCCAAAACCATCCACCACTGGCAGTTGGACGGCAAAGCCTATCGCGGCGTGTTCAGCCGCCTGACCACGGCAGATCAGCACTATAAGGTCATTGCTGCTATTGATATCAGTTTTCATACCCATTTCTTAGCGCAGTTACAGCGCAGCCTGGGGCTGATTTTACTCGGCTCTGCGCTGCTCACCTTGCTGGCGGCCTGGCTGGCGGTGCATCAGGGGTTGAATCCACTCAGAGGCCTTAGCGAGCAAATGCGTGATATTCAAACCAGTAAACTGGATATTCGTTTGTCACCAGGCGAGGTCCCGACCGAACTGCGCCACATGGTGCAGTCTTTTAATCTGATGTTAGATCGGCTGGAGCAGGGATTTACCAAGCTGTCGCACTTTAGTGCCGACATCGCCCACGAACTGCGCACGCCGCTGACCAATATGATCACGCAAACGCAGGTCAGCTTATCACGCGCGCGCAGCGCAGACGAGTACCAGAATCTGCTGTTCTCCAATCTGGAAGAGCTGGAGCGGCTGAATAAAATGATCAGCGATATGCTGTGGCTGGCCAAAAGTGACAATGGCCTGTTAACACTGCAAAAGCAGCCGCTGGAGCTAAAGCAGGAAGTGGCCGCAATTTTCAACTTTTTCGAAGCCTGGGCGGCAGAAAGTCAGGTTGGCCTTAGCTATCACGGTGCCAATATTATTGTGCAGGCCGATCGCACCTTACTGCGCCACGCCCTGACCAATTTATTATCTAATGCGCTTAGGTATACCCCACCCGGCGAAACCATTACTGTCAGCACCACCGCAGCAGCCGACAGCAGCACCATCACGGTAGAAAACCCCGGCTTACCTATACCGCCACAGCATTTGCCGTTTTTATTCGATCGCTTCTATCGTGCTGACGCCTCGCGCCAACGCCAGATAGAAGGCTCGGGTTTGGGCCTAGCCATTACCAAAGCCATAGTCGATGCTCATCAGGGCCAGTTAAGCGTCGAATCAGATGGGCGCTCTACCCGCTTTAGCATCAGGCTTAAACTGAAATAACGCCGGTTTCTGCTAACTATGTCGGCGATTAAACTCTCTGCGTTGCTATGCGGTATTAGCCCAGTAACATCCACAGCGCCACGCCAAACATCAGGCTGGCGCCGATGCGGTTTAAATACTGCACGCGATTAGTTTTGCTAAAAAACAGCGCTAAAGCTTTACCGCCACTGGCGTACAGCAGCATAGAGCCAAATTCCAGCAGCAGAATAATCGCCACTAACACCAATAACTGCGGCCAGAATGCCAGTTGGCTGTCGATAAACGGCGGCAACAGCGCCATATGAAAAGCCCAGCCTTTGGGGTTAGACACTGCCGTAATAAAACCCTGGCTAAATAAAGTACGCCGCGCCAGCCTGGCAGGCAGCTCGCCTGGTTGCGGCAACGCCAGTTTGCCTTTAGCACGCCACATTTGCAGGCCTATGTAAGTGAGATATGCCGCACCCACCAACTTAAACCACTGAAACAGCGTTGGAAACTGCAGCATTATCGCTGCCACACCGCATACCGCCAGTATCGCCACCAGCGCCACGCCGAGCATTTCGCCCCACATCATCCACAGCGTACGGCGCACGCCCTGGCTCATGCCCAACGTCATCGCCAGTGTCATGCACATGCTCGGGGTAACCGAAACAAACAAAAACGTCGGAATAAACGCGCCCAGCAACGCCAGATTAACCATAACCACCTCAACTGCAAGATGGCGCTATTCTGGCCGGTTGCAGCAGCGCCAGCAAGGGCGTAAAGTAGGAACGCTATTTAAAGGATTTAGCCCAAAAATCAAAGCGACTCTCGCGGTATATCTTTGCCTTGCCCTGCACGCAGTTCTTCCTGCTGCGGTAACTCCTGCCAGCATCCTGCCAACTCACGTACGGTTTGCGGCCAGTCGGCGTGATAGCCTTTGTAGTCTCAACAATAAAACTTAATGAAAAAACTTTAGTGTTATTTTGTACAACCTTTGAGATTGTTTGCTCAGTTCTGGTTATCTTGATGCCAGTACGACAGAAAAAATGTTACATATGAATTAGAAAGGTATGGGCTGGCATCCTAGGTCTAATCTTAACAGTTAAGGGGCCGCCGAATAGAGCTATACCTTTACATCAGCAGCATAATCAATGCTCCCGCGATCATAAATAAGTTTTCTGATAGCGATACAAATCCAAGTGGCACACTGCTATCGCCGCCTACACAGGCACACTTTAACTGGCGTTTGTCGATGTAAACGGCTTTGAAAACTGAAATTGCTCCAACTGTGCCGATAAACAATGAAAATGGTGCCACTGCGAGAGGCTGTAGTTGGGCAACCATACCAATACCTGCATATGCTTCAATGAAGGTAAGCGTCCGGCCAACCACACCTAGCAACACCATTTTTTGTATTTGAAAATACCTTCAACTTTTTATTGGAGGTCATTATGAATTCACCCATCCCTAAACGTTGGCTTTAAACCTTCCAAGTACACCTCATTTAACACTCGCTATGACAAACTAAATGTTAAGGGCTCTGCTGGCTACCAGGCATACCGCCAAAGCCGTTGTGTTATTCCAGCTAAAGGCTTTGGCGAAACGGAATATTTGAACTACAAGCCTCTGCATTACCACGATATGGTTGCCAAAGATGGCGCTATTTTACTTGGTGGCCTTTGTAGGGAATGGATTAACAAAGATACCGGCGAAACTGCACAATCATGCTCAGTAATTACCTTACCGCCCCACCCTAAGTTGATGCATATTCATAGCAAGGCATCACCACTCTTAATGCCTCTAAATACTGAGTTGGTGGACCGCTGGCTGGATGAAAGTATTACTGACCCGATAGAGTTCGAGCCACTGCTGCAGCCGCATATACCTTATGACCTCATGGCTACGCAGATAGACAAACCAAGTACTTACAATTATCTTGATATGCCATCATCCATCGCAAAAGATTAAGCAGTCAGACAACCATTAAATTGAATTAGCTCGTCCGGCAATTTTGCAAAAATACTTTTACTAACCTCTTTCTTGTCCGTCGTGCCATACATTGCGTGACCCGCTTTAGATGCGATTATCGTCAAGTGGGTCTTAGCTCTGGTAAACGCGACATAGGTGTTACAAAGCTCTTCCTTTACCGTTCCAAGTGAGTAATTCGAGAAAGTAGGATCAAACACATAACAATGCTCAGCCTGTTTGCCCTTCGACTTGCGGTATGTCATACACACAAATTTGGTTAGGCTTGTATCTAAAAATCGCTTTTTAAACTTCACCAGTGCCACTACATCCATTCGGATACCTCGAGTATAACTACAATGAAACTCCGAATTCATCAAAGCTGATATTAAAGAAAGGCTTCAGAATAAAAGCTTCGAAATCAGCTAGCTCATGCTCCGGTACTGCTGTAAAAGTAGAGCGATCATTGGGCGCCCACCACTTTTGAAGTCCCTCATATCCAGTATTCGGTTCTGCAAAACGAATTAGTCGAAATGGCCTGTCTACCCAGCCATTACCTTTCAAAGAAAAAATATTAGCTGGTCCCGAAAACTGGCCCAGTAAGTACACTCCCCGATTTCCATGAGTGAGATAAAAATAATCCCCTACCTCTGCTGCAATAAACTGGACGCCTTGCGCTTCAAGTGATTTACCTTTTGCAGCTGTGTTGGCATGAACATATACCAATTTACTTTCAACGGACGCAGCCATTTCCTGATAATCGAAGAATGGACTTCCCAGACTTTGCTAGACACATTTAACAGTTACAATGTAACTTAAATTAGAGGTGTTTATGAGCAAAGGTAAACGTTATACCGAAGAGTTTAAAATTGAAGCAGTAAAGCAAATCACTGATCGTGGTTATTCTGTTCAGGAAGTGGCTGAACGTTTGGGTATTTCAACTAAATCGTTATACCACTGGCGAGACCAGCTTAGTGGCAACAAGGTTGTTGCGCGCCCCAAGTCAAATGACTCTGTTCGCATTGCTAAGCTAGAAGCAGAGCTTAAAAGAGTGACGGAGGAGCGGGACATATTAAAAAAGGCCGCAAGGTACTTTGCAAGTCAGCCAGAGTGAAGTACGCCTTTATCCGTGACCATCTGCGATTATTTTCCGTTTTAGCCATGTGTCGTGTTCTGAAGCTCAATCGCAGTGGTTTTTATGCTTGGCTAAAAGCGCCGTTGAGTCAGCGAACTATTGAAGATCAGCGTTTACTCACGCGGATTAACGCGTTTTATATTGCCAGTGGCGGCACTTATGGCAGCCCCTGGATACATCGTGATCTGCGAGAAGCCGGTGAAACCTGTAGTGTTCATCGTGTGGCTAAAATTATGCGATTGAATCGATTAAAAGCCCAAATAGGCTACAAGCGACGGTATATCAAAGGTGGCAAGCCATCACGGATAGCGGATAACGTGTTAGAGCGCGATTTTAAACCCGTTGCACCTAACACCGCTTGGGTAAGTGACATCACGTATATTCGTACTTATGAGGGCTTTTTATACCTAGCAACGGTCATCGATTTGTTTTCACGTCGCGTTGTGGGTTGGTCTATGGATAAAAACATGGATAAACATTTAGTCATTCAAGCTTTACTGATGGCAGTTTATCAACGACGGCCTAAACACTCAGTTTTAGTGCATAGCGATCAAGGCAGCCAATATGGCAGTGCTGATTATTTATCGTTTATGAAAGAGCATAACTTGAAACCGTCGATGAGCCGCAGAGGCAATTGTCATGATAACGCCGTAGCAGAAAGTTTTTTTGCGACTTTAAAAAAGCGTGTGACGCGTAAAAAGATATATTCGACAAGAGACGAAGCGAAAACCGAGATATTTAACTTTATAGAAATGTTTTACAATCCTAAAAAGCGCCATTCACACACAGGCGGCGTTTCTCCTGCTAAATTTGAAGAAACGTATTTTTTGGAACAACAGACTGTCTAGTAAAAGCTGGGAAGTCCAGAAATCAGTCCCTTGCGAAAGCTTCCAGAATTTTGGGATCATTAGTACTAAACCCTTAAAGGAGTCAATATTTTAGTAAGTTAGCATCAGTCTCTGGCCTACGCAATGGTATAGAGTTCCATTTTCGAGACACGCGACATAGCTAATTTTATAGCGTCGTGTTGCAGAAGGTTCACAAGATACTTGAGCCGTTCATCCGCCATTAGCGCTAAAAAAGTTAATAAGTTCACTCACTGCCTCATCAAAAGTCCCCCAGTCGTGTTTTTGCATAAGTGACTTGAGCTGCTCCCTTGTGCCGATATCTATTCTGATCTGAGTCTTGCCTTCCATATACTTTTTATTTCGGCATAACGCATTAAATTTGTCCCGATCTTCCTTTCGCATTTTTCTAAGAAAAGATTGAAGCTTTAGTGTCAGATGTTCATTTTTCACTTTATTATTTTCTAAAAATTTAAAATAGTCGTTCACCTGCGACTTAAGTTTCTTGTCATTAGATTTGCCGATCACGCTTTTAAAATGATCCAGATTGCTAATCCATTCGCAGTAAGAAAGTTGCTTACCCATGCCAATACTCCAGTAGAGAGCTCTCAATAAAAAATATTTCGTAGCAGGTTATGTGTTAGTAAAAAACTGTCGTTACGACGAATAAAACATTTACCTACCACGTTAATTTACTGCGTCGTAACGACGAAATAAAATTTGGTAGATCAGTGAATTAGTATCGTCGTAACGACGCTATATAAATCGATTTATCACAATAACAGCATGCGTCGTAACGACGATATATATCTACATTACCAATACATAGTATAGCTTCATATAATGTTTTATTTCAGAATCTTATGCGCACTAATTAGTACATTCTAGTGTATGTATGTTGTTCCAATACAGTTAAGTATGATCCACTAGTAAGCTATTAGTAACATGGGTAGGTATATGTCTGTAGTACACAGCTACAGATCTAACTAGAAGAGATCAGTAGAGAGCTCTAGATAGGATCTAGGTAGACATATTCAGTGGGTAAACATCTCATAGTTTTTTGATCACCGTTCTTACTTTTTTAAATCTGTAAATCAGTAATCGATCTGCAGTGAAGCATTATTTTGCGTCACCGCATTTCGGGCTGAACTCGCAGAACTTTTACTCACTTCTCTGTGAATTCAAAACTGTAAATCAATCATCGGCTCAATTGCATGAGCCGATCACATTTGTCACTAATTTAGTAAGAGAGAAAATTTTATGTCTAAGAATAAATCTACGATCAGCAAAAATGCTGGTAGCAAAAAGGTATTAAAAAAGGATGCAGTCTCAGTTGCCCTCAGAGCAATAAAAAAGCGTGACTTCAAATTCAAATCAGACCACCGACAACTAATGGTTAACGGCCTTAATGATGCCGCTAAAAACCAGAAGCTCTTGCTACTAGCTGTTGAGCTCCGCAAGGGATGGGATGCATTTGGCAAACAATCAATGAAAGAGTTTATGGAGGAAACTTTCCATGAGCAGTATGGCACCCTCAATCGTCAGTTAGTAGCCGCCCGGGTTGCATATCGCTTTGGCAAATTAGACGCGGTGAACAAATACAGTGACGACTCAATGCAGCAGATGAGTAAGCTGACTAAGGAACAATGCTTGGAAGTACTTGACCACATCAAACATAAAGTCGGTGACGACTTCAACGAGAAGTCCGTAACCAAGAGCAGCGTAATCGATGCCATGATCGCGCTGGGGTACAAGCAACCACCTAAAGAGCCAAAACAAGATCCTGTGCAACAGCTAGAGAAGACTATCGAGAAATTTGTGGATGCCAAGCTGCGACCCAAAGCACTGGCCACAATTCTTTGTAATAAGTTTGATAAGAAGTTTATCAGCCAGTTGACTAAAGCACTTAAGAAGTAAGGACTCTAAATGAAAATCAAAAATATTATACCTTCATTTCGCGTCGGAGTTGATAAGCTTACTGCAGTAATTCAAGGGCTGTTCGACACTAGCGAAATTGAAAGCAACATCAAACAAATAATTGCAATGCTATGCAGTGTGCATGGCGTTAGTCCGTTTCAAATCAGTACAAGTCAAAATGGCTATGCTTATAGCATCGTCCTGCCCTTAAGCAAGGAATTGGACTTGAAGAACAAGTACAATAATCAGGGCATTCCCAAACTGATTGTGCAGGTGAAACCTAATGCTCGCACACGTCCTTTTATTCGCTTTGAGTTGACGGGCTTCCCATTGCTTCGTGGCGACTATTTCATAGCACGCCGCTGGCTTGAGTATATTATTGGCCGCAAATCAATTCTGTACCTTAATCCGAACAAAGTTAAAGTGACTCGTATTGATATCGCACATGACTTTGAAATGGGCATGGATGAAATCAATGTCAACTTCACTCATGCCATGAAGAGCGCGTGCTTCTTCGGTAAAGATGGCAAACTGGAAACCTTATATTTCGCCATCGATAGCGTCCAGAAAAAGCTTATCGTTTACAGCCTTAAAGCAAAACGCAAACGTGATGGCAAGCCTGACATCGACGATTATGACGCGCGTGCTGAATTGAGGCTCCAACCAAAATGCTTTCTCAGTGATTTGCCTGAAAAGGTAACTGCGAACAGCTATATTGACCGCATTGAGTTTTTTGACCTCAGCTTATTTGATGATGAACAGATCTTAAAACTTGAAAAGAATTACATTGCTATGTTTGGTATCAAAGCGACCCTTCAGGCGATGGATAAGAACCATCGTCGCAGCTTTCGTCTGAAGCTCGCAAAGCACAAAATTCAATACTTCGATACGGACTTAATTGATCAGAAGTTGCAGAAAGAGTTTAAACATATGCGTGGTCTGTTACCGGAGTATAACTACTCTCATGTTCAGGGCCATGCTCAGCATAAGTTCGAAGCTATTTTTCAATCTTACCTCGGCAAATCTGATAAAGATTATACCGTGTCATAAACACCGCTCGCCATTCCTCCCAACCTAGCGCTACCATAGTGTAGCGCTGTCCCCTTCTGCGCTCATTAATCCCCCCAATTACTAGAAATTCAGAGGTGCTCTATGAGTACAGCTTGCCCCTGCGCGCTGTATTTGGGCCGTCTATCGCCTACCAGTCGTAGCTCAATCGCGTCACAGCTTAATAGTGTCGCCAAGCTTATGAACTGGCCTGATGATTACGGCTCATACTTCGCTAAGATTGACTATCAACAAGCATTGCTTATTCGTGCTGTACTGACGAATGTTGGCTGGCAGCCCCGCTCAGTCAATAGAGCGATGATTGCTATTCGTTGCATCATTAAAGTTGCGGTGATGATGGGTCAGGCAGATCAGAAAGAAGCCGCCCATATCGCTACTATCGATCGCCTGAAACATCCTGAGCATCAAGGCACGCCGCTTAGCACTAAGCAAGTTGATCAGCTATTCACGTTACTGGAACGTGGCCGATGCGCTGTGGCTAAAAGAAACTTAGCTATCTTTGCACTGCTACTTGGCACCGGACTTCGCCGCAGTGAGTTAGTGGCGTTGCTACTGAGTGACTATAACCGGCGTGACCATACCCTGCTTGTGCGAAATGGTAAGGGTAATAAAAGCAGGCTACTGTTCTTGCCCAAGTGGTGCCAAGAGCATATAGCCGTGTGGCTGCGTGAACGTCGGTTAGAAGATGGCTTCCTGCTATGTAAAACCTACACTAGCGGCAAAGTAGTGCCTGATGTTGGCATGACGGTATCGTCAGTCTATAGGCTAATAAAGCAAAAACTAACGGCGATTGGCGTGCCGAATGTATCACCACATGACATGCGCCGGACCTTTATCACCCGCTTGCTTGAGCAGAATGTCGATATCAATACGGTGCGCCAGATGGCAGGCCATGCTGATATCCGCACTACTACTGTTTATGACAAGCGCGACCACCAGTTTATGAAGCAAGCGGCACAGACGCTGAGCTACAAATCAGCCGGAGGTGAGCATGATAGTGCCAGCTAAATCGCCGATGCCTTGTCACTTTCTTGCCTCTCAGTATGCCAAGCGAGTGATAGCCCTGATAGACGTTGATATCTGCTGCACCAGCATTAATCGGAATATGCTGCGCCGGGTAACAGGCAGAAGCTTAGATGAAGATAAAAAGCTGGTTACAGCCACGGTGCTGGGCTATCTGGATTTCGAAGATGATACGCCGGTGCTGACAGCCCGAGTGCGTCAGAACATGGTAACGCTATGTTCGCTATTTGATGTTAAGTGCGAGTTTGCCCCCGCCCTGGGTTTTCTATCGCTGATGAATATTAATCAGGGGCTTAACCACCTGATTGATTTCTTAGGTGGGCATTTAGAAGAACATGCTCTGGAACGGTTACTAAGTGACTTATCAGGCCTCAGTTCAGATGAAGTGGCTAACTGTTTAGTCCGACTGCAGCAAAACGGGGTGTTGTTAATAGACCGGTGGTTGAATGAGCCACAGGACATCACCATGCCGGGCAGTATGCTGTTTGTGCTAACCACCGAACTAGTCGAGAGCAAAGAGCAACTGTTAAAGCATGCGCTATGCGCCAGCACACCCACCATACTAAAGCCGGATGACTTCAGCTATGTCGATGTTGACCTACTGCAGGGTTATCTGAGCCAAGCTATCGAGCAGAAGCATAAAGGTATTAACATTCTGCTGTATGGTGAGGCAGGTAGCGGTAAGACTGAACTGGCAAAGGTTTTAGCTCACAGTTTGGCACTAACCCTGTTTGAAGCCCGGAACCTACGGATGGAGGAGGGATTCTTGTCAGGTGAGTTTGGTGCTAAAAGTTCGGACACCCAGCGCCTGCAGTACATTACTTTGGTGCAAAGCTTAATGGCTGGCAGTGACATGATGTTACTGGTCGATGAGTGTGAAAGCCTGTTTTACAGTGCCGACACCCATTACTCCAAAGAGTCAGTCCATCGGCTACTTGAGCAAAATGCCGTGCCGACCATCTGGATAACCAACCATGTACAGCAGTTGGAGCACAGTTATATCAGGCGCTTTAAGCTTGTCATGCCGGTGCATTCACCTGACGATAACGTGCTTGAGAAAATCAGCCGTGCCGAGTTCAAAGGGTTAGGCATTGCCAGTGAGTTTCACACCTTACTAAGTAAGACACCTAACCTCACACCGGCCCTGCTGGCGAATGCAGGCCATGTAGTCAGGACCATTGGCTTTAAACGTTCGCTGGCGCAAGGCGTAATTGAGGATGTAGTAGAGAACGCCCTTACAGCCTGTAACCTTTGGGATGACACCTTACGTTACAAGCCGGAGCTCAACTTTGATATCAGTATGCTCAACATCAAGCAGCCTGCATCGGTGCTCAAACAGATAAATCATGCAGTCGCGAATAATGCCCCCATTAGGGTGCTGATTAGTGGCCCGCCTGGCACTGGAAAGACCGCCTTGGCGCACCATATGGCCGAGTTACATCAGCGTGATATTAAACGTGTACTTAGCTCAGATGTGATTAGTAAGTACGTGGGTGAATCAGAACAGCAAATCGCTAAGCTATTTCAGCAGGCGCATCGGGATAACCAACTGTTACTGCTGGATGAGGTGGATAGCCTGCTGACCAGCCGGGAGCGGCTTAACGCGCATCATGAGCGGCTAGTAGTTAACGAACTGCTGGCACAGCTTGAGTGCTACAGCTACCCGCTGTTTGCTGCGACTAATTTCGAAACGGCTTTGGACAGCGCCGTGCTGCGCCGCTTTGACTTCAAGCTCGAATGTGACTATCTGACAGCGCCGCAAGTTTTAACACTGTATAAGCGCACTGTGAGCGTTCCACAGCTATCTAAGAATGAGACTGAGCAGCTTAGTCGATTGAGCAGACTGACACCCGGAGATTTTGCACTTTTAACACGTCGGCTGCGCTTTTGTGCAGCTCACGAACACCGTCTGCTGGCGCTTACTGTGCTGGCAGAAGAAAACAACCGCAAGCAAACAACCCCAACCATCGGCTTTGTACGTTAGCGCTCGCTAACACCTAAGCCAAACCAACAAAAGGAAATACCCATGACATCATTATTGAGTTCTCTCAAGGTTATCGCACGCCCAAAAATCGAAGCCAAGCCACCTATCTTAGCCAAGCGGATGCGCTTAATTGAAAAGCTGGATGAGCAGCAGGCCATGGCACAGGCCATGTTAGACGGTCAGGCCTATGAAGCCTTTAAAGATAAAGTCGTTAAAGACCCCGAGACCGGCGAGCGCAAAACCGTGCGTAAGCGCAAAGCCGTTCGGCCCTGGTACTTTGATGACAAAGAACACTACTACTTTGAAATTAAGGTAGGCCTTAAAACACTGGAGCTGGATAAAGACAAAGCGGCCATCGATGTCGGTAAGAAAGAAGACTTGCCGGCTGTTATCGGCACACTGATTAAGGCCGTCGAGAGTGGCGAGCTGGATACGCAGATATTGCAATTGTCACCGGCAAAACCCCCGAAACAACCCAAGCAGGCAAAAGCACCTGCCAAGCAATAACTCATTGTGGCCGGTGGTGTGCCGGCCAAAGCTTTTGGGGGTTTAGGAGGTGACTAATGCCAACCCTACGCGAAATAGATGTGAAGTACCGCTTTAAAGAAATCGACTGCGACATTACCGGCATGCCGGTACATCAACCAGCGGCGATAGCCCGGTTGTTTGATTACCTAAAGTACGAGACCAAGGAAGTATTTATTGTCGTTAACCTGACCAAACAGCACGACATTAACTGCTTTGAGGTTGTGGCAACTGGCAGTGTTGACGCCGTTACCTTACGACCGGCTGAAGTACTAAGAACCGCCGTGATACTTAACTTAAAGGTAGTGATGCTTATTCATAACCATCCATCGGGTAAGACGAAGCCAAGCCGCGCAGATATCGGAATTACCCGACATATCATTGAGGCAGCAAAAACACTGGATATCACTGTACTGGACCACATTATTATCGGCCTGAACCAGTACACCAGTTTGCAAGAAACCCACCCAGACATTTTTCAGTAATTTAGAAACACACACTTAGGAGTTGTAACTATGCGTATTTTATACGGAGACTTAGTGCTGCCCGTTAGTCAGCAGCTTGGCGATAACCTGTCGAGGTTATTGCTTCAACGTGAAAACAAAGAACCCCGCGAAGCAGTGATTAACTTTCGGGACCCGGACTACAGCGCTGAACGTGGTGGCTACCACCCCGTTGAAATAAGACTGGAGCGTAGCGCTCACAACTGGAGGATTTGCTACATCACCGACTTTGCCTATGTTGGCCAAGGCCAGGATGCAGAACTAGCCAAATCATTAGACTTTGATTTTCAGGCAGGCATGTTTCAGGATGTTAGTGGTTACTACCCCATCGAAACTGCATTGCAAATCTACCCTATCTGGGAAGAGAACTTCATAACCTACTGGCTGGACATGAAAGTATTCGACGTGGAGGTAAGCTAATGGCCAAGTACATGACCAAACGAAGCAAGTCAGATTTAAACGGCAGCCCGAAACGGATTGCACTGGGTAACTGGTTACGTGAGCAACGGGAAGCAAAAGGCCTTACTATGCGAGATCTGGGTGCCATCAGCAGCAAGCCACACAGTTATTTCGGTAAAATAGAACAGGCACAGCGGGGACTGGATGTACTGTAAGCGTAACGCCAACCACACATTCCTATCCTAACTGATCAACATTACCCTGTCTGCCTCTTTAAATTATCAGGGTAATCATCATGAAACGCACTAAAGAACAATGGCTGGCCTTATTCGCCGAGCAAGCCCAAAGTGGCCTTACTCAAACGGCATTTGCTAAACGACAAGGGATTATCCCGACCTATTTCAATCTCCGTAAACGCCAGTTGTTGGCTCATCAGAATGATGACACCGGTTTCATTGAATTAGCACCACAAAGCTCGCCACTGGCCCAGCATATCCTGCTACGCAAGCGTGATATGGAATTGCAACTTCCAGCAGGGACGGATGCACTCTGGTTAGCCGCCTTGCTCAGAGCACTTTGACTATGAAAATGTTCCTCGATGTGCTTAAGGTCTATTTGCATAAACAGCCGGTCGATTTTCGCAAATCCATTAATGGCTTATCGTTGCTGGTCGAGCAAGAGATGCAGCTCTCGCCATTTAGCGGTGCACTATTTGTGTTCTGCAATCGGCAGCGTACTCGGTTAAAAGTGCTGTACTGGGATAGCACTGGGTTTTGTCTGTGGTACAAGCGACTTGAAAAAGACACATTCCGCTGGCCAAGGCAGATGCCAGGTAAAGTGTTGTCTATTAGCGAGCAGCAATGGCATTGGCTGTTGCAAGGTGTCGATATTCAAAAAATCACCGCGCACCAGCCGCTGCATTACCAGAGTGTGGGTTGATATGCCGATCGGCTATAAATCCTGTAGATCGCATCCAAAACAATCTAAATCTTACCAAGCACTTAGCCAAATTGGCCGTTACAATAACGGCCATGAAAAAGATACCTCAATCCTTACCTGATGATGTTGAACTGCTCAAGAAAATGCTGCTTGAGCAGACGCAAAAGCTTGAGCGCAAACTGGCGCAAAAAGACAAACGCATCGCTAAACTAGAGCGGGTTAACCAGCAGCTCTCGGATAAGTTACAGCAATTACTGGAGCGCTATAACCTGAAGAAGTACCAGAAATTTAGCCCCAGCAGCGAGACCTACGAAGGTGAAGGCGAAGTGTTAAATGAGGCCGAGCAGCTTATTGAAGAGCAGTCAGTAGCAACAGAGCCAGATACTCAGACGACCGAGAGCGCTGAGAAAACCGCCAAGCCACGCCGACCGCGTATTATTCCTGAATTGCCCCGCGTTGACGTTATCCATGACATTGACGATAAAACCTGTGTCTGCTGTGGCCATGCCCTGCATCAAATGGGTGAAGAAGTCAGTGAGCAAATTGAGTTCGTGCCCGCGCAAATCCGTGTTCTTAGAAACGTCCGGTTGAAATACAGCTGCCGGCAGTGTGAAACCAATGGCACTAAGGTCGACATTAAGATTGCTGATGTGCCAGCTGCGGTTATCCCTAAGAGCATGGCCACGCCAAGTTTACTGGCGCAAATCATCAGCAGCAAAATGCACTATGGCTTGCCGTTATACCGTCAGGAGCAGTTGTTTAATCAGGCAGGTATTGAGCTTAGTCGTCAAACGATGAGTCGTTGGCTGATAACCTGTGCAGATAAACTTAAACCGCTACTGGCGTTAATGAAAGCTGAGCTTCTGAAACAGCCGGTGCTGTGGGCAGATGAAACCACGGTCAATGTGCTGGATGTTGAGAAAAGCACCTGCTACATGTGGGTGTATGGCTGTGGCTTAGAAAAAAGTACCGGCCCCAAACTGGCGCTGTTTGATTATCAGGATAGCCGCAGCAGCAAACATCCCTGTGACTTCTTATCCGGCTTTAACGGTTATCTGCAGGTCGATGGTTATGCCGGGTATGAGAAAACTCACGCAACCTTAGTCGGTTGCTGGGCGCATGCCAGACGCAAGTTCGTTGAAGCCCAAAAAGCACAGGGCAAAGGCAAAACGGGTAAAGCGGATGTGGCCCTTAACCACATCCAGAAACTCTATGCACTGGAGAGTAAATTAAAAACTGCGCCGCCTGATAAGAAGTATGACGCCAGACAAGCACTAGCTAAACCACTGCTAGAACAATTTAAAAGCTGGCTGGATAAATCAAGCGAGAGTGTCACGAAAGAAAGTTTACTGGGAGTCGCTATCACGTATAGCCTGAATCAGTGGCCCAAACTCATCCGCTATCTGGACGATGGCCGATTAAATATCGACAACAACCGTGCTGAGCGCGCCGTCAAACCGTTCGTGATTGGACGCAAGGCGTGGTTGTTTGCCAATACTGAAACGGGCGCAGAAGCCAGTGCTGCAATGTATAGCCTAGTCGAAACGGCCAAAATCAATGGTCTGGAACCGTATGATTACTTATGCCGCTTGCTGACAGAGCTGCCCAAAGCCAATACCCACGAGCAACTGCAAGAACTCCTGCCTTATTGATCAGCAGCCACACCGCAAGGTGTGGTTGTTGTTACGCTTACGATGTACTGGAGTTCTTAGAGCTATGTGAGTGGATGGAGATCGATTTTCGCTCCGCGATAAATCAGATTAACAAGCTTTAATATCTTTCACTATTTGTAAGCGTCCGGCGATCACAGGTTAGCGCTCTGATTTAAGTGTCCACTTAACTTTAGTGGACACTTAGTGTCTTAAATCGCGTCACCTGACTGTTTGGATAGATCGATATTCCAAGGTAACAACTCATCGACACGGTTGATGGGGTGATTGCCGATACGTTTGAGTACCGCTGTGAGATAGTCATTTGGATTGATGCCATTGAGTTTAGCGGTGCCGAGTATTGAGTACAGCACGGCAGCTCGCTCTCCTCCAGCAACTGAACCCGCAAACAGGTAATTTTTCCTACCCAAGGCAATCGGCCGCAATGAGCGCTCTGCACTGTTGTTATCTATCTCAGCATAACCGTTATCCACATAGGCAACCAACGCCTCCCACTGTTTCAGAGCATAATGAATAGCCTTGGATAACGGCGAGCCTTTCGATAAGGTACGTAGGGTTGTTTGCAACCACGCATGGAAGCGCTCAAGGATTGGCTTGGCATGTGTGGCTCGGATGTGTTGTCGTTCATCCGGTGGTTTGCCGCGTACCTGCTTTTCAATCACATAGAGGGATTGGATAATGGCAATGGCTTCGTCGGCTAAAGGCGAAGGGCCGCTTTGAGTGATGTCATAGAACTTACGCCGCACGTGTGCCCAGCAACCATGTTGGGTGATTTGCCGTTGGTATAATTCGTTGTAACCGGCATAAGCATCGGCCTGCAGTGAGCCTTTGTAATCTTTTAAATGCGCCGCAGGATGAAGACTTCTTCGGTCTTCACTATATTGCAGCCATACCGCAGGCGGTGTGCTATCTCCCCAGGGGCGACCATCGCGGACATAGGTCCAGTAACGACCTGTTTGCGTGCGACCTTTACCCGGTGATAGCGTCGGTGCGGTGGTATCATCCGCATGTACGTGGTAACTGGCTTTAACATGGCGACCAATGGCATCTGCCAGTGGTGTGAGTAATGCACTCGTTTGTCCTACCCAGTCAGCCAAGGTAGAGCGCTCGATGTCGATGCCTTCACGTTCCATCCGCTCAGCTTGGCGGTACAGCGGTTGATGGTCGAGGTATTTATCAACCATCACCTGTGTGAGCAATGCAGCACTGGCCAGTCCTTTTTTAATCACACGCTCAGGCGCAGCACCTTGCACCAATGTGTCGCAGTGCTGGCAGCTGAATTTAGGGCGTACAATACGGATAACCCGATAAGAGGCCGGCACCACATCCAGCATTTCAGAAACATCATCACCGATATGGGTTAATGCACCCTGACATGCCGGGCACTGGCAAGCCGTTTCAACACGAAGCTCTTCTCGCGGCAATTGTGCAGGCAGAGAGACGCGCCGACGGGGCGTGGCTTTGTTCTCTTTTGCTGGTGCGGCTAGCTTTGGTAAGGCTGCAGTTTGCATCTCAAGCTCTTCAAGCTGTAATTCCAACTGATGAATTTGCTTATCGATATGCTCGGACGAACGTCCGAAGCGGGCACGTTTTAATACGGATAACTGGTGGCGTAACGAGGCAATAACGGTATCCTGCTGGGCAAGCGTTGACTGCAGTTGAAGGATAATTTCCTGCAACTGTTTTGGGTCATTGGGTAAGGAAGATGCCATCGTTTTCATGCGCTGCATAATAACATAAAAATCCAGCTAACTCATTGATTAAATGCAATTATGCGGCGTTTATTGGTCTATTTTTTCTGGCAGGTGGCCGCCAGTCTAAGCCTTCCAGTAACAGCGCCAATTCGGCTTGTGTTAAATGCACAGCCCCCGATTTTGCACTTGGCCAAACAAATTTACCCTGCTCCAGTCGCTTGTAAAATAAACATAACCCCTGACCATCCCACCAGAGCAATTTAACCCGGTCGCTACGACGTCCGCGAAACACAAATACGTGACCGCTAAACGGGTCTTTTTGCAGCACATGCTGCGCCATTGCAGCCAGGCCATCAAAGCCTTTGCGCATATCGGTGTAACCGGCACACAGCCAAATGCGCACGTCATGCGATAACATCATCATGACAACGCCACCACGAGTTGGTGCAACATGTCCGGCGTGGCGTCGTGTAGCACCAGTTGGTGACCGCTACGAAACGATACCGTTATTGCAGCAGGTTTATGTAACACCGGCACCGCGTCAACCGCACGAACACTGACAGGAAGGAATGGCATGGGAGCCGCTGACGTATTCACTTCACCTTTAGCGCGCCTGACCCACAATGCATTACCGAGGTTAACGTCTCGGATCCAGCGAAACACTGTAGGCGTCCGGCCATCACATCTTTTATTTGCTGACTGATCACGCATCATATCTTTCACTGTTGCCAACAATGAGAGTTATGTATGCCAGCTTTAAAACAACCCGATATACGTCGGTTCTTTTCCCCCGAATTAAAATGGCAGATCGTCCAGGAATCGAAAGAACAAACCCTTTCAGTATCTCAATTAGCGCGCAAATATGATGTCAATACCAACCAAGTGTTTCGCTGGATCCGAGACGTTAACCTCGGTAATGCATTGTGGGTCAGGCGCGCTAAAGGTGAAGTGAATACGTCAGCGGCTCCCATGCCATTCCTTCCTGTCAGTGTTCGTGCGGTTGACGCGGTGCCGGTGTTACATAAACCTGCTGCAATAACGGTATCGTTTCGTAGCGGTCACCAACTGGTGCTACACGACGCCACGCCGGACATGTTGCACCAACTCGTGGTGGCGTTGTCATGATGATGTTATCGCATGACGTGCGCATTTGGCTGTGTGCCGGTTACACCGATATGCGCAAAGGCTTTGATGGCCTGGCTGCAATGGCGCAGCATGTGCTGCAAAAAGACCCGTTTAGCGGTCACGTATTTGTGTTTCGCGGACGTCGTAGCGACCGGGTTAAATTGCTCTGGTGGGATGGTCAGGGGTTATGTTTATTTTACAAGCGACTGGAGCAGGGTAAATTTGTTTGGCCAAGTGCAAAATCGGGGGCTGTGCATTTAACACAAGCCGAATTGGCGCTGTTACTGGAAGGCTTAGACTGGCGGCCACCTGCCAGAAAAAATAGACCAATAAACGCCGCATAATTGCATTTAATCAATGAGTTAGCTGGATTTTTATGTTATTATGCAGCGCATGAAAACGATGGCATCTTCCTTACCCAATGACCCAAAACAGTTGCAGGAAATTATCCTTCAACTGCAGTCAACGCTTGCCCAGCAGGATACCGTTATTGCCTCGTTACGCCACCAGTTATCCGTATTAAAACGTGCCCGCTTCGGACGTTCGTCCGAGCATATCGATAAGCAAATTCATCAGTTGGAATTACAGCTTGAAGAGCTTGAGATGCAAACTGCAGCCTTACCAAAGCTAGCCGCACCAGCAAAAGAGAACAAAGCCACGCCCCGTCGGCGCGTCTCTCTGCCTGCACAATTGCCGCGAGAAGAGCTTCGTGTTGAAACGGCTTGCCAGTGCCCGGCATGTCAGGGTGCATTAACCCATATCGGTGATGATGTTTCTGAAATGCTGGATGTGGTGCCGGCCTCTTATCGGGTTATCCGTATTGTACGCCCTAAATTCAGCTGCCAGCACTGCGACACATTGGTGCAAGGTGCTGCGCCTGAGCGTGTGATTAAAAAAGGACTGGCCAGTGCTGCATTGCTCACACAGGTGATGGTTGATAAATACCTCGACCATCAACCGCTGTACCGCCAAGCTGAGCGGATGGAACGTGAAGGCATCGACATCGAGCGCTCTACCTTGGCTGACTGGGTAGGACAAACGAGTGCATTACTCACACCACTGGCAGATGCCATTGGTCGCCATGTTAAAGCCAGTTACCACGTACATGCGGATGATACCACCGCACCGACGCTATCACCGGGTAAAGGTCGCACGCAAACAGGTCGTTACTGGACCTATGTCCGCGATGGTCGCCCCTGGGGAGATAGCACACCGCCTGCGGTATGGCTGCAATATAGTGAAGACCGAAGAAGTCTTCATCCTGCGGCGCATTTAAAAGATTACAAAGGCTCACTGCAGGCCGATGCTTATGCCGGTTACAACGAATTATACCAACGGCAAATCACCCAACATGGTTGCTGGGCACACGTGCGGCGTAAGTTCTATGACATCACTCAAAGCGGCCCTTCGCCTTTAGCCGACGAAGCCATTGCCATTATCCAATCCCTCTATGTGATTGAAAAGCAGGTACGCGGCAAACCACCGGATGAACGACAACACATCCGAGCCACACATGCCAAGCCAATCCTTGAGCGCTTCCATGCGTGGTTGCAAACAACCCTACGTACCTTATCGAAAGGCTCGCCGTTATCCAAGGCTATTCATTATGCTCTGAAACAGTGGGAGGCGTTGGTTGCCTATGTGGATAACGGTTATGCTGAGATAGATAACAACAGTGCAGAGCGCTCATTGCGGCCGATTGCCTTGGGTAGGAAAAATTACCTGTTTGCGGGTTCAGTTGCTGGAGGAGAGCGAGCTGCCGTGCTGTACTCAATACTCGGCACCGCTAAACTCAATGGCATCAATCCAAATGACTATCTCACAGCGGTACTCAAACGTATCGGCAATCACCCCATCAACCGTGTCGATGAGTTGTTACCTTGGAATATCGATCTATCCAAACAGTCAGGTGACGCGATTTAAGACACTAAGTGTCCACTAAAGTTAAGTGGACACTTAAATCAGAGCGCTAACCTGTGATCGCCGGACGCTTACGAAACACTTGGTTGGTATTGACATCATATTTGCGCGCTAATTGAGATACTGAAAGGGTTTGTTCTTTCGATTCCTGGACGATCTGCCATTTTAATTCGGGGGAAAAGAACCGACGTATATCGGGTTGTTTTAAAGCTGGCATACATAACTCTCATTGTTGGCAACAGTGAAAGATATGATGCGTGATCAGTCAGCAAATAAAAGATGTGATGGCCGGACGCCTACCACTATTTCATACAGTGCTTGCTTTATTAATAAAGCAAGCACTGCGATCTTAGTCGGCAAATTAGCTTATTCCTTATAGAAACTTAAATTAACAGGCTCCACCCAACTTGGTATCAATAAACTGTTTAGCAACATAGAGATTTTATTAAAAGCTCTTAGTTCTGACGGAATAGAAAATCTGTCATCATCTAAAGCAGTCACGACGTCCACTTTATATAAATACAACAGAAGGTCCCGAACTCTCTTTGCTCTTTTAACTCGGGCCTGCTGGCTTCTGCTAAGTCCTAAACATTCCTCAATGAAGGTATCACTTGCTGCGGCTTTGGCACTGCAAACTGATCCTCGATAATTAGGCAATATAAACTCACAGAAGAATGGTGCCCAAAGTTTAGCTGGCATTTTCCAACCATCATCCTCAGTGTCTGATGGATTTAGATTAGCGGAGTAACGTTGACTCAATCGACTCGAGATCTCGTTCGAGTTACTTGAAAGACAAAACAGAAAGCTATTTTTCTCTTCTATCGCCGCTTCAAACTTAGCATTTTCAACAGCGGCTTCACGTTTTGCGAGCTTGTTTAGGGCATACTGCCAACGCTTGATACCAACAAGCACTGATTTAAACGTAAAAGAATTAATATCGTCATTCAACGATAGTTGGTAAACCAAGGTCGGAGTCTTGGGTGTGGTATATAACTTACCCATACTGAAAACTACTGGCACAGCTTGCTTTTTTGCATAGTTGCCTTCGACAATGATGTCGGATTCAGCTGTTGCATGATCGCCAGTTAGATTAAACGTAACATTTCTAATGTTTGATACTGCAACACCCTTACTAACGAAATACGACTTACCATTCAGCAGTGTAAAATTTTTAGAAGTTAGAGGTTTCAGGGGTAGCCGGTCACGGGAGGAATTTCGTTGCAGATTGTTTATTTCAAATTTAAAAGTTCCATAGATTTGGGAATTCCTTTGCTTAATCTTTACTGGTAACTCCCCTCTTGATACCTCCTTACACCTAGCTTTAACATAGGCCTCATTGACCCAGCCTCTTTTCGCCTCTCGAATTAACAACGCTCGCAGTTCTGTAGCTTCGACAGTCCATGGCACCCGACTCAGATCAATCTCAAACACCTCGAAATCTAGTTGCGTAAACTTCTTTTTATCTTCAGTGGTTTTCGCATTTGTTACATAAATTTCAACGCCGACTTGACGACCTGATGCCTCGAAAATGACTGAGTCGATAATAATGTTACCGAATCTCACTTCAGATTCTGCTTTACAGATTCTGATTCGAGGTTCTAGTTCATAATACGTGGAAACAACTTCATTACCCAAGCAATCAAGCCCCGTAGAGGAAGCATAGTATCCTGGCATTAGTATACTTTGGTTTTCAGAAGCAAAGTCTAGAAGAATGGATTTAGCCACTTTGTGAAGTACAGATTCACCTTGGCAAACGGAATCCTGTTCATGGCCAAAGTATTCTGTTTTGGATGATGTCTTAGAGTTGTATGCAATTAATGGCTCGCCACAATCAATGCAATGACAGCTACATGCCTTTCCATTAGCAACATGCTTGATATGGCAGTATTGCCCAACAGAATTTATTGCCCAAGCGACTTTTACTGCCATATCAATAATGCATTATTAGTTTACGAAGATTAATTATAAATATTGAATTAACGTATCAGCATTAACTCATATTTCTCCAGACAACTTCTTCCAAACTCTCAGGTAGTCTACTCCAGACAATTTTGAATGTGCTGGTTTCAACCTCTCCCAATCATCAGTTCTGAGTGACTTTAAATATTCACTAGCTTTGCGAGAAGATAAGACGACTTCTTTTCGGCTTGCTAATTGCGCCTTAAAATCATCCCCGACTCGCTCAGCAATACTTCTTGGAACACTATTCATTCGCATCAAAACAGCTTCTTCGGTTTTTACGCCGTGGTACAGCATTGCCGGAAGATTATTGAACTTGCGTTTTTCTTCTTCAGTCATGACATCAAAATCAAGCCCTGAAGTTGGCATTTTGCTTAATGCCGACAATCCCCAAGCACCATTGTTAGCCAAATCTCTATAGACTGCTTTACAAGCTTTCGAAATTTGGTCTGTCAGGTTGTCACCTTTGAAGTAAGTCTTGGCTATGTGTTCGATGGAGCTACCCGTCACCCAAGCCTGAGTAATATCAGCAAGTTTCCGATGACTGTTGCCCTCGCCTTTACTGATCTCTCGCAAGCTCTCTTGTAATTGCGGAACCCGCAGCATAATCCCCATCAAGCTTGGCAGCACAGACTTCGATTTATCGCCAAACAGACTCGAAGGCTCCCAATCTGCAAGCGTTAACTTGTTTTCAAGGTTATTCAAATCCAATAAAGTTGAACGAACGCCCTCAGGAGAGAAGCCTGTAACATCAGCAAGAGAAGCATTTTCTGGATGCTCAGCTAACTTTCTAACATACCCTTTAGTAGCTTCAAGAAGCGCATCGGCTTTCTCTTGCGAGGCTTTATCAGCTTTAGCGCGAAGAGAACCAAACCCGTAGGTATTTCGCAGTAATTGTTCTGCTTCACCAATTACTGCGTCCAAGTTACGTTTTTCATTCCATAAATGAGCGATATAGCTTCTGAAGTCTGCCCATTGTTCTTGCTGCATAACCCAAGATAAGTTCGCTAACTCCCCCGCAGCTTGAAGATCATCCAGCATTCCTTCTAGGCGGGAAACTAACGATGCGGTTGCATCACTAACATATTTCCGGATCTCATTTGGCTGTGCACCTGCTGCAATACCGATAACGCCTACGCTATCATGGCCGATACGCCCAGCTCGACCCGCTAGGTTCCAAAATGCCCGATGCGACATTTCATTGCCGTAAGGCAATTTTCTCGTCGCAAGAAAAACAGATGAAACAGGGAAGTTAAGCCCTTGTGCTATGGTTGTCGTCGCGCACATCACTCGAACATGGCCAGCTTCTGTAAGCCACTCGATTAATGAAAGCGCCTCAGCGGGTAAACCTGCATGATGCACAACAACACCTTTTGACAGCATATCAATTAGCTCAAAGTCCTCACTAATCTCAGCCGCAAGAAAACGCTGAACCAGTTTAATGTCTTCATGCACCTGAACTAAAGGTTCAAGCTCTTCGGCAACTTTACGAGCAATACTCCAAGCATCTGGAATTGTCTGCGCTACAGCAATACTGGTACCACGCTTTGAGAAAACCTTAGCCATAGCAACAGCCTGTGTTGCGAGCCCCTTAGCGCTAGAGTACGTCAGTTTTTGCAGAGGGCGGTTACCATCTACATTGTGGATTCCTTTAAGTTGAATCGTACGTTGAGTGGTCGTCAACGTTTCAAAACTTAAATTCCAATCACCACGTTTTTCACCTTTATGAATATCAAATAGACCAACAATTCTCTCATTCGGTTGCCAAGCAGAGGTGCCCAAGCTGATGCTTCGGCCACGATCAGCGGCTAGCCATTGAGCTAAATCGTTAGCATTCGGAACAAATGGCATCAATAGTAAGAAGTTTGCCCGAGGTGATTCTTGCTTAATCGTTGCAAGCAGAAGTTCAATGCGTAAGCCACGAGACTCATCTTCAATATTGTGAGCTTCATCCATTACAACCAAGGCCAATGGGCGCGCGACTTTTTTGTTTCTCATCACCAATTGAAGTTTTTCAGGTGTTGCAACCAAAACCTGAAAAGCACGTGCTTCACCCAAAAGCGCTTCTTCAAAAGCATCAACTTCAATCGCGCCAGTTAACGGCTCAACTTGAATACCTAATGGGCCAAAATCTTCACGTAATCGTCGGGTAATTTGAGAAACCAAAGCGCGAGTTGGCGCAACATAGGCCACCCAACCATCATCCTGATCAAACTGATTCAGCGCTTGCAACATGCGGAACTGTGCCAGCGCTGTTTTACCACCGGATGTAGGCAAATCAACAATTACCGCTCTGCTGGCTTGATCGAGTAAACCTTGCTCTTGCAGTGCAGCTCGTTGCGGCGGTAACAGTTCAAATAAGCTCTTGTGCTTAGTCACATGGGAAACAAAGCGTGTCACACGGGAGTTAACCGTATGCGCCACCCACCATAAAGAGCCAGCGACCATTTTTCGGCTTGCGACATGTAACCAGCGTAAAATCATTTCGAGCTGCGGGTCTTTAGAGGTTTGTGCCGCTTTTTGCGCCGCTTCAAAATGCTGATCTAATTGCGCATCTATCGCTACTGGTTCGCCTTGCAGCATGTACACAGCCAAACGCTCTGTTGCTTTGGCCCAATGATAAAGCGCCACTAAACGCATGGCTATGCTTTGCGCCTCTGCACCTTGGGTTTGTTCTAGTAACGCTTTTTCGTAGTTTGCTTGATCGTTTCGTAAACCAAGCACAATCTCTGAAATCTGATCTAAGTCATCCCAGCGGTTTTTACGTAGTAGTCGCAACCAGCAATCAAAAATTCGGTAAAGCAGACGCTTATCCCAAGTAACACCAGCCACACTGGGTACTGCTACTGTACTGTTCTGCTCTTCAAACCATCGACGTAAATCGGTCCAGCGATCGGCGCAATACGCCAAACCCGACACATGCAACACATGAAACAAGCGCGCCTCATTGTCACTCGGTACGGGTAACACACGATAAAGCCCGAACGCTCGAAACGCGCCAGCTTGTGCAAGCTCACGAATATTTTTATTGTCCTGATTGGCAACAGGGTGCAACAAAGCGCCAATGCCTTCGATCGCGGCCAACTCATACGCTGTTGCTAATTGCTCTAACAAGTCACTGTCAAACTCAGTTGCCGCATGTTCGAGTAGATTACCCAGCGCCACATCAACCAAGCGCCGTTCCGCCATTTCCATAGCCGTATCACGCCGCTCAGCGCTAATGGACTGAACAGCCCAATGCTGATCTACCTGTAGTAAGTGCTCTTGTGAAAGCGTCATGACGCCTCCTGCATAGCCGCTTTAGCACGAGCAGACAGCGCACCAATCATGTTTAGGGGAAGGTATAAAGCGTACATTTCAATATCAGTTTGCACTGGACAATCGGCCGCCAGTGCTTTTGCTCGGCCAGCAATATCAGAAGCGCTTGGGGCAATATCGCGCACCAAAACACCATAAACAGCAACGTCCGTTGTGTTCGAGCTCAAATAGCGTTTGGCAGCGCTTTTAAACATCGGTTCCCAAGGTGCTCGCACCGCATGGAGTCCTAAATAACGTAAGAGAGCATCTTTTACTTGGCGATTATCTCGTAGCCCAAACAATTGGGTACCCAAGCTGGTCATCACGCTTGGCGGCGCTTTGTTCTCTTCAGACGTTTTTACTTCACCAAACGCAAAACGGTAGGGAAGCTCAGCATCGTTTACAGGTTGAAATCCAGTCAAATCGCACCCTGCTGGGCTGGCGTTCGGGTTTTTAAGATCACGCCCTGTGGGCCACGGAAACACGCAATTGCCTTTATCTGCCACAAAGGCTTCGGCAATGGCTTCGCCTACTCGCCAATTATCTGGCACGGTTTCATCGATCAGCGCTTGGCGTAAACCCTCTTGCTCAAATTCCGTGCTCACAACACTGCCAAGTAACTCCTGGAGCTCATCATTGCCTGCGGTATCTTGCAAAATATGCTTTACGGGGCCAGCTAACATCTCGCTCACTTGCTCGTCCTGATAAGACAAGCCATGAGCAATAACAGGCTGGGTGCCAGCATCATAAGCAAGCGTCGGTGCAGGCATAGACATTAAACCAATTCTCCCTTAAACGCTTTATCTAAAATTGAAGGCATCAGAGCCTCTAACTCAGTTGCATTTTCTGATTGAGCTTGTTTAATATTTTCAACATAGCTTTGCAGTTGATTAAACCAAAGCTGCTTATCGTAATCGGGTACAGGAACCTCGATATTTTCAAGCTTCTTAAGTCCTAAAGTTCTATTCCTTCCAGCACCTCCAGGAGATGCTGCTTGTATTTTCTCTAACCCCTCAGTCGTTAGAAAATAAAAGCAAAGGAAATCGGCTGTCACCACTCCTGATTTAGGTAAACACGTTATAAAACGATGCGAACCGACACGACCTTCGTCTTCTTTTTTAACAACCGCGATCGCACCTTCCCAAGCAAAAACATTACTGAACACCAAGTCACCGGGAACCATTTGGTACAGCTTTTTGGTGCCAACGTCCATTCCGTCAAGAATAGGCTTGTGGAAAGTACCGTTACCAAAACAACGCACACCAAGCTCTGGGTACTCCGCGTTCACATCGATCTCAACTTTACGGCGCTCAAGAGGTGCCACTTTCGACATCGGCTTGTAGACAGCGCCTTCAATAATTTTATGGAAGGCACTACTCAGAATTGCTTGCGCATCATCTAACAATGATGATCTAAGAAGCTTAATCTCTTCAAGTTTGCCCAGTGCGAAGTCAACTTTGTCAACGACTACCTTTTGGACAGCTATATCAGGGAGGGGAATTTCGATATTAAAGAACCGTGGTTCTTTAAGACGCACTCGATTTGTCGTCCCTTCACTCGCCCTTTTACACGCATCAACAAAAAAGTGGGTTTTGCTAATTAGCTCAAGATACCTAGGTAAAATCTTATTCTCTTTAGGTGTATAGACAGGAAAATCATTTGTAACCACAGCACCATCAAGGTTTTTTGGAACGAGTCCACACGCGCCATGCCTCGCATCAATTCGAGAAATAATGAATTGCCCTTCTGAAACAGAAAGTCGACGAGACGACCCAATTTCACTGCCTATTTTGGTTCCTCGCAAGTTCACGCCTTTACCCCAAAGCCTAACTGTGACTTCGCTATACTCTTTGTCAGGCTGCACTTCGATCCAGTTTTCTGATTTATCGAGCACTGAACCTAATTTCTTAAGGGGCCAAACGCTCATTGTTTTAAACCTTGTGATAGTAAATCAGCAATTTCATCAATTAGATCAGTAACTTTTCGCTCTTTTTTCGCCATGCTTGCTAACAACTCTTGAGGGTTTTTATATTCCATCGCCTCAAGACTATTTGGGTTCTTAATATCTAAGTTAACTGAAACCAACTTACCGCTATCGTCATATTGAATAACGTCTTGTGCTTTCACTGACCAAGCTTGGGCGTTTTCCACACGGCTAGCCCACCACTGTAAGCAGTCTTCGAATTCGAAGTACTCCATTGGTTTAGTCTTGGTGTATTTTTTTCTGCCTTCTGGTGTCGATATTTGGTAATACCAAATATCGTCTGTTGGGCCAGAACGATCGAAGAAGAGTAAGTTGCCTGCAATATCGGTATAAGGCGCGAATACCCCTTCCGGCAAACGAACAATGGTATGCAGATTAAAGTTCTTTAACAGCTCTTCTTTAATGCGTGCGCTGATACCATCACTGAATAACGTGCCATTTGGGACAACAACCGCGGCGCGGCCACCATTGTCTGAACCATGACCGGGGCGCTTGAGTTTACGCATGATCAATTGAAGGAACAGCATTGCGGTTTCGGCGGTTTGCATGTCTTCTGGGAAGTTACCAAGAATGCCTTTTTCTTCCTCACCACCAAAAGGTGGGTTAGTTAAGATCACATCCACACGATCTTTGTCGCCCATCTCTCGTAGTGGAAAACGCAGGCTATTTTCTGGGTCAATTCTTGGGTATTCCAAACCATGCAGTAACAGGTTCATTTGTACCAACAGGTAAGGCAACGATTTGGCTTCACCGCCAAAGATACTGCTTTCTTGCAATACTTCGCGGTCTTCGACTGTTTTACACTGGCGCTCTAGGTGTTCGAACGCTTCAACCAAAAAACCACCCGTGCCACAGGCTGGGTCCAATACGGACTCACCCAACTGCGGGTCCATCACCTCAACCATAAAGCGAACCACTGGACGCGGAGTATAAAACTCGCCGGAATCGCCAGCAGCATCGCGCATTTCACGCAACATGGTTTCGTATAAGCGGCTTAAGGTGTGCATCTCTTCAGATGAATTGAAATGAATGCCGTTTATTTTGTCGACGACATCACGTAACAAATATCCGTTGATCATGCGGTTTTGCATACCTTTAAACACGGTCGCAATCACATCTCTGCGATCACCGCCGTTGTCACCTTGCAGGCTACGTAAGTAGGCAAACAAACCTATGCCACGGGTACCATCAGGTCGCATTGCTTCATCATTGTTAATAAAGGCAATCAGCTCGTCGCCGGTGATACCACCTTCAATTGCAGCCCAGTCTCGCCAGCGGTATGGCGCTTCGATGGCTGGCTGAAAAACTTTTCCTTCTAGCACAGCTTCGGTTTCTCGCATTTGTTCTAAGTCGTCGAGAAACTTCAAAAACATGATCCAAGTTAGCATTGGCAGGCGATCGAGGTCGCCATTTAAGCCTTTGTCTTTACGCATGATTTGCCGAGACGATTTAACAATCGCACCTAATTGCTGGGCGGTGGTCATCTGCTGATCTGCTTTCTTTGTTCGTGCCATAAATCGTATCGTCACTTCTGTTATTGCTGGCTATAGAGCAGCGTTTGTAATTGGTCCACGGCGGTTTTCATTTGCAATGCACCGCCAAAGAGATTGGCTATTTCCATCACATTGCCATATTCAGAAATGGGCGGTACCTGAAGCGAATCCGGAATACTGAATTGCTTGGGGCCGTGGTCGGTATATTTGTCCAGTAAAGACGTTAAGATCGCTCGGGCCTCTGGGCCGTACTGATCAAAAAAGTCCGGTTTGTTTTTCTTCAAGTAGTCAGCGCGCTCTTTTCTGGTTCGCAGCGGTACGTTAAATGCTATGTGACAAAGTAAATCCAATGGATCTGCATCGGTTTTACCTGACTCTGCGGCCAAATCATCAAACTGGATCCCGCGTTCTTGTAATTCGAGAATGATCTCTTCTCTCTTTAACGGATTAGCCCAGCTATCTTTTAGTTCGTCCAGTGAGGAAAATAGGGTCTTTACCTTTTCTGCGGTGTAGTCGGTATATTGGATGACGCGAAGCTGTTTACCGTCTTCGTCTAGCTCATAGACCAAATGAGACGTAATTTTAACGCTGCCACCGTCTACGTAGTACTTTCTCGGTTCGTGCTCCTCTTCATCATCAGCGCCTTCACCTTCACTATTCACTTCGTATTCACCGGTCTCTTCAGCAACCTCTAACTCTTCAATCTCTGGTGTTAAAGAGTCATCAACCACTTCTTCACCGTCTTTATCAATCACCACTTCATCTTCAATTTCTGGGTAACCGTCAAAGTCAGGATCAGCAAAATTTTGTGTGGCGGAGCCGGTATAATCAATGATGTTGAACCACAGCTTGCCGTAATCTTCGCGCAGGCGAGTACCACGGCCAACAATTTGCTTGAACTCACTCATTGAGTTCACAACACGCGCAAGCACAACATTTTTACAGGTTGGCGCATCGACCCCCGTTGTTAATAGCTGTGAAGTGGTCAGTATCACTGGAGTACTGGTTTCCAACTCTTGAAAACGACTGAGGTGCCCTTTGCCAATTTTCCCTTCTTCTGATGTCACACGTGCAACGTAATCAGGATGCTTGCGTGAAAGGTCAGAATTCAAGTTATTAAGCGCCCGACGCATTTCATCGGCGTGTTCTTGGTCGACACAAAACACTATCGTTTTTGCAAAGCGATCGGTTCGCTTCATAAAGTCAGTTAAATGCTTAGCAAACGCATCTGTTCGAGCCTTTAACGCAATAACGCGCTCAAAGTCCTTGGTGTGGTATTCACCATCTGGGATTTCTCGTCCAAAGCGGTCTACATCGCCTTTGCTGGGTCGCCAACCTGCCGCATCGACTTCCGAAATAACTCGGTGTACGCGGTATGGCGCAAGAAATCCGTCATCAATACCTTGGCGCAAACTGTAGGTGTAAATTGGGTTGCCAAAATAACGATAAGTATCGCGGTTATCTTCACGCAGCGGCGTCGCCGTCATACCGATTTGAAAGGCTGGCTCAAAATACTCTAGAATTTCGCGCCAGTTACTGTTGTCGCGGGCACTGCCTCGGTGACATTCATCAATGATAATTAGATCAAAGAAGTCTTGCGGAAATTCTTTATACAAGCCTGGACGACGCTCATCACTGGCAATGGATTGATAGATCGCAAAATAAATTTCACGACTTTTAACAACTTTGCCGCCTTCAATTTTGTGCCTGGCATCACCAAACGGGGTAAATGTTTTATCCTTTGGGTCATCTACCAACACATTTCTATCTGCCAAAAATAGAATGCGAGGCTTTCTGTAGTCTCCCGTACGATTCCAGCGAGCACTCCACAGCTTCCAACTAATTTGAAAAGCGACGACAGTCTTACCCGTACCCGTTGCCATCGTAATTAATGAGCGCTTTTTACCTTGAAGCACCGACTGAACTGCCCGGTTTATGGCTATTTGTTGGTAGTAACGCGGGGAGTATCCCGAAACATGGTGGTAAGGGGACAGCAAGGTATCAAGATCTTCATCCTTTAAACCTTCATCGCCACAAAGCCGCTTGAATAACTCATCAGGGGTTGGAAAGCGCGACAATAATTGCTCTTCACCGGTGGTATAGTCAAATTCTAAGATCTCATGACCATTGGTTGAGTAAGCAAACTTTAGCCCTAAGATATCTGCGTAATCTTTTGCCTGTTGCATCCCTTGGCCGACAGGGCTGTTTTCAGGTTTCGCCTCAACAACGGCAATAGGAAAGTCGCGAGTGTACTTAAGTAAATAATCAGCTCGCTTTTGCTCCCCACGTTGAACTTTACTGCCCTTAAACTGAACACGACCATCGGTAAATGTGTACTGTTCAGTTATTGCGCTAGGATTGTTTTCCCATCCAGACTCTTTGAGCTTTGGCGTCACATAGACCCGGCAAGTATCTGCTTCGTTTAAGGCCACTTTACTATCCTTGATACTAAGACCAAAATGGTCTTTTATTCCGAAACTTTATGAAAGAAACTCAATGCCAATAATGTAAACTTGTCATTTAGGGTACACAAAGTCAATCGGTCATATTCACAAAAACAGTATTTTATACAAGTAAGTACTAATGCGGTATTGGTGCCTAGGGCCGGACTCGAACCGGCACGTTATTTCTAACGGTGGATTTTGAATCCACTGCGTCTACCAATTTCGCCACCCAGGCATTTGAGAGGACTTTATTTCTTGTAACTAAGCTAGTTACAGAGCTTCACAAAACTTCACAAGCGATTTTATGCGCTTTTGAATTTTTAACTTTATACTAATCAGATACTTATGTCTACCACTATCTTAGACGCGTTGCATTTTGAATCCGCTGCGTCTACCGATTTCGCCACCCAGGCATTGAGAGGACTTGCAAACAGTATGCAGCTTGGCAACTGTTTTTAAAACTTTTGAACTGTAGACGTTTCAAGAGTTTAAAAATCTAATTTAAAAGCCTAACGGTAAAGTTAACTAACTTGTACAAGGCATTAAATTAAAGTTCTCGCATTATACGATGCGCGGCTGACTGTGCAAGTGCTTTATGCGGTTTATTGTATAAGCCTGATGCATTTGCTTATTTTTACAGCAAGATTATAACCGAGTGGCTAAGCATCCTAAAGATTGCACGCCAACATACACTTAAGTGTCACTGGCGGCTAATGCGATCTTGTCAGCGCAAGGCTCGGTAAAAAGCCGTTCATCTGTGCACACTCGCTAAAAAGCGACCGACTAAATAAACGCGCGTCTTTAGCTTGCTTTCAGTGTCATGCTAAACTTGCAACTTCAGCTTAAAAGGAAACCTTATATGTACGCTAATGCGCCAAGAGCGGGCTTTGCCCGTCGTCTCTCTGCGATTATTTATGATGTTTTAATCTTGTGCGCGCTGGTGATGCTTGCAGCAGGGATCGCTATGTTGCTGGTGCAACTGCTGGTATGGGGTGCCATTGTGTCGATTGAAGGCTATGCTGACATTGCCGATTATTTAAATAGCAGTTGGCGTCGCTGGGTCTACCTTGGCTATTTTGTTGCCATCATATTAGGCTTTTATGTGTACTTTTGGTCTAAAGCGGGGCAAACCTTAGGCATGCGCGCTTGGCGCATGTTATTAGTAACAGATGCTGGCGAACCTTTATCGCTGCTACAAGCGTTAAGTCGTGCCTTGTTATCGCTAGGCGGCTTTGGAAATATTTGGTTATGGTTGCGTTGGGGTAAAGGTTTGGCTCTGCAAGATCAGTTTACGGGCACACAAATGATCGTATTAACCAAAGAGCAAAGCAAAGCGCTGAATCTTCACGACACAGCGCGTTAAATTTTTTGGCGCATAAAGTACAGCGAGATCCCGATAAACAATAAACTGGGTATCGCTGCACCGGCTAAGGGCGGTAGTTGATAGACGAGCGCTAAAGGCCCGAACACTTCATTACTCATGTAAAAGCCAAATCCCGTTAAGATCCCTAATAACACCCGCGCGGCCATGGTAACGCTACGTAGCGGACCAAAGATAAACGATAACGCCAATAACAACATGGCCCCCACCGTAACCGGCTGCAGTACCTTACGCCAATAGGCTAATTGGTAACGGCTGGCGTCTTGGCCATTTTGCTGCAAATAATCGACGTACTCTATTAACCCTTGCAGCGATAGCATTTCAGGCTTAACCGTTACCACGCCAAGTTTTTCAGGGGTAAGGGTGGAACGCCAACGTTGGCTTTCTGCTTCAACGCGAATAATTTGCTCAGGCGTAAAATTTAACGCGGTAACCTGCTGTAAACGCCAAGCATCCTCGATGTATACCGCACTGATTGCCGTGATTTTTTGCTGCAAAGCCAGGTTTTCGTCAAATTGGTAAATGGTTATTTCTTGCAAATTACCCACATCATCGACTTCTTTGATATTAACGAAACTATCGCCATCTTTCGCCCAAACGCCTTGGCGGGCAGCAAATAAGTTACCGTCAGAAATCGCTTTTATGCGCAGCTCTCGTGCCGCACGATCACTCACCGGCGCGCCCCATTCTGCAATAGCCATCATCACTAACACCATCAATACCGCTGACTTCATCACCGAACTGATAATATTTAAACGCGATAAACCCGCCGCCTGCATCACCACTAATTCGCTGTTACTGGCCAACATACCTAGGCCAATTAACCCGCCAATCAGTGCTGCCATTGGAAAGAAAATCACCACATCACCCGGTACGCTGTACAAGGTAAACAAGGCGGCATGCACCATGTCGTAGTAACCTCGACCAATAGAGCGCATTTGATCGATAAAACGAAACATGGAGGACAAGCCAATTAACACTGTTAGTGTAAGCACACTGGTCATTAAAATAGTGCGGCCAATATAAAGATCGAGAATTTTCAGCATCTTAACGTCCTGCTAGCCATGCTCGAACCCGCTGAGCACTGGAGCGGTTGCGCAAAATTAACACGGTACCCACCGTCAGCCCAAGTAGATGTAACCACCACATACCCCACTCTGCGGGTATCTTGCCATCTTCAATTGCCGAGCGCGCAATAATCATCAAGGCGTAATAGCCTAAATAAAGTAATAAGGCTGGCAGTAAACGGCCAAACTTGCCTTGGCGTGGATTAACTCGTGCTAAGGGCACAGCAATGAGCGTAAGGATCGGAATAGACAATGGGATAGCAATGCGCCAATGCCATTCGGCAGCCGCTTCGGCGTTATTTTCTTGTAATAACGCTGGGGTGCTAAGACTGCCTAATTTACGGCGGCGCTGTTCTACTTCTTGTTCACGAATTTGCATCAGGTAACTGCCAAACTCGGTGATCTCGTAGGCCGCAGTTTGGCTATCACCGGCATAGCGACGGCCTTGTTGCAACTGCAACATCTGCGCGCCGGTTTGCGGATCTTCTTTTACTGCACCGCTTTGTGCATAAACAATGGCATGGCCAGGGTTTGCTGGATTATCACTGCTTTGCGCCACAAACACCTTAGATAGCGCATTACCCGAACGACTGACATCTTGCACAAAAATCACGGCTTTTTCATTTGAGGTATGCTGAAAACGCCCCGGCACCAACGAAAAAAGCCCCGCATCCGATTCAGCACGTTCCAGTAAGGTATATTCTTGCTCTGTAGCCCATGGGCTCAGATACAGCGTTACCGCACCGGCTAACAGCGCCATCACGAGCGATAACAATAAAGTGAGACGAGTGATATACCATTCACTAACGCCGGTAGCATGCAACACCGTCATTTCACTATCGGCATAAATGCGGCCATAAGCGACTAAAATGCCTAAAAAGGCACTCAACGGCAAAATAATCACGGCTAATTGCGGCAATTTCAGCGCAACAATACTCATGACCAATTGGCCCGGTATTTCACCCTCAGAGGCATCAGCCAAAATCTTCACAAAACGTTGGCTAATGATGATGGTGGTCAAAATTAGAAAGACAGCTAACTGAGAGCGAAAAACTTCACCAATCAGATAACGAAAAATAATCAAAATGCCCCCTAAAAACCTGTCTTTTCACTGGAAAGCTGGTCATTTTTCAGTAAACTTGGTATTTATAGCAATTATTATCGGGCAAAGCGGCTTAAAATCCGAGCTTTTTTATTTATTCTCGGTAAAATTCATTATCACTTTGTAGTCTGCTACTGCCCGCAGTACTTTAATTAGCGACTTATAGTAGCATAGTCTCTTAGAATCAGGAGTAAACATGGAGTTCAGCGTAAAAAGCGGAAGTCCCGAAAAACAACGTAGTGCTTGCATCGTTGTTGGTGTCTATGAACCGCGTCGCCTCTCTGCAGTAGCAGAGCAATTAGATAAAATCAGCGAAGGCTATATCAGCAATTTGCTTCGCCGTGGTGATTTAGAAGGCAAACCAGGGCAGATGCTATTACTGCACCATGTTCCGAATGTACTAAGCGAGCGAGTGCTATTAGTGGGCTGTGGTAAAGAGCGTGAGCTAGACGAGCGCCAGTACCGGCAAATTATCGCCAAAACCATTAGCACCTTGAACGAAACCGGTTCAATGGAAGCCGTCTGCTTTTTATCTGAATTGCATGTGAAAGGCCGTGATACCTACTGGAAAGTGCGTCATGCCGTTGAAACCACACAAGATTGCCTCTATGTGTTTGATCGTTTAAAAAGCAAAAAAGATGAAACACGCCGCCCGCTGCGTAAAATTGTGTTTAACGTACCCACCCGTCGCGATCTGACCATTGGTGAACGTGCGGTAGACCATGGTTTAGCCATTGCTGCCGGTATCAAACAATGTAAAGACGTGGGCAACATGCCTCCGAATATCTGCACACCGGTTTACCTTGCGGAACAGGCTTCTGCCTTACAAAGCCTGTCTGACAAAGTCAGTGTTGAAGTACTGGGTGTAGAGGAAATGAGCGCCCTTGGGATGAACTCTTACTTAGCGGTTGGCCGCGGTTCGGTTAACCAGCCACGTATGTCGGTAATTAAATACAATGGTGCCGGTAACGACAGCGCGCCTGTGGTATTAATTGGTAAAGGTTTAACATTCGACTCGGGTGGTATTAGCTTAAAACCGGGCGATGGCATGGACGAAATGAAGTTTGATATGTGCGGCGCCGCCTCTGTGTTTGGTACCATGCACGCCGTGATCAACTTACAATTGCCGATTAATATCGTGGCGGTGTTAGCCGCCGCTGAAAACATGCCGGATGCCAATGCTTATCGGCCGGGTGATATTCTTACTACGATGTCTGGGCAAACGGTTGAAGTATTAAATACCGACGCCGAAGGCCGTTTAGTATTGTGTGATGCACTCACTTACGTTGAACGCTTCGATCCTGAGCTGGTGATTGATGTGGCCACCTTAACCGGTGCTTGTGTGATTGCACTGGGCAAACACGCTTCTGGCTTACTGAGTAACCACAACCCGCTTGCCCATGAAATCCTCAATGCTTCAGAGCAAAGCGGTGACCGTGCTTGGCGTTTACCGCTGTGGGATGAATATCAAGATCAACTGGAAAGCCCTTTTGCCGACTTCAGCAACTTAGGGGGGCGTGCAGCCGGTACAATTACCGCAGCCTGCTTCCTGTCACGCTTTACACGCAAATATAACTGGGCACACCTTGATATTGCCGGAACTGCTTGGCGTAGTGGCGGTAAAGATAAAGGCTCTACCGGTCGTCCGGTCGCGTTATTAACGCAGTTCCTGATTAACCGTACGGGCAACAATCAGGATCATTAATGACTGTTACGTTTTATGTGCTGGCTGAGCCTGATGGCTCAGCTGAACACACCGCAATCTCAAATGAGCTGTCGCCTGCGCCAGCTCATTTTGCTTTTGCTTGTCAGCTTTGTGCAGATTTGTACCGCGCCAATCAACGCGTTTTTGTATATACTGCCGACCAACAAATGGCCGAACAGCTAGACGAATTACTCTGGCAGTTTGATGCGGAACGTTTTGTGCCGCATAACCTCAGTGGTGAAGGCCCAGCGCGTGGCGCACCCATTGAGATTGGCTGGCAAGCACCACGACAAAGTCGTCAGGTGTTAATCAATTTAACCGACAACATGCCGGAATTTACCCGGCGTTTTGCGCGTGTAATCGAATTTGTTCCGGCAGAAGCGTCGTTAAAAGCGCAAGCCCGGGAACGTTACAAACAATATCGTCAAGCTGGCATCACGCCTGAAACCGTGCAAGCCGACTGAATTTACAGGTATCTCTGATGGAAAAAACCTTCAACCCAAGCGAAATAGAACAGGCCATGTATCAGGCCTGGGAAAGCAAAGGCTATTTTAAACCGAACGGTGATGACCGTGCAGGTAATAACTATTGCATCATGATCCCGCCACCAAACGTTACCGGTAGCCTGCATATGGGGCATGCCTTCCAGCAAACCATTATGGATGCGCTAACACGTTACCAACGCATGCAAGGTAAAAATGCCTTGTGGCAAGTGGGCAGTGATCACGCCGGTATCGCCACGCAAATGGTGGTTGAACGTAAATTAGCCGCAGAAGGTTTGCCAGGCCGCCATGAGCTTGGCCGTGACAAATTTATTGAAAAAATCTGGGAGTGGAAAGCCGAATCAGGTGGCACCATCACCTCGCAAATGCGCCGTTTAGGCAACTCGGTAGACTGGGATCGTGAACGTTTTACCATGGATGCCGGTTTATCCAATGCCGTGCAAGAAGTGTTTGTGCGTTTATACGAAGATGATCTGATCTACCGTGGTAAGCGCTTAGTGAACTGGGATCCGAAACTGCACACGGCTATCTCTGATTTAGAAGTTGAAAACAAAGATCAGAAAGGCCAAATGTGGCACCTGCGCTATCCGTTAGCCGACGGCGCCATGACCGCTGAAGGCAAAACTTATTTAGTGGTGGCCACCACACGCCCAGAAACCATGTTGGGCGATACCGGTGTTGCAGTAAACCCAGACGATCCACGTTATCAAGCGCTGATCGGCAAAGAGATCCTGTTGCCTTTAGTTAATCGTCGCATCCCAATTGTAGCCGACGACCATGCCGATATGGAAAAAGGCACGGGTTGCGTCAAAATTACCCCAGCACATGACTTCAACGACTATGAAGTAGGTAAACGTCATCAATTGCCGATGATCAACATTCTGACTCTCGATGCCATGATCCGCAGCGAAGGCGAATGTTTTTTTACTAATGGTGAAGTTAACCCGGCGCTTAGCGCGCCTATTCCTGCGGAGTTTCAGCAGCTAGAACGTTATGCCGCACGTAAAGCCATTGTTGCGGCTTTTGATGCCGCGGGCTTGCTGGAAAAGGTGGAAGATCATAACAATACCCTGCCCTACGGCGATCGTAGCGGCGTGGTGATTGAGCCGATGCTGACCGATCAATGGTATGTGCGCGCTGCACCGCTGGCGAAAACCGCAGTAGAAGCGGTAGAAAGCGGTCAAATTCAGTTTGTACCAAAACAATATGAAAACATGTATTACAGCTGGATGCGCGATATTCAAGATTGGTGTATCTCGCGCCAACTCTGGTGGGGCCATCGTATTCCCGCTTGGTACGACGCCGACGGTAAAGTCTATGTTGGCCGTAACGAAGCCGAAGTTCGCGCTAAATATCAACTGGCTGACAGCATAGCGCTGCAACAAGATAACGATGTATTAGATACCTGGTTTAGCTCCGCGTTGTGGACCTTCTCTACGCTTGGCTGGCCAGAGCAAACCGATGATTTAAAAACCTTTCATCCGACCGATGTGTTGGTAACCGGTTTTGACATTATTTTCTTCTGGGTAGCACGCATGATCATGATGACCATGCACTTTATCAAAGATGAACAAGGCCAACCGCAAGTACCGTTTAAAACGGTCTATGTTACCGGCCTGATCCGCGATGAAAGCGGCGATAAAATGTCGAAATCCAAAGGCAACGTTATCGATCCATTAGATATGATTGACGGTATTAGCCTGGAAGATTTATTGGCCAAGCGCACCAGTAATATGATGCAACCGCAATTAGCGAAGAAAATTGCTGATCGCACCACGAAACAATTCCCAGAAGGCATCCCCAGCAGCGGCACTGACGCTGTGCGCTTTACCTTAGCCACGTTAGCCTCAACCGGTCGTGATATTAACTGGGATATGAAGCGCTTAGAAGGTTACCGTAACTTCTGCAATAAATTGTGGAACGCCAGCCGTTATGTGTTGATGAATACCGAAGAGCAAGATTGCGGTTTCGGCACTGCAGAGAAAACCCTGTCGCTGGCCGACAAATGGATCTTGGCGCAGTATCAACAAACGGTGAAACAAGTGCGGCATTACTTTGATACCTACCGCTTTGACTTAGCCGCTACGGCCTTGTATGAATTTACTTGGAATCAGTTCTGTGACTGGTATTTAGAACTGACTAAGCCGATTTTATTTAAAGGTAATGAAGCGGAACAGCGTGGTACGCGCCACACCTTGATCACGGTGCTAGAAAGTTTACTGCGTTTAATGCACCCGATCATGCCGTTCATCACCGAAAGCATCTGGCAATCGGTTAAACCGTTGGCCAATATTCAAAGCGACAGCATTATGCTGGCCGCTTACCCTGAATATCAGGCTTACTTAGTCGATGAAACTACACAAGCCGATCTGGAATGGCTAAAAGCCGTGATCACCGCTATCCGTAACGTGCGTGGTGAAATGAACATTTCGCCGAATAAGCCCTTAACGGTTTTATTACGCAACATCTCCACCGAAGAACAGCGCCGTATTGATCAGAACCGTAACTTCCTATTAGTGATGGCAAAACTGGAAAGCTTGGAGTTGTTAGCGCCTGAGCAAAAAGCGCCTGCCAGCGCCGCACAGTTAATTGGTAATATGGATCTGCTGATCCCGATGGCCGGTTTAATTGATAAAGAAGCCGAATTAGGCCGAATTGCTAAGCAGCTGGAAAAAACCGAGCAAGAGCTGTCTCGTGTTGCCGGTAAGCTAAACAACGAAGGCTTTGTTGCCAAAGCACCAGAGGCGGTTTTAGCAAAAGAGCGCGCCAAACAAACTGAGCTAGAGCAAGCCGTTGCCAAGTTACAGCTGCAACAAGCCGAGATCGCTGCGATTTAAGCAACACAGTTAACATGTTAAGCAATACCCACGGCCAGTAACTGGCCGTGGGTATTTTTTTGTTAGCGCTGGTAATTGTACAAGCGCGAGTTTTTGTTATCATGCACAGGTTTGTTTGTATCCTAAACAAACACAATTAGCGTGCTCAGGTAAGAAAGCTTTTACGGTAAGTTTTTCAAGCCACAGCTAATGCTCGCACTGTGACTATCGCTCCGTTGAGTTGTCCATTCTGCTGCAACGGTTCAATACCTTTTTTGCCGGTAAGCCGGACTTTTATACGAGAATAAAAATATGTCAGCAGAAGATACCTTAGGGAGTTTGGCCGAGCCTGTTGCAGCGGCGGTCGAAGCGGCCGCCATTGCGCCAAGTGCGATAAGTTTAATCCCACCTCTTGTTGTTCTAGCCTTTGCCATCTGGTTAAAGCGCCCCATTTTGGCGCTGGTGCTAGGTGCTGCGTCAGGTCTATTATTAATTGGCTCACCACTCGACGCGCTATTTAATTTAGGCGAAACATCTGTTCGCGTGATGCAAGATGAAACCATCGGTTGGCTCATTTTAGTTTGCGGTGGCTTTGGTGCGTTAATTGCGCTGTTGGTGCATACCGGTGGGGCCTTTGCCTTTGGCCGCATGGCGCAGCAATATGCTAAAGGCCGTAAACCGTCCCTGTTCATGACCTACCTATTAGGTTTAATTATTTTTATTGATGATTACCTAAATGCCCTGACTGTCGGTGAAACCATGAAACGGTTAACCGATAAATATAAAGTGTCACGCGAAATGCTGGCCTATGTGGTCGATTCCACCGCAGCCCCCATGTGTGTGTTAGTACCGATCTCAACCTGGGCTATTTTCTTCGGGGGCTTATTAGTTGCCAACGATATTGCGCCAGCTAGCGATCCGAATGGTATTAAAACCTATATCGCGGCCATTCCTTACATGATCTATGCTTGGTTAGCGCTGTTGTTAGTGCCGCTGGTTATTTTAGGCATAGTGCCCTTAGTTGGCCCAATGAAAAAAGCCGAGTTAGCCGCGATGCAAGCAGTGGATACCCCGGTGGACAGCGTGGTCAGTGCCAAAGCACTCGCCAGCAGTGAAGCTAATCACGCCACGGCTACCGGCCAACCACATACGGGTTTTGCCGTAGCATCGTTAGAAGAAGAATTTGATCATGCCGATAAGAACGACGGCAAGTTGATAAACTTCTTATTACCGATGTTGATGCTGATTGGTTTTACCATTTGGTTTGAAGCGGAAATTTGGCCCGCGCTCATTCTAACGTTTATTATCACCATTCCGATGTACATGGCGCAGCGTTTAATGCCGTTTGTGGATATGATGGAGCTAATGATGCATGGTTTTAAAACCATGCTACCGGCTATTTGTACCGTTATCGCTGCCTTTACCTTTAAAGATGTTTGCGATCAACTCGGCTTACCGCTGTATGTGATTGAGAATTTAGCCCCCTACATGACAGCACAAATGCTCCCTGCCTTAGTGTTCGTCGCGATGGCCGTATTAGCTTTTGTCACAGGTTCAAGCTGGGGCATCTTCGCGGTATCAATCCCTATCGTTATGCCATTAGCGATGACTGTCGAGGCGAATATCCCACTGGTGATCGGCGCTCTGCTTTCAGCCAGCTCGTTTGGTAGCCAAGCCTGTTTCTACAGTGACTCTACCGTACTGGCCGCACAAGGCTCAGGCTGTAATTTGATGAGCCACGCGCTAACGCAATTCCCTTATGCGTTAATGGCGGCCATTGCTGCGTTCTTTGGGTTTATCTTACTGGCGTAGGTTTTGACCTAGGCAAAAAACAATAAGGGCGCGTAAAGCGCCTTTATTGTTTTGTACTATGTCTATTTCAGTCGCCAGATAACCCGAGAATACCCTTACACAAACCCAATAATGACCGATTATAGCGTCGTGCAATGGCTGCGCTTATTAAGCAAAGTATAAAAATAAAATCACTTGCAATCTTACTGTGCGTCACCTAGCATATTAACTGTGTACCGCACAGTATGTGCCGTACAGTATCGCCGACATCAACAGAAGGAGCCAGCAGATGACCTTGGCACAACGCGATAAAATGCGCCTAGAGTTACGCCGTGGCGTGCTGGTGTTGGCAGTATTAGCTTCACTTAAACAGGCGCACTATGGCTATTCACTGCGGCAACAGTTACAGCAAGGCGGCATCGACATTGATGAAGGCACCTTATATCCGTTGATCCGGCGGCTAGCTGAGCAAGGTCTACTAGAAAGCGAATGGCAGCAAGCAGAGGGGCGTGAGCGACGTTATTACAAGTTGTCTGCCTTGGGTGCGACCTTGTTACAACAGCTAACGCAAGAGTGGCAAAACCTCAATGGCGCACTGGCTAACTTATTGGTTACTGAGAAGGAGAAATAGTCATGGACTTAGTCACTCGATATATTGCTGCGGTGCAGCGCGAGCTACCGGCGGCGAAACGCGAAGAAATTGCGAGAGAGTTGCAGGCCAATATTATGGATGAACTGGATGCGATAACGGCAGCGCAAGGTGCCTTAAGCGACGCAGATATCAGCCAACTGTTAAAGCAAATGGGCCATCCGCGACAAGTTGCCAGACAGTTTGTACCTGAGCAGCCATTCATTAACGCCAGTTATATGCCCATTTATCGCTATACCTTAACGCTAGTACTCGGGATCTTGTTTTTGATCCAAGTGGTCAAGAGCACTTTTGGCTGGTTATCCTACGCTGATGTCGGTTTGATTAGCTTAGTGTTCAGTATCGCGGCAGGGTGGATTGATGATGCTTGCTTTGCTTTTACTGCCATTACCCTAGGTTATTTTGTCATTTCCAAACAAACCCCTGAACCAGAGCAGAACTGCTGGCAAAACTGGCAGCCGGAAAATTTACCTAGCGCGGGCTTTAGCTGGCAGACGATAGCACTACAAGATATTTTTACTGATTTGGCGAGTTATTTATTTTTACTGGTGGTCATATTTTACCCAATATGGCAAGTTATGGCGCCAGCAGAAACCCCTAGCGTATTGCTCAGCAACGAGGTAAAAACATTGCTACCGTGGTGCACTCCCTTATTGCTGGCGGGTATCTGCAATAGCCTATGGCAATTAAAGCAGCGTATTTGGCAGAAAGCGCTATTGCAGGCGAATATTATCATCAACGCTTTGTTTACCTTAGTAATTCTGTATTTGGCAATGATGTCGCCTTTTTTGCAAATAACCGAACAGCCTTTGTTTGGCATGCTTAGCTCGGCGCAAGTTGAACGTTCAATAACGATAAGTTTAGTTGTGCTAGCGTTATTTCCGGCATGGGAAGTGCTACGTGATAGTTGGCGCTGGCGTCAGTTAAGCTAAAGTGATGCTGAACTAAAACAGTGCGCTCCTATCATGCTGATCAACGGACGCTAGCCAAATTAAAGGTGTAAGCCATTTAGGGTTTAGCTTAAGGGAGCAGCAAAACCTGCTCACTTCATGCAGATGAGCTTTCAACCGCTGAAAAGCGCATCTGCGGCTTGCCACATCACATAGGCTTGAACGTGCGGTTAACAGCAAGTACAAGGTCATCCCGCAGATATTGATATTAGTGCAAATCTCAATGGAAACATGCACCGCTAAACAAGGCAAAATCCGGCCAAGATAGATGGATATCGAGTAAATTGTGGAGCCTTCATAGCTACTTTAAATTAAGCTGAATTTAACCTTAACAAGTCTAAAATAATTACATTAAACATTTCTATATTAACATTGTATTTCTGGTAAAATTGCCGCTAATTTATACACCTGAGGAAACACCTATGCCTGTAAGCTCGCAACACAAAGTTTATTTACCAGCTGAAGCCCGAGATAACCAATATCTCTTAGCTGAATTTGCGTTAACAGACGAACTACTCGCGGCCTTTCCTGCTAGCAACCCAGCAAAACCATTTGAACAGCTTTATCAGCAATTGTCACAGCAGTTTTTTGAACTGGCGGATGCGGCGCAGCTGCACAATGTACACCTGATTGCTAATGGTAAAACCCCGGTGGTGCGCTTTCACCAGGAAGCTTACGTATTACAAACCACTGAACAAATTTTATTTTTCTATAACCCCAGCTATCACGAAGCACAGCACAGCTTTTATGATGCCAGCATCCGAGCAAGAAAAATTTCTTTATTATTTTTAGCCACCGACCAGCCATTACGGGCCAACGCTGCAGCCTTCCACCAAAAAGTCACAACAGTGCTGCAACAGTTGCTGGCTAAGTTAAAAATGACCGAGACAAAAGTAAAAGTGCGTGACCATCAGCATCTTACTTATGATTTGTTTGCCAAGGCCAAAGGCCAGAAAGAAAGTTACGGCTACAAATTACGCTCAATTGGTGCGCGCTATAAAGCACGGCAATGTGAACTACCCGCGCATAATGCGCTTACCTATGTCATCGTCAACTTACCGTTAAGCCGGCGTTTAAAAGAGCAAGTCGCATTGAATTTGCAAAGTGATGCACCCTACTTGCCGCTGTATCAAAAAGTCAGTGACAGCTTTGTCAGCGCCTGTCAGCCCGAGCAATTCAAGCATTTAGCCGTACTCGCGAATGGCTTGTTACCGCTGGTACGCAATAGCCAATTTGATAAAAGCAGCCATGGCACAGAATTACAGATGATTGGTTTTGATCCCAGCGCCCAAGCGGGTCAACTGATCAGCGATTTACAAGGTGATAAATTGGTTGAAATGATGCAATTAGTGATCTTCGCCACGCCAGCCGATCAAACCGATATGGGCTATGGCCGCTTTATGAACCAGGTAGAAGCGGCGTTACATCGCTTTGCCAAAAGCTTAGCACTGCAACCCGAGCGGGACGATCTCACTGTGCGTTTTCATCAGCATATTAGTTATCATCTATAAGTTGGCAATAGCCGTAACCCAGCACCCGCTAAGTTACGGTAGATAAATGCCTACCTCTCTACAGATTAAAATGGGCGCTAACTGCGCCCTTCTCGCTTTTTCTCATACTACTTCATGGCTAAGCGCCACTCCTCGCGTGCTGAGTAGAGTACCGGAATTAAAAAGATACTCAGTAGCACAAAAAACATGCCGCCGACGGTGGGCACGGCCATCGGGATCATCAGATCGGCGCCGCGGCCACTGGCACTCAGTACCGGTAATAACGCTAAGATGGTAGTGGCGGATGTCATTAAACAAGGGCCGATGCGCTTGGCGGCCGCGGCTAATACCAATTCGCGTACCGCCGCTTGCGAGCGGGGTTGATGTTCGGCAAATTGCTGCTTTAAATAGGTCGCCATCACGATACCGTCATCGACCGCGATACCAAATAACGCTAAAAAACCGACCCACACGGCGATACTTAAGTTATAGGCTTGCAGGTTAAACAGCTCACGTAAATTGGCGCCAAACCAGCTAAAATTGAGAAAATCGAGCTGGGCAAAGGCATCTAAGGCAATAAAGCCGCCGGCCCAAGCAATGGCGATGCTGCTAAAAATCATTAAGGCCGTACTAACTTGTTGGAACTGCAAGTACAGCAACATAAAGATCAATATTAGCGCTAACGGCACCAGCCACATTAAGGTGGCCGCCGCGCTTTGTTGTTGCTGGTAACTGCCGGCAAACTGATAACTGACCCCAGCGGGCAACGTTAATTCGCCCTCGTTTAGCAACTGCAATAAGTGCGTTTCTACCTGTGCCACGGCTTCTACTTCAGCTAAACCGGGGTGGGCGCCAAAGGTAATATAGGCCGTGAGAAAGCTGTTCTCAGAGCGGATCATTTGTGGGCCGCGCTCATAGCGCAGTTCGGCCAGCTGACTGAGTGGCACTTGATAGCCCGCTGGCGTGCTAATCAGCACCTCGTTAATCGCCTCCACGGTATCGCGTTGCTCACGCTGATAACGCACGCGGATCGGGTAACGTTCGCGCCCTTCTACCGTGCGCCCCGCTTCCATGCCACCCAGCGCCGTGCTGATACTTTGCTGCACCTGTTGCATCGACAAGCCATGTCGGGCAATCGCTTGCCGATCCGGCACAATACTTAAATAAGGCTGGCCGACAACCCGTTCGGCATTCACCGTTAACGGTGCTATGCCTGGAGCTTGGCGCAGTATGGCTTCAAATTGCAGCGCCATTTGTTCTAATGTAGCCAAATCTGGCGCTTGCAATTTAATGCCCATCGCCGCCCGCATACCGGTTTGTAACATCAGTAAGCGCGTTTCAATTGGCTGTAGTTTCGGCGCAGAAGTGACGCCAGGCATTTGTGCCGCTTGCACAATTTCTTGCCAAATATCATCTGGCGACTTTATATGCTCACGCCATTGCCGATAAGGTCGGCCACGCGCATCGATAATCAACTCGCCATTCGCATCACGAGCAAATTGCTGGCTGCTACTATCAAAGCGGAAAAATTGCCGACGCCCTTGCGCATCGGTGCGATATTCACTGTGATACTGGATTTGCGTTTCAATCATGCCCAGAGGGGCGGGATCTAAGGCGGTATCCGCCCGACCTATTTTGCCCACTACCGATTTAACTTCAGGAATGGCAGCAATGGCTTTGTCTTGCTGTTGCAGTACCGCTAGGGCTTCACTAATTGAGGTATGGGGCATCAACGAGGGCATAAACAGAAAAGCGCCTTCATCCAGTGCCGGCATAAACTCACGCCCCAAGCCCGGAAAACGCTTGGCTAACGCACTGTCGGCTTGTACACCCGGGATCACGCGATCCGCACCCAGCCAGACACTTAACCCCGTTAGCACCACCAACAGTGGTAAAACGATAAACAGTGCTTTAAAACGTAAACACAGCGCTAATAACGGCAAGTAAGCGCGCTGAAATAACCAAAACCCGCCTAAAATCAGCAGCAACAGCGTACTTACCAACAGTAAGTTATGCCAAAAACCGGCGGCAGGGCCTAACGGTAACCACAATTGCGACAGCAACACCAAGGTGGTAATGAGCAGGATGATCACCAGCACATGCTTTAAACGCGGTAGTAAAGCGTTGGGCAAGAAAGCCGTCCAAGCCAACAGTGGTGCGGGTAGGCGCTGGGCTAAACCATGCAAGGTAGTACGTAAACCTTGTGTATTGGGCGCGAACAACAAATACAGCAGCACCGGTAATAAGGTAACGGCAAGTAGCACGGCACAAAGTAATACAAAGGTTTTGGTATAGGCCAAAGGCCCAAACAATTTACCTTCCGCGCCCGTCATCGCAAACACCGGTAAAAAGCTGATGATAGTAGTGCTAATGGCAGTAAGGATTGCGGGCCCCACTTCTTGGCCTGCTTGCATGATGGCTTGTTGCAAAGACAAAGCAGGTTGATCTTGCCGTTGTCTAAGCACGTTCTCCGTAAAAATGATGCCTAAATCCACAATAGTGCCGATAGCGATGGCGATACCGGCCAAGGCGACGATATTGGCTTCCACCTGAAACAGTCGCATCAGCAAAAAGGTACAGAGTACCGTGGCCGGTAATAATAAACTGATCGCCAAGGCGGCCCGCACTTGCCACAGCAGCGCCAGTACCACAATCGTAGTTAACAATAATTGCAAACTGAGGGCGCTTTCTAAGGTGCCGACGGTTTCATCAATTAATAACGAACGATCATAAAACGGCACTATGCTGACCTGACTTAGCGTGAGCCAAGTAGGCCAATCGGCTTGCGGTTGCGCGCGTAGCCAGTCGCGCCAGGCGTTAGGCTGCTGTTGATAATCTGGCAGTGATTGGGCGCTGGCAAAGCGTTCAACTTCAACCTGACTAATCTTTGCCCAGTCAATCACCGCTTTGGCCGGCATGCCTGGCACTAACTCTTGCATGCGCTGGCGTAAGTTAGCAATCGCTTGCCGTGGGTTATAGCCTTCACGCACCGTCACGACGGCGCCTACCGCTTCTGCACCGGCCACATCCAAAGCACCGCGCCGGGCAGCAGGGCCGACATTCACGCTAGCCACGTCTTGCACCCGAATGGGCGTATTATTCGGCCCCAGTCGTACGACCGCTTGTTCAATATCAGCGAGATTTTTAATAAAGCCCTGACCGCGGATCAGGTACTCAACACCATTAATTTCGCGACTGCCCGCACTTACGTCCAGATTCGATGCCATCACCGCCGCCGTGACTTGCTCTAAACTGACTTGATACAAACGCAGTAAATTGGCATCGACTTCTATTTGATATTCGCGCTGATAACCACCAATGGCCGCGACTTCGCTGATACCTTCAGCGGTTAACAAGCCGCTGCGTAAATACCAATCCTGCACTGAACGCAGCTCAGCCAAGGTCCAGCCACCGGTGGTTTTTCCCTGCGGGTCTTGTCCTTCTAAGGTGTACCAGAACACCTGCCCTAAACCGGTTGCATCAGGGCCTAAGGCGGGCTGCACACCACTAGGTAACGTATCTTCAGGTAGACTAGCCAGTTTCTCTAAAATGCGCGATCGCGCCCAATAAAACTCGATATCTTCGTCGAAAATCAGCGCTATACTGCTAAAACCGAACATCGACAGTGAACGCACATCCTTCACCCCTGGCACGCCCATTAGCGCAGCACTGAGCGGGTAAGTGAGTTGATCTTCGACATCTTGTGGCGAACGCCCAGCCCAATCCGCAAAAACGATCTGTTGGTTTTCGCCTAAGTTAGGGATGGCATCCACCGTTACCGGTTTAAGTGGTATAACGTGTTGCCAGGCAAAAGGCGCCACACCAATACCCGCCACTAACAACAGCGATGCCAGCAGCATCACCACTAATTTTTGCCGCATCAGCACGGCCAGCACACGGCCAAAGCCGCCGATTTGTGCAGTCATGCTTATGCCTCCCCGCCAAATTGACGGACCAAGTCGCCACAACCGAGCATCATCGCGCCGAAATAGGGGTTACGTAACTGCTCGCTAGGCTGCAACCAGCTGGCACCCTCACCATCGCGCGCCATTGGGCAATAGGCTTCATACCAGCCTTGGGCGAATACCCCTAGCTCGGCAAAACGTAATAAACCGATATTATGCCGATAGAATAAGGCGCGAGCACTCTGCAGATCCGTGACTTGCTCTAGCTCGCCCTCACCGGCCTTAAGTGCCATTAATAGGCCCGGAAAACGATCCGGCCACGCAATGCCCGCGACCGCTTGTTGCATTGCCAGCGTGCCTTGGCGCCATGCGCTAAGATCGTCACTGATTAAACCTTGATACAGCTTTTGATAAGCGGACAATAACGGGGCTTGTTGCTCATCACTTAACACAAAAGCTGAGCTGGGTTTTACTGGTGTTACGGTTGCGCCACCCTCTGGGCGCTCCATCATGCTATGTTCAGCATGGCTTACACTATTACTTGCACTGGTGCTTGAAGTGCTGCTCGAACCGTGTTGGTGTAACATCGGGGCTCGCCCCGTGGCGGTGGGGTTCAGCATACTGGCTAAACCGCGAATTTGCAGCTCGCTGTCTAAGCGAAATGCCCCTTGTGTCACGACTAACTCACCTTGCTCTAGCCCGGCTAATACCTGATATTGCTCACCTATGCGCTGCCCTAGGGTAATGCGACGAGGATTATAATGCGGTTGCTTGGCATCGGTTTGCACATACACCAATGACTGGTTACCAGTAAACAACACGGCACTGGCGGGAATTAACAGACTTTCTGCAACCGGCAATTGCGCGCGAGCATGGACTAACATGCCCGGCTTTAAACGCCCAGTGGGGTTCGGCATAACCGCCCGGATGCGCGCAGTGCGACTGCTCGCATCTAACACCGGCTCAATCAGCTCAATGCTGGCACTGAACGTCTCGCCCGCAAAAGCCGGCAATTGCACCTCCAGCGCCAGTCCAACCCGCAGCAAGCCGAGCTGTTGCTCAAACACTTCTAATTCTAACCATAATTGGTCCAGTGCCAGCACCGTAAATAGCGGTTGACCGGTACTGACATAGGCACCTTGATTGACCCATTTTTCAGTAATAATGCCACTGACTGGCGCACTGATGGTGACGGTATCTTGTAACTGTTCACGCTGCAGGATCTGTTCAATTTGCGTAGCAGGTACCCCTAACAAACGTAAACGACGGCGTGCGCTATCGAGCGTCGTACCGGCCGGCAAGTTGCCGCGGCTAGCACTCAGCTGCTTGGCTTGCAACAATTCTTGCTGGATGACAATCAAATCGGGGCTGAAGATTTCCAGCATCGGCTCGCCAGCTTTTACCGTTTGCGCGGTGCGATTCACATAGGCTTGTTCAATACGCCCGCCGCTCCAGGCACTAATCGTTTGAATGCGACTTTCATCGGCGGCCAAGGTACCCGGCAGCTGCAGTTCGACTTGGGCTGTTGCAAGACGCACCGGTTGCACTTGGGTTTGCAGTAAGGCGGCGGCACGAGGGCTTAAACGCAGCACTGCCGCAGTAGCCGTTTCATCTTTTGCCATATCTTCTTGCTGCACCGGGATCAACGCCATACCACAAATTGGGCAACGCGCATTAGCATCAGTTAAACGAATTTGCGGATGCATCGAGCAGGTATACACCTGACTGTCTGGCTGTAAAGCCGCTAAAGGATCGGCAACCTTTGACTGCATTTGACTGTGCGCATGCCCCGCATGCGGATCAGCTTGTTGCTGCGCTATAGCAGACAGCGGCAATAAACATAACGGCAGTGCCAACAAAGGCAATTTGACAGAAAACAATAATGACGCGAGTGAAGAAGATGGCAACATAATAAAAACCCTTACTGAAAATAGCTGGAGCCGATGCAAGCATCAGCAAAAAAGCGACTCAGAAAAGGGTTAAATACGTAATTGATTGTTCGATAAATACAACGGCAACCGTCGTTTTGGCGGGGGCGTATGTAATTGACTGACTGGGATAGCCGTAGGTAAAAACTCGACGGCTGACAACTTTTGCCAAGTAATAAATATTGCCGAAAAAGCCAGCTGCACTGGCTCTGCGCTGGCAGCTTGATTATCGCAACCTGAGCAGTGTTGTTGACTTGCTAGTGGTTGACTTGATAACAGCGGCATTTCTGCTGCATCGTCACGGTTGGCTGCGCTATGACAAGGCGGTGTGGTTTGCTCTATGGCAGCTGAAGTTAGCGTGGCGGCCTGTGCCACATTTTGACACAGCATTAAGCACCAAGAAAAGGCCAAGCTGACGAGCAGCGGCACAGTCCAGAGTTTTTGGCGTTGAACCAAGGTGCTTAACATCAAAATTCCTGTGAGAAATTGGGAAAATTATACCCGCTAAAGATACGCTGACCAGCAGCTACTGTCAAAAATTAGCTAAATCGCCGCAAACGCAGGGCGTTGCTTAGAACAAACACGCTAGACATGGCCATGGCAGCTGCGGCTAAACCGGGCGCCAATAATATACCGGCGACGGGGTATAATACCCCCGCTGCAACCGGGATCAGTACGATGTTATACGCAAAGGCCCAAAATAAGTTTTGTTTAATATTACGCATCACTGCGCGGCTTAAACCTAACGCCCGATACACCGCCATCACTTCACTGCGTTGTAACACCACATCGGCAGCGTCAATAGCAATATCGGTGCCGCTACCAATGGCAATGCCGACATCGGCTGCGGCTAGCGCGGGGGCATCGTTAATGCCATCGCCCACAAACGCCACTTTGCCAAACTCACGTTGCAACGCTTGCACTACCGCTTGTTTATCGGCCGGTAGCACTTGCGCTCGCACATCGGTAATACCTAACTCGGCGGCCACCGCATTGGCGGTGTGCTGATTATCACCACTGACCATCACCACCCGCAACCCTGCTTGTTGTAGTTGCCGAACCGCATCTTTACTGTCTGCGCGCAATTGATCGGCGATGGCCAGTAACGCGAATAATTGGCCATTATAGGCCAGATAAATCACCGTTTTGCCGGCAGCACGGCAAGCTGCGGCTTGCTGCTCAAAGCGGCTAACGCTGATCTGGTGTTTATCCAGTAAGGTGGCACTGCCAAGTAATACCGGCTGTGCCTCGATTTGCGCACTGACACCAAACCCCGTTAACGCCTTAAACTCGGTCGCGGCAAGCGGCTTAACCTCAGCGTGCTTAGCGGCCGCTAATAAGGCCTGTGCCAGCGGATGTTCCGCATGTTGCTCCACGGCTGCGACCAACGCCAACACGTGTTCTTTAGTAACGCCATCGGCGCAGTATACGTCTGTTAATTGCATTTTACCGGCGGTTAAGGTGCCGGTTTTATCAAAGGCCACCAGCTTAATTTGTTGTAATTGCTGCAGCGCATCACCTTGCCGAAATAAGATCCCTAGCTCCGCTGCGCGCCCAGTACCCACCATAATGGAGACTGGCGTGGCCAGTCCCATGGCACAGGGACAGGCAATAATCAGCACCGCTACGGCATTTACCAACGCAAAACTGACGGCGTCTTCGCTACCCAACCAAAGCCAGAGCAGCGCTGTTAATAAAGCAATTGCCAGGACCACCGGTACAAACACGGCCGTCACCTTATCCACCAAAGCTTGAATGGGTAACCGACTACTTTGTGCCTGTTGTACTAAGCGCACAATTTGCGCCAATACCGTTTGTTCACCTACGGCAGTAGCGCGGCAGAGTAAACTGCCTTGTTCACCATTAACGGTACCGGCAGTCACCTTGGCACCAGCCGCTTTGGCAACAGGCATAGGCTCACCACTTAACATGGCTTCGTCAACCCAAGACTCCCCTGACACTACCTCGGCATCAGCCGCAATCCGCTCTCCCGGCCGCACCAAAAATTGCATCTCGGTTTGCAATTCATTAATAGGCAGATCCTGAAAGTCATCATCTCTTTTTATCCGTACGGTTTTGACTTGCAGCCCAAGTAAACGCTGGATAGCGGCCCCAGTCTGTCCACGTGCACGCCCTTCTAACCAACGCCCTAGCAAGATTAACGTCACGATGACCACTGCCGATTCAAAGTACAAATGCTGACTGCCCACAGGCAGCAGTGCGGGCAGGAACAACACAACACTAGAATAGCTCCATGCCGCTAAGGTACCCAGCGCGACTAACGAGTTCATATCTGGCGACAGTCGCCATAAGTTGGGGAGCCCCGTTGTAAAGAAGTGACGCCCCGGGCCAAGTAGCACCACGCTGGTTAACACAAATTGCAGCAGGCCGTTATAAGGGGCGGGTAAAACATGTTGCAGCCACTGCGCTAACCCGGGTAACAGATGGCTGCCCATTTCTAACACAAACACCGGTAAACTTAGCAGCAGCGCTAAACAGAATTGTCGGCTTAAGCGTTGTTGTGCTTGTTGCTGCTCTTGCGCGAGATCGGTGTTTTCTGCACTTTGCACCTTGCCTTGATAACCCGCAGCAGCAATCGCCTTAAGTACTGCGTGATCACCCGCCAGCCCAGCAATACGCGTCAACTCTAGCGTGTTTGAGGCGAGATTGACCGTGGCTTTTAACACACCAGGCAGCACTAACACACTTTTTTCAATTTTACTGACACAGGAGGCGCAGTGCATATTAGCAATGTGCAGTTCGATCTGTTCGATTCGGGTAGGATAACCGGCTTGTTGCAAAGCGCTGGTCACTGTCGGTAATAGCGTGTTATCGCTGAGGCTAAATTCCGCACTGGCAGTGGCTAAATTGACGCTCACCTCACTGACACCAGTAACGCTAGTCAGCGCCGAAGTCGCACGGCGCACACAACCGGCACAAGTCAGGCCGGTGATCGAAATGTGTATGCGCTGCAAAGCAGAAGTTGACATCGTTTGAGCTCCTTACCGTGAAGAATGGCGTGGGTGAAACAGCAAGACTGCGTATAGCCTAAGCCACTACTAAGCATGCTGCAAACTCCGCCGCCTTAATTGCACGGTAAGTTAAACGCTTAACCTTACTCTGATTCTGCTGCAGGCTCAGCATTGCTGGGTAAACTTGCTACAAAACCCGGACGCCGATACGCTGATAATTGTTGCTCTAACAATGCCGCTACGCGCAACAGTTCGGGCTCAGACCAGGGTAAACCGACCACGCTTAAGCCCAGTGGTAACACACCATCATAACCCCCCGGTAAGGTAATCGATGGGTATCCTGCCACCGCGGCAGCGGTAGAAGTACCAAAATTAAAACTGTCGCCATTCACATGATCAATCGGCCAAGCAGGGCCATAAGAAGGCATAATTATCGCGCTGTAGCCGTCATTTAAATAGGTATTTAATGCGGCTTCTGCCAGTTCACGGCTACGAGTTAACGCCTGCTGATAGGCTTCAGCTTGGGCGGTTAAGTCAGTGGCAGCGGCTTGCTCAAGGTATTCTTGACCATAAAACGCCAGAGCCGTTTCGCCCTGTGCGTTATTGAAGTCGACAATTTTTTGCACGGTATTAACGGCTGCAGGCACGTTGTAATCAGTCAGCCACTGCTGTAAATCTCGCGAAAACTCGTACACCAGTACTGCTAACTCTGCTTGATATAATTCCCCCGGCAATTGCCACTGATCGGTAGTGACCACTTCAATACCCGCCGCCGTTAGCACTGCCGCCGTTTTATCTAAAATAGCCGGTAATGCCGGGTTACGACTGTCATAAGCGCGCACTAACAATACTTTGCCACCCGTCGCTGGTTGCAACGCCGCCGCGGTTAAAGACGCTGGTAATTTTTGCCGCGCTTCGGTTGTCAGCATGGCCTCTAATAATAACGCCGCATCATACACTTTGCGCGCCATCGGCCCGGCAATATCCTGTGCAGCGGCGATCGGAATAATGCCTTCACCCGATACCGCACCACGCGTTGGTTTAATACCCACAATGCCGTTGATAGAAGAAGGGCACATAATAGAACCGTCAGTTTCGGTGCCCACGGCCAGCAAGCTCAGATCAGCGGCCACCGCCACACCTGAGCCTGAACTCGAACCACAAGGGGTATGGGTTAATACATGTGGATTACGGGTTTGCCCGCCTAAGGCTGACCAACCGCTGGAAGAGTCTTCACCACGAAAGTTCGCCCACTCTGACAAGTTACTTTTGGCAAGTATCACGGCACCGGCTGCTCGCAGTTGCTTCACCAGCTCGGCATCTTTGGCTGTGAGGTGATCTTTTAAGGCTAAAGCGCCAGCAGTAGTCGGTAATTGGTCGGCGGTAGCAATATTGGCTTTTAACACTACCGGCAAGCCGTGCAACGGTGAACGCATTTTGCCTTGCGCCCGCTCTTCATCCAATAATTTTGCTTGCGCCAGAGCTTCAGCATTCACATCGACGATAGCTCGCAGCTCATGGCCTTGCAGATTGTGCGCGGCTATTTGCTCCAGATAATGTTGCACTAATTGTTCACTGGTAAAGGTGCCCGCGGCCAAACCTTGCTGAGCGGCACGGGCATCAGTCCATTCGGGCGAGCTTAAGGTCACCGGCTGCTCTTTTACCGCCGGTTGACAGCCTAACAACACCATACTTAAAGACAGACATAATATGCGCATAACAGATCGATCCTACAAATACTGACTTATGCTTTAGCATAAACGCTGAGGCGCTTTGGAACAGCCTGCTTTATCGCAACCAGCTGTTACCTGTCGCAAGGCTAAACCCGGTTATTTTGCAAAAAGATGAAGCAAACCGCGTTTTACCTTACACTGTAGGGGTCAACTCGCCTCTTTGTTGCAGATAAGGATTTCCTGATGAAAAAACTACTTTGGCTTATTCCCGTCAGTCTGATCACCCTTCTGGTGATTAGCTGGTTACTGGCTAACACTATCATTAAAAGCGTACTGATTGACCAACTTGAAGAAGCCACCGGCGCTGAAGCGAATGTCGACAGCGTATCGCTTCGCCTCATGCCGGTATCATTACAAATTAATGGTGTACAACTCACCGATCCCGCTAAACCGGCTTATAACAGTATCAGCTTTCGCCAAGCCTTTGCCCGCATTGATCCGTGGCCTGCCTTAAAAGGTTTTTACGTGGTAGAAGAGTTAGAAGTGAACGAGTTAGCCTATGGCAGTGCGCGTCAGCAACCCGGTAAAGTGTATCGAGTGCCGCCACCGAACGACAATGCGTTGGATTTAGCCTCGTTATTACAAGTGGAATTGCCTACTGCAGAGTCGATTTTAGCGCGCGCCAATTTACAAACCGTGCAACAAGGGCAGCAACTCAAAGAGTTAATCAGCGGCCAACGCCAAAAGTTTACCGAGTTACGGCAGCAACTGCCTACCCAGCAACAGTTAGAAGAGTTTCAAGCTAAAATTAAAGCACTAACCGACAGCAAGATCAGTGATGCCGCAGATTTAGCTACAAAAACCCAGCAACTGAGCAGCTTACAGCAACAATTAAAGGCCGAGCGTGAAAAACTTCGCACCCTACAGCAAAGTTTTGGCCAAAGCCGTGACCAGCTGAACGATGCAGTAAAAGCGGTACGCAGTGCAGCTGAGCAAGATTGGCAACAACTAAAACAATTGGCGAATATTCAAGACGGCGGCTTAGCACCGATCTTCCAAATCTTGCTGGGTGATGTGTGGGCCCGTGAGATGCAAAAGCTCGAAGCTTTGTATCAACTGGCCAAACCCTATTTACAACAAGAAGGCGATGCGACGCCAGCCAAACCTTTGGATCTGAATCAGCCCTACCCTGATTTTTGGGTAAAACAAGCCAAGCTGCATTTATTACTGGCCGGCACCGAAACCACTATTAATATGCAAGACATTACCACTCAGCATCAACTTATTAATAATGTGGCGACGCGCTTTAAAGTCGATGTATCGGGTTTGCCTAAACTGAACAGCCTGAAGCTCAATGGCGACTTTGCGATTCTAGAGCAGATGATCACCAACCTTAGCTGGCAGCTTGATGATATGGCCTTAGAGAATTTGACGCTAGGCAACGATAAAACCGCTATGACCATCTTGGCTGGTTTATTTAGTGCCACCGGCTCACTGAAACTGGTCGATGATCAACTAAAACAACAAGCCAAAGTGCTATTGAAAAACGCTAACTTTGATAAAACCGGTAACCGCTATTTAGACCAACTGGTGTCGCTGTTAAACCAGCAAAGTCAGATCCCACTGGATGTGTTAGCCGAAGGCTTAATTTCTAAACCTGACGTGACTATTCGCTCGTCATTAGATCGGATGTTAGGTGATGCCTTGCTGGGTGAAGCTAAGCAAAAAGTCGCAGCGCTGCAAACGAAACTGCGCAGTGATTTAGATAGCCGCTTACAACAACAATTAGCCGGGCAACAAGAATGGCTCGGTTTATTGCAACAGCAAGAAGGTGATACTAAAGCGCTGGAAGGCAAGTTAGAAGAGCTGTTAAATGCCAAGATGGGTTCCATACAAGACAAACTGCGTAACCGCCTACTAGATAAATTAGGCGGTAATTAAGCAGCTTACCAGCCCCGATTTGCCAATAATGCATGGTAGGTCGGGGCTTTCACACAAAACGTCATCCCTGTCTATACTGTTCACTGTGTGTAAAAGGAATACATCAGATGAAATCTTTACTTATGCTTATTAGCAGCTTAGCACTTAGCCTGAATGTGAATGCAGCCGATATCAGTGGCCATTGGCGTGGAGTGCTAGCCACATCACCAAACAGCGGCCTGACCTTGGCACTGCATATACAATCCAGCACTGAAGGCTATCAGCTATTACTACGCAGTCCTAATCAACATTCGAACGACATTGCCGTTAGCAGTATGACCATACAAGACAATACCTTAAACTTTACCGTCGATGCCTTAAAAGCAGCTTTCACTGGCACATTTGACGGTGAAACCCTCAGCGGGACCTTTACCCAAGGTCGGCCAATGCCACTAACCTTAAGCCGCTTGACGAAAAGCGACGAAGCACGGCTGGTACATGAACAACAGCTGTTCGGTGAGTTGCAAATCAATGCCAACGCCAGTTTGCCTTTAGTGTTAAATATCGCGGTAATTACCAACGGTTATTATGTCACCCTCGACAGCCCTAAACAGCAAAGTTATGGTATTCCAGTTGATCAATTCAGTATTAGTGAGCAGCAATTGCGCTTTGGCTCATCCATGATTAATGCCAGCTATCAGGGCACTTGGCAAGATGACGCGTGGCAAGGCAGCTTTATACAAGGCCAAGCTATACCGCTTATCCTAAAAAAAAAGCCGGTAACTCAGCCGCTAACACCAACGCTAAGCAAGGTGAGTGAATGGCTGAGTGCTGAATTTGGTCAGCACGGCGTGGCCATCGCTTGGGTGGATGGCCAAACAGTGCGCTATCAGCTGCATGGGCAAGCCAATGTAGCAAAGCAGCAAGCGGTGAGTCAAAACACACTGTTTGAGATCGGCTCTATTACCAAACCTTTAACGGCATTGGCTATTATCAAACAACTGCAACAAGGCAAGTGGCAGCTAGACACCCCGCTGGCTCAGCAAAGCGCCCTACCCGAGCTCGCAACACATCACTATACTCTGGCAGAATTACTGACCCATCGCAGTGGTTTGCCCCGGTTACCCGCCAATTTACCGCTGGATAATTTGAGCAACCCTTATGCCCGTTATGATGAAGCGGCACTGAAAGCCGCGCTCGCAAACACCGAGTTTGCTGAAAAAGCCTTTGGTTATTCCAATTTTGGTTATGGCTTGCTGGGCTACTTAGCAGGGCAGCAAGCAAAGATACCTTATTCCAGCTTAATGCAGCAGCAAGTATTGCAACCATTAGGCATGAAAACGGCGGGAGTGCAAACTAGCAAGCAAAGCTTTAAAGATCTTGCTAGCGGCTATGCGATCAGTGCCGACACCGTGCCCAATTGGCAATTCGACAGCTTAGCCGGCGCTGGCGCGGTCGTCGCTTCCATTGAAGATATGGCCACTATGCTGCGCCATATTTTCCAACACCACGCCAAAGATAAAGCACTGCAACAATGGCTAACCGCACTACCCACCACCGAGCAACCTGCCATGACGCCAGGCTGGATGCTAACCGAGCAGCAGTGGCTTTGGCATAACGGCCAAACAGCCGGTTTCTTCAGCTTAGTGATTTTTGACCTAAAAACCGAAAAAGGCTTGGTTCTACTGACCAATATCGCCATCCCCGTCACCGAACAGGGCTTCGCGCTATTTAACGAATGGCTGGCTCAAGACGCCAAATAACCCTAGCGTTTAACCTATCTCATCCGACCGCACTCAGACACTGGTCAGACCGCACTCAGAGACTGGTTGTACCACACTCAGACACTGGTCTGGCCACGAACAGCGAAGGATTAAGCCACACTGAAAGGCTGCGGATATCTTAATTAGCCAGTTAGCCAAGCTTTATATACGCTAGCTAAGTGCAAACTAAACATGTGTAGGAGCAACGATGTTTAATGAATTACCCGGCAAGACAGTGAAAGTATTTTTAAATTGTACCCAGTGGAACGAGTATGCAGTGTCAGGCGTGGTGACTAAATTTGATGATTACTGGCTGTATTTAAAAACTAAAAAAACCGATGAGCGGATCGCGATTGCTGAAATCAAACGCATTTCAATCCAGCGTTAACAAAACCTAGCCCAAGGTTAAACCCTTTGGCCAGACCATACTCAGACACGGCTTTAACCAAACTCTGCGACAGGTCTGACCTCACTCAGAGACAGATCGGACCTTACTCAGAGACAGACCGGACCTCACTCAGATACCGGAGTTACTAATGCAGCATGAAAAGTTACACTATGTTGAATTGCCTGCCGTTGATTTAGCGGCGACAAAGCTGTTCTTTCAACAGGTTTTTAATTGGAGCTTTGTCGATTATGGGCCCCAGTACACTGCTTTTAGCGATCAGGGATTAGAGGGAGGCTTTTTTCAAGCCGATCTCTGCTCGAACACACAGCATGGTGCGGCCTTGCTGATCTTTTATAGTGAACAGCTTGAGCAAACCCTAAAAAAGATTAGCGCAGCCGGTGGCACTGTGGTTAAACCTATTTTTAGCTTTCCTGGTGGCCACCGCTTTCATTTCACTGAGCCTAGCGGCAATGAATTTGCTGTTTGGTCAGATAAATATCAGGAATAATCCTGCCAAGCCATCGCTTAATATTATGCATAACATGTTTGGTTAAACTGCATTTTGTTACGGTTATGGCATGGTCATGTTGAGTTAGCCGTGCGCTCAGACCAAAATCGAAAGTCATGCAGTCAAATCATCGCTTAATATTATCCATAACATGTTTGGTTAAACTGCATCTTATTACGGTTATGGCATGGTCATGAACAGTTAGCAGTGCGCTCAGAGCAAAATCTAGAGTAATCCAGCAAGATCAGCATCAAAAATCATCTGTGACATTAGCGCTTTAACATCGATTCGTGGTCACTATGCCAAGGTAATCAAGTGTTGTGCTTTGTAAAAGATTAAACTAACTTATGCTACATAATTATTAGCAAAACCAAAGCAATTTTCGGCTCAGCTAAAGTACATCCCAAAAACCGCTCTGAAAAAAGGATTTATTAATGTATCAAAACAGACAAGCACTCGCAGTAGGCTCCTTGTTTATGCTTTTGTTGATTAGCGTGGCCGTTATTGTTATGTCGTTTTGGGCCTGGCCTAAATACAACTTATACCGCATGGAGATGCAAGGTCGTGCCGCGTAAAAAGAAGCCGAATGGTCAAAACAAATCTTAATTGAAGAAGCTCGAGCGCGAGAAACGGCCGCCTTAATGCAAGCCAATGCCCGAGTGACGCTGGCAGAAGCCGAAGGTAAAGCGGCGGTGGTGAGAGCCAAAGCCGAAGGCCTAGCCGATATTGAACGAGCCAAAGCCGCTGCAGAGTCCAACCGTATTATTGGTGAGTCGCTAAAAGGCAATACAGAATATTTGCGGTATATCTGGATCAAAGGCTTACAGGATGGCAAAGGCGAAAGAATTTATATTCCTACTGAAGCCGGCTTACCGATCCTTGAAGCAGGTAACTTGGCTAAATAAGCTGAAGGCAGCAAAACGAGTCAAAACGTAAACAGGATTTATCGCAAATGGAATTCAATCCCGATTTTAGCCGCTATTCTTATGACGAATTGCTCGAGGCCAAAAAATATCTCGACCAAGCGCAATTTCCCGATCGCTATGCCACCGTTTTACATTTACTCGAGCAACATCAGCATAAAGCAATGGCCTCGTTAGCCACAGTACCAATCGAACCTTTGCCAAGTAAAGCGGTGTCTAAATATGCCACTTTTTGGCCGCGCTTTGGTGCAGCGATTATCGATGGTTTGCTGTTTACGTTAATCCTCTATATCGAGAGCCTGTTATTTGGGATTGAATACAGTAACCAAAACACGTTACTGCATGCCTTTAACGGTCTGCAGTTATCAATTTATACCCTAGTGATGCATGGCTATTTTGGTCAAACGCTGGGCAAAATGATCACTAAAGTAAAAGTGCTGGATCATGCCTCTGAGTCGGCCATCTCGTTAAAGCAAGCGCTGCGTCGCGAATCAGTGAACTTAGCGCTCAACATTATCTATATCAGCTTGCTGCTTACGGTTGCACTATCAATCGTAACCAGTGGCACGATTAGCTCAACCTTAACCGTCGCGATTATGAGTTTTGCTGTTTTCGCTGTAGTGTGGAGTATTTCAGAGTTCGTCACCATGCTCTTTAATCACAAACGTCGCGCGTTACATGACTTTATCGGCAAAACAGTGGTTGTGCGCTGTTAAGCGTTTAGACTAAAAAGGATAACCTCGAATGAAATCAACCCGCGCGCTAGTGCCGCTAATCGTGCTTAACTTGGCGTTTATTGCTTTTCATACCCCTGCCGAACCGCCCGTCGTGTCGCCCCAGGCGGCTCAATCCCTAACGCAGCCAGCGTTTAGCGGGCCCTCTCCTTGGCCTGATATTCTGCAACAACGAATCGCGACCTTACTGCCCAAAGCCATGGATCACACAGGCGTAACACATTGGTTCATTGTTTGCCGTGAAAATGACAACGATCCACTCGCCAAACACGTTGGCTGTGAAAACGCTGGCGGTACTGCGGTGGTGCTGTTCAGTCGCACTCCAACAGGGGTGATGTCGCGTATTTTTTCACCCAGCAGTGAAGCGACCGCCTTAAAAGAGCTACAACGCTTTAATGAAGTGATTGAAGTAGCAAAACAACAAGATGCCATTGCCGCCGCAGCAGCGTGGTTAAAAATACAAAACATTCGTGGTGAATTGGCGGTAAATAGTTTTAGTCAAAACCCACAAGCTGATGGTTTAAGCCACTCACAATATTTAGCGCTGACAGCAGCACTGCAAGGCAGTGAGTTAACTCTCGTTGCCGCAGAGCCGCTCATTTACTACTGGCTTGCTCGTAAATTACCGGCGGAAGTGGCCATAATGGCACAAGCGGCTCGCCTGACATCAGACTGGCAATATGAAGCTTATCAGCACGTTATCCCCGGCGTTACCACAGATCTAGATATTGCGAATTATTTAAAACAAAAAATGGCAGAGGCCGGTGTGCAAGATGCTTGGGCATCAGATCAAAACCCTGCGGTTAACTCAGGCCCAGACCGTGGTCACTCTCATGCCACTCCTCGCGTGATCCAACCAGGCGATGTTATTCAAATCGATTTTGGTATTCGTGTTTTCGATCATTGGGTGACGGATATTCAGCGCTTTGCTTATGTGCTCAAACCCGGCGAAAATAAAGCGCCAGCGGCCATTCAACATGCCTGGGATAGCGCCCTAGCAGGCGGTAGAGCAGCATTTGCGGCAATGAAGCCGGGGGTTACAGGAAACAGCGTGCATCAAGCGCAACTCGAAGTGATGGCCAAAGCAGGCTCACTGCCCGTCATGTGGAGCACGGGCCATCCGGTTGGCTATGTCGCACATGATACTGGCCCGAATCTGGGCGTGCGCATTGCTTCCGAGCGGCAACTCGACGCTGGCATGACCTTTTCCTATGACGGCTTTTACAGTTGGTATTATCCAGGGAGCGCCCAACAGCAAACGAAAACGATTTCTGTAGAAGAAATGGTGGTGATTACCGATGCAGGCGCACAATTCTTAACAGCGCCACAGCAAGATTTAATATTAATTGCTGTACCGACAAACTAAAGCCGCAATAGTCGAGGTTTAGCTGCACGCTAGCCCCCTTTAGCCGAAAAGAGGAATACACATGCCCGCTTTAGTATCGATTGACCGTTTACGCTTTTTACTTAATCAGTTACACGAGCGGCTATGGGTGCGGCCTTTAGCTGTGTGTTTATTGTCGATTGCGGCGGTTTTTATCGCCAAACTGGCCGATGGCACAGCATTGATAAAATGGGTGCCCCATATCAGCATCGACTCGGTGGAGAGCTTATTGTCGATTATGGCCTCTAGTATGTTAGTGATTGCAACGTTTTCGGTCACCTCGATGCTATCCGCCTACAACTCCGCCAGTAACTCGGCAACGCCTCGTGCATTTCGTTTAATGGTCGCCGACGATGTTTCACAAAATGCATTATCAACTTTTGTTGGCGCTTTTATCTTTAGTGTAGTGGCCATCGCGGCGTTAAAAAATAGCTTTTTTGACAAAGCAGGCTTATTTATTTTGTTTGCTCTGACCATATTCGTATTTGGTTTGGTGATCACTGTTTTTGTCCGCTGGGTTGATCGGATTGCCCGACTGGGGCGGCTGGGCTCTACTATCGAAAGAGTGGAATTGGCCACCGCCGCGGCTTTAGAACGCCGCCGCATCTTCCCAACATTATGTGGTATCCCCACTTCAGTTGACGCCAGCCAAGGCCACCCCGTTTTTGCAAACGAGATTGGCTATGTGCAACATATTGATATGTCTGCTATTCAAGAGTGGGCAGACAAAATGAATGTACATGTTGAGGTAGCCGCACTACCGGGTACCTTTGCCGCACCGAATCGCGTACTTGCTTATGTGCATCAATTATCTGTACAGGCCCAAGAACAAGACCACTGCATTGCCAAGGCGTTTCAAATTGGCCGTGAGCGCCTATTTGTCGATGATCCTCGCTTTGGTTTAGTCGTGTTATCGGAGATTGCTGGGCGAGCTCTGTCACCGGCTATTAATGACCCCGGTACAGCCATCAATATCATTGGTGCCTTAGTGCGATTAATCGCCTTGTGGAATCAGCCACTCACCGACGCGGAGCAGCAACAAGCTAAGATCATTTTTCCGCGTGTCGCCGTGCCAGAGCTTACGATGCGCGATCTGTATGATGATGCCTTTACCGCTATCGCGCGCGATGGTGCCGGCACCCTTGAGGTGTCAATTCGTCTACAAAAGGGCTTACAGTCTTTGTCATTACTGGGCTCAGCGGCAAACCGTGAGGCGGCCGTTTATCATAGCCAGCGTGCGTTAACTCGTGCTGAGCAAGCTTTACTGCATGCTGACGATGTGCAAATCATTAAAGACAGCATCAAGCCAACTTAAAATAAGTTAGCCACTCAACCGCTCCTGATGCACAGCTTGACGATAGCGAGTGTTTTCAGCGTCGGGTCTTTACGCACTTTCACCTTCTTGCTTACAAAAATATTATTTAACGGCCAACACAGTATTAATCCTTGGAATAGCACATAATACCAATAAGGCATGACAGCTTTTGGTTGCAAGGTAAACTCGACCGAAAAACAGCACATGACCTTGGGCGCACCGATATACCTCAGCTTAGCAGGATGAAAAATGCATCTAGCCGCAGAACCAACGATAGTTTTTAAAACGGTATGGCAGTACGAATAAAAAATTTAAGAGGTTGATGTTATGAAGACTATCGCAACAATGATTTTACTGACGGGTTTAGTGAGTCTGGCTGGCTGTGCCACGAAGGCGCCCACTTTTGGCGAACGAATTTTAGCCGAAGGTGAATCGCAAATTGCTATCTCAAAAATGTGGGAACAAGGCAAAAAAGAGACGCGTGAAGGCGAAGCCCTGTTAAAAGAAGGCAAAAAATTACTCGCTAATGGCAAAGACTATAGCCGTAAAGGCGAAAAGTTATTCGCCAATGGCAACACAGATTTACAAGTAAACCGCCAAGCATTCAAAACACTCGCGCTCAGTGCAAACAACCTAAACACTAGTAAAGCCGCCCATGACATGGTTAATAGACTAGAAAAATTGGCTGAGGCTTGGGAAGAAGCGGAAGAAGAGATTGCAGAAGGTAACGAGCTGATCACACGCGGTAAAAGCGCTCAAGAAGAAGGTCAGCTGGCCATCAAAAAAGGGCAGCAGTTAATTACCGATGGTAAAAATAAAATTGTAGAAGCAGAAGAACGTTACAAACAAACCAGTAAATAAACACGGTTGGCTAACCGCTTCGCTGTGTACAACAGCGAAGCTAGCAAGCCCAAGCTAAATTAAGCTTCGTCGTCTTCGTCAAACTCTTCATCGAATGCTTCGTCATCGTCACCTTCAAAGTAGGTGCCCCAGCCGTCATATTCAACCTGATGTTTTTTCGCTAAGGCTTCCAATTTAATGGCATCTGCCGTGATCGCGGCTTCATCTAAAGCTTGCTCACAGATGGCATCGAAGACCCAAGCATTGGTGCCATCTTCAAACTCAACTTCTTCGGCGTCGGTCACTTCATAACCTAGCTTAAACAGCTCAACAGCCAGTTTTTCAAGTTTATTAAAGTCTTTATCATAAAAATGATGTTCAACGGTATACAGCGCATCTGGATCGCTACCATCTTCTAATAAGGCACTGATAGTTTCTGCGGTAAATTCTTGCCAATTCTCGTTATCTGTTGATTTCATTAAGCATTTTCTCACATTCAGTTCAGGCTGCAATCAATGTGCACACACATGTGTACACAACTTGAAAAGCAACCGCTTAAAATTGTATTTATTTTAACTTTTTTGAATGATCTCTGCTTAAGTATTTATAGAGTCGATTTTCGAAGCTTGAAGTAAATAACGTCAATTGCTAGTTACATGGTCAATTGCAACTAAAGGACCGCACATTTGCACGCGTTTGAACACTCGCTGCAAATTTAATACATCATCATTTGCACAAAGGGCACCTATTATTTAGCGCCAGAAGCGAACATTTGAAATATAATTTTTAATTATTGACTCTCAGAACTATTCAGATTAAAAGTTTAAAACCAAGTAATTTTTTAACATCGTTAAAATAATTATCTTTTATGATTTATACTCAAACGCAAAGGATATGTAATACATGAGTCTACAAATCAACAAAAAAATTGTAAATTTTGGATTGATGGCAAGTGGTTGCTTTTTCCTTGCTGCTTGCGGCGGTGGTTCAGACAGCGGAGGCGTTAATGATTCTGCATCATCAACCTTTACTATAACTGCAGGTGCTGGAACCGGTGGTGCAATTTCACCTTCAAGCCGTAACGTACAAAACGGCCAAGTCGCTACTTTCACGGTTACATATGATGAGGGATACAGCATTGCCAGTGTAACAGGTTGCAACGGCAGCTTGAGCGCTAACACCTATACCACCGGTGCGATTACAAGTACATGTAGTGTTCAAGCCAGCTTTACCGTTAATAGCTACACCGTCTCGGCAACAACTGGTTCAGGCGGCAGCATTAGCCCGGGCAGTGCAATAGTCGCTCATGGCGGTACCACAAGTTTTATACTAACCCCACAAACAGGTTTTAGCATTGCAAGTGTTAGTGGCTGTAACGGCAGTTTAAACGGGAACACCTATACTACAAGTGCCATAACCAGTTCGTGTAGTGTGCAAGCAAGCTTTAACCAAAACAGCTACATGGTCACCGCGATTGCCACCGAAGGCGGGCAAATAACCCCAGGTAGCCTAAACGTGCTACATGAGCAAACAGCTCAATTCAGTGCAATCCCAGATGATAACTATCGAATTGTCGAAGTTACTGGCTGTGGGGGCAGTTTAGCGGGAGAAACCTATACAACCGCTGCCATTACTGCCTCCTGCTCTATTAACGCCAAATTTGCTTTTGCGCCCATTGGTGGTTTAAACGATACCGGTATTGATTGGTGTGCCAATGGTGACACAGCCAATAGCCTCGACTGCCCAGTTACTGGTTTTGAAGGACAGGACGGTGAATTTGGGCGTGATGCTAGTGCGCGCACGGGTGCCCTTACGAAAATTGGCGGTGGTGCAGCAGGTTTCGATTACACCAAAATTGCCACTGACGGCAGCGTACTGGAAATTCAGAATGCCGCATGGGAAGCCAATGGAACCGAAGCCGCTGGCAATCAGTGGAGCTGTGTACGGGATAATGTCACTGGACTGATTTGGGAGGTTAAAACCACTGACGGTGGCATGCGGGATTTTAAAAAAGGTTATACTTGGTATAACCCGGACAGTAATACTAATGGCGGTTATGCAGGCTTGCCCTCGATCAGTAGCTCAGCTCCTGATACCAATGCTTTTGTGCAGGCGGTCAATAGTCAAGGTTTATGTGGAGCCAATGATTGGCGCATGCCAACCCACAGGGAATTGCTGAGCATTGTGCATAACGGCCGCTTTCTCCCATCAATTGATATTGCTTATTTTCCACATGTAACGGCAGGTACGTTCTGGTCGTCATCGCCCAACGCAATGGTTTCGACATCAGCTTTTTATGTGGCATTCGACTATGGAAGAACTGGCGCCATCGGTAAGAACGTCGCATTCGGCGTTAGGTTGGTGCGCTCTGGGCAGTGACTTTTTTTAAACACAGAGCACAATAAAATGCGACAGCTGAACCAGTTAACTATTTGGAATGATGCATATTCTTCGCGACTGGATATAGAGCAGTTTGAACACAGCATTTGCTGCTGTCAGAAACTTTTGCCAGAGTGCTCATCGCTCTGGCAGGTCTCAAGTGCCGCTACTTAAAAGGTGGTATGAAGTTAAGTATAGTCCGACTGTTACGCTGGCAGCATAAAATCACAGACCGGCGATAGATACAACAAAAATAGCGAAGGACTCACAAGGAAAAAAGCCTTGGCTTAATTTGTAAGCATGTTAATTCTGAATTCAGCAAACAATAGGAAAACATAATGACCATACTCTTTACTCCCAAAACACTGTTTAGCTTGCTATTGTTGGCATTGTCAGTTCTAAGTGCCAATGCAGCAACGTGCCAAGAAAATGTTCCCGCCACTACACCGAACATTGATTTCACAGTGCACAGTGATGGAACCGTTACCCACAAAAGCACTGGGTTAATGTGGATGCGCTGCAGCTTAGGGCAAAGCTGGGATGGTAGCACCTGTACCGGCAGCGCAAGCACATTAACTTGGGCTAATGGCTTGGCCGCTGCGAAAAGTCATGAGTTCGCTGGTTATAGTGACTGGCGTCTACCTAATCATAAAGAGTTGTACTCCATTGTTGAGGGGCGCTGCTTTTTACCCGCAATTAACACTGATATTTTTCCGAACACGCCGGCAAATTTGTTCTGGTCGTCATCGCCTAATAACGGCGCAGCTTTTCTCAAGCATTACGTCGACTTCATCAATGGCAATGCTGAGGGTGCAGTAGGGAGCAACAACCTATATGTTCGCTTGGTGCGTGCCGGACAGTGATTTGGTGCTATGAATGGGTATTTAACTTTTGTTGATGTCAGTGGGAGATTCGGTGATATAGCTAACATATAAGCTGTCTAGCGCATTGAACCGATTCAATCCTAAGCACAAATTATAGAAGGAAAGTTAATATATGTAGTTGGCCGCAAAAAGCTGAATATGGAAAAAGTTTGCATTTATATTTAAGCCTTGACGGAGGTTGGATATCTATTTTTAGCTTAAAAACTTTATGTTATATCAATGGATTATTGTGTAATCAATGGTCCTTGGATAGGAAAATTGTAGCCTACAGAAATTGCAGCCAGTGGTCTGTATATTGCGCAAAGAGCAGTAATTTAGGTTGTCATTTTAAATTGCACGCGTCTTTGTCTGATATCAACATCCCCGATGCATATCATTATAATCATCAACAATGTGTATGACATAGTTAATGGGCGCTTGTAGAATCTCTCAGGAAATCGATTTCTGATAAAGATGACACTAAATGAACAGAAGTTTTATAAACCTTAAAGATGCCCTCTCCGAACTCCGCATCGACGAAGCATTAAATAAAATATCAGCAAAGCACGCCCCTGACGTTACTCGCTTTTTGCAGCAGACCAATCCACGTCGTGAAATTATTTACTATATCGTAATCCAACCTCACGAACTCGAGGAAAATAAACTGGTAACGTACAACAAATTTAGTAACGAAGTAGCAAATGGCCAAAAGCCTTATTTCCATGAGATAACTAATCCCCAGTCTATTGAGGATCAATATACAGCTGGCGACAATTTCAACGCAGATTTTCGCTACCACATTCCAGAAGGGCACAAAGAATTACAAATAACACTTGAAGACGTTGCTAAGGCTATTATTGATGGTGAAACAGTAATCTCCACAATTTACCTAAACGAATTTGGCAATGTGTTTCTAGAATTACATAAGCCAATAGTACGCTCTCTTTCCGGCATTAAAATTGATTTCTCTGGACTCATGCTTTGGGCAAGAGAAAGCTACTTATATCTGGAAGAATTAACTTTTGGGGATCTTGGCTCTAACGCGTCACTGTCGGAAGTGAAGCAGCGTCTTTATATTAAAATGAAGTCTTCGGACGCTATTCATGACCCAATTTTGTCGGTGTATATTGAGCGCATGCTAACATTGGGCCGACTTCCATTAATGAGCGAGCTTGATGATGTTTTCGAAACACTTTTCAAAGGAAAGCAAAAAAGAGACTGGCCCAAGTTAACCCTTGCCCCCCCTTGTGATACTGAAGACAGGCGTCCATCAAATCCAATTGACAAGGCACAAGCAAAGAAACGTGTTAAAGGAATCTTTCTGCCAAACGCACTAACAAATTGAAATAAATAATGTTTTCATATTCTTTGATATATTTTGAATTTATCGACAAGTATGTCCCCGTTTACATACTTTAGGATTGCACCTGTTGAAACACATTAAATACAGGAGCAACACCATGACCAATCGTTTATTAACACTAAAACAAATCTCCGAACTCGTTGGACTAAGTCGAGCATCGATTTGGCGGCTTAGAACAAGTGGCGACTTCCCAAAGGGCATAAGCCTTACTAGGCATTCTATTCGTTGGTCACTAGCCGATATCGAAGAGTGGCTTAACAGCAAGAAAATTGCGGCCTAACTGATCATTTTCACGACTAGCCTATTTTGTATCACTGTGAAAATAAACTGATGTTCACTTTTTAATGCTAGCTCACCAGAGCCCATATCTAACGGGCTCTGGAGGCCAGTTAGCTTCTGAAAGCAGCTTTTTAACCAGTAGGTACCTTTAAGTTAGTCATTTAGTAGTTTTAAGATAAAAAGAAAGAACCTAATGACAACATGCACTCAAACCTGGGCTCAAAATTTTGACCCTAAGAATTTTAGCCAATACACGACAGAAGCATTTGCCTTTAAAGCAGAAACAGGTGCTATTACTCGTGAAACTGCTGCGATGCTCGATATGCTTCAGAGGTCGATTATCAGACACTGGATTCTCGACTCAGAATTGGCTTCTCGCACTATTGAAAAACACGAGGCAGCACTTTGCGTAAAATTACTTATTACTATATATATGCCATATTTGCTTCTTCGTAACATTGAGGCTATCACGTCCGGCATACAGAAAAAGTACAGTAAGAACTTTGCCGAGTTTCCACATGCGTATTTATCCTCTGAATGCGGAACGTTTCGCATCGTGGAGGAATGTGAGGACATTTTTGATCAATATGTTTCGAGTGAGCTGGATAGTTTCGCAGATGTAGTTTATCGCTTGCTGAAGAGTCAAAATGCTGATCAGTACAGAGTCAAATTGATGTCAGGCAAAAGGTATTATTCACAGGATTTGCGGAATAAATTTTTATCACTTACCAATTTAGCGCTTGCGCGTGGCTATAAACGCTACTTTATTACTGTGTACCTTTCAGACGAAGAAAGTGACCGTTTAATAAAAAGTAAAAATGTTCGTTCATTACAACAAAAGATAGCTAATCACCTGGCAGCCGTTCTTGGGGTAGGAAACTTTGCAGGAATTGTAGTCATCGAGCATTCTCCATCAAAAGCTGAAAATTTTCATCTCCATATGGTTATTGTTACACGAGAAATTGATCCGGATACGGAGACTCAACTTCGAGACAGGCTCAGGAAAATGACGACACCCAACATGAAAAGTGCAATCAACATTAAATGTCATCGCAATTTAAATCGTCTTAAACGACCTGAAGAGCTACTTAACGTTCATGATGACATTACAACTTCGCAAGAGTTGTTGGGCATCGATATCGGATTAATGGATTACTTGTCGAAAGGCCTCTCTCCGGAGATGAAAATTGGTATTCATAAGCAGGTGTTCAGCTTGAACCATGAACTATTTTTCAAAAATAAAATGAGTTCAACACTAAGAGAGCTGTTGACTTTCCTTATCGAGCGCGCCGGAAAACACATACAATTTGATAACAAACAAGCAGCTCAGTCTCAAATTAAAGATTGTATTTTGAGTTTAGTAGTGGGTCTGAAAACAAAGATTTATAAAAGAAATTTGAAGCTTGCAAGTTGCCATATAAAACATGCAACTACATAAAAAAACTTATACTTCTTCTGTAGCCCTTTATTCATAAGGGCTCTGATTTTCTGGTGAAAATAAAATCTATGCAAATGAGCGTTTTTTGACCAATTTTGCATAGATTTAAGCAGCCTTAAAAAAACTCACATGCAAAATCCACCTTGAATCGTTCAAAAAACACGCTAAAACAGCCTTTTTTTGCATAGATGGTTTTTTAAGCAGCGCCAAAATCTATGCTAAATCTATGCAAAATCGATGCAAACCATTTTTTATCACTATCCATTATATAGCTAAAGATCACCGTATTTTAAGGAGCAAAACCACTTAACCACATAACAAGCAGAGCCTCAAGAAATTGCATACAAATTGTTAAACTTTCAGCCGCCGGATAAAAGGCAAAGTCCTAGAGAACCAAGAGCTAGCACATCCAGATCCCTCACAAAAAAACACAATATTTCAGAAAATTTCTTATAGTCAGTTTTTTAAAGCAATTCATAGAGGGAGTATGTAAATATTTACATAGTAATCATAAGCTAAGGCTATCATTCACGTTACCACGCACCAAAATAAATACAACGATCGTGGTATTTATTATTAATCATCGCCACTTCATTATTAGTTTTAAAACTTCCACGGCAAACCGGAATAAGGGCGGAAAAACATGCTTTTAGGGGAAATACATAGCGCAGGCACATTGCACCACAGTATCAATTATATGCATCTTTTAATGTATGGATTTTTACAAAATTTGAGCTTTGACAAAAACATTCGGCAAACCCACATAAAAACAGTTGCCATCGTATATATCCCTAGAAATAAAGCACCGCAAAAACGCCCTAAAACCCTCAACACCGCATCATACGCAAGCACCCCCAGGGTATGTATATGGCTAACACAAAAAATCAGTGGGCGCCCTCTCAGGAGCTCTATCGGCTATGATGAGTTTAAACTATATGTGGCCGAGCTATATTTTAATGACAACCAAATACACCAGAGATATTGCGTGATCACAAGATTTGGAAATGGCTGTATTAATTCGATAAATTTTCTAAAGCATACAAAAACTAAAACTGCTGGGTGGATACACGTAAAACCAATTAAAGCTTTCGGAACAAAATATCCTTCGGTCACATCTTTTGCCAACTATAACCATTTGCCCCCTTAGTCTCTGATATAACAGCCACCCTTCAGAAAAACTCTTTACACAGGGCTATCTCAGATCTTTTATCAATACTTAACTCATTACTAAGAGGAATAAATAATGAACAACAAGCCATGTGAGATTTTTCTGGAGGATTGTTTGGCACTGGATATCGCGGTGCGTTATTGCGTAGGTTCGAAAATTCCGTTCAGTGCTGTGAAACGATCGCTTAACTCTGCATTAGGCAAAAAAAATTTACGCTACCAGAAATACGCAAAACAAAAATAAAAATACCAATCCCGGAATCAGGTAGATTTATAAACGATCTGAGTATCGCTCGCAGCACAGAAACTAATCTCTACAACGAACTTGGAGGTTCAGATACTTTCGATTTGTTTCGTGCTACAACTTTTGCGGCTTGGTTAGTCGGTGAATCTGGCAGGGAGCGTTTTGAAGAGCTTATCAATACCCATCAACCATATGTTGATAAGAAGGAATGAACAGAGCAACACAAATTAGGCCTTATTCATAAATGGTTAGGTGCTCTTAGCAAGTGGCATACTTGATTAAAAGTGGTATTGAATAAAATTATTTTGTGGCATAGTTAGTTGGTTACAATCTGTTGATTGCTTGTACAAGGAACAGTTATAGCTAATGGAACAGCATTTCCTCAAATCCTCATACCGCGAAAAGTTGATAGAGCATCTGATTATCGGTGAGATGCTCAAATTGTCATGGGCTCGCGGTGCTTGCAGCATCGAAATATCCAAACCTGAAGTGGACAACCAAGGCTACGACATGATTGCCGAAGACAACGGTGTGCTGCGCCATATTCAGCTAAAAACAGCAAAGCTTGATTCCAAAGCCGCCTATCAAAAAGTACATGTTGCGCTCGCTAATAAGCCATCAGGTTGTGTGTTGTGGATCTTCTTTGATGAAGCCACTATGCAACTTGGTCCATTTTTATTTTTCGGCGGCGCACCTGGTGAAACATTGCCCGACATATCGCAGTTCAAGGTAGCTAAACACACCAAAGGCAATAAAGATGGCGTTAAAGCTGAAAGGCCTGATATCAGAGAAGTTCGCAAAAAAGCCTTTGTGCGGTACGATCGCATCGAATTAATTTATGATGCCCTCTTTGGGGCAAATGCAGACACTGCAGAGTATTAAATGACGTTAATTAACCTAAAAGATTTAGAAGCCCATCTATGGCATGCCGCGCACATTATTACCGGCCCCATCGATGCATCCGACTACAAAACCTATATTTTCCCGGTGCTGTTCTTTAAACGCATTTGCGATGTGTATGACGAAGAATTTGCCGATGCTATGGCGCAGGTGGCCGATGAAGAGTTAGCCCGTGGCGATATGTTTCACCGCATTAAAATTCCAGCAGAAGCGCACTGGAGCAAGGTATTCGCCAAAACCAAAGATATCGGTCAGGCACTTAAAGATGCATTTCGTGCGGTCGAAGTGGCTAACCCGCATTTATACGGCATTTTCGGTGATGCCAGTTGGACCAATAAAGAACGCTTATCAGACGAGCTGCTATCAACGTTGCTAAACCACTTTAATAAAGTGAATTTGGGCGTTGCCAGCGTGCGAGATGATGACATGGGCCGTGCCTATGAATACCTGATTAAACGCTTTGCCGACAAAGCCAATAAAAAGGCCGGTGAGTTCTATACCCCCCGTACTATTGTCCGGCTAATGGTTAACGTGCTGGACCCAGTTGCCGGTGAAAGCATATATGACCCGGCCTGCGGTACGGGCGGTATGTTGCTGGAAACGATTCACCACGTTAAAGAAAACGGCGGTGATCCACGTTTACTAAAAATCAAAGGCCAGGAAAAGAACCTAACCACCGAAGCTATTGCGCGGATGAACCTGTTCTTACACGGCCAGGAAGACTTTCAAATCTTACGTGGCGATACACTGCGTGATCCCAAATTTGTTGTTAATGACCAGCTGGAAACCTTTGATTGTGTTATTGCCAACCCGCCTTTTAGCTTAAAAGAATGGGGCTATGACAAATGGCAAAACGATCCTTATGGCCGAAAGCAATTTGGCTTGGCACCGCAAACTAACGGTGATTTTGCCTGGGTGCAGCATATGTTGGCCTCACTCAACAACAAAGGCCGTATGGCCGTGGTGCTGCCGCATGGCGTGTTATTCCGTGGTGGTGCTGAAGGCGCTATCAGAACCGCCTTATTAAAACAAAATAAGATAGAAGCCATTATTGGCCTTGCCAGTAACCTGTTCTACGGCACTGGCATTCCGGCCTGTATTTTGGTGCTGCGGCAAAAACGGCCAGCCGAGCATAATAACCATGTGCTCATTATCAATGCCGAAGAGATCTACACCAAAGGCCGAGCGCAAAACACGCTAAGTAATGATCAGTCGGATGAGATTTACCGCATCTATAAACAGCAATATTTAACTGGCATCAAGGCCGATGAAATTGAGGGTGTTGCCCGTTGGGTAAACCTGGATGAAATCGCCGAAAACGATTTCAACCTGAATATTGCCCGCTACGTGCAAAAGCCATTGGAAGAAGAAACCATTACTGTAGAAGAAGCGCTACGCGACTTTCAGCAAAAATTAGCGGCCCTTGAGCAAGCAGAGCAAGAACTTGAAGCCCTACTTATCCAGGAAGGGTTTGAACTATGAGCACCATGCATAAAAAGAATTTAGAAGACTTACTCTGGGGCGCTGCCGAGTTTCTACGCGGCCAAATTGACGCCTCAGATTACAAGCAGTACATATTCCCACTGCTTTTTTACAAGCGTTTGTCAGACGTTTACTTAGAAGAATATGTTGAAGCGCTAGAAGCCCATGACGGCGATGCCGAATACGCAGCTATGCCGATGTATCACCGCTTTGATATCCCGGAAGAAGCCCGCTGGGAAAAGGTGCGCCATACCAGTAAGAATATTGGAGAGGCCATTCAAACCGCTCTTCGGTTAATTGAAGCCAATAACCCGCGTTTACACGGTGTATTTGGTGATGCACAGTGGACCAATAAAGAGCGCCTGCCTGATCATCTATTGGCCGACCTTATTGAGCACTTTAGTAAAATCCCGTTGGGTATTAAATCGGTTAAACAAGATGACCTCGGCGAAGCCTACGAATACCTGATTAAAAAGTTTGCCGATGATTCTGGCCATACCGCTGCGGAGTTTTATACCAACCGCACTGTTGTGCATTTAATGACACGTATTATGCAGCTTAAACCCGGTGAAACTGCCTACGACCCAACTTGTGGTACAGGAGGCATGTTGCTTAATGCAGTAATGGATTTACGCTCAGACTTAAAAGAATGGCGTAGCGTTAAGTTGTTCGGCCAGGAAGTAAACCTACTTACCTCCGCTATCGCTCGTATGAACATGTTTTTGCATGATATCGAAGAGTTTGAAGTATTGCGCGGTGATACGCTGGCAGAGCCTAAATTCATCGAGAACGACCAGCTTAAGCAGTTCGACGTTATCTTTGCCAACCCGCCGTACTCCATTAAAAAGTGGAACCGCGACAAATTTACTGCCGACCCTTATGGCCGCAATTTATTTGGTGTACCGCCACAGGGCTGCGCCGACTATGCCTTTTACACCCATATCATTAAAAGCCTAAAGCCTGATACTGGCCGCGCTGCCATGCTGTGGCCACATGGCGTATTGTTCCGCGATTCTGAGCAAGCTATTCGCAAGCAGGTGATTGAGTCTGACATTATCGAAGCGGTAATTGGCCTTGGGCCAAACCTGTTCTACAACTCACCAATGGAATCGTGTGTGGTAGTGCTTAACTGCAACAAGCCCGCCGAGCGCAAAAATAAGGTGCTGTTTATCAATGGTGTTGAGCATGTAACCCGCGAACGGGCGCATAGCCGCTTATCGGGTGACGACCTGGCAGTGCTGTGCGAAGCCTATTTCGAGCCGGAAAAGCAAAGTGATATTGCAACGTTAGTGCCCTTAGACACTATTAAACAGAACCTTTATAACCTGTCGATACTTCTTTACGTAGAAGCTAATAATCATGAGGAAGTGCATGATATTGAGCATGCGATCGAGACCTGGAAAGCAAACTGTGTACAATTAAGGAAGCAAAACAACAAGTTATTTGAGGGCTTAGCCGAGTTAGGTTACCAAATAGACGGTAAGGAAGTACACTGATGAGCGAGAAGCAAACTGTTCAGTTTGGTGATATTGCAGAGCAAATATTAGAAAGAGTGCATCCCCAACAAGGTGATGAAAAGAAATTTATAGGATTACAGCACTTAATATCCGGAAATCTTGCAGTTTATGAGTGGGGTGGAGATGTGGAGTTATCTGCTCAAGCTTTTAAAGTTGCTAAAGGGGACATTATTTTTGCTAGAAGAAACACATATTTGAAGCGAGTTGCAATTTCTCCGATAGATGGTATCTGTTCTGGTGATGCTATGGTTATTCGGCCGATTGCGGGTTTGATTGAGCCGTCTTTCCTCCCTTTTTTCATGCAATCAGAGGCATTCATGAATCGAGTAATAAGTATTTCAGCTGGCTCCCTATCATCAAGAGTTAAATGGAAAGACTTAGCAATCCAGAAGTTTACAATTCCTTCATTAGATGAACAAAGAAAGCAGCTCAAAATTCTTGAAAAGATAGAACAAATACAATCGGTTCGAAGGGAGGGGCGCTTTTCACTTGACAGGCTTAAAAGATCATTGAGAAGAAGTTTATTCTCAGGTTTTGGATTCTCAGAATTATTTAAAGAAACTCCTATAGGTAAAATCCCAGTTCATTGAGAGGTGGTGCCGCTAGGTGAGGTGGGTGAATGGAAAAGCGGTGGTACTCCGGCAAAAAATAGAAACGATTACTGGGATGGCAACATACCTTGGTTTAGTCCTAAGGATATGAAAGATGTTGAGCTTAAAAAATCCATCCTAACTGTAACAGAGAGCGGCGCTAATAATGGAACTCGGCTTGTTGAGCCAAATACTATTATGATTGTAGTTAGAGGTATGATTTTAGCGCATACCTTTCCAGTAGGTATCACAAATCAAGTTTCAACTTTTAATCAAGACATGAAAGCATTAGTTGTAAATGAAGGATTTGAACCTAGATTTATTCTTCATTGGTTAATTGCAAATTCAGATTTATTTTTACAAAAGGTTTCTGTGTCAACACATGGAACGTGCAGGCTTGGTAGCGAGATTTTTAAAGAGATGTTAGTACCCAAGCCCAAGTTGCATGAGCAACTAAAAATATTAAAACGATTTGATGAAATTAATAAAATCCAAGCGGAGCTCTTAAAAGACAATACTCGCGTGATAAGAAGTTCATTACTTAATTGAGCAGTTTGGGTTCTAGGGGTTAAAAATGTTCAACGAACAAACCGTCACTGAAAATGGAATTATCGACCGCTTAAAAGGTTTATGCGGGGTAAAATGGACTTACTGCCACGGTGATAGCCTGCCAAAGCAAGCACACGATATCTTTGTTGATGAGTGGCTAAAAGACGCGCTTTGTTCGTTAAACCCTGATATTGCCAAAAAGCCTGACCTGGCGGACGAGGTTATTTATAAACTTCGTGGAGTTATTCTGGAGGCCAAGCATACCGGCCTGGTAAAAGCTAACGAGAACTTTCAAGAGTGGTTGCTGGCAGAAAAGAGCCTGCCCTTTGGTGAGAATGGCGACCATATCACCATTAACCTAATTGATTTTGACGATATCAAAAACAATCATTTTGTGGTGTCGCAGCAGGTGCATTATATCGCTGCTACCGAAGTGTATTTTGATATTGTGCTTTACGTTAACGGTATTCCGTTGGTGGTGGGTGAAGTAAAAACCGCCACCCGGCCAAGCGTTAGCTGGCAAGACGGTGCCGCTGATTTTATGGGTGGTAAAAAGCACTACTGGCAGAATGTAGCCCCATTTTTTGTACCTAACCTATTATGCTTTGCCAGTGAAGGTAAAACCTTTGCCTATGGTGCTATTAACGCAGGCCCTAAAGATTGGGGGCCGTGGCATAACACCGATTTACGCGATGACATTTTACCTGGCCTGCAAACAGTGCTTAACAGCGTTGAGGGTTTGCTCAACCCCATTACCTTGTTACAGCTGTTGGAATCGTTCGCGCTGTTTTCAACCGTTAAAACCGGCAAAAACACGCCACCTAAACGCATAAAAATATTACCGCGTTACCCGCAGTTTGAAGCAGCAAAGCAGATAGTTGACCGTGTACGACGTGGTTATCCCAAAAAAGGCCTTATTTGGCACTTCCAGGGCTCGGGTAAGTCATTATTGATGCTTTATGCCGCTAAGATGCTGCGGGCAGATAATGAGCTGAAAAACCCAACTGTATTGGTCGTGGTAGATCGGCGTGACTTGGACAGCCAAATTAGTGAAACCTTTGGCGGTGCCGACGTTAAAAACCTGATTAAAGTGCAAAGCTGCAAAAAGCTCGGTGAATATATCGAGCAAGATAGCCGGGGCATTTTAATTACCACTATCTTCAAATTTAAAGATGTTGAAATCGATGAAGCCAATAAAAAAGGCCTGAACGATCGCGACAACATTATTGTGCTGGTCGATGAAGCTCACCGCACTCAAGAGGGTGGGTTAGGTGACAAAATGCGCTGGGCGCTCCCTAACGCGCATTTTTACGGTTTAACCGGTACACCTATTTCAGGCATAGACCGCAATACCTTTAAGTTGTTTGGTGCTGAAGACGACCCGGGCCGCTACATGAACCGCTATAGCTATAAGCAGTCTATTCGTGACGGTGCCACCAACCCGGTGAAGTTTGAACCACGACTGGCAGAACTTCGGGTAGACCGTGAAGCTATCGACAAAGAGTTTGAAGCGCTAGCCGCAGCAAACAACCTGGACGAAGAAGAAAAAGCTGAGCTGTCGAAACGTGCTGGCAAACTGGCCATTATGCTAAAAGCGCCTACACGTATGGCAGCAGTTAGCACCGATATTGCCGAGCACTTTACCAGCCACGTTAAGCCGAAAAAGATGAAGGCTATGGTGGTGGTGTACGACCGCGATGCCTGCGTGCAGATGTATTACTTGTTGGGTGAAAAGCTCGGGTTTGATGCTGTTGAAGTGGTGATGAATATTGACCAAGCCCCAATTAAAGCGCCAGACGGTGATAAAAAGGGCAAAGTTAATAAAGACTGGCGCAAGTGGCATGACGATTTACAACTGCCGGTAAAAGAGACTGACTTTGAGCGCTGGCAAAGCATTGATGGCGATGAGCAAAAGCAAAAAGACTTAATAGAAACCTACAAAGATCCGAAGCAGCCGCTGCAATTACTTATCGTAACAGCCAAGCTTCTAACTGGCTTCGATGCACCTATCTGCTACTGCATGTACTTAGACAAGCCATTACGTGACCATACGCTGTTACAGGCCATGTGTCGCACTAACCGGCTGTATCAGAATGATGAAACCCGCAAACAATTGGGTCTGATCATTGACTACCTCGGCGTATTTGAAAACCTGCGCACGGCACTGGCTTACAACCCGGAAGAAATTGAAGGTGTTGTGGAAGGCATTGAAGCCTTTAAAGCAATATTGCCAATGCAGCTGGAAAAGTGCCTGACCTTCTTTCCAAATGTTGATCGAACTTTGGAAGGCTTTGAGGGCATTATGGCAGCGCAAGAGTGCCTGCCAACTAATGAAAAGCGTGACGAGTTTGCTGCCGCCTTTGGTGTGGTAGCCAAGTTATGGTCAGCCATTAACCCCGACCCATTCCTAAATCCGTATCGCAAAGACTACAAATGGCTGGCGCAGATTTATGAATCCGTGCGCCCTGTTGGCCAAACCGGTGCACTGGTGTGGGCAGCATTAGGCCCAGAGACTATTCAGCTTATTCACCAGCATACCGACATTAACCGTATTCGGGATGATATCGACGAGCTGGTAATGGATGAACACGCCATCTTTACCCTGACGGATAAAGAACAAGAGCAGCGGGCGCGTAAATTGGAAATTGATCTAATGGGCCGCCTACGTGGCCATGATGACCCCAAGTTTGTTGCACTAGGCGAACGACTAGAAAAACTGCGCCAAGACTACGAAGCCGGTGTTATTAAAGCCATAGACTGGCTAAAAGGCCTGTTAGACGCAGCCAAAGACACCGTGCAGGCTGAACGCCAAAGTGGCGATAAAGTGGTTACCCAGGAAGATAATAAACAAGCCTTGACGACACTCTTCCTTGAAACCCGGCCAGAAACGACGCCTAAGCTGATTGGTGACGTTGTTGAGCAAATCGACAAGATAGTAAAAGCCACCCGCTTCGACGGCTGGCAAAGCTCTAACAGCGGCCCACGCGAGATACAGAAAGCATTACTGCTAACACTGATGCAATTCAGCCTCGGCAAAGACAAAGACTTGTTCGCTAAGGCCTATGCGTATATTGAAGAGCATTATTGATGCAATATGTTGGCGAAGAGCTTGAACGACTAGCACTAAGTCATGGTGATGCAGTGAATTCAGACTTGTTAGGTAGAAGTGCATTCAATCGTTACTATTATTCTGCTTTCTTGATCACACGAGCAATGCTTGGACAAATGGAGGCTAGCTGGAAATATACCATGCATGCTGGAATTCCTGATTTGCTGCGGACCAGCATAAGGAAAAAAGCAAAACAAGTTTTGGCAAAACAAGTTGCAAAAGGGTTGATGGAAAAAGGAAAGAGTAGCAGGCTGTTGACAGACGTAAATACTGTTAGCAATGAGTTGGCAGAGTTACTTGAAAGTGCTTACGACGCTAGAGTCATTGCTGACTATCAGCCTGAAGTTCAAACTGTACGTGAAGGCAACATTATAAAATTAAAAACTCATAAGTTAACAACTGCAAAAGAATGGCCTGAACGAGCAGGTATTCTTTGTGGAAAGCTGTTAAAAATTTGGAGGGATATAGGCCTTGCTTGATATAGCAGATATCGCTGAGCTCCCTGAGCTTCAGAAAGACTATTTTATTTCTGATGTAAATATCAGAACCTCAGACGGCGCTATCGTGCTTTACATGTCTATTGAACATGTAAGCGAAAACACTAAGCCAGGATTTGTATCTAGAAGGCAGCTAGATAATCTGTCTTCTAGACTTGCAGAGAAATATTTAGTGCCCACAGCAGTCATTATGGCACCTTCACCCAAATTAGAAAAAATAGGCCAAGCCGCCGAGTTGCTGTTAAAAGCCAAGTTCGATGAAATTGTTGAAGAAGCTAACTTCTCATTTTTATCATCCGAAAAAGTCAATGCTTGGATAAAGTTAACAAGAATTACAGCTGATAGTACTGCTGAACTTGAATCGTACTTGCAATCAATTCTGAATGAATCCGGAGTTCAATTTTTATCTTGTCAGTGGGTTGGTGAAAATAGCACTCTGCCAACGCCAATTAACATTTTAATAGTTCTAAAACGCCTTCAACCGCTTAATATTGAGGGCTTTATTGGATATTTCATCACTAACTACCGAGATATAAATGCCAAGTGGCTAAATCGCCAGTTAGACAAAATGCTCAAAAAGCAGTTAATTATTAGAGATAAGGTTACTGGAAACTATGCGCTTACTGGAAGCGGGTTGGGTCTAATCCCGTCTGTTCGCAGTAAATATAACTCAGATGTTGCACGAGCACTTGAATTAGGGAAAAGAAAGTGGTGAACTACTCTCTGGGAGCGGCGATGAATTATCGCGAGGGTGTGAATCATGCCCGCTTGCGAAGGCTAGACACAGAATCACCGATGGACAAGCGTCCATCCGTGCATTCGCCCAAATGGACGCTTGTCCATCGTTGAAACTTATTTATGGGATTTGTGTCATGAATGCCGCGCCGCTCCTAGTTTCCTTCAATTCTATCGATAAGTATTTAGAAGCTTTGCCAGAAAAGCAAAGATGTGAGTATTCATCCGCCTTATTCGAGTTACATTCTCGTCAATTGCCACCAGTTTCTTCAGCATACTGTCTTGCCATTCTCTTCGGATATTCTCTCGGCTTCATTTATGCAATGACGAAAAAGCCTGAAAAATTTTATCGGGAGTTCAAAATCCCAAATGGCAAAAAAACTCGTAGAATTTTCGCTCCAAAAGTAGCCATAAAAGTTATTCAAAAGTGGCTTGGGGAGCATCTCAGTAGCAACATAACATTTCATCCCCACGTGTATGGCTTTGTTAAAGGGAGGTCTTTTGTTGATGCTGCAAAACAGCACATAGGTGCTCGTTGGGTGCTTGCTGTAGATATCGACAACTTTTTTCCATCAACATCCAAAGAGAGCGTTTTACGTTCATTAACAGCTCTGGGTTACAGTGATGATGCATCCGAACTAATCTCAGATCTATGTTGCTTGCATGATTCACTCGCGCAAGGATCTCCAGCGAGCCCTGTTTTATCGAATCTGTGCATGCAATCTATCGACGATTCACTGATCAAGCTCTCTGAACAATACAACGTCAAAGTTACTCGTTATGCCGACGACATAACGTTTTCAGGAACCGGTGAGTTTGATGATGGTTTAAAGCAATACTTACAAGAGCTGATAGAGAATAGTGGATTTCAACTAAATCACGACAAAACCTACTTTGCAGATTCTGAAACCGGTAAGCGCCTGAAGGTTCATGGATTACTGGTTAAAAAGGATTCTGTAAGGCTTACAAAAGGGTACAGAAATAAAATAAGAATATATAAGCATATGCTGAAAAATGGCCGTATAAGCGATGCTGACTTTCTGCGTATCAGTGGTCATGTTCGATATTCGGATTTTATTGATTCTATTGCTAGTCTAGAAGACGCAACTTGAAATAACGAACGTTAGAAAACGAAAAGAATCTGCTTTAGAACTTCTAGCGAGTCAGTTTTGGAATATGACTGAATACTTCTGGCAAGTAGAGGGTGTTATTGTAGTTGCCTCGCTAAAACGGGCAGTACTAACTTGCCATTTTGAAAGCCCGATACTCTCGCGGTGATAACATTTTTAATCTGCTATGCGGATGGAAACTTATATAATTTTCGAACCAGCTAGCAAGCTGAGCAATTACCGTTGCTGCATCAGGCCGCTCGTTCATATAAGCACAATCACGTTGAACGTTTTAACGAACGCTTCAGCCATGCCTTATACAAAAATATGGTGGTGTAAGGTTACTGAGGGATCCACACAAATTTACAACCCACAGTATCAGCTATTTGCCAATTTGATTAGGTTAATTGATCATCTCATTTGAAAACGGACTTTACCGCTCGTTGAAAATTAATGACATCATCACTAATATTGAAAGTGCCACTTCTTAACCCATTGTGGGCTATGTTTTGAATTTATCAATATGATTATAATTTGTATATATCTGAAATCTCTCTTTAAAAGATGGTTCTTTAAATCGTTTTTTTGCTTCATCATAGGTGAAGGTATCAGGCTCTAAATTTCTTTTCCATTCAATATTATTTTCAAAATCTGTAATATATTCACCACAAACACTGATTATAAATTGCTTTCCTCCTATAATATTTTTATCAGATGGGATAGTACTTCGAACTAACCTAACGCGATATGACTTTTGATTTTGAATTACTGGAACGCTATAAACTGAAGCTCGTCCCTTAGCTAAGATCTGACATGCACCATCATCTGAGGACCAAATTAACTCTTCAACATTTTCGTTGAGCATTTCTATGAATATACTTGGATACATCCAAGCTTTAATAAATTCACTTTTATGCGGCAGTCGCCAGCTTTTTATTGACTTATCTTGTAGAGAGTCATGTATTGCACCTAAACTATATTTTAAAACTGCAGATTTCCAATCACATCTTTCAGGTTCTGCATCACGTTTCCACTCTAGACCTGTTATGTTATCCACAATATATGTACCGCAACCAGAAATCTTAAACCTTTCTGATTCATGATAGATTTTAGTGTGCAAATGTGAATCGCCTTGGCGCACAAGCCTTACAAAACCGCCACAGTATGACGCTGCCCCCTCATAAGTCGAACCCGTTTGAAAGCAGGCATACAAAGCTGTGTTAACTTTATATGTGCCTTCATCAGACGACGTCCAAAAGGTTTTTTCTAATGAGTTAAAAAGATTCTGGATATTAAACCAACGCGGATGCAGCTTAAATTCTGGTGCTTTAAAATTCCCATGATAAAAACCTCTAACTCTATTATAAGGGTCATAAGCAAAGAGCCCTTGAATTTCCTCTTTGAATGGAAGACGCCAAATGCTCAAATTTATAATTCCTTTTAAATTGAAAAATTAAATATATTGATTTTATAGCGCAAATGTCAGTTTAATTTGAATTTTTTCAGTCTGAAGTTAAAGTTTACCTAACGAATTCCAATATGCTAGTTATATCAGAAGATTAATGACAAATACCTGACGGATAATCATATCAACAACTTACCGACTTAATGTTTTTCCAATCCCACTCTTCAGCCCAAGCCATTATCTGCCTAATAGCAGCTTGGATATGCTGCGCGCAGAGACTTAGCCTTGCAAGGCGGCATAAACGCATGCCTAAATAGTTAAACGACAACACCCGCCGATGTGTGATGCTATTCGCTTGTAATGTCCGATGCTTCCCACTGATTTCTATCGCCAACCCAAGCATATAATGAAGCCAGTTACCCAACGCCGCTAGCACTAGCAACTCTTTGAGCCTTTCTTTTTTATACGTCTGATGGGCGCTTCTGCCAAGCCCGTATATCTGACTCTTCTGATCACAGAAGCTCTCTTCAATTTGCATTCTCGCGTTATAACACTTGGCAATTTTTGCAGCGTAATCACTTATTTGTGGCAAAGAACTGACCAACAACCATGGCTCTTTGTATGATTAGTTCACTGTTATGCTTGTACTCTAAACTCAAGCACACTATTTTCACCGGCTCTTCCTGTAATAATCATAAGCTTCCTATACCATGCTTGATACGCTCGCATTTGCTCTGGTAAATAATCACTTTTATCGTAAACGCGCCACACTCCGGGTAATGTATGATCTAGCATAATTTCGGCTATATGTGGTTCAGTTAAACTACTGAAGTATGTTCTTGCCGTTCTTCGCAAATCATGAAGCGACCAGTGAGGCATATCCACTTGTTTATGCTTACGAACCCAGTTCATCACTTTGTATGGTAGAGAGATGCTGGCATTACTTGTTAAAGCCAAGTCTTTACCTCGAACCGGAATAAGATACTCGCCATCAGACAATTGAATCAGTAATTCAAATAAATATGTAAACTCTGGTGGAATTGGCCGCTTTAAAGGCCCGTCCTTTTTTCTGCCCTTGCGGTTATCAGCAGGTATAGTCCAGATACCCGAAACTAAATCAACATCAGCTTTCTTAGCCTTACGTAGCTCGCCGTTGCGGCACCCATATAAAAGACACAGCTGCATAAAGATTAGATTCTTTGGTTCTGCATATTGTGCATATTCAAAATATTCAAACAGCCAACTGAGTTCTTGTTCGGTCAGAACTCGGTCTCGCTCGTTACGTTCTATGTGCAGATCAGTGTGAGCACCTATTTGCGCCAGCACATTATTAGTCACTAAGTTTCTTTTTAAGGCCCAAGCCAGCATGCTTTTACTTTGACTTAAAAGCCGACCGGCCATTGAGGGTGTTTTTTCTGCAACAGGTTCAATTACTGATAACCAGAGATCCAGATGGACCTTTGCTACAGGCAAGCGCCCAAGCTTTGGTAATAGGTGCTTCACTACGCTCTTATACAGATGTGGAGCCTGTTTATTCTTCCGGACAGCCACTGCATGAAACCAGCGTTCAAATACGCCCGCTACTGTATCAACCGTATTTTGACTGAGCTTATCTTGTTTTTCGATAGCTTTAATCATACGCGGATCATTACCTTGCTCAAGCTCAGCACGGTAACGCATACACTCTGCTCTAGCATCTTTAAGTGACGTGAGTGGGTAAGAGCCAATATCACAACGCTGCTGCTTACCTGCATATCGAAATCTAATTTGAAAAGTGATTTTACCGCCGGCACTTACCCTAACACTCAAACCATCCCGATCAGCTTTTTCAAATCGCTGTAATACAGTTTTGCCGTGATTAGCTTTTAGCCAGCTATCTGATAAAGACATTTCTGATTCCTCCCTGATGTGTACACACCATCTATTTAACTCAAATTGTGTACTTACTCATGTACACAGGTATGTTGAACTAAAAAGGAATATAATGAAACATGGAGAAACAGAATTAAGGGGAATTTTAATATAATTATATGGTTAGCGATACTTGGGGAAACTGGCTGATTTACACTAAAACACAAGAAATAGTTTCTGCGGTAAATTCTTGCCAGTTTTCCATAAAGATTACTCAGTTATTTTTTCTGTTGCGCAGTGTAGTCGTTAGCTAGCTCGGCATCAAGCGCACTAATTTGATCTGCCATTTGCTGACGAATATTTCGGGCAAACTGGCGTAAATTGTCATCTTTAGTCAGCACCACCGGCGCATTCATTTGGATAATCACTTTACCGTTGCGCCAGCGGTTTAATTTAAACTGGTTATGCGTAGAGCTCATACATACCGGCACTAAGGGCACATTCGCTTCTAAAGCTATGTGAAAAGCACCCATCTTAAACGGCAACAGCCCCCGACCATAACTGCGGGTGCCTTCGGGAAACATCCATACCGAGATCTTTTGATTAGCGATACGCTCTGCGGCAAATAACATCGTGTTGAGCGCTTTAGCTTTGTTATCACGGTCAATTAAGAAGTTACCGCTAAGCCAATATAATTGGCCAAAGAATGGAATAAATTTCAGGCTTTTCTTACCAATGGTTACGGTGCGCGGTAGCACTGAACCACTGATAGTAAATAAATCGAGGTTATTTTGGTGATTAGCAATAAACACGTATGGCTCGCCTGGTGCAATCGCCGGATCATAACGGATCTCTACGTCAATGCCGAGGATCCACGATACCTTGCCGTACCATTTGCTAAACAATGCCACATTGTTAGGATGAAAAGGGCGGAATAAACAAACCAGTAATCCCGCCACGGTGCTGCCAATAAAAAACAGCACTAATAACACTATACGCAATACAGCAACCACATCAGGCCCCTTGCCAAATCACACCACAATCAGATCAGGGGCCTAGTATAACGTTATTCGCTCGGGCTGCTGGTTTGATCACTAAGGCCATTGACAATTATTTCATCAATGCGCTGTAAACCGCGTGGCAGCTTATTACCACGCCGCCCCCGTTCACCATGATAGTGCTGTAAGTCATCCACTTTCAGGCTAAGCTTACGCTTACCGGCCACTAAGGTGACACTGCCATCAGCCGGTACTACGGCTAGCAAACTGACAAACTCTTCTCGACTGGCTGAACGTGCCGACGGGATCGACATCAGCTTATTACCTTTACCTTTGCTGAGTTTCGGTAACTCGGCCACAGGGAACACCAGCATACGGCCTTCGTTTGAAATACACAGCAATAAATCGGTATCGGGGTTGCCAACCGGTAACGGTGGCAATACTTTTGCCGCCGTCGGTAAACTGAGCAGCGCTTTACCGGCTTTATTACGACTGAGTAAGTCATTAAATTCCGCCACAAAACCATAGCCCGCATCAGAAGCGAGCAGTAATGTTTGTTTTTCATCGGCAATTAACACATGCTCAACGGTTTCGCCGGCCACAATGCCGAAACGGCCGCTTAATGGCTCACCTTGGCCGCGAGCTGAGGGTAATTCATGTGCTTCGGTGGCATAACTGCGACCCGAGGAATCTAAAAATACCGCTTGTTGATTCGAGCGGCCTTTCGCCAAGGCTTTAAACGCATCGCCGGCTTTATAACTAAGGGCATTGCCATCCACATCATGCCCTTTGGCACAGCGCACCCAGCCTTTTTCAGATAACACCACGGTAACCGCTTCGCTTGGCAATAATTCTTTTTCGCTTAAGGCTTTGGCTTCTTCACGCTGCACGATAGGGCTGCGGCGATCATCACCGTATTTTTGTGCATCGGCCATCAGCTCATCGCGCACGAGCTTAGTCAGTTTTTTCTCAGAGCCTAAAATAGCCTGAAGCTTATCGCGCTCTTTGCTCAGCTCATCCTGCTCGCCCCGGATCTTCATTTCTTCTAGCTTGGCAAGGTGGCGCAATTTCAGCTCTAAAATCGCTTCAGCTTGGCGCTCTGTTACACCAAAAAAAGCAATCAACTCAGGCTTAGGTTCGTCATAGGTTCGAATAATGCGGATCACATCGTCGATGTTTAAAAAGGCAATTAACAAACCTTCTAATACATGCAAACGGTCTAACACTTTATCTAAGCGGAACTGCAAACGCCGACGCACAGTGTCACGACGGAAGCTCAGCCACTCGGTTAAGATTTCCAGTAAATTGCGCACCCGTGGCCGGTGATCTAGCCCTAAAATATTCAGGTTAACTCGATAACTTCGCTCTAAGTCAGTGGTGGCAAACAAGTGCTGCATTAACTGCTCAACATCAATACGATTAGAGCGTGGCACAATAACAATGCGGGTGGGGTTTTCGTGATCCGATTCATCACGTAAATCTGACACCATTGGCAGCTTTTTCGCCTGCATTTGCGCCGCAATTTGCTCCAGTACCTTCGAGCCCGACGTTTGATGCGGCAGCGCCGTTATCACAATATCGCCCTCTTCTTGCAGATACACCGCACGCATTTTAATACTACCGCGGCCTGTCGCGTATACCGCCGCAATATCTTCGATAGAAGAGATAATTTCGGCATCAGTTGAATAATCGGGGCCTTTCACATGCTGTAATAAATCGGCTAATTCAGCTTTCGGATTATCCAAGATCTCAGCACACGCATTGGCAATTTCACGCACGTTATGCGGTGGAATATCCGTGGCCATGCCTACTGCAATACCGGTGATACCATTAAGTAATATATGCGGTAAACGAGCCGGTAACACCTTGGGCTCTTCGAGGGTGCCGTCAAAATTGGGGATCCAATCGGCGGTACCTGAGCCTAACTCAGATAACAAAACTTCGCTAAAGCGCGATAATTTGGCTTCGGTATAACGCATTGCCGCGAAAGACTTTGGATCATCCGGCGCACCCCAGTTTCCTTGGCCGTCGACCAACGGATAACGATATGAAAAGGGTTGAGCCATCAATACCATGGCTTCATAACACGCGGAATCACCGTGCGGATGAAACTTACCTAACACATCACCGACAGTACGCGCCGATTTTTTATATTTCGCCAGATGCGACAGGCCTAATTCAGACATGGCATAGACGATGCGACGTTGCACCGGTTTTAACCCATCACCGATATGCGGTAAGGCCCGGTCCATAATCACGTACATGGAATAATTTAAATAGGCTTCTTCGGTAAAGCGGCGCAGTGGCAGTTGTTCGGTGCCATCGGCGGAAAGTACGGTTTCTGTCATGCCTGATCCTGTCGTGTTGGCGAGCTGGGTGTGGCCTTCGCTGAACGGGTGCGGCGTAGTAATAACACCACCACCAGTATGAATAGCCCTAGGGTCGAGGCCATGCCCAGCCATAACCATTGCATTACTCTATTACGTTCAACTTCTGCTAAGCGTAACGCGTTTAATTGGTATTCTTGCTCTAACATATTTTGCTGAACTTGCTCGCGCTCGGCTTCAAAACTCAAGCGCATTTTTGCAATTTCTAACTCGTTTTCTTTATCTCGAAATTGCTGAAAACCACGAACAAAAAGCCGCATAGTTTGAAAAGCACGTTCATATTGCCCTTGATCCGCTAACAATTCCGATTTGAGTAATTGAAACGATAACAGCATATTACCCGAACCACTGTTCTCTGCCGTTTGCATATATTGCTCAGCCAGCAATAATTGCTGCATGGCTTGGGTGTTTTGCTGCAAGTTTTGATAAATCAGCGCTTTTTCATAATGATGACTGGCTAAATAATAGTCGGAATGAATAACCGCCAAATACTCTTCGGCTTTTTCCATGTAATTTAACGCCACTTGCGGTTTGTCCATTTCATTACTGGTTATCGCCAAACCGTTGTAAGCGTAATATAAATTCAATATATCTTGCTCTTTTAAGGCCGATTGCAACATCCGCTCGAAGCTTTGTAGCGCTAACTCAAAGTCTTCTAAATAGCTGTAATTGCGAGCCAAATTATACAATACCGTCACGCGGTTTTTATGCCAGCCCAACTCTTCATACAACACTAAGGCTTGCTCTAGAAACTCTTGCGCGTCTTGCTCATACGACAAGTTAGAGTACAGCAAGCCCAACTGTGCATTTACTTCGGCTAGCAGCTCTTTATCTTTTAATTGCGTCGCGCGCGCATAGGTATCTTGTAAGTTTTGTAATGCTTGGTGCGTACGATTTTGTAACGAATCAACCGCCGAAATATTAATTAGCCCGCGTAAACGCAGCCTTTCATTTTCGACAGCAATCGCCGTCGCCACGCCTTTTTGATACCACTTCATCGCATCGGCTAAGGCCAATTTCATTTCAAAAGCAAAGCCCAACTCATAGCTGAGCTCGGCATATAAACTGCTCGGATTATCTTTGAGTAGCGCAATACCCTGCTCTGCCACCGCTTGCTGCTCTTGAAAACGACCTAAATGACTTAAAATGGTGGCTTGATGATTTAACCAATAAGCCTGAGCCACTGCGCTTAAGTTAGCAAACTGCGCCTGATTAGCCGTTAAAATCTCGAGCATCTGTTCTGGCGCACGATTTTTTTCTGCAGCAACTTGCTGCAGCCACTCAGGCACATCATCAGGTAACGACTCAGCATGGCCGAGACTAACCCAACACCACAGAAGAATGACCAGCAGTTTTTTCACAGGTGACTCCATAAATGCTTTAGCCGTGCCTAGATTAAGCGATGATGGCTCTATCACCTTTTAATTCCAGCCAATTACGCCGATCGGTAGCACGTTTTTTCGCCAACAGCATATCCATCAATTCCATTGTTTGCGCCGCGTCGTCTACAGTCAGTTGCACTAAACGCCGAGTGTTCGGATCCATTGTCGTTTCACGCAGTTGCAGCGGGTTCATTTCACCTAAGCCTTTAAAACGTTGCACATTGACTTTGCCGCGTTTCTTTTCTGCTTCGATACGGTCGAGAATACCATTTTTCTCTTCTTCATCAAGCGCATAGTACACATCTTTGCCAATGTCTATTCGATACAATGGCGGCATGGCAACGTAGACATGGCCCTGCTCAACTAGATGGCGGAAATGTCTCATAAACAGAGCACACAGCAAGGTGGCAATGTGTAGCCCATCCGAGTCGGCATCCGCTAGGATACACACCTTGCCATAACGCAAACTGGATAAGTCTAACGAATCAGGATCGATACCAATGGCCACGGAGATATCATGAACTTCTTGTGAAGCCAAGATTTGTCCAGATTCTACTTCCCAGGTATTTAAAATTTTACCGCGCAGTGGCATGACGGCTTGAAACTCCCGATCACGCGCTTGTTTAGCAGAGCCACCCGCCGAGTCACCCTCAACTAAAAAGAGTTCGGTACGGGCTAAGTCTTGTGCCGAGCAATCGGCTAACTTACCGGGTAAAGCCGGCCCTGACGTTACTTTTTTACGAATGACTTTTTTTGCAGCCCGTAGCCGCTTTTGGGCATTGTTAATACAAAAATCGGCTAAGGCTAAAGCCACATCGGTTTGTTCGTTTAACCACAAGCTAAAAGCATCTTTGACTATACCACTGACAAAAGCCGCCGATTGCCGTGACGATAAACGCTCTTTCGTTTGGCCAGCAAACTGCGGATCTTGCATTTTCAATGACATCACGTAAGCGCAGCGATCCCAAACATCTTCTGCTGATAGTTTAATACCCCTGGGCAATAAATTGCGGTACTCACAGAAGTCTCGCATGGCTTCTAACAACCCCTGGCGCAAGCCATTAACGTGCGTGCCGCCCATCGCCGTCGGGATTAAATTGACATAGCTTTCGGTGGTTAGCTCTCCCCCTTCTGGCAACCAAAGTAACGCCCACTCTACCGCTTCGGTACTGGCGGTAAATTGACCAACAAACGGCTGCTCAGGTAAGGCAATAAAATGCTGTACGGCTTCGGCGAGATAGTCACGAATACCGGCTTCATAACACCATTGATATTGTTGTTGGTTAACTTTGTCATCGAACTTTACGGTTAAACCAGGGCACAATACGGCCTTGGCTTTTAATACATGTAACAAACGACTCACTGAAAACTTGGGTGAATCAAAATAAGAGGCGGTGGGCCAAAACCGAACGCGTGTACCGGTATTGCGTTTACCCACGGTGCCACTAACGGCTAACTCTGCCACCTTGTTACCATGTTCAAAGGCGATATCATAAACCTGACCATCGCGGCGAATACTCACATCCACTCGGCTTGATAAGGCGTTAACAACAGAAATACCAACACCGTGTAAACCACCAGAGAATTGGTAGTTTTTGTTAGAGAATTTACCGCCCGCATGTAGCCGGCACATAATCAATTCGACGCCAGACACCCCTTCTTCGGGGTGAATATCCACCGGCATGCCTCGACCATTATCGATAACTTCAATCGATTGATCATCATGCAAAATCACCTGCACTAAATCGGCGTGACCGGCTAACGCCTCATCCACGCTGTTATCAATTACTTCTTGCGCTAAGTGATTTGGCCGCGTGGTGTCGGTATACATACCTGGACGGCGCTGCACCGGCTCTAAACCGGTGAGAACCTCGATCGACTCGGCATTATAAAGTTGTTCAGTCATACTGTAATTTGGCTTCCCGTTTCCTGAGGTTGCAGACAAAAATCGGCAATGTGTGGCAGATAATCTTGATAACCAACAAAGCTATGATCACCACCTGTAACTAGCTGAACCTGTGCGCCCTGATAATAATCCACGGCCAAACGATAATCTAACACCTCATCACCGCTTTGCAAAAGGACTAAATAGCGACTGGGCTGTTGCAACTGCATCGGCATCAAGGCTTCGAGCTGTTGCATATGCTGCGCTTGTACCTGATAACGCTGTTGTAACACCGGGTGTTCGTACTCACCCAAAAATTGGTTTAATACCCGATGCGGTGCCACTGCCGGGTTGATCACGCAGGCGCGACAGCCGATACGCTCGGCCAGTACCGTGGCTAAAAACCCACCCAGCGAGCTGCCAATAATGGCTGTTGGCGGTTGCACTATGGCTTGCTCTAATACCTGCATCGCCGCATCGGGCGTGTAAGGTAAATCTAGCGCTTGAAAATGCACATTCGGTAATGCAGCAAAGTAAGCTTGGGTTTGCACCGCCTTGGTCGAAAGACTGGAACTGGCAAACCCGTGTAAATATAAAATTCGTTGCATTAAAGCCTCTTAAACTGCCAACTGACCTGACCTGCCGCAGCAAAATACCATTCGCACCATTGTGGTCCGGCATTAACGGTTTGCCAGTCATCGCTTGCTAAAAACTGCACCGAACTGGCTGGGCAACCGACAATATCAATACCCTGCACCACCTTGTGATAAGCCAGATGCGCGTGGCCATGCGCCAGCCCTTTAATTTTGGGTTCGCGCAGTAACCATGGCCAAAAAGTCTGTTGATCGCGCAAACCATGTTTATCAATAAAACAGCCCAATGCCTGAGGGTGATGATGACAAAACAACCAAAACTGTTTGGCCTGACTTTTTGCAAACTGCTGGGCTAAAGCGCTTTGCCGTTCCTCGGCAAACTCACCGGCAGGTGTCGGGCCCTTGGTATTTAACAAAAACAGTTGCCACTCGCCTAAGCTTAAACTTTCTGCCCTTTGAAACGGTGGCTGTTGTTGCAGCTGAGCTAACATAGCCAAATCATCATGATTACCGGGTAACACAAACACAGGGCAGCTTAGCTCTTGGCAAAGTTGTGCCAATAATTGATAACTGCCCAAGGTGTGATCTTGGGTGAGATCGCCGGTTAAAATGAGTGCGTCGGGTGGCGACAGTTGTAATTGTGTTAAAATCGCTTGTAAGTGCACCGCCGGTTGGCAATCACGATATATGCCATCGTGTTCCGCCAATAAATGACAATCGGTAATTTGCACTAAACGATAGGCCGCTTTTGCTGGGAATACATAGTTGTGCATTAACCTGACACCGCCGAATGCTGCCGAGTACCACGCCGCGCGCACAAGTTTAACCAATCGCGAAGTAACATATTAATTTGTCGTTTTTCATCAGGCTGCGACATGGTGGCATTCGGATAAGGATACACACCAATAAAGCGCCATTGCTGCTGCGCTCGCACCACTTCGGCTAACCGCGCATCATGGTAAAGCTGCACATCAAAACTGGGTTGAAAATAAACATGATCGGCACTGCTCAACTCTATTTTCACCCGCGTAGTAAAGCGCGCAACCTCAAGCACCGTTAAGCAATAAATATCCTGCTCACCCAGCGCGATAAATAATTGCTGGCCAAGTTGCGGCGTTTCGGGCAATAACGGCAGCAGTGCGGCATAGTTGCGTTCACACAAACTCAAAAAGTCGGGTAACTGCGGTACATAAATCGATTTATGCAAGGCGTGTACCCCAGCGTTGCTGCACATCGCTTAAATGCAGCGCTAACCATTGCAAGCCAATCACTGTCGCAGCATTGTTAATGTGCCCTGATGCTAATAATTGCATGGCTGTTTGCCGTGGCATAACGTGCATTTTGATGTCCTCATGTTCAGCATCGAGCCCAAATAAACCGCCAGTAACGGGTTGTGTTAGCCGGGCTAAATACAAATGAATTTTCTCTGTGCTGCCACCGGGGCTCGAAAAATAATTTAACATTGGCCAAAGCTCGCTTAAGGTTAAGCCCGCCTCTTCTTTTGCTTCACGAATTGCGGTTTGCTCTGCTGTTTGGCCATCGTCAATCATACCGGCAATAGATTCGAGTAACCACGGGCTTTGACCTTGATCGACCACGCCCACGCGGAACTGCTCAACCAACACCACTTCGTCGGTTTGTGGATTATAAGGTAAGACTATCACAGCCTGTCCGCGCTCGAAAACTTCTCTGATCATTGGCTGGCTCCAACCGCCTGCAAACAGCTTATGTCGCAGTTGCCAACGCTCAATCCGAAAAAAGCCCTGAAAAACCGTGGTTTTGTCGATAATGTCCAGATCTTCTGCTTGAAAAGAAGGATACTGTCCTATCTTGAATTGCGACATGGTTGCCCTCACATTTTGTTACACTCTACCGGGTAACTTTACGGTTTAAACGTTACCTAGTTTACTTTAACAGGTTATCATTTGGGCAGTTTCCTTATTCAGCCAGGATTTATTACATGAAAAAAACGTTATTAAGCACTCTCGTGCTGTCATCGCTAAGTTTTTTTAGCCTACAACTACAGGCTGATGACTTAAAGGCGGTGTATCAGCTCGCTACCCAAAAGGATCCGGTTGTGCAACGTGCTGCCGCTAACCGCGATGCCGCTACCGCGCGTATTGATATCTCTAAAGCCCGTTTATTACCCTCTGTCAGCTTTGGCGCTGAAATTGGTCGTTCCTCTAACGATGATTTACGCTTCGGTGGCAGTAACAGCATCGGTGCCAACGTTACCGCGCGGCAAAGCCTGTTTGATTGGTTTGATTGGCAAAGTTTGCCACGCGCAGAAAAAGTGGCGCTGCAAAGCCAAACCATTTACAACGCTGAAGTGCAAGGTCTGATCTTACGCGTGACGTCAGCTTATTTTGACGTGTTAAAAGCCAAAGATAACTTAACGTTCGTGGCTGCCGAAAAACGCTCTGTAGAACGCCAGTTAGAGCAAACCAAGCAACGTTTTGCGGTAGGCTTAACCGCGATCACCGATGTGCATGAAGCTCAAGCTCAATATGACAGCGTGGTTGCGCGTGAAATTAGCAGTGAAAATAACCTAGAAAATGCCCGTGAAGCCCTGCGCGAAATCACGGGTCAGTATCATGCTGAAGTCGCCATGTTGAATACCGACAAATTTTCTACCTCACGGCCGCAGCCTGCTGCAGCCAATGAGTGGGTTGGCATTGCTGAGGAAAACAACTTGGTATTACAAGCTCAGCGCATTTCGTTAGATGTGGCTGAAATTGATATTGATTTAGCGAAAGCGGGGCATTTACCCACCGTTGATGCGATTGCCAATTTAGGTGTATCTAAAACATCAGGCTTTGATCGCTTTGACAACAGCTCAATCAGCATTAGCCTCTCTGTACCGATTTACAGCGGCGGTGCTATTGATGCAAACGTGCGTGTGGCACAAGCTAGCTATGTGGAAGTCAGCCAAGCTTTAGAGCAAAGCTATCGCTCTGTGGTTCGCCAAGTGCGTAGCTCATTTAACGATGTCAATTCACAAATGTCTGTGATCCGTGCTTTAGAACAAGCGGTTATTTCGGCGCAAAGCGCCTTACAAGCAACCGAAGCCGGCTTTGAAGTGGGCACCCGAACTATCGTTGATGTCTTACTCAGCACCCGTAATTTGTTTGATGCACAACGTAACCTATCAGGCGCGCGTTATGATTACATCTTAGCGCAGTTACAGCTCAAACAAGCTGCCGGTAACTTAACAGAAGAAGACCTGTTAGCCATTAACAACGCACTGACGATGTAAATCTGTTGAGGTATACCGCGCGTCGGTATACCTCGTCTTTTCGTATGCTCCTACCAGTTTCACCTTTCCTGCTGCGATTTTTTCGATACAATACCGACAGTTTGTTTTTTTCGGATATCAATTTTGGTTAAGTCTCCTCAGTTTAGTTGGCGTTTTTTATTGCCGCGTTATTGGCTGTTATGGATCGGTGTCGGCTTGATGTACCTTATCAGCTGGTTACCCTACCGTGTGCTGATGACCCTAGGCGCAGCCTTAGGTAAGTTATTATTTAAAGCCTTAAAATCCCGTCAAAAAATTGCTAGACGAAATCTCGAGCTTTGTTTTCCACAGAAAAGCGCGGCTGAACGTGAAGCCTTGTTATGGCGCAACGCTGAAGAAAGTGGCAAAGCCATGTTTGAAACGGTGATTGGCTGGTGGTGGCCGGATTGGCGAGTTCGTCGCTTAGCACATATTACCGGTTATGAGCATATCCAGCAGGCAGTCGCTAACGGCAAGGGTATTTTATTGCTGGCGGGGCATTTTCTGCACTTAGAGGCGGCTGGGCGAGTGATTGGCTTAACCCACCCCAGCATTGGTTTTTATCGTCCGAACAATAACCCGCTAATGGATTATCTGCAGTACCACGGTCGCAGCCGCAGCAATAAATATATGATTGGCAAGCGGGATGTTAAAGGCTTGATCCAGGCGCTAAATCAGCAAGAAGTGTGTTTTTATCTTCCCGATCAAGATTACGGTCGCAGTCGGGCTGAGTTTGTTCCTTTTTTTGCGGTGGCAGATACCGCCACCACCACCGGCACCTTACTTTTTGCCAATGCGGCAAATTGCGTGGTGATCCCGATCTATACTTATCGTTTACCTGATTATCGCGGCTATCAAATTGACATACTGCCGGCGTTTGATCATTTTCCCAGTGGCGATGATCGCGCCGATGTAACCCGCGTTAATCAGTGGGTTGAGCAAGCCGTATTAAAAAACCCCGAACAGTATATGTGGCTGCATCGGCGGTTTAAAACCCGACCGGATGCTGAAGCACCGTCATTATATGACTAGGACGTTATAACCCATGAAGATTTTATTACAGCTGCTAGTGGGGATCTTGGTCATTGGCCTAGTGTTTTTGCTCATCACTAAACCTGAGCTATTGTTCGATCCGACTAAAAAGAATGCGGCCGCCGAGGGCTTTAGCCGTTTTTATTCGGATTATCGCACCAGCCTGCAAAAAACCCGCGATGCCAGCGATTTTATTATTACCATTCCGGATACGAGCGATGAATTGGTCTTACGCCTACGTCGACGTGAATTGCAAGTAGCCGCACCGGCGGCGGCAACTTGGCGTGGCCAAAAGATCCGTCGACGTTTTGAAGCCGGAAAAACCATTAAGCAGGTGTTGCAAGATTATGCTGATCAAGAACAGATGCAGCTTTTTTGGGCATTACCACGCGACTACGTTGTGAAAGAGTACTTTGTCACAAACGGTAGTTTAGTCGAAGCATTACAGGAAATGACGGTGACCATCAGCCCGGATTTTAAGCAGCCTATTTTTGGCTTTTTTTGTCCTAATGCCCGGGCTTTAGTGGTGACCTATTTAACCGATCCGTTTTTCCAACAAAATTGTGTGGCGACCGGGCCTAACCCCTACCAGCTTTAAGCTTTTGGTGCATTCGCAAACCAGTGCTGCCAACTTTGCTGTACCTGCGCGCGATGCTGTGCCAAGCCGCTATCCACATTCACCGTAGCAGGCGCAAGTGTATGCCGATGCCCTGCGCCACGTAATACCTGATACGCCTCGGCTAAAGCCATGGCTTCCGCTTCTGGCAGTAGACCACTGGCCGCTGCGGCCGCTAAAATACGAATATTATCGGTGAATTCAAACAACGCTGGATAGTCTTTACTATAAGCTAGCACTAAATACTGGCTGAGAAATTCCAGATCAACAATACCGCCAACACTGTGCTTTACATCATCCGTCGCGACACCATGATGCTCACGCAACTTAGCACGCATCTGCAGTACATCTTGGGTTAACTGCGCAGCATCCCGTGGCAAAGTTAAAATTTGTTGCCGGATCTGGCTGAATTCGGAACGCAGTTCCGCCGAGCCTAAGATCATCCGCGCCCGAACTAAAGCTTGGTGCTCCCACGTCCAGGCATCCTGCTGTAAATACTGCTGATAAGTGTCGATATGAATAGCTAACAAGCCAGAATTACCGGAAGGCCTTAAGCGCGTATCAATCTCGTACAGCACGCCACTGTTGGTTCGCGTGGTACTTAAATGGAGAATACGCTGCACAAGTTTTAAGTAAAATTGCAACGAATCGATGCTGCGATCGCCAGAGGTGCCTTCTTGGCTGCGGCATTGATGCAAGAATACCAAGTCAAGATCCGAACCATAACCCAGCTCTAAACCACCGAGCTTACCATAACCAATCACCGCAAAACCTTTATCCTGATCACTGGCTCCCGCCGGTAAACCATAACGAGCCACCATTTGTTGCCACGCTAAATTTACCAACTGTTCAACAATCACTTCGGCTAACCAGGTTAAGTGATCACTCACTTTCATCAAGGGCAAAGCCCCCGAAATATCAGCTGCGGCAATACGTAGCTGCTGCGCTTGTTTAAATTGCCGCAAGGTTTCCATTAATAACTCTAAGTCATCTTCCGGCACCCGCAATAAATATAAACGTAAGCGATCACGATAGTCATCAATGGTGGCCACCTGATACAACTGGCTCGGATCAATCAATTCGTCAAGCAACATTGGATAACGGGCCAGTTGCTCGGCCAGCCAACCGCTTTGCGAGCAAAGCAGCACCAATTGCTGCATCGCGGGCGGATTTTCAAAAAGTAATTCTAAATAGGCGGTGCGGGTAACGATTTTACTAAATACACCAAGGATCCGACTTAAAATGGTATTAGAAGCCTGTTGATGCTGTAACCAATGCAACAGTTGTGGCATCAGCTTGGCTAAATATTCACGGCCACGCGGGCCCACTGAGCGGCGTTGACAATCCAATTTAAACTGCTGTAATTGTTCGAGCAGTGCGGTTGCCTCAGCCATATCTAACCAATCAACTTGCTCTGCTAAGTCCGAGCCCACACTGTCACTGTCCCACAATAGGCGCCCAAGGCTTAACTCTTGGGATTCCAAGTTTTCTTCTGGCTCAATCACCAATTTAAAATACTGATGAATACGCTGCATAGCCGCTTCAATGTCTGCCTGCAAACTGGCCCAATCGGTTCGCCCTAAACAGGCTAATAACTGTTGTTGACCAACCGCCTCGGCCGGTAAGGTTTGTGTTTGTTTATCGTCAATACCTTGCAGGCCTTGCTCTACTTGACGCAGCCACAGATAGTCTTGCTGCAAGGCGGCAGCATGCTCGGCACTCAGCAACTCGTGCTCTTGCAGTAAAGGCAACACCTTTAACAGCGATTGTTGCTGTAATTGTGGAATACGCCCACCACGAATTAACTGCAAGGTTTGCACAATAAATTCCACTTCGCGGATCCCGCCTGCGCCAAGCTTAATGTTATCGCGCCGATTGCGCCGACGATTCTCTTGTTCAATTAACTGTTTCATCCGCCGCAGCGATTCAATCGCGGAGAAGTCAATATAACGCCGATAAATAAAGGGTTTTAATAAGACTTGTAACTCAGGCGCGTAACGCTTATCGGGGTTAAGTACGCGCGCTTTTAACATGGCGTAACGTTCCCATTCACGCCCTTGCTCTTGATAGTAATCTTCCAGTGCTGCAAAACTGAGTACCAGCGGCCCGCTATCGCCAAAAGGCCGCAACCGCATGTCCACACGATAGCAAAACCCATCAGCCGTCACCTGATGTAAGGCGGCAATCAGCTTTTGCCCGACCTTAGTGAAAAACTGTTGATGCTCTAGGGGCCTGCGTCCGCCCACCGTTTCGCCGTTACTGGGATAAGTAAATATCAAATCGATATCAGATGAGAAGTTCAGCTCACCACCACCCAACTTACCCATGCCTAAGATCAGTAACGGCATTGGCTCGCCCTGTTCATCTAAAGGCTGACCACTACTGAGACTTTGCTGCTGATAAGCCCATTGATAGGCGCTGTTAATCAAGGTATTCGCTAATTGCGATACCGACGTCAGGCTGGCGGCAATTGGTTGTAATTCAAAAATATCCGCCGCCATAATCAAGCATAAACTGGCATTTCGATAACGACGTAACGCAGAAAATACGTCGCTTTCAGCCGTTGAAGTGATGGCAGTTAAGGGATCATGAAAACCAGCGGCTAAATGCTGCTGTAAGCGTTCACTATCACAACAGAGCGCCAGCAACTGCGGCTGTTGCCTGAGCGTACGGCCAATAAAAGTACTAGACTGCAACAGACGAGTCAGCTTAGCCAACGTTGCCGCGTCCAATTGCGGTGATAAGGCTTCAAAATCGGCTTGCCAATAGCTACCCTGCCCCTGTGATGCGGTCATGTTGTACTCCTTTGCTTAAACGTCTTGTAACAGTAAAGCGGATACCTTTAATAACAGCAGATGATACGCCTGACTGTTAAAGACTAAAGCACCGCTTTCTGCCAACTCTCTGGCCGCTGTGCGGGCCTGACTGGACAAGAGTTGTTGTCCTTCATCGGTTAATTGATGCGCAAGTTGCTGTAACGCGTCTTCGACCTCGCTCAACAAATCAGGCGCTAACTCTTGCAAATAGCAGTTTTCTAATTGCTGTAAACGCTGCAAATACACCAGTAGCGGTTGTGCGGCTTGTTGGGCAGCTAACGGCTTGGGTCTGGCGGTGGTCTTGTTATGAAACAGTTGATAACCGCGGGCGGCTTTACTGAGCCAACCGGTGCGTAATGGCAAGGCTTTTAATAAGAATTCGGCGAGTTCAAACAAAGCTTGTGGCCGCCCTGAAAGTAACTCCAGCTCCATTTCCGAAATCGCTTGGCGCCGCTCCCCGGCTCGCACTTCGCCATTATCGTAGACCACTTCAATTTCAGCATCCGGCAATTGTACCACCCAACTACTGCGCTGAAAGTCAGTACGAAATAGCTCAACCAGCTGTGTTTGCAGTGCGCTGATATCTGTGTCTGCGGGCCACACTTCAGCAGGAAACTGGTCAAGCTGCGGTATGACGCCATGACATGGTACATTGTATTCTGGGCGAATTTGCAAGGCGCCATGTTGTTGCCCCGCTAGCTTTAAGGTTTGCTCAAAACGCCCTAACTTTAAGCGCGAGCGCAATCCCATATCATGTTGCCGAAACCAATGCTCTGCCGTATCAAAGTAAGCATTTAGCAGTGATTGCGGTTCAGTTGTACGTAAAATGGGGTAAAGCTGCAACAGATCCGGCAGTAACGCGGCATCTGCAGCACTAATTAAATACTTAAGTTCAAGTTCCAGACTCATTACCACTCTCCGACAGCGAACTGGCCTTACGGCTATTAGTCCTTGTCAATTGCCACACAACTGCCTATCATCGCCGTTATTGTTATATGACATCTGTTTTCAATTAAGTCTCAGGATACCTATGTTTAGATTATTTCGCAGCTCTGTTCGTTCGTTATTTTTACTCAGTCTGTTGCTATGCTGGTTACCGGCACAAAGCCAAACTGAGCAAAAACAGGCTTTTATTAGCGATGCCTTAGTGGTGTACTTGCACTCTGGGCCGGGTAATCAATATCGTATCGTCGGCACGTTAGCGGCCGGAAGCAGCGTGGTATTCCTGTCTGAAGACAATGATTATGCGCAAATTCAGTATGAGGAAGATAAAACCGCTTGGTTGCCAAAAGAGCATCTGACATTTACGCCCGGTTTAAATGCCCAACTGAGTGAATTAACGGCCACTTTTCAAGAGCAAAGCTCGCGCTTAAATAGCCTTGAGCAAGGCGCCAGCCAACTGCAAGCCACTTTAGATCAAGTGACACTCGAGCGTGATTTAGCCGTACAAGAATTAGAACAACTGCGACGTAATAACGAGCGTTTAACGACTGAGCTGAATGCCACCCAAGCGAGTTTTTGGCAGCAGCCAATGACCATTGGTGGTGTGATTTTAACCTTCGGTTTAGTGTTCGGTTTATTGTTACCCAAATTAATTCCAAGCCGTCGTAACAGCGACCGCTGGATGTAACATGCCAACGCCCCTATTGCGGGGGCGTGCTGGCATCAGCATGTGTTTTTAAAGGTAAACCGCGGTCGTTTTTCACTTGCTCAATCACCACATAGGTGTGGGTTTGCGCTACGCCGGGTAAATCGACTATCTTGGCAAGGATCTGCCGATAAGCTTCCATCGTCGGTAAGCGCAGTTTCAGTAAATAATCAAAGCCCCCAGCAACCATATGACACTCTGCCACTTCCGGGATCTGCACCACGGCATCGCGAAACTTATCAAACACATCACTGGTGGTTCTATCTAACGTTACTTGTATAAAAGCCGCGGTGCCATAACCTAATTTGCCACTATTCAGCCTTGCGCCATAACCTTCAATAAACCCTTCTTTTTCAAGACGTTTTACTCTATCAATACACGGGCTTGCACTTAAATTGACTTTTTTGGCTAAGTCAACATTGGCAATTCGACCTTCTTTTTGCAACGTATCGAGAATACTGATGTCAATACGATCAAGTGCTTTCGCTTTGGGGTTCGAGTTCATAGCAGTATTTTCTTGGGTATTTGATATTGTTGACAGAATTATATACGGTTAAACCGCAAAAATAACCACCCTATGCTGTGGTCTTTTCTCTAAAATGCCGCTGATAACAACAAAGCCAAAGGCATGTTCGTGCGAGTCATAAATGACAGCGCCAATTCACGTATCGACAATCAGGATAATTCTATGCTGTTTAATGGTTCTTTGGTCACCACAGACCCTATCCGCCAACTCATTCGCGATTATTACCGCGCCGATGAAGATGACGTTCTAGACTTTTTGTTGCCACAGGCAGAAGTGGATGCGAAAACACGCAGTCGGGCCTGGGAGCGTGCACGGCAACTGGTTTTATATATTCGCCAAGCGCAGGTGGGTAAAGGCGGGGTTGATGCCCTATTAAACGAGTTTTCACTGTCGACAGAAGAAGGCTTGGTATTAATGTGCCTAGCCGAAGCCTTGCTGCGTGTGCCTGACAGCCTAACAGCCGATCGACTGATCCGCGATAAATTATCGCAAGGCGATTGGAGTGCTCACCTAGGCAACAGCAGCTCATTATTTGTGAACATTTCAAGCTGGGGCTTATTGGTCACAGGTAAATTAGTTAATTATTCTGATGACGAGAAAAAACAACAATTTGGTTTGCTCAAGCGTACTTGTGGTCGCTTAGGCGAGCCAGTGATCCGCCAAGCCGTGCGCTATGCCATGCAAATTATGGGTACGCAATTTGTCTTGGGTACCACCATTGATAAAGCACTAGAACGTGCTAACGTCATGGAAGCCAAAGGGTTTAGTTATTCTTACGATATGCTGGGCGAAGGCGCCCGTACCATGGCCGATGCAGATCGCTATTTTGAGGCTTATTTAACCGCCATTGAAGCTATTGGTAAAGCAGCCAAAGGTCGTGGCCCCATTGTTAGCCCGGGTATCTCGGTAAAATTATCGGCTATTCACCCACGCTATGAATTTAGCCATTTAGATCGGGTGCATGCCGAACTAGTGCCGCGCTTAAAACAACTGGCATTAGCCGCTAAAAAATACGATATCGGCTTTACCGTGGATGCGGAAGAAGCTGACCGCTTAGACATGTCGTTAGATGTGATTGCCAAAGTGTTTAGCGACCCCGATCTGGATGGTTGGGAAGGCTTTGGTTTAGCCGTACAAGCCTATCAAAAACGTGGCTTTTATGTCATTGAATGGCTGCGCGAGTTAACGGTTAAAGTTGGCCGTAAAATGATGGTGCGCTTAGTAAAAGGTGCCTATTGGGATACTGAAATTAAGTTATCGCAAGTAGAAGGTTTAGCCGACTTCCCAGTATTTAGCCGCAAACCGGCTACCGATGTCTCATATCAAGCTTGTGCCAAAAAGCTGCTCAGTTATCGTGACAGTATTTACCCACAATTTGCCACGCACAATGCCTATACCGTCGCCACCATTATTGAAATGGCGGGTGATCTGACTGGCTTTGAATTCCAACGTCTGCACGGTATGGGTGATGCACTTTATGATCTGATTGTCGAAAATGAAAAGATCCCGTGCCGCATCTATGCCCCGGTTGGCGAACACTCTGACTTATTAGCCTATCTGGTGCGTCGTTTATTAGAAAACGGTGCCAACAGCTCTTTTGTTAACAACATTATCGACGATTCTATACCGGTTGAATCCTTACTGCATGACCCGGTAGAAATCGTGAAAGGTTGGCAAAGTAAACGTAACCCAGGCATTCCACTGCCTATCGCTTTATTTGGTCACAGCCGCAATAACTCGCGGGGTTTAGATCTCACCGACATCAACCAGCTAACGCCGCTAAAACAAAGTATGGAAGAGTGGGAAGACAAACTGCACGTCGTGAGCAGCGACGCGGATGACGTAGCGGTAGTAAACCCGGCTAACTTAAAAGAAGTGATTGGTTACCTGCAATATGCTACCCCTGAAGCCATGCAGCAAATGTTAAGCGATGCCGATGCCGCTTTTGCCAGTTGGGCCGATACGCCGGTTGCGGAGCGTGCCGCCTTGTTACGTCGTTTAGCCGATGCCATGGAAGCACATCAAGATGAATTACTGACCCTTTGCGTTAAAGAAGCCGGTAAAGTGCTGGCCGATGCTGTAGCAGAAGTAAGAGAAGCGGTTGATTTTTGTCGTTATTACGCGCATCAAGCTGAGCTGTTGTTCGCTAAACCACAACAAGCCCGTGGCGTGTTCTTATGTATTAGCCCATGGAATTTCCCGCTGGCGATTTTTATCGGCCAAGTGGCCGCCGCTATTGTTGCCGGTAATACTGTTGTTGCCAAACCGGCAGAGCAAACCAGCTTAGTTGCCGTAAGGACGCTCGAGCTGTTAAGCGAATGCGGCATGCCTAAGCATGTGGTGCAGTTGGTCATTGCACCAGGGCGCCAAGTGGGTGAACACATTGTGCCGGATCTGCGTGTGCAAGGTGTGATGTTTACCGGCTCAACAGAAACCGGTTGTTGGATCGCCCGTAAATTAGCTGAGCGCGGCGGTGAACCTGTGCCGCTTATTGCGGAAACTGGCGGTCAAAACTGTATGATTGTCGACTCGACAGCGTTGCCTGAGCAAGTGGTCGATGATGTGATCTCTTCGGGTTTCCAAAGCGCGGGGCAGCGCTGCTCCGCCTTACGGGTGTTGTTCCTACAAGAAGATGTTGCAGATAAAATTATCACCATGATCAAAGGCGCCATGGCAGAGCTACACGTTGGAGATCCAGCGTGGTTAAGCACCGATTTAGGCCCGGTTATCGATAGCAAAGCACATGAGCGTTTAACCAATCATGTACAGTATTTACAAGATAAAGCGACGCTGCATTTTGCTTGTCCGATCCCAGCAGAAGGTGAGCATTTCTTCTTTGCACCACACTTATACGAAATTAGCGATCTCACCGTGTTAGAGCGTGAAGTGTTTGGCCCTGTGGTGCATATTATTCGCTTTAAAGCAGAAGAGATTGATAACGTGATTGCGCAAATCAATGCCACCGGCTATGGCCTAACCACCGGTGTGCACAGTCGTATTGATCAGTTAACGCAAAAAGTTCGCCGTGAAATTAAAGCCGGAAATATTTACGTAAACCGTAACATGATCGGTGCCGTGGTTGGTGTGCAACCCTTTGGTGGTCGTGGTTTATCGGGTACCGGCCCCAAAGCCGGTGGCCCACTGTATTTGCAGCGCTTGGTCAAAGATAACCTGAGTGTTGATTGCCCAGCGTTAGATGCAGGTAAAAAAGTGCGTTTGCTGGCAGAAACCACCAGCCGTGCCGTGGCTTATGCCATGCCAGCGGCGGATATTGCCCAGCATAAATGGGCAGCCTTACCCATTAACCAGCGTACATCGGTGTTACGGCAGTTCTTAGCCTCTTTGGCTTCTAACAAGGTTGTAAGTCGACAAGAGCCTGATTTAGAGCAAGTGTTAACCGTGGCACGCAGCAAGTTACAACGTGTTGAACTGGAGCTGCAACGGCCGATAAATCTGCCGGGGCCGACAGGTGAAAGCAACACTTTAACGTTAGATCCACGCGGGATCTTAGCGTTATTGCGTGATGACACCAGCAGTTTTAGCCATTGGTTATTAAGCATTATTACTGCTTTAGCCGCAGGTAATGCCGTGATCACCGCGGTTGAAGAAGATGATGTTATCGAAGCGGAAGCCTGTATTAAAGCGTTAATTGCTGCCGGTATGCCACAACATCTGTTAGCGGTAGTTCGCTTAGATTGCTTAACGACGTTGTTAGCGCATACCGATCTGGCCGGTGCCGTGATTGAAGTCAGCAGTGCTTTAAAACCGCTGGCAGCAGAACTCATCGCCGCGCGTGAAGGTGCAATACTGCCGTTAATCACCGCGCCTGCCGATGAACGAATGTTACATCGCTTAGTCACTGAAAAAACCATTACCATCAACACCACAGCAGCTGGCGGAAATGCCTCGTTAATGACAATGGCTGAAAACGTCGGTTAACGCGGCAAAATAGACGCTTATGCTACTAAAAAAGCCCGCTTAAATACGGGCTTTTTGCTATGCTAGAAATACGACTTATTTGAGTCTCAACACTTTCCACGGATGCAAAGATCATTAGATGCCATATCAAAGAGTGTCGATAGCCCAATTACAGCCCGGCAGCTATATTGTCAAAGTGCTGGAGCAAACCGGACAACTGGCCATCAAACATGCTGGCTTTGTCCGCACACGTGAAAGCATCCGCAATTTAAAAAATCAAGGCGTGCTTGTGGTTGCCATTGACCCGAGCAAACAACTGACCCCACGCCCAGTCGAAACAAAACCGCCACCACCTGAAAAAGAGCCCGAAGCATTTCGCGCAGTATTTGCCGAAGAGCAACCCAAAGCCGAGCGCAGTTTAGAGCAAACTAAAAAAACACAGCAGCAGGTGCTAAAAGCCGCCGCCAACGAAGAGCCTATTGATTTGAGCCTGGTACATGAAGTCAGTGCCGGGTTATTTGATTCGGTTAGTCGCAATCCGGATGTTTTGCTGTATCTGACTCGTATCGCCGAAAAAAGCGATATGCTGCTACAACACTCCATTAACTGTGCCGTTTATATGGCCGCTTTTGCTCGTTTTTTAAATTTCCCCAAACACAAAGTTCAAAACCTGATCACGGCAGCCTTGCTGCATGATGTGGGTAAAGCACAACAGCCGATGCTGTTGCAACAACCCGATGCGAACGCCATTAGTACCAGTTTGATGGTGTTGCAGCAAAGCACGGCTTTGGCTGGTGAAGTGTCTTTTTGGATCAGCCAACATTGTGCCTTTTTAGATGGCAGTGGCTCACCGCCACTGCAAGAACAACAAATCAGTAATGGTAGCCGTATGCTAACCATCGTTAATTTGTATGAGAAATTAAGTAACGTGCAAACCAGCTACGTGAATCCCCTTAATGTGGTCCGGCAACTGATGGCGATGGCGCCAGCACAATTGGATAATAGTTTATTACAATTATTCATTAAATGTATTGGCGTTTACCCGCCGGGTAGCGTGGTTCGCTTAACAACTGGGCGGCTAGCCTTAGTACTGGAGAATAATCAGAAAAAGCCGACGTTGCCACGGGTAAAGGTATTTTACCACAGTGTGCATCAACATCATCTGCCGCCGCGAGTCATTGATTTATCGCGGCAGCAAGAAGAGCAAATAGAAGGCTGTGTTGATTTAAGAAAATATGGTTTAGAAGTGCGTAACTATTTGTAACTCACCACTCGCTTAACGCTCGCATGCTAAAAAGTTGTTGGCCAAATTCGAGCAACACATATTGCGGTGTAATTTCCCGTAAGCGCACATCAGCCGTGATCCATTGCCCTTCTTGTAATGATTTACCATTTACTTTCACCCAACGCTGAGCGGGCTGGGTAGCAAAAACATGGGCTTCAAAACGTAACTTCGGTAATTGCCGCTGTAACGTAAGATCCAGCATGGCAATATCTTGCGCCGGCGCGCTGTGTGTTGTCAGATTATTCGAGGCAGAACGCGGATTACCTGCTGTTTCGGCCAGTGCACTGGCAAAACGCTCACGTAACTCAGCCGAGATTTCCGGCTCGTTCACCGGCTCGGCTTGTGGTGTATTCGCTGTCACAGTTACCACCTGTGGCTCAGGCGCAAAACGCTCTGGCTCAGCGGCCGGTTCTGGCTCTGTTGTTGCAACCACCGGTGCTTCAACCGCTTTGGTCTCTAGGGTTTTTGCGATTAACGCTGGGCCTGCGGGTTGCGCTGCCTCGGGGATCAGTGCGACCGGTTGAGTCACATCGCTTGGCGATTGTTTGCTGGCTAACAGCATATAACCGGCTACAAAACCAAGGGTAGTGGCTAAAATTAAGGCAAGGCTAATTGCCACATTGCGCCAAAAGGTGGATGGCACCTGAGGTGCGGGTTGTTGCTGTTTTAACGCATCCATTAAAATGGACATAATCTTTACTCTCCGCGCAGTATCGGCACAATTTGTAGCGCCAATAAAAACCCAAGTATTATACCTAATAGCGCTAACAGCGGCCATAACCAGTTAGGTAAAGCTTGTCGCTGACTTGTGGCTGGGTGACTAGGCAAAATTTCGGCTGCGGCCCGTTGCACATGTGTTAATTCGACTAACGCTTGCTGTTGACTATAGGCTGCTAATAACGCTCTGTCGGCGAGTAAATTCAATAACCGTGGAATACCGCCGCTTAATTCAAACAGTTTTTTCACCGCCTTGTCACTGAATACCGGTCGCTGACAACCCGCCACTTGCAGACGATAACGCATATATTGCTGCACTTCGGCTAAATTAAGCGGCAATAAATGATAACGCGCCGTAATACGCTGAGCTAATTGCCGTAAATCGTTACGTTGCAACAGCTGCTGTAATTCTGGCTGGCCAATTAAAATCACCTGCAATAATTTTTTGGTGTTTGTTTCTAAATTGGTGAGCAAGCGTAACTGTTCCAATACAGCAGGCTGTAAATGCTGGGCTTCATCAATAATTAAAATGGTTTTCTTGCCGGCATCATGGTTTTTTTGCAGCCGTTGGGTAATTTTGTCGCCTAATAGTTTTAAGCTCGCATCAGTTTTGCGGTAACGAATTTTCAACTCGTCACAAATGGCCGCCAGTAATTCTAATTCCGATAACGTGGGGTTAAGAATAAACGCCACATCGGTGGTCTCGTCTAACTCTTGCAGCAAACTGCGTGAGACGGTCGTTTTACCGGTACCTACTTCGCCGGTGAGTAGCACAAAGCCGCCGGCATCCCCCAAGCCATAACGCAAATGCGCTAACGCTTCAGCATGACGTGGGCTGAGATACATAAAGTCGGGATTCGGCGCTATTGAAAATGGCGCACTGTTTAAACCAAAAAATCCGGTGTACATCACATTCCTTTAGCACTGCATTTCATCGCAAGGCAGGTATAATGGCAAAAAAACCAGCAGCAGGAAAGCTTGTGCAAATTTATCTTGTCGGCGGCGCAGTACGCGATCAATTACTCGGTTACCCTTTTCACGAACGCGATTGGGTGGTTGTCGGGGCAACACCCGCAGAATTACTCAGCCAAGGCTACCAACAAGTCGGTAAAGACTTCCCGGTATTCCTGCACCCGAAAACGAAAGAAGAGTATGCCTTAGCGCGCACAGAGCGCAAAGCAGGTTCAGGTTATACTGGTTTTACGGTATACGCCGCCCCAGATGTCACTTTGGAACAAGATTTAGCCCGGCGCGATCTGACCATCAATGCCATCGCCCAAGACTCAGCAGGAAACTATATAGATCCTTTCCACGGCCAGCGTGATATCGAGCAAAAACAGCTACGCCATGTCTCTGACGCCTTTGTTGAAGATCCACTGCGCGTGCTTCGTGTTGCGCGCTTTTATGCGCGTTATGCGCATCTTAGTTTTACTGTAGCGCCTGAAACCTTAGCACTGATGACACAGCTTAGTCAGCACGGTGAATTAACCACACTCAGTGCGGAGCGCGTTTGGGTTGAAACCGCTAAAGCGTTAAATACCGAGCACCCTGCTGCTTATTTTCAGTTATTACAGCAATGTGGTGCACTGTCGGTTTTGATGCCCGAACTTGCCGCGCTTTGGGGTGTACCACAACCCGAAAAATGGCATCCAGAAATTGATAGCGGTATTCATAGCTTATTAGTGCTGCAACAAGCGGCCGCGTTAAGTCAACGCTTAGACATCCGCTTTGCTGCTTTGGTGCATGATGTAGGTAAAGGGGCGACACCAACAGCAGAATTACCCGCCCATCATGGTCATGAACATCGTGGCTTAGCGCTCATTACGGCATTATGTAAAAGACTACGCGTACCCAACGACTGTCGCGATCTGGCATTGTTGGTCTGTGAATACCATCAGCTGATCCATCGTGCCGCAGAACTTAATGCTAAAACCGTATTAAAGCTGTTTAACGCTATCGACTTGTGGCGAAAGCCTGAGCGTTTGAGCGATATTTTACTGTGCTGTACCGCTGATTTGCGCGGTAGAACAGGCTTTGAACAAGCGGATTATCACCCTGCCGTTCTGTTACCCAAGCTGGCCGAAGCAGCGATGGCGGTTAGTGCAAAAGCCCTGATTACACAAGGCATCACCGGGCCCGCCATTAAAGAGGCCTTGCAACTAGCTCGCTTGCAAGCCATTAGCCACGCACAACAAACGCTAAACGGTAATTAGCTCGCAGACAAGCTTAAAAACGCCATCAAGCCGATACCTAGCAACATGCGGTAAATGACAAAGGGCAACATGCCCATGCGGCTGATAATCTTTAAGAAGAAGTGAATACAAATGGTGGCACTGATAAAGGATAGCAATACCCCTAACAAGATGCCGCCCATATCATATTCGGCTGGCTCACTGAGCAGTTTGCTGGCCTGATAGCCACCGCTGAGCACGATGATCGGGATAGACAGTAAAAAAGAAAAACGCGCAGCACTGACTTTATCTAAACCAATTAACATAGCCGCCGTCATGGTGATCCCCGAACGCGACGTACCTGGGATTAAGGCAATAGCTTGGGCAAAACCAATAAACAAGGTTTGCTTTAAGGTTAATGCATTCATCGGAATATGCTGTTTTGCCGTGACATCAGCCCACCATAGCGCCAAACCAAAAACGATGGTAGTGATAGCAATCACCCAAGGTGAACGTAAAAAGGTTTCAATTAAATCGGCCGCCAATAAGCCGGCAAGGGCTGCGGGGATTGTGGCTAAGATCACCCACCATGCTAACTTGCTATCCGTGCTGTGGTGACCACCGAGGCTTTTCACCCAACCCACCGTTAAATTGCCAATATCCTGTCGAAAATACAACATCACTGCCAACAAGGTACCGACATGCACCGCGACATCAAAAGCAATACCCTGATCTTGCCAACCAAAAACGGCAGACGGCAAAATTAAATGGGCCGAAGAGGAAATAGGTAAAAATTCGGTTAATCCTTGGATTAAAGACAGGATAATAACTTCAATGGTACTCAAGTTGGCTCACTCCATGAAAATTCAACGGGCCATATTTTTTGGGATTGGTTGTAGCCCTGCCATAAAGCGGCATAGCTTAAACCGGTGGTAGGATGGATCTCATCTGCGGCAATTTCAGCCAAAGGCCACAGTACAAAAGCATTCTCGGTAATTTCTGCCCGAGGTAACACCACGGGTGAATCACAAATTTGCTGATCGTACGTCAACAAATCTAAATCCAGAGTACGACCAGAAAACTTCTCGGCACCACGCACGCGACCAAATTGATCTTCAATGCGCTTTAATAAACTAATGCAATCAACAATAGATAAATCGGTGTCTGCACCCAGCACCATATTAAAAAAGTCATCGCCAACAAAACCCACGGCTTCACTTTGATAAACTGAAGATAACGTTACCGCACTCAGTTCACTGACTAAGGCGCGTACACCATGGCGCACGTGAAAATCACGATTAATGTTAGAACCTACACTGATATAAATACGTGGCATCAGTGATTAACCTCTGGCGCAAAGCGCGTGATCTGTACCCCGACCGTTTGCGCTTGAGGCACCGCACCGGGTTTACTGACCGTCACTTCCACTTGGCTGGTACTAAATTCTGTTAATAACAAATGCGCCACGCGCTCAGCCACGGTTTCAATTAATTCAATAGGTTCGGCAGTAATCAACTCAATCACGCGGGCACTAATCACCGCATAATCAAGTGTTAAGCGAATATCATCTGCTTGAGCGGCAGCCCGCTGATCGGCGGTTAGGCGAAGATCTAACAGCAAGCGCTGCTTGATTGTTTTTTCCCAGTCGTACACGCCAATCACGGTATCAACCTGTAGCTGCTTGATAAAAACGATGTCCATCCAGTTAATTCCGCATTGCGTTATTTTTCATTTCAGGTAGGCTGGTCGGATAGAATATATACAGCAACGCCCGTATTTTGCTGTCCGACAATTATGCCGCAATAGTATCGTAAAAAAGGGTGCTGAGGAACCATGGAATGACCCTGCTGATCTTGTTAATGATGCTTATTGCTTACCTGCTAGGTTCTATCTCCTCAGCTGTGCTGGTTTGCCAACTTTTTCGCTTACCTGACCCGCGTTTTCATGGCTCGGGTAACCCGGGTACCACCAATGTGCTGCGCCTTGGCGGTAAATTCCCGGCCGTTTTGGTCTTAGTGTTCGATATTCTCAAAGGCACTATTCCAGTTTGGGGCTCTTATTTCTTAAAAATCGAACCGGTATGGTTAGGGGCTGTGGGTATTTGCGCCTGTATCGGTCACATTTATCCGATATTTTTTGGTTTTAAAGGCGGAAAAGCCGTTGCCACCGCGTTAGGAGCAATGATGCCGATTGGCTTAGATTTAGCGGGTTTATTAATTGGCTCTTGGCTAACAGTGGTATTAGTGACGGGTTACTCTTCGCTGGGCGCAATAATGACCGTGGCTTTGGCACCGCTATTTACCTGGTGGATTAAACCTTTATATACCCTGCCGGTGTTTATGCTTAGCCTGCTGATTATTGCACGGCATCGTGAAAACATTTTGCGCCTCTACCGCGGCCAAGAAAGTAAAATTTGGGATAAATCAAAACGGGTGCGTGAATAAGCACCCGAGAACTTTAAAGCGCAGGTAACTGCTCTAGCGGCCAACGTGGCGTTACACCTATGGTTAAATCTTGCTGTTGCCCAGCCTTTAAACGCTGATAACCCGCAAACGCAATCATCGCGCCATTGTCGGTACAAAACTCCTTGCGCGGATAATACACCTTCCCCCCTAAACTACTGAGCAACTCGGCTAATTGCTGTTGCAGCGATTCATTCGCGCTAACCCCACCGGCAATCACTAAACGTTTATAGCCGGTTTCTGCCAAGGCACGACGGCATTTAATCAAAAGGGTATCAACCACTGCTTGCTGGAATGATGCGGCAATATCCGCTTGCACCTGTAAAGCGTTGCCTTCTTTTTGAATTACCATAGAGGCTGCTGTTTTTAAACCGCTAAAACTAAAATCTAAACCAGGACGGTCAGTCATCGGCCGCGGGAATGGGTATTTTTCAGCATCGCCCGTTTTCGCTAACTTAGCCAGTAACGGGCCACCAGGGTAATCTAAACCCATTAACTTCGCTGTTTTATCAAAAGCTTCACCGGCGGCATCATCAATTGACTCGCCCAGTAAACGGTATTGACCAATGCCCTCTACCGCCACTAATTGCGTATGGCCGCCCGACACTAATAATGCTAAAAACGGAAAGGCCGGTACGTCTTCTTCAAGCATTGGCGCCAGTAAATGCCCTTCCATATGATGCACCGCCAGCGCCGGTTTCTGCCATGCAAAAGCTAAGCTGCGTCCCAAAGTGGCCCCCACCAACAAGGCGCCAGCCAAACCTGGCCCCGCCGTATAAGCAACACCATCAATATCTGCTGCCGTTAAACCGGCTTCTTTTAAAGCTTGTTTAATCAAGGGTAAGGTTTTGCGCACATGATCGCGTGACGCTAACTCAGGCACCACGCCACCGTAATCAGCATGAATAGGGATTTGGCTGTATAACACATGGCTAAGCAGCCCTTTTTCACCATCATAAATGGCGATACCGGTTTCATCACAAGAGGTTTCGATACCTAATACACGCATTCTTGGAGCCTCAGCAGATTATTTGCGCCAAGCACGACGAAAATGCAGAAAAACGCAAGCAGACGCTGCTTTTTTCCGTTATGATTGCCGCCCTGAAAACGCGCATTGTAACGGCTTGCAGCACCTATAGCCAGATGATCTGATTTAAGATCGCATAAGCGCTTTACATCTGGGGCGCTTTTTGCGTAAAATACCGCACCATTTTTAATCGTATTGGTTAACGACAACCAGTTTTGGCCTGAGGTGAGAATTTAATGCCTGTAGTTAAAGTAAAAGAAAACGAACCCTTTGACGTAGCTTTACGTCGTTTCAAGCGCTCTTGTGAAAAAGCCGGCGTATTAGCAGACGTACGTGCAAAAGAGTTCTATGAAAAACCAACTTGGATTCGTAAGCGTAAGAAAGCAGCAGCGGTAAAACGTCATGCTAAGAAGCTTTCTCGCGAAAACGCACGCCGTATCCGCCTGTACTAATCTACAGCTGCCGGTTGTCGGTAGAAAGCGGAGCGCAGTGCTACTGCCAAGTTAATCACTTGCCGCTTTCGAAACATGCTTTATCTGCACACCGTGTTCTTGTAACACGGTTTGTCTTTTTCTGAAACAGCATTAAAAAGGACAAAAGTGGCAGGACAAATTCCCCGTCAATTTATCGATGATTTACTGGCTCGTACCGATATTGTCGAGCTGATCGATAAACGCGTACCGTTAAAAAAAGCAGGTAGTCGCAACTACACCGCTTGCTGCCCTTTTCATAACGAAAAAAGCCCCTCTTTTACCGTTAGCCCCGATAAGCAGTTTTATCATTGCTTTGGTTGTGGCGCGCACGGTAATGCCATCACCTTCATGATGGAGTTTGAGCAGCTAGAATTTGTTGAATCGATTGAAGAGCTTGCCAAAGATCTGCATATGGAAGTGCCGCGTGAGCAAGGCAACCAACCGCACAGGCCGGCACCGCAAGCCGATGATTATAGCTTGATGCAAAAAGCGGCTGATTTTTATCAGCAGCAGTTACAACAGCATAGTAAAGCAGCGGAAGTGCAAGCGTATTTAGCTCGTCGTGGTTTGAGTGCCCAAACCGCTGCCGAATTTCAACTAGGCTATGCCCCAGAGAGCTGGGACGCACTGATGAAAGTACTCAGCGGCCAAGGTGGTAAAGCGATACGAGATCAGTTGTTACAATTAAAACTGATTAGCCGCAACGAAAATGGCCGTGAGTTTGATTTTTTCCGTGACCGACTGATGTTTCCGATCCGCGATAAGCGCGGACGGGTCATTGCTTTTGGTGGTCGAGTACTCGGTGATGGGCAACCCAAATACCTTAATTCACCCGAAACAACCTTATTTCATAAAGGTCGGGAGCTTTACGGTTTATATGAAGCACGCCAACAACCTGGTCATCTAAGCCGACTGTTAGTGGTTGAAGGCTACATGGACGTTGTGGCACTGGCGGAACATGACATTCGTTTTGCTGTAGCCTGTTTAGGTACAGCGACCACTTCAGATCATATTAATACACTGTTTCGGTATGCTCCGCAGGTAATTTGTTGTTACGACGGTGATCGCGCCGGTCGCGATGCAGCTTGGCGCGCCTTACAAAATGCCTTGCCGCAATTAAAAGACGGTGTAGAACTTAACTTTGTGTTCTTACCTGATGGCGAAGATCCAGATTCGTTGGTACAAAAAGAAGGTAAAGAGGCCTTTTTGGCTCGCTTAGAGCAAGCACAACCGCTGTCACAATATTTATTCGAGCATTTGTTGGTGATGCATGATGTGGCAACAGATGCGGGTAAATCGGCACTGGCCAATAAAGGCGCTGAATTAATTAAACAAATACCCGGCAGTTTTTACCGCGAGCAATTAACCGACAAACTGGATAACTTGTTAGGCCGTAAAACACAACGGACTAAACCCAGCAACGCCAGGCCTGTAGCACCACGCCCAGCCAGTGCTAATCTAAAAATTACACCGATGCGTCGCGCCATGGCTTTGTTATTACAGTATCCGTCTTTAGCAAAGGTCATGCCCTACGCTCCCGAACTGGCAACAGCAAGCATTCCTGGCATGAGCTTGTTATTAAAAATACAAGAACTGTTATTAGAAAAACCTGAGCTAACTACAGCTCAATTGTTGGAATACTGGCGAGATTTGCCTGAGCATGCCATCCTGTTAAAGTTAGCTACATGGGAACATCAAATCGAACCGGAACAATTAAGTCAGGATTTTCTCGACACGTTTCACTCGATCGAAGATATATATTTACAACAACGACTAGAAGCGTTGGAACGAAAAGATAAATTAAAACAACTAACACAAGCAGAACAACATGAGTATGTTTTGCTGTTAAGAGCTTTAAAAAAGCAAAAAACCGCGAACAGTTGGCTAACGCGGCTGGCTAGAAAAGCCCCGCTTTGTTATAATCACTAGTTCGCATTTTTAGATTAATCAACTTTGGTGGAAGATAAGTCTCTATGGAGCAAAGTCCTCAGTCGCAGTTAAAACTCCTGATCCTGAAAGGTAAAGAGCAAGGGTATCTAACCTTTGCTGAAGTTAACGATCACCTTCCACAAGACATTATCGATTCAGATCAGATCGAAGATATTGTTCGTATGATCAACGATATGGGCATTCAAGTGTACGAAACTGCACCTGATGCTGATGATCTGATCATGTCCGATGCCGCCGCCGATGAAGACGCTGCGGAAGAAGCTGCTCAAGCGCTAGTTAGCGTAGATAAAGAATTAGGTCGCACCACAGACCCCGTACGTATGTACATGCGTGAAATGGGTACCGTTGAGTTGTTGACGCGCGAAGGCGAGATCGTTATCGCTAAGCGGATCGAAGAAGGCATCAATCAGGTGCAAACTTCGGTTGCTGAATATCCTGAAGCCATTACTTACCTGTTAGAACAATGGGATAAGTTTGAAGCAGAAGAAATTCGCCTAAGCGACATTGTCTCTGCTTTTATTGATCCGAACGAAGTTGAAGAAGCACCTGTGATGGGTAGCAATATCGGCTCTGATTTACCTGAAGAACATCAGGATGACAGTAAAGATACCGACGACGACAGCGATGATGATAGCGACAGCGACGATAGCGATACGGATACGGGGCCTGATCCAGAAGTTGCTCGCGTAAAATTTGCTGAGTTGCGTACCCAATATGAAGTGACTCGTCACTCCATCGTACAAAACGGCCGCGAACACCCCACAACCAAAGAAGAAATTGAAAAACTGAGCGAAGTCTTCCGCTGTTTCCGCCTGGTGCCTAAGCAGTTCGATCGCTTAGTGAAAAACATGCGTGAAATGATGGACCGGGTACGCGTGCAAGAACGCTTAGTGATGAAACACTGCGTTGAATACGCCAAAATGCCGAAGAAAAACTTCGTGAAAGCCTTTACCGGTGCCGAAACTTCAACGGCTTGGTTATCAGCCGAGATCGCAGCCAATAAAGCCTACTCGCCGAAACTGCAAGAAATGCAGGAAGACTTAGTACGCAATATTGAAAAGCTGAAAAAAGTTGAAGAAGAAACTGGCCTAAGCATCTTTAAAATTAAAGATATCAACCGTCGCATGTCGATTGGTGAAGCAAAAGCTCGCCGCGCCAAAAAAGAAATGGTTGAAGCTAACTTACGTTTGGTTATCTCTATCGCCAAAAAATACACCAACCGTGGCTTACAATTCCTGGATTTAATTCAGGAAGGTAACATCGGCTTGATGAAGGCTGTAGATAAGTTCGAATACCGCCGTGGTTACAAGTTCTCAACCTACGCGACTTGGTGGATCCGTCAAGCGATCACCCGCTCTATTGCTGACCAAGCACGGACTATTCGTATTCCAGTGCATATGATTGAGACCATCAACAAACTTAATCGTATTTCACGGCAAATGCTGCAAGAAATGGGTCGCGAGCCATCACCTGAAGAACTATCAGAACGCATGCAAATGCCAGAAGATAAGATCCGCAAGGTGCTGAAAATTGCCAAAGAACCTATCTCAATGGAAACGCCCATTGGTGATGATGAAGATTCGCATTTAGGCGACTTTATCGAAGACGGTGCGGGTGAATCACCACTCGATTCCGCCACCATGGAGAGCTTGAAAAACGCTACCAACGAGGTGTTAGCCGGCTTAACCGCCCGCGAAGCCAAAGTTTTACGGATGCGGTTTGGTATCGATATGAATACCGACCATACCTTAGAAGAAGTAGGTAAACAGTTTGACGTAACACGCGAGCGTATCCGTCAAATTGAAGCTAAAGCGTTACGTAAATTGCGCCACCCTTCACGTTCAGAAGTATTAAAAAGCTTCTTAGACGAGTAAGCACAACGCAAAAACAAAGGCGCCAATTGGCGCCTTTGTTATTTCTAGGCCATTAAGCCTAAAAAATCAGCAATTAACTCCACTTAGCCTAACAAGCCGGATGACAAAGCGCCGAAAAGTTTTTATACTGCCTGCGCTTTAAGTTACTTAGCATCAAGATGCTGAAATGGCCCCATAGCTTAGGTGAAAGGCGGCTACTGCAAGTGGCGAGAAGCGATTTAACACATACATATAATGGCCCCATAGCTCAGTTGGTTAGAGCACTCGACTCATAATCGATCGGTCGCTGGTTCGAGTCCAGCTGGGGCCACCATTCTTTTCAATGACTTACGTCAATTCTGAAATTCTACAAATTCTTATATTTTCTCTGCGGAGCACTAGAGGATCAGAATTGTGGAAGAACACCCTTTAATCTTCACGTAATCTGCCCACTCAATATCCTTTTTCATGACCATTTTTCCAAAAATAATATGCACCGCGATTATCTTGGTCATCCCTACAAAGGTTAAGATAAACTGCTGGGATTGAAAGAATTCACCATATCGGGCTGCACTTTAGACGGAATAACGCGTCGGTTGAAGAAAGTATGAACGCTATTGCTGAATATGTCCTTCCTCATTTTCATGTAAATACGGATAAAAAATGTATTTACAACTAAGGCACAAGTTAATTGCTGACACCTAGCCAACATTGCTGCATCTGAGCGTTGAAAAGATAAGCACAATACGACTTGAAAAAACACACACTATTGCGCAGCAATCCACCATCGACTACTCTCTAAAGGCTTCAGCATTTTTGCTTCCTTATGACTTTTTCATTTAAAGCAGATTTAACCTGATAAACAACGCATTAAGGATATATTTCATGATGAAAAACGTATTAAAAGTCGGCATTATCAGTTCGATGTTAATTCTGGGTATGGGCCACGCAACCGCTGGGGTTTATAGCTCTAGCCAAGTCATTGAGAGCCAGCAATATCAGTTTAACAAGCAGCAAGTGTTATCATTTGTAAATAACGCCGATGTGCAAAGCAAACTCGTTGAGTTAGGCGTTAGCCCTGCGGAAGCAGAAAAACGCATTGCGAATATGACCAGTGAAGAATTAGCCGCATTAAACGCACAGTTGAATGACATGCCCGCGGGCGGTGTTATTGGTACCGTAATAACGGTATTAGTGGTTGTCGCGGTTTTAGATTTAATGGGCTTAACCGACGTATATCCGTTTATTCGCCCTATCGGCCGATAAATGTCGGTGCGTAAACTTCTACAAACCAGCCCTTGGGCTGGTTTTATTTTGACCGTATTGTTACTGTCGGCCTGTCAAACGCCACCACAAACGCAACAATTACTGCGCGAACCACCCAACATCACTTTTTCTCATCTGATCGCGCAAGTGCCCTTTTTTCCACAACAACAATTTTACTGTGGCCCAACCACCTTAGCGGAAGTGGCCAATTTTCATGGGGTTGAGGCGTCACCGGATACTATCGCGGCCCATACCTTTACCCCGGGTCTTGAAGGTACCTTGCAAATTGAAATGGCCGCAGCCACTCGGCAGCTTGGGCTGGTTGCTTATCAGCAACGTGGCAGCATGCAGCAATTATTGCAGCTACTGGCGGAAGATATTCCGGTTATCGTGTTACAAAACAATTCTGTAGCTTGGTTGCCACAGTGGCATTATGCCGTAGCAATTGGTTACGATTTGAGTAAGGCAGAAATCATCTTACATAGCGGTGTTACCGCAGCGCATCGCTTAAACTTCGCCACTTTTGAGCGCACTTGGCAACGCGGTAAATACTGGATGCTGGCCATGTTACCCAGCCACATCACCAGCGCGCACTTAGACCCTTTTATTTACAGCAAAGCTTGCCATGATTTACTGAACACGCAACAAGCTGCAGCCGGTGTAGCTGCACTAATTAGTGCTACACAGCAATGGCCTGATTACTGGCTACCTTATTTTTTATTAGGGAATCATTACTTTAATAGCCAACCCAACTACGCGGCACAATGGTTTGCCAAAGGCTTACCCTACGCCAAAAATGAAGTGAGTTATTTAAACAACTACGCGATGCTATCAAGTGAGCTAGGCTGCCAGCGTAAAGCTATCGCCCTGATCAATATGGCACTACAGTTAGCACCAGAAGACGCTAACTTGCTCGATAGTCAGCAGCAAATTTTATCTGCCGATTTAAATCAGGAAAATCTTGCGCCGTGTTTAGTTGATTTGAAGTAGCACATAGTTAACGTTGCTAAACTGAACACCGCGCTGTCAACCAGGAAAACAGGCATGTTTGAAATGATCAAGAAAACCGTATTTTTACTCACATTTATGTTGTTGGGCTGTAGCCAAACATTAATTAAACAGACAGAAAAGAACACTGATACAAACAACTATGTGGGGCCGCCGAAAATTCAGGTGCTCAACCTAGGCAGCTTTCACTTTGGTCAAAGTAGTGATGCCCATACCGTGGAATTTGATGAACAAGATGCGGCGAACCAACAAGAAGTCAGAGCCATTGCACAGCTGATTGCGCGGTTTAAACCCACCATTATTTGTTTAGAGTTTTTACCCGAGCAGACCGAGCAGATCAATCAGGCTTATCAAGCGTTCTTAGCTGATCCCACTGAGTTAGATACCCGCTATGGTGAACTGAGTATGCTGGGTTTTGACGTGGCCAGATTAAGTGGCATCAGCAAGCTTTATGGTATCGATTATCATCTAGGGTATAACTACAGCCTTGGCGATTTTATTGAACAAAGCGGCGAGCTCGAAAACGCTATAGACCGCAGCACCTACTTACAACTTACACATCAGCCGCTAAAGCATTACCCGCAATTAGCAAAACGCTATGCGCAGTTTGATAGCTTAAACTTGCAGCAAAAGTTAATACTGACCAACGAACCACTGATGCTGGATTACTCTTTGAATACCAATGCAGACAAGTTGTTTTATGTTGGTATTGGCGAGGGTTTTGAAGGTGCCGAGCAAGCCGCACAGTTTTATTTGCGCAATATGAAAATTTATTCCAACCTAAACCGGATCCCACTGCGCAACGATGACCGCGTGCTGATTTTAATGGGCAGCGCACATACAGCAATGCTGCGTGAGTTTATACAACGTAGCCCTAAATTTCAGATGGTCGATACGCTTCACTATCTTAAGCCTTAATTTGATGCGTAAATGCTTAAGCTCACAGCAGCGGTTGCAACCGCCTGATAATGCGCTCAACCTAACATACCTAAACAGCCGTTTACGCTGCTGATTTTTGTTGTTTTGGTTGTGTCATGGTAAGTGATAACCAGACAACTGAATTCATCATGATCCAGCTAATTCACTTTACTTACAATTATCTCGTTATTCCGCAACTTCAACTGATCTGATCTTGTCTGTTACTCCATACCCTATATGGTAAATTGAATCCTGTTAATCTCTCGAGGTTTTATGAACATTTTCCCGATGCTTGCACTCGCCACTGCGCTGGGTGTTGCGCCCGCAATAGCGGCTAGCACCACTCCATTTCAAGCTGAAGATATTTTTAAACTGGCGGCGGCGAATGATGTACAAATCTCGCCTGATGGCAAATACATTGTTTATGTGCGCCAACAAAACAACATTATGACGGATCGTACCGAGAGTAACTTATGGTTAATCGAGGTCGAAAGCGGCAAGCACTGGCCGCTCTTAGCCGATAAGTTCAATTACAGCCAACCACGCTGGGCCCCCGACAGTCAACGTATTGCCTTTGTCTCGGATCGTGATGGCAGCAGCCAAATCTACGTGCACTGGCTAGCAGAACAAAAAACCGCAGCCATTAGCCAACTGCAAGTGCGCCCCTCGCAACTGAGTTGGTCTCCTGATGGTAAGCACATTGCATTTATGGCTGAAGTGAGCGCCCCCACTACCGATTTTGCGAAAAGTGTTTATCAACCGAAAAAACCGGCTGGAGCGAATTGGTCTCAAACCCCCATCGTGGTAGAACGCACTTATTATCAGGCCGATGGCCGAGGTGTGATGCGCTCTGCGTATAACCAGTTATTTGTGTTACCCAGTGAAGGCGGTGTAGAGCAGCAACTCACTGAAGGCCCTTATGCGCATCGCGGGCCAGTTGTTTGGACCAAAGATAACCATAACCTGATTTTCTCGGCTAACCGTAATGCCGACTGGGAATATCAAAGCAACCAAGGCGATCTGTATAAAGTTAGCATTAACGATCAGCAACTGACTCAATTAACCCGCCTTGATGGTGCAGAAAGCGAACCCGCTTTATCACCCGACGGTAAAACCTTGGCCTTTACCTTTAGCAGCCCGGCTGCCGTTTCTTACAGCAACACTAAACTTAAATTGTTAGCGTTAGATTCAGGTCAATTTAGCGATCTTGCCGCCAACTTGGATCGCAGTGTTGAAAGCCCTAACTGGGTCGACAACAGCACTTTAGTGTTTCAATATGCTGATCAAGGGCAAACCAAAGTAGCGCAAATCAGTACCCGTGATCGCATGACCGACTTGGTAAACGATCTCGGCGGCACCTCATTGGGTCGGCCTTATTTAAGCGGCATGTTCAGTGTGGCCAACAATGGCACCTTGGCTTACACCCAAGGCACTAGCCAGCGTCCAGCCGATGTAGCGGTTTACTCGAAAAATAAAAGCCGCACCCTTACGGCTTTAAATATCGGCTTATTGCAGCAACGCCAGTTGGGTAAAGTAGAGGAAATTCGTTATACCTCAACTGCGGGTAATGAAGAAATTCAGGGCTGGTATATTACCCCGCCGAATTTTGACCCGAACAAAAAATATCCGCTGTTAGTCGAAATTCATGGTGGCCCACACCTAGCCTATGGCCCACAGTTCGCCGCTGAATTACAGCGCTATGCAGCTGAAGGTTATGTGGTGTTTTATAACAATTATCGCGGGAGTACCGGTTACGGCGAACGCTTTGCCATGCTATTGCACTATAACTACTCGTCTGAGTTTGATTATCAAGATCATATGTCAGGCGTTGACGCGATGATTGCCAAAGGCTTTATCGATGAAAACAATCTGTACATCGCTGGCGGCTCAGCCGGCGGTATTGCCACGGCTTATGCCGTGGGGTTAACCGATCGTTTTAACGCAGCCGCCGCTACGAACCCGGTGGTGAACTGGACGACTAAGGTACTGACTGCTGATAGCTATATTGGGCAAATTCAGAACCAATTTCCTGGGGTGCCTTGGGAACATCAAGCCCATTATTGGCAGCGTTCACCGTTATCTTTAGTCGGCAATGTGAAAACGCCGGTACTGCTGTTTACCGGTGAGAAAGACCGCCGCACGCCCATTTCCGAAACAGAGCAGTATTATCAAGCATTAAAGCTGCGCCAAGTGGATACTGCGATGGTGCGGGTGCCTGATGCTTATCATGGCGTGACTAATCGGCCATCTTGGATGATTGCGAAAGTAGAGCATGCGCTAGCCTGGTTTAAGCGTTATCAAAAAGCGCCAGCGCAGTAAGTCCACGTTCATTCGTGCTAAAACGAAAACCGGCACCTAAGCTCATCACTTAAGTACCGGTTTTTTTATCACAAGATCTACTATCTGAGTAACAACTAAGGCGCTTTGTGGCTGAATAAACCGTTAGCTGAGCAACGATTTATCCATCCCCCGTTTAAAGCCCACCAAGGTACAAATATTTTAAATCGGTATAATCATCTAGCCCGTATTTTGATCCTTCACGCCCATATCCTGACTGCTTGATGCCGCCAAAAGGTGCCGCAGCATTAGAGATAATACCTTCGTTAATACCCAGCATGCCAAATTGTAAGGCATCGGCCACACGAAACACTTGCGCTAAATCTTGGCTGTAAAAATATCCCGCCAAGCCATATTCAGTGGCATTGGCAAGTTGTATCGCTTGCGCCTCGCTGTTAAAACTACTGATGGCCACGACCGGGCCAAAGATCTCTTGTTGTGCTATTTCCATATCAGCACGCACATCGGTTAATACTGTGGCAGGGTAAAATAAACTATCCGCGGCTTGGCGCTGACCGCCACAATGTAAGACAGCCCCTGCTGCCAAGGCTTTTTCAACCAACTGCTCTACTTTTTGGATGGCTTTTTCATCAATTAAGGGGCCAATTTGCGCGCCCTCTTGCTCACCAGCAGCCATTTTTAGTGCCTTCACTTTGGGTAATAGCATCGCTAAAAAGTCTGGTAACACGCTTTCTTCAACTAAAATACGATTGGCGCACACACAGGTTTGGCCGGCATTACGAAACTTCGCCGCCAGCAGGCCTGTTACCGCTTGCTCTATGTCGGCTTTGGCAAACACAATAAAAGGCGCATTGCCACCAAGCTCCATGCTCACCCGTTTTACTCCAGTCGCGCACTGTTGTAGCAGTTTTTTACCAACGGCAGTTGAACCGGTAAAGCTGAATTTATTCACCTTGGGATGTTGCGTAAGCACCTCACCTATGCCCTGGGCATCAGTGCCAACCAACACATTGAAGATGCCTGATGGTACACCGGCTTGTTGCGCTAATTCGGCACAAGCTAAGGCAGACAAGGGGGTTTGCTGGGCGACCTTGACCACAAAACTACAGCCGGCCGCTAAGGCGGCAGCGGCTTTGCGCATCATCATGGCATTGGGGAAATTCCAAGGGGTGATCGCGGTTACAACGCCCACGGGCTGCCGCTGTACTAAAATGCGTTTATCTGAGGCCGGTGCAGGAATGAGGTCGCCGTAAAGTCGTTTCGCTTCTTCGGCAAACCATTGCAGGTAAGAAGCACCATATTCGATTTCCGCCGCCGCTTCAGTTAGCGGTTTGCCTTGTTCTAAAGTCAGAAGCAGGGCTAAATCAGCTTTATGCTGCAACAACAACTGCTGCCAGCGCAATAATACTGAGGCTCGCTGTTGAGCCGGTTGGGCAGCCCAGGCGGCTTGGGCCGCCGCCGCGGCGACTACCGCAACCTCTGCCATGTCGGCATTAGCGCCATGCACGTCCAGCAGCACCTGTTGTGTTGCAGGGTTTGTTACGGCAAAACTATCAGGACCGGCTTGCCATTGGCCATTAATAAAGGAACAGGTTTTCAATAAACTCGCATCTACGTTAGTCAGCATCGCATCGGTCTCCTTGTATCGCGATTAACCAGCCTAGACGTTCAGACTACAGGAAACAACCCTAACGCTTATATTGTGTTGGACAATACGCCCGACTAACGGCGGGATCACGTAACTGTAAATGTTTCGTTTTACGGCCCGTTACTCGCGCTCGCCATAGCCGAAAACTTCCGGCTTTGAGTGTTTTGCGCATTAATTTAATCACCGCACTTTCATTTAAGCCATACAGCCCTTCGATCGCCTCAAACGGCGTACGATCTTCCCAAGCCATTTCGACAATACGAGAGACATCTTCTTCAGATAAGGTCTGCATCGTTACTCCTTAAGCGCATACTGCTGATACAGCGCTAATTCGGCAAACTGCAGCGCTTTGCTATGACAAGCCGATAGCTTTAATAAGGGCGCAACGCCGGCCTGCTCGGCTTCTAACCAACGCATGGCACAAAGACACCAAAAATCGCCCGGTTGTAAGCCAGGAAAATGCCACTCGGGCCGGGGCGTAGTCAAATCATTGCCCTGACTTAAGGTAAAATCTAAAAACTCCCTGCTGATTTGACCACACAGCACATGACTGCCGCTATCTTGTGCGGTTGTTTTGCAAAAACCATCACGAAAATAGCCGGTCATTGGTGAGTAGCAACACGCTTCTAGCGCACCGCCAAGAATATTTTTATCCATATCATCTGCTTTTTGACACTGTTAAGCTTGTTAAACGTATAGAATCCCCGAGTCGATTAATCATCTGCAAAATATTTAAACAGGAGTGGTTATGCGTTTTTTCTGGATCTGCCTATTTTTGCTAACCGGTTGCACCGCCGTGCCCGATGGCGTAACGCCGGTGCAACCTTTTGAGCTAGAGCGCTATCTTGGTACCTGGCATGAAATTGCCCGGTTAGATCATTCTTTTGAGCGAGGCTTAACCCAAGTTACCGCAGAATATCAATGGCGTGACGATGGTGGTGTGAGTGTTATTAACCGTGGCTACGATGCTAAAAAACAACGCTGGAACACCGCCAATGGCAAAGCTTACTTTGTGGAAGCCGCTGATGTTGGCCGCTTAAAAGTGTCGTTTTTTGGGCCTTTTTATGGCGGCTATAATATCGCTATGTTAGATGCCGATTATCAAATTGCCTTGGTAATAGGCCCTAATACGGATTACGCTTGGCTACTGGCACGCCAACCGCAATTAACGGCGGCAGAATGTGCGCCCTTCTTAAAAGAAGCCGAACGGATCGGGGTGGCGACTGACAATTTGATTTGGATTGGCAGCTGCAAATAGTGCGCTAGCCCAAGAAAAAGCCGCAGTAATGGCTCACTGCGGCTTGCTTAGTGACTTAAGCTGCGGTCTTTTCCGGGATACGCTCTAGTACTGCTAACAGCAATTGCCAATACTGGCCGACCGTTTCGATATTCACCATTTCGTCAGGGCCATGCGGATAACGAATGGTTGGGCCAATCGATACCATATCCATCTCAGGATAAGGTTTTTTAAATAAACCACATTCTAAACCCGCATGGATCACCATTATCACTGGCTCTTTATTGTAGATGTCTTCGTAAGTGGCTTTAACAATAGCCATTACCGGTGAATCAGGATCCGGCTTCCAACCTGGATAAGCACCGTTAAATTTGATCGAGACACCGGCTAATGCCGCCAAACTGGTCAATATCGACTCAACATGCTCACGGCCCGAATCGATCAGTGAGCGAATTAAACACACCACCTGTACACTGTCGCCATCGGTGGTGATCACACCTAAGTTTAACGAGGTTTCAACCACACCCGCCACGTCATCACTCATCCGCATCACGCCATTCGGACAAGCATGTAGTAAGTTTAATAGCGTTTGTTCACACTGTGGTGCCATGACTTGTGAGGGTAAAATGGTTTCCGCCATAGCAAAGCGGATCGCCGGTTCAATAGCCGCTAACTCTTGCTGTAATAACGCTTCAAAGGCTGCAACTTTTTCAGCTAACAAGGCTTGATTCGCCGCAGGCAAGGTCACCGTAACACCGGCTTCACGCGGAATGGCATTTCGTAAAGAGCCGCCGACTATTTCACTGATCCGCAAACCTAATTCAGCGGCCGACATCACTAAAAAGCGTGCTAATAGTTTGGCGGCATTACCGCGACCTAAGTGAATATTCACGCCCGAGTGGCCGCCCTTTAAACCGGTTAAACTTAACCGACATGCTTGATGTCCTGCGGGGATCGGCTGCCACTGCATCGGCACACTAAATTCGGCGTCTACACCACCGGCGCAGCCCATGTAAATTTCACCTTCTTGCTCTGAGTCGGTATTAATTAAAATTTCCGCTTCTAACACACCGGGTTGCAAAGCAAAAGCGCCCGTCATGCCCGCTTCTTCATCTACCGTTAGTAACACTTCTAATGGGCCGTGTTTAATGTCATCACTGCCTAAGATGGCTAACGCCGATGCCATACCGATACCGTTGTCTGAGCCCAGCGTGGTGCCACGTGCCGTGACCCATTCGCCATCAACGTAAGCATCAATAGGATCTTTTGTAAAATCATGCACTTTATCGGCATTTTTCTGTGGCACCATATCAAGGTGCGCTTGAATAACCACGGCTTTACGGTTTTCCATGCCTGCAGTAGCGGGTTTTTTAATAATTAAGTTGCCAACCTGATCTTCATGCACGGCTAAGCCTTTATCTCGCGCCCAGGCTTGAATATGCCGGCTAAGTGCTTGTTCATGTTTTGAAGGATGAGGAATAGCACAAATTTGCGCAAACCATTGCCATAAGGGTTGTGGATATAAGCTAGATAAAGCAGTCACAAAGGCTCCTGAAAATCGAAGAAAACGACAGGCTTTGCGCGAATATGCAGGCAAAGCCAAATTGACGCCAGTTTAACATAAGCCAACATCAGAGTTGAGTTTCTGCCGCAGCGCACACACCGGCGCAGGCTAAAGAGATCGCAGAGCTGTAAAGGTAGGCTGCCAGTTATAGCGCAATAAGTTTATTAATTGGCAACGTGCTTTCGCCCATATAAAACCGCGAAATGACGAAAGGCGGCGAATTTACATTAACAACCTCACCATTATGCTTTAGTCTTAGATGCATTACCTGATCTTATCTGCAGACAACAAGGTTTCATTATGAAGTTAAGCACCCTGCTCAGCATGGTTTTTGTCGCCACACTCAGTTTTACCAGTCAGGCGAATAATACCGCCGCAACTCACCATAGCTTGACTCTAGCCGAAGCTAACAAGCTGGTGACATTACCGCTGCATTGTGTCGAAACACCTTATCCATACAAAACGGGCACCGTATTGGGCAGTGCCGCGGATTTACAAGAACCGTCGGTAGTGCACCCGATATTTTATGGCTGCTTTGATTGGCACAGTGCGGTGCATGGCTATTGGTCAATGGTTACCTTACTGAAACAGTTTCCTGAGCTGGCGCAAGCTGACGAAGTAAAAACGATTTTAAAACGCAATCTCACCGTTGAAAAAGTAGCACAAGAAGTTGCGTTTTTTAGCAAAGATATCAATGCATCGTTTGAAAGGACGTACGGTTGGGCTTGGTTATTAAAGCTCTCCGCAGAGCTGCACAGTTGGCCCGATCCGCTTGGCCAACAATTGGCTAAAAATTTACAACCACTGGCCGATGTGATTGTTAGCCGCTACGAAAACTTCTTACCGCGCTTGGTTTATCCAGTGCGAGTGGGTGAACATACTAATACCGCCTTTGGTTTAAGCTTTGCTTACGATTATGCGCTTACCCTGCAGCATACCGCGTTACAACAGCTGATCAGTGAGCGTGCCAAAAGCTATTATTTAGACGATGCCAACTGCCCCATCACTTGGGAGCCGAGTGGTTACGACTTTTTATCGCCTTGCTTAGAAGAAATTGGCCTTATGCAGCGCATTTTACCTGCCGGCCAGTTTTTACGCTGGGTAAACCGCTTTATGCCGCAATTAGCCGATAAGAACTATATACTGGCCGTTGGCCAAGTTAGCGATCGCAGCGATGGTAAACTGGTGCATTTAGATGGTTTAAACTTCAGTCGCGCTTGGAATTTATCAGTACTGGCCAAACAATACCCACGTTATGCCCACTTACAGGCCATTGCCGACCAGCATGTCGCGCATTCCTACCCCAACCTAATCGGTGATAGTTACGAAGGTGGCCATTGGCTAGGCAGTTTTGCCATTCATGCGTTAAATAGTGCTAAACCATAAAGGGATTAACATGAACAGCTTTGTGAAAAGCCTATTGAAAGGCTTGGTGATCATTTTACCCTTAGTGATTACCATCGAGATCTTACGCTGGCTGCTGCATACCATCGAAAGCAGTTTGGCACCGTTGTTTAAAATGGTTCTGCCGGGTGAATGGTATTTTCCGGGTTTAGCCATCGTCGGCTTCCTATTAGTCTGTGTTGCAGTGGGTTTTAGCTCACGTTGGCGCAGCCTCAACTGGCTGTGGCAATTACCCGGCAAAACGCTGATGAAATTGCCCGGCACCAAACAAATTTACGGCATGTTGCAAGATATTATTGATGTGATGTCGGGTAAAAACTTTAAAGATGGCTCGGTGGTACTGGTTAAGCTGCCCTCATCCGAGATTGAGATGATTGGTATTGTCACCAAACAAGGCGGCCAAGCCGATGACCGCATGTCGAGCTTAATGCAAGAAGAGCAATTAGCCGTCTTTTTACCGATGGCTTACAACGTGGGCGGTTATACCATTATTGTACCGCGCAGCTGCACTCGCAAAATTGATATGAAACCCGCTGAAGCGCTACAACTGGTGTTAAGTGGCGGTATTGGCAGTGCCAAAACACCGCCCAAGCCCGATTAAGCGTTAATCGACTAGCATCCACAGCGCCACGCCAAACATCAGGCTGGCGCCGATGCGATTGAGATATTGCACCCGATTAGACCGTGTTAAAAACAATGCCAAGGCTTTACCGCCACTGGCATACAGCAGCATAGATAAAAACTCTAGCAACAAAATAATACTGATCAAAATAGCCAGTTGTGGCCAAAACGATAGCGAACTGTCGATAAACGGCGGTAATAACGCCATATGAAAAGCCCAGCCCTTCGGATTGGACACTGCGGTGATAAACCCCTGACTAAACAAGGCGCGGCGCGATAACAATTGCGGTAAGGCGCCAGCACTGGGTAAAGCTAACTTGCCTTTAGCCCGCCACATTTGGATACCCACATAGCTAAGATAAACAGCGCCAACAATTTTGAACCACTGAAATAACGCCGGAAACTGCAGCATCAAGGCTGCGACACCCAAAACTGCCAATACGGCAACTAAGCCGACGCCAAGCATTTCGCCCCACATCATCCAAAAGGTGCGGCGCACGCCCTGACTCATACCTAGCGTCATTGCCAGCGTCATACACATACCCGGTGTTACCGACACAAACAAAAACGTCGGAATAAACGCACCCAGCAAAGCTAAATTAACCATAGTGACCTCATCGCAGTAGGCGGCTATTTTGGCGATTAGTTGCACACTCAGCAAGTGACTTTAAACAGGAATTAGCGCCCTTCAGGTATTTTGACGGTTTTATCAAAGCAAAAAGCTGGATTACTCCAGCTTTTTAACTTAAAGCACGGCAAGCTGTATTTATTGCAGCTGGATCGCACCACCAAAACTGCGGTAAATAGCCACTAAGCGACCAAAACTTTGTTGCTGCAGTTGCGCTAACTGATCGCGCGCGAACAGCTGCTCGCGCTCGGCATCTAATAACGCTAAAAACTCACCGCTACCGGCATTGTAACGTTCACGTGCTATACGCAGCGCTTTATTGCTAGCTTGCCATTGCCGCTCAGTGCTCAGTTGCTGCTCACGGCTCAAATTGTAGCTTTGCAAGCTCAGTTGCATATCGGCAATGGCATTGAACACCTGCTGCTCAAACTGGGCTAAGGCCATAGTGGCATTGGCTTCAGCCACACGGATCCGCGCTTTCACCGAGCCTAAATCGGCAGCTTGCCAGCTTAGTGTGGGCGCTATCGCCCAGCTTTGATTATCGCTGCCCAACGAAAAACCCGGGCCAGATAAAAAGCCTAAAAAGCCCGTTACGGATAAGTTCGGATACAGATCGGCAGTGGCCACGCCAATATCGGCAGTTCGTGCCGCTAACTCGCGCTCAGCGCTGGCAACATCGGCGCGATAACGCAGATAATTTTCACCGGCGACCACGGCGACAGGCTCGGCCAACTCAGGCAGTTTCGGTACAGAGCCTAAGTTAAGTTTGCCGGGTTGTTGCGCTAATAACGCTGATAAAGTGGCATCGGCAGTTAACAAGGCTACCCGTAAGGCGGGCACCGCGGCTTGCACCTGATGATATTGCACCTCAATTTGCGCTAACTCTAATTCAGACGCTAAACCGGCTTCAAGCCGAGCTTGCACGATGTCACGGCTTTGCTGCAAATTCTGTAAATTTTGCTCTGCCACTAATAACCGCAGCTGAGCACCGCGATATTCACCATAGCTGGTGGCAACTTGGCTAATCAGCTGCACTTGCGCATCATGCCACAAGATATCGGCTTGCTCTGCCGCCGCGGTTGCCGCTTCGGTGGCCCGCCGTAGCTTACCAAATAAGTCGATATCCCAACTTAGGCTAGCGCCATGGCTAAAACCACGGGTAATGACACCGTCATCGCTGCTCGACACAGTGCCATTTTCTGTTGCTTGATAACCGCTCGCTAAACTCCCCTTGGGCAAGCTATTATTTTGCGTGTCACGAAATACCGCATAGGCGCGGTCAACGTTAGCGCGAGCTTGCACTAAGGTGCGGTTCTCCACTAAAGCACGGCTAATTAAGCGGTTTAACGTGGCATCATCGAACGCTAGCCACCAGCTTTGAGCTTGCTCTGCTTGTTGATAAGGGCTATCAAAGTTAATGGTGGCTACCTGAGTCGGTTGCTGATAATCGGGCCCCACCGTGCAGGCACTTAACGTAGCGACCAGTATTGCCATCGTTGATAGCTTAAACATGTTAGGCATCAGAAGCCTCCACAGTCGAGTTTTGTTGCACTGGCGTCGCGGCACGTTTTTGCTGTTGCCGACTGGCCAGTAAATAATAAAACAACGGGGTTAAAATTAAGCCGAAAATAGTGACACCAATCATGCCGGCAAATACCGCTACGCCCATCGCTTGGCGCATTTCTGCACCGGCACCACTGGAGAACACCATCGGTACTACGCCCATAATAAAGGCAATAGACGTCATTAAAATCGGTCTTAAACGTAAGCGACCGGCCTCTAAAATGGCCTCTAAAGCTGTCATGCCTTGGTCTTGCAACTCTTTCGCAAACTCGACGATAAGAATGGCATTCTTCGTTGCCAAGCCCACCAACACAATTAAACCGATTTGCGTAAAGATGTTGTTATCACCGCCGTATAACAGCACACCACTTAACGCCGATAATAAGGTCATTGGAATGATCAGGATAATCGCCAGTGGCAAGCTTAAGCTTTCGTACTGCGCCGCTAACACCATAAACACCAGCAAAATCACTAACGGGTAGATAAACATACCCGCATTACCGGCTAAAATTTGCTGGTAGGTCAGTTCAGTCCACTCGTAAGTCATGCCATTGGGTAGCGTTTCTGCCAAGATTTTCTCAATAGCCGCTTGCGCTTCGCCACTGCTAAAACCGGGCGCCGCACCACCATTTAACTCTGCCGTGGTAAAACCGTTGTAGTGCATCACGCGATCAGGGCCGGCGGTATCGGTTACTGTGATAAAAGAACCAAGTGGGATCATCTCCCCCTGGACATTCGGTACTTTTAACTGGCTGATTTGTTCTGGCGTTTGTCTAAACTTTTGATCAGCTTGCATATTCACCTGATAGGTGCGACCAAACTGGTTAAAGTCATTGACATAAACCGAGCCCATATACGCCTGCAACGTTTGAAACACCGTATCCAACGAAACTTGCTGTTGTTTCGCTTTGGTGCGATCAATATCTAAATCTAGCTGCGGCACATTAACCTGATAACTTGAAAAGACCCCGGCAAGTTCAGGTGTCTGCCACGCTTTCATCATTACCTGCATGGTCACGTTGTAAAGCTCTTCATAACCATAATTAGCACGGTCTTGAATTTGCAATCTAAAGCCGCCAATGGTGCCTAAACCTTGTACTGGCGGTGGTGGGAAAATAGCGATGTAAGCATCTTCAATACCAGCAAATTTTTGGTTTAAGGCCGCAGCAATGGCATTAGCGGATAACGCTGGATCTTGACGCTCGTCAAAGCTGTCTAACGGGGTAAAGACCACACCACTGTTCGGGCTATTAGTAAAGCCATTGATGCTCAGTCCTGGAAAGGCCACCGAATTAGCCACACCTGGCTGTGCTAAGGCGATCCGTGACATTTCTTTCACCACCGCTTCGGTACGCTCAAGTGAAGCGGCATCCGGTAGCTGCGCAAAAGCAACTAAATACTGCTTATCTTGCCCAGGCACATAACCGGTTGGCGTAGTGGCAAACTGCAAGCCGGTTAAACCGACCAGCGCGACATACAGCAACATCACGATGGCACCAAAACGGATGATTTTTTGCACCAAATAACCATAGCCATTCGACAACCGCGCAAAGAAACGGTTAAACGGTGCAAACAACCAACCGCCTAACAGTTTGTCCATACCACGGGTTAGCGCATCTTTTTTCTCGCCATGCCCTTTTAACAAAAGGGCCGACAATGCCGGGCTCAACGTTAACGAGTTAATCGCCGAAATAAAGGTAGAAATAGTAATCGTTAGCGCGAATTGCTTATAAAATTGCCCAGTTAAACCCGACATAAACGCCGTTGGAATAAACACGGCCGCTAATACCAAGGTGGTGGCCACGATAGGCCCCGTGACCTCTTTCATGGCTTTTTGTGTAGCCGCTACCGGTGATAAACCTTCACTGATATTACGCTCAACGTTTTCGACCACCACTATGGCATCATCAACCACGATACCAATTGCTAAAACCAAGCCAAATAACGATAAGGCATTTAATGAGAAACCCATTAAGTGCATAAAGGCAAAAGTACCCACTAAAGACACTGGCACAGCCACCAGCGGAATAATAGACGCGCGCCATGTTTGTAAAAACAGCACCACGACCAGTACTACTAGTAAAACCGCTTCTAATAAGGTTTTAACAACGGCCTCAATTGAGCCGCGCACAAACACGGTTGGATCGTACACAATGTCGTAAGTTAGGCCATCTGGAAAACTCTTGCTTAACGTTTGCATGGTGCTGCGCACATCATTAGAAATTTGGATAGCGTTTGAACCCGACGCTTGGAAAATCGGTAAGGCAACCGCATCTTTATTATCTAACAAGGAACGCAGCGCATAGGTAGATGCCCCCAATTCGACCCGGGCGACATCTTTTAAGCGGCTGATTTCACCACGCTCGCCCACTTTGATAATAATGTCTTCAAACTCTGCCTCCGTGGTTAAACGGCCTTTCACATTGATCAATAATTGAAAATCGGCATCGCCACTCGGTTGTGCGCCCAAACTACCGGCAGCGGCTTGTTGGTTTTGCTCACGAATGGCACTGGCAATTTGGCTTGGCGATAACCCTAAGGCCGCAACCTTACTCGGATCTAACCAGATACGCATGCTGTAATCACCCGCACCAAATACCCGTACCGCGCCAACACCTTCAATACGCGCTAATTCATCTTTAACATTTAGCGCAGCATAATTAGATAAATACAGCATGTCGTAACGATCGTCTGGTGACGTTAAATGCACCACCATGGTCAGATCGGGTGACGATTTCTCTGTGACAATGCCCAGCCGCTGCACTTCTTGCGGCAGCCTTGGCATAGCGCGATCAACCCGCGCTTGCACCTGACTTTGCGCTAAATCGACGTTGGTACCAATGGCAAAGGTAATGGTTAAGGTCATGCGGCCATCCGAGGTGGCTTGCGATGACATATACAACATATCTTCAACACCGTTGATTTCCTGCTCTAACGGCGAGGCAACGGTTTCAGCAATCACTTTAGGGTTGGCACCCGGATAATTTGCGGTGACCACCACAGTGGGTGGCACCACTTCTGGATATTCCGTTACCGGCAGTTGCCAAACCGCAATGGCACCACTGATAAAAAACAGTAATGAAATAACGGCAGCAAAGATCGGCCGTTTGATAAAAAATTGAGAAAACATCGAAGAGCCCTTAACCTTGAGTCGCGTTGTGTGCGGCTTGTGCTGTTAATGCGGCATGGCTTTGCTCAAGCAGTTGCTGTGCCTGACGAATTTGCGTTAACTGCGTTTCATTTGCCATCTCCACCATTTTCGGTGAAATTTGCATATTCGGCCGTACCCGCTGCAAACCATTGACCACAATCTTATCGCTAGGGGCTAAGCCCGCTTTAACAATGCGCAAATCATTGATTTTTTCCCCTAAAGTCACGGCGCGATATTCCAGTTGATTATTGGCATTCACCACCAATACAAACTTATTATTCAAATCCGTACCAATGGCTTTTTCATCAATTAACACGCCGTCATAGCTGTTGCTGCCAACGAGCTTTAAACGGGCAAATAAACCGGGTAATAACTGGTTATCTTGATTAGCAAAACTGGCGCGAAGACGAATAGTGCCAGTGTGTTGATTGACACTGTTATCCACAAAATCGATCTGACCGATATGTTGATAATCTGTATCGTTAGCCAGCGCCATATAAACGGGGTTGCCCGTTGCATCACGCGTATCGGCGCGTTTTCCTTCGTTGCTTAGGCGGGCGTATTTTAAATAGCTTTGCTCGTCTACATCGAAATAGGCATACATTTTATCAGTCGAGACCACATTGGTCAGTTCAGTTTGCCCAGCGGTCACAAAGTTACCGGCCGTTACCATCGCATAAGACACTCGGCCACTAATAGGGGCCGTTACGCGGGTATAACTTAAATCTAACTCTGCGCGCTGTAAGGCGGCTTTCACCGCAGCAACAGTGGCCGCTGTTTGTTGTTGCCGTGCTAAACGGCTGTCGAGTGCTTCAGTAGAAATAGCTTGCTGCTTGCTTAACCTTTCGCCGCGCCGAAATTCACTTTCAGCTAAGCTGGCCGCGCTTTCGGCGTTTTGTAATTCGGCTTTTAAACGCGCCACATCTGCGGTAAACGGGCGAGGATCGATTTGCAGCAGTAAATCCCCTTCACGCACCAAAGCGCCCTCGCTGAAATGTACCTGCTCAATATAACCGGATACACGAGGCACCAACCTCACGGTTTGCGGAGCTTGCAAACGGCCCGTAAATTCGTCCCATTCGGTGATACGCTCAGCGACAACCTGTGCCACACTCACTTCAGGAGCAGCAGGCGCCGTAGCTTGCTCTGCGGCTTCCGGGTTGCCACAAGCGGACAGCGCTAATGCCGCAACGCTGGCTAACATTAAAATTTTCACCTGTTTGAAACTACTCATGACGCACGTCTCCACTTTGTTGCGTAATTTGCATTTAATCTGCTTGTTTTGTACCGGTCGGTAAATATATAGATTTATCTCTTACTGTCAATCTATTTTGTACCAAGTGGTAAATATAATAAGTTTGCCTTTATAACGATTCGTTATAAGCGTTAGCTGGGGGTCAGGTTTTATACCTAGCGGTATATAACCCTTGCTGGACATGGGGCGATTTGCTGTTTACTATATAAACACTATTTTCAGGAGCAGAGCCATGACCGTAACAAGTTGCCCACAAAGTGTCGGCCGCCCCCGCGCCTTTGATACAGATACCGCGCTTGAGAAGGCTCTAGAGGTTTTCTGGCGCAGAGGATACGATGGCACTTCATTAGCCGATCTCACCGAAGCCATGGGAATTAACAAACCCAGCTTGTATGCCGCTTTTGGTAATAAAGAGCAGCTTTTTTTAAAAGCCATTGAGCTTTATGAAAGCCGTCCTTGCTCGTTTTTTTTACCGGCACTAGAAAAACCCACTGCCTATCAAGTAGCCGAACATATGCTTTATGGTGCGGCGAATAATATGGCCGACAAAACACAACCCCAAGGCTGTTTTGTGGTGCAAGGCGCCTTGTCTTGCAGCGAAGCGGCATCGGCCGTAAAAGCGGCATTAATTAATCGCCGGTTGGCCGGTGAACAAAAACTGCATGAACGCTTTGCTCAGGCCAAAATAGCGGGCGATCTTCCGGCACATGTTGATGCAGAAGTGTTGTCACGCTTTATGGGAACCGTGTTACAAGGCATGGCGATTCAAGCCAATAATGGCGCCACAGCAGAGCAACTGCAGCAAATTGCTGAAATGACGCTGCAGGCCTTTCCACGCTAAGTTTTACCCGCATTTTTTGCGGCTGAATATTCGGTGGCTTAGCCTACTTGGCGAGGCAAGATTTCACCTGCGGTGACAGACTTTCTTTTGCGTCGCTAAAAGAAAGTCTCCAAAGAAAATGCGACCCCACTTCTGTCTTTTACCCAAAAACGTTTGATCATCATTTCAGCATCTTAGCCTAAGCAGCTAGTCAGCATTTCACCTGCGGTGAGATACTTTCTTTTGCGTCGCCAAAAGAAAGTATCCAAAGAAAATGCGACCCCACTTCCGCTCGAAAGCCCAACTGCTCATGCGCTGTCCAAGGCGAAAACGTAACTCGCACGGCGCTATCGTCGCCGCACTCAAACACCCGTTTTCTTAAAACCTTGGCCAACGATGATCAGTCGGCTCGCTCTAAGGGGACTAAAAGCCAGAGCGGTATTCGCTAAGCTGAATAATCCGTTTTTTATCCCAAATCGTTTTCATGTTTGAGGTCAAAGACTAAGCATTTAAGGCTGTTGTGCTTTTCAATCCCATTACGTTGCAAGCCGATCAAATTTGTCCAACCAAGGTTTTAAGACGAGGGGTGTTTGAGTGAGGTGCGGTAGCGCCGAGCGAGTTACCTCGTCGCCTTGGGCGGGCAAAATTGAACGGGCTTTCGCCGCAACGTGGGTCGCCTTTTTCTTTGGTAACTTTCTTTTGGCGAAACAAAAGAAAGTTACTCACCAACGGCGAAAAAGCTTTCAACAATCGATGCTTGGTGTCAGATACTAAGCATTTACTAACATCGTTTCATACATCATGCTCGGTGAGCAACTGACGACAATGTCTTACCGTTGGCACGCGTATCTCATGACTCAAGCTATAAATGATGCGGTAATGACCAAAAATAATTTCTCGGTAGTGTGTATGAGGCATTTCTGGAACCATTCGCCCCATTTCTGGCACTGATTCAAGGAGATCCGTTTTGTCAAAAACGTCATTTACCCATTTTTCTGCGGCGTAGGGATTATCCAAAGCAATAAACTCTGCAGCATCACCCAGCTTTTGTAATGCTAAAGGTGACCAGACTACTCTCATCTATGAATGCGTTTTAAGATTTGGGAACGAGCATCTTTATTTAATACACCTAAACCTGCAGCTAATTGCGCTTCAGCAGTATGTATTTCTTCAAGTAACTCGATCTTCTCTTGCATTGCTTCATATTCTGCGACATCAAGAACAACGGCCACACCTTTACCATGCTGCGTAATAACCAACGGCCGACGTGTCTCATTGACTTGCTTAATAAATGATGTAACACCAGCACGAAATTCAGATAAAGGCTGAATATCTTTATCTAGATGTATACGGCTCATATTGAACTCCAATTAGTACAACTTAACGTACAAATATTAGTCCTGTTGACCTTTGCGAGCAAGGAATTGATAAGGTATTTATTTTTTAAAAAACTTAGCCAATTGTCAGATCTTAAGTTATTGCGGATATGCGCGTAGACATTTTGATGCGGCAAGAATTTTGGTCTTGCGCTTTAAGGAGTAGCTTCGGGGTCATATACCAAGACCCTTAACGATTTCGCCGTTGGCGAGATACTTTCTTTTGTCTCGCCAAAAGAAAGTATCCAAAGAAAATGCGACCCCACTTCCGCTCGAAAGCCCAACTGCTCATGCGCTGTCCAAGGCGAAAACGTAACTCGCGCGGCGCTACCGTCACCGCACTCAAACACCCGTTTTCTTAAAACCTTGGACAACGATGATCAGTCGGCTCGCTCTAAGGGGAATAAAAAGCCAGAGCGGTATTCACTAAGCTGAATAATCCGTTTTTTACCCCAAATCGTTTTCATGTTTGGGGTCAAAGACTGTAAGCGTAACAACAACCACACCTTGCGGTGTGGCTGCTGATCAATAAGGCAGGAGTTCTTGCAGTTGCTCGTGGGTATTGGCTTTGGGCAGCTCTGTCAGCAAGCGGCATAAGTAATCATACGGTTCCAGACCATTGATTTTGGCCGTTTCGACTAGGCTATACATTGCAGCACTGGCTTCTGCGCCCGTTTCAGTATTGGCAAACAACCACGCCTTGCGTCCAATCACGAACGGTTTGACGGCGCGCTCAGCACGGTTGTTGTCGATATTTAATCGGCCATCGTCCAGATAGCGGATGAGTTTGGGCCACTGATTCAGGCTATACGTGATAGCGACTCCCAGTAAACTTTCTTTCGTGACACTCTCGCTTGATTTATCCAGCCAGCTTTTAAATTGTTCTAGCAGTGGTTTAGCTAGTGCTTGTCTGGCGTCATACTTCTTATCAGGCGGCGCAGTTTTTAATTTACTCTCCAGTGCATAGAGTTTCTGGATGTGGTTAAGGGCCACATCCGCTTTACCCGTTTTGCCTTTGCCCTGTGCTTTTTGGGCTTCAACGAACTTGCGTCTGGCATGCGCCCAGCAACCGACTAAGGTTGCGTGAGTTTTCTCATACCCGGCATAACCATCGACCTGCAGATAACCGTTAAAGCCGGATAAGAAGTCACAGGGATGTTTGCTGCTGCGGCTATCCTGATAATCAAACAGCGCCAGTTTGGGGCCGGTACTTTTTTCTAAGCCACAGCCATACACCCACATGTAGCAGGTGCTTTTCTCAACATCCAGCACATTGACCGTGGTTTCATCTGCCCACAGCACCGGCTGTTTCAGAAGCTCAGCTTTCATTAACGCCAGTAGCGGTTTAAGTTTATCTGCACAGGTTATCAGCCAACGACTCATCGTTTGACGACTAAGCTCAATACCTGCCTGATTAAACAACTGCTCCTGACGGTATAACGGCAAGCCATAGTGCATTTTGCTGCTGATGATTTGCGCCAGTAAACTTGGCGTGGCCATGCTCTTAGGGATAACCGCAGCTGGCACATCAGCAATCTTAATGTCGACCTTAGTGCCATTGGTTTCACACTGCCGGCAGCTGTATTTCAACCGGACGTTTCTAAGAACACGGATTTGCGCGGGCACGAACTCAATTTGCTCACTGACTTCTTCACCCATTTGATGCAGGGCATGGCCACAGCAGACACAGGTTTTATCGTCAATGTCATGGATAACGTCAACGCGGGGCAATTCAGGAATAATACGCGGTCGGCGTGGCTTGGCGGTTTTCTCAGCGCTCTCGGTCGTCTGAGTATCTGGCTCTGTTGCTACTGACTGCTCTTCAATAAGCTGCTCGGCCTCATTTAACACTTCGCCTTCACCTTCGTAGGTCTCGCTGCTGGGGCTAAATTTCTGGTACTTCTTCAGGTTATAGCGCTCCAGTAATTGCTGTAACTTATCCGAGAGCTGCTGGTTAACCCGCTCTAGTTTAGCGATGCGTTTGTCTTTTTGCGCCAGTTTGCGCTCAAGCTTTTGCGTCTGCTCAAGCAGCATTTTCTTGAGCAGTTCAACATCATCAGGTAAGGATTGAGGTATCTTTTTCATGGCCGTTATTGTAACGGCCAATTTGGCTAAGTGCTTGGTAAGATTTAGATTGTTTTGGATGCGATCTACAGGATTTATAGCCGATCGGCATATCAACCCACACTCTGGTAATGCAGCGGCTGGTGCGCGGTGATTTTTTGAATATCGACACCTTGCAACAGCCAATGCCATTGCTGCTCGCTAATAGACAACACTTTACCTGGCATCTGCCTTGGCCAGCGGAATGTGTCTTTTTCAAGTCGCTTGTACCACAGACAAAACCCAGTGCTATCCCAGTACAGCACTTTTAACCGAGTACGCTGCCGATTGCAGAACACAAATAGTGCACCGCTAAATGGCGAGAGCTGCATCTCTTGCTCGACCAGCAACGATAAGCCATTAATGGATTTGCGAAAATCGACCGGCTGTTTATGCAAATAGACCTTAAGCACATCGAGGAACATTTTCATAGTCAAAGTGCTCTGAGCAAGGCGGCTAACCAGAGTGCATCCGTCCCTGCTGGAAGTTGCAATTCCATATCACGCTTGCGTAGCAGGATATGCTGGGCCAGTGGCGAGCTTTGTGGTGCTAATTCAATGAAACCGGTGTCATCATTCTGATGAGCCAACAACTGGCGTTTACGGAGATTGAAATAGGTCGGGATAATCCCTTGTCGTTTAGCAAATGCCGTTTGAGTAAGGCCACTTTGGGCTTGCTCGGCGAATAAGGCCAGCCATTGTTCTTTAGTGCGTTTCATGATGATTACCCTGATAATTTAAAGAGGCAGACAGGGTAATGTTGATCAGTTAGGATAGGAATGTGTGGTTGGCGTTACGCTTACCAAAGACTAAGCATTTAAGGCTGATGTGCTTTTCAATCCCATTACGTTGCAAGCCGATCAAGTTTGCACGACCAAGGTTTTAAGACGAGGGGTGTTTGAGTGAGGTGCGGTAGCGCCGAACGAGTTACCTCGTCGCCTTGGGCGGGCAAAATTGAACGGGCTTTCGCCGCAACGTGGGTCGCCTTTTCTTTGCGGGACTTTCTTTTGGCGAAACAAAAGAAAGTCCCTCGCCAACGGCGAAAAGGTTAAATAATTAGCCAACTCCACTTAATCGTTCACTACACCAACAACTGAAATTTGATCCACTCATTACCACAAATTGAGCTGTAGAAATCAGCTTCACGTTAAAACGTCATCGACTAACCGCGCTGCACTGCTGTTAATCCCATTACGTTGCAAGCCGAGCAAGTTTGTCCGACCAAGTTTTTAAGACGAGGGGTGTTTGAATGAGGGCCGTTAGCGCCGAGCGAGTTACCTCGTCGCCTTGGGCGGGCAAAATTGAAAGGGGCTTTCGCCGCAACGTGGGTCGCCTTTTCTTTGCGGGACTTTCTTTTGGCGAGGCAAAAGAAAGTTACTCGCCAACGGCGAGAAGGTTAAGCGCTTCTCATCAACCCTAGTGAATTTAAAATGTTACTAAGCGATCTCGCTATTAATCCTCTTATGTTTGGGGTCAGAAACTAAACGTTTCTTGTTTGTAAATATCAAGACTGACGTTTTTCTGGAGGAACTAAAAACGCTTCATATACCATGTCCAACCGAGCCCAATAGCTCTCTTCAAGAAGTCCGTAGTAGGTATCCAGCTTATCCGCTATCAGACCACCACCGTTAACGCGAGAACCAACAAAATTATTTTCTTTTAAACGCCAATATAATTTCTCATGAACACTTTGAACTACTGGACAATTAACGGTTATTGTCCAGTAGCCTCGCTGTATCATTTCGGGTGTAATTAAAATTGCGCTTATAATTTTTTCTGACGACAAATCAGAGATATTTTGTGCTTCATCAATGGTAACTTTTAGGTCAAAAAAATAGCAAAATAATGCTCCAATATCAGAATCGCCATCAACTATAATTTGCCCAACAAAAAACTTACCATCCCTGGAGGGCACTAAGAACACATCGCCCTCGCTGTACTTTATCTTACGTTTACCCATTACTCCCACTTAAACCTATTTTTTTAAATTATTAATTCTATCCGTTCAGAAACCGCTGCTCAGCCAGCTTTATAAACCCAAGCCAGATAAAACAAAGCCCCGCAAGCTATGAACAGCGAGTACCCGCCACTTTTGATCAAATTTCACATGGCCTTGTATAGCTTTGTCAATTGGATATCCAAAAACTAAAACTCGCAATAGCCCCGCATATTAGTAATTTAAGACAAGAATAAAAAGAATACAAAACACCATGAACGTCAACACTCATTTTCCTTATCTAACTTCTGAGAATTGGTCTGATATTATGTTTAGATGGGTTTCCTACTCTTTACGTTGTTAAACATTCTATAGCTGAAATCACATAACCCTAACAAAAAAAGCAGTATAAAAATAAAGTTAACATTGCTTCTTCTCTCTAAGTAAGCTTTGTCAAATAATTCAACTTCATTGAGGGTTATTTGGATGAAAATGTGACCAATACTTTCAACCTCGACATAATCCCCTTTTGAGATTTTGGGGATTACGTCACAAGGTACTTTGATTCGATTCCTAAAACTGTCGTCACTTTTAAGTTTCAAATTATATTGATAAGTCGACTCCGTCTTTTTGTCGTTAAAGCATTCAAAGTATTCAATATAGCCTGAAGTATACTGATGATGAGCTATTTGGTCTTTTATTATCAATACACCCATAACAATCATTATTCCAAATGAAAAAGACATATTTAGATAATTTTTTAGTCCGTTACGCATCACTTATCGATCTCTTCTCTCTCATTTTATCAAGTGCTTCATTTATATCAGTTACCAAGGCCGTACTCTCAGCTCCAGCAGTGCTTGCACTTTTAGCCAGATTTCCTTAGGCCGAGTCTACATTTTTCAGGATGCTTTTGCTTGCACTTGCGACGCTTTTTACACGATTAGCCTCGGGTTCAGATACCAAGATCCTTAACGTTTTCGCCGTTGGCGAGATACTTTCTTTTGCGTCGCCAAAAGAAAGTATCCAAAGAAAATGCGACCCCACTTCCGCTCGAAAGCCCAACTGCTCAATCGTTGTCCAAGGCGAAAACGTAACTCGCGCGGCGCTACCGTCGCCGCACTCAAACACCCGTTTTCTTAAAACCTTGGACAACGATGATCAGTCGGCTCGCTCTAAGGGGAATAAAAGCCAAAGCGGTATTCGCTTAGCTGAATAGCTTGTTTGTGCAATATTGCAGACATTTCACAAGGCAATCAGCAAAGACCGCTTTCAGTTCTTAGCTGTAAGAATCTTAAAACCGAAATGCTCCTTAGTCTGATGCGCTTTTAAATCCCATTACGTTGCAAGCCGATCAAATTTGCGCGACCAAGGTTTTAAGACGAGGGGTGTTTGAGTGAGGTGCGGTAGCGCCGAGCGAGTTACCTCGTCGCCTTGGGCGGGCAAAATTGAACGGGCTTTCGCCGCAACGTGGGTCGCATTTTCTTTGGTAACTTTCTTTTGGCGAAACAAAAGAAAGTTACTCGCCAACGGCGAAAAAGTTTCTCACTACATGTTTAGCAAATGTTTAGGGGCACAGACTATGCAAAATTAAAACCTTGCGCAGCTTAATGGTTTGACTCCCAACAAAACCACCCTTGTTGCTAAACAAACCACATAAAATTCTACTTTGACTACTGTTTTAATCTTGAACAAGGCTTTATGATCAGTGCCTTTATCGCCACTGGCATCGCTTTATGCAAAACATCTTATTGTACTTAGTTACCGTGTTGATCTGGGGTTCCACCTGGTTTGCCATTGAGTTTCAACTCGGTGAAGTTGCGATTGAAGTATCACTCTTGTACCGTTTTGCAATTGCCGCTGTACTGATGTGGCTATTTTGCTGGTACAAAAAGCTCGATATGCGTTTTACGCTGCGCCAGCATGGCTTTATTTTGTTGTTAGCCACGCTCAATTTTGCCGTCAACTTTCTGTTTATTTATCAAGCACAACAATACCTGACCTCCGCGATGACCGCCATCGCCTTTACCACTATGCTACTGATGAACATCGTTAATACGCGGTTGTTTTTCGGCAAACCGGTAGCGAAACGTATTTATTTTGGTGCCTTAATGGGCATCGCCGGTATTGTGGTGCTGTTTTGGCCTGATTTAGATGGGTTAGATTTTACCAATGCCAGCTTAATCGGCTTATTGCTGATCTTATCGGGTGCACTCTCGGCCTCGTTTGGCAACATGGTCAGCGTGCGCAACTCACGAGAAGGCATGCCCATTATGCAAGTGAATGCATGGGGCATGCTGTACGGTAGCGGCGTATTATTGTTAGCGGCATTATGGCAAGGACAACAGTTTAACTTCAGTACTGAACCGGCTTATCTTGCTTCATTGCTCTATCTGGCGATCTTTGGCTCGGTCATCGCGTTTGCCAGTTATTTTGCGCTACTGAAAAAAATTGGCCCGGAAAAAGCCAGCTATACCATAGTGCTGTTTCCATTAGTGGCCGTGGTATTAAGTACCTTATTTGAAGGTTTTAGCTGGACCAGCTATACCTTTAGCGGTTTTGCGCTGGTGTTGCTGGGCAATGCTATCGTGTTGACTCCCTTTGAACGGATCCGAGCCTTATTGCGCCCCGCCACCGTGAAACTCGAACCCATGGCTTAAAAATCGGAGTGCACTTTTAAAAATCGCGCAAAACGGGGTAAGCCATGCACGGTCAGACCGTTATACCGATAGGTTATCACCGTGCCAATTTCTGGTGGTGTTTCGCGAAGCGCATCCGTTAAACCACTGCCAATAGCAAAGGTTTTGCCTTCAGGTGTTTTGACGATAAGCGCTCCAACCATACCTTGATACTTGCCCTTACCCGGGCGATAACCCACCACTTCGGCTTCTGAATCCTGATAGGTTTTCAGCTTTAATAACGCCTGACTTCTGCCGGTATGATACAACGCGGCTTGATGATGCAACATTAAGCCCTCTGCGCCAGCCTGCTCCAGCTCAGTAAGTTTAGTAAACAGTTGTTGCTTATCCGCAACACGAAACTGCGGCACAATGACGATATAAGGCGAATTGAGCTGCTGTTTAAGCGCGTGCATTGCCAAGACCCGATCACTAAAGGTTCCTGCCGCCTCGGGTAACTCAAATACGTAATAGCGAATTTGTTGCCATTCGCTCTGTACCGGTTGTTGCTTGCTCACTATGCTTAACGTGGCGGCAAACTGCTGGCGACCCAGCCACAGCTCGCCATCTAATTTTTGGCTTGGAAAATCAGCAAGAAACCAAGACGGCGCGGCAATAATATTGCCTCCTCGGCTAAGTAGTTGTTTACCATCCCAATAAGCACGCACACCATCTAGTTTCTCGCTTACCCAATAATCTTGAATGTCGACATCTTCATGGTAAATCTGAGCTAGCAGCAACTCAGGCTTAGCTGCTACCCCTAAAGGCCATGCGCACACCCACAGAACAATTAACAATCTAATCATCATTTGGCATCCTTTATTTAAAAAATAAAGTATAGCCGCTTGTTAACCTTTGCTGATTTTTTTGCAGTTGCGTCGCGGTTATTGCTACCACCAGTGATTAATGCAATATCGGGTTTAAGTAACTGCTCCCTAATTGCCGCATTTGTCGCTCGACCCAAGCGACGCGTTGACGCAAATAAGGCGTTAATTGACGTGGATCGCGCGAGCGTGGACTGGGTAACAGCACGGCGAGCCTCGCCGCCTCATTAACGGTGAGATAGCGCGCCGATTTAGCAAAATAATGTTGGCTAGCCGCTTCAACACCGTATATACCTTGCCCAAATTCAGCAAGATTGAGGTATACCTCTAAAATCCGCTTTTTACCCCAAATAACCTCAAGACTCAGTGCTAAACCCGCTTCTATGCCTTTACGTAAAAAACTTTGTCCTGGCCATAACAATAGATTTTTTGCTGTTTGCTGGCTTAGGGTACTCGCCCCCCGCAGACCACCACCATTATCAAATTGCTGTAGCGCTTGACTGATCGCCGCAAAATCTACCCCCCAATGCTGAGGAAACCGCTGATCTTCAGAGGCAACCATCGCTAACGGCACATGTGTCGGCAGTTCAGTGATGTCTATCCAATGTTGCGTCACGGGATAAGGGCTTTGCAGCATAAAAGCGGAGGTGGGTGGCGGGATAAAGCGCAGCACACACAGCAAAGTTAATAAGGCGAGGCTAAAGCACAGTAAAAATCGCCAAATGACGAGCCCTGTCCAGCCAAGCCAACTACGTTGATGTTGTGTCATTCGAACCCTCTTCATTAAAGCCATGATTCTTACAAGTTGCCCTTAACACTATAGACGATGACAGCAGCACACCTTATTAAGCCAGCAGCCTTTATCGCCGCTGGTAATGACGGCATAGCTCGATGACTTATGCCTTCTATTAAGGCAATATATGCCGCATTAAAAAGGAGTTAGGTCGTGGCGTGCTCTGGCTTACCGCGTTTGTGATTTATCAGTAAGAGTAACTGCGCAGCGGCTTTAGCATCATCTAAGGCGCGGTGATGATTCAGCAATGGAATGTCTAACGCTTGGCATAATTTGCCTAAACTGTAAGAAGCATGCCCGGGATAAAACCGGCGCATATTTACCACGGTACACAGCTGCGGCATATCCAAGGTTATGGCTAACCGAGCAAACTCGGCCTTAATAAAGCCGTAATCAAATTTCACGTTATGCGCCACGAACACCGCGCCGTTGAGAAAGGTCGCTAAGCTATCGGCTATTTCGGCAAAGGTGGGGGCGTCCACAACCATATTATTTGTAATGCCGGTTAGTCGGCTGATAAAAGACGGAATGCGCCGCTGAGGATCAAGTAAGGTGCTAAAGCTATCAATGATCTCGCCAGATTGTACTTTAACCGCACCAATTTCAATGACCCTATCACTCCCCGCTTTACCGCCAGTGGTTTCGACATCAAGTACCACATACAGACGATCAGGATCGATGATCCAATGCAGCTTTTCTAAACGGGCGTTAAACCCCGCTTGCTGCAAAGCTAACAAACGCGCGAGTTGATGGCGCTGGATCTTGTCACCCGGGGCTTTGACTTCAACAAAAGCCAGCTCATTTCCTTTGATCAGTAGCAAGTCAGGATAGCCACTACTGCAGCGCTGAAAATCTTGCGCCATATGGCGTAACAAAGTGGCTAACGCCTTGGCCGGCGCCAGCTTAATCAAAGGTAACAGTTGTTCAGCCAAGTCTTGCGGCCAAAAACAGATACTATTGCGTTTGCCAAAATGCGCGGCCAAAGCATTTAGCAGATGCTGCGTGGCCCCAGGCTCGTCTAACCACTGCAGTTTCTGTTCAATACTGTCGGCAAATTGCGAGTAAAACAGCCCAGCACTGAGATTGCGTGGCCGCCGTTCAAACGGGTTATGCAAGGCACTCGCCGGATGCTCAAATAGCTCATGCCAAAACCATAGGGCAAATAGCGCCAACCATAGGTTATTTTCGGCATGAAACGCCTGATAACCTTGGCGTTGATAATGCGCGATCACACCTTGCTCAGCTTTGCCTAAGTACAACTCATCCACACCGATACTGGGGGCTTGTTGCAGTAATTCTGTCAGTCGGGAGCGCTTAGCACTGACCGTGCCTGGCGCAGGAAAGTGCCGAGTGAAAAAATCATCGGCGAACAGCCATTCTTCATCACAGGCTGGATCATTTAACAGTTGCTGCAAATAGCTTTGGCATTGCTCGCGCTCGCCTTGCTGCCAATACAAGCGCGCCAGTCGCTCTGATGCGGGAAAATCAGCACTTTGCTGATAAAACGCGATAGCAAAATCCATTTGCCGCTGCTGCTCGGCAATCCGGCCTAGCTGATAACACCGTTCGCTGCGCTTAGTGCTGAGCTGCGGATCATCGGTTTGCGGCCAGTGTTCAACCATAGTGAGCATCGGCTGTAATTCGGCGCGGATAGTTGCCACATCCGTTAGCGGTTTCAGTTTTTTGGTTAATGCTTGGATCGGTGCTTTAGCGCTAGCAATGCTAAAAGCCAGTTGCGCTTGAGCTAACTCGGTAAAGCGAGGTTGGAAGACTTGTTTAAATTGCCCAGTTTGCCGAATACCCAGATCGCGCAGCGTAAACAGCGATAAATTGCTTTCTATGCGGCCAAAATACAGGAAATAGATATAACTTAGTGCGGCTTGCCGCTGTAACACCACATAGCGCTGTGGTAACTGGCGGATCAGTGCCAACCAATCCACTGGCAAACTCAACGCGATACGCAGCAATTGGGGTTTGGTGGCGCTTTTTTTAAGCTCTAACGGCACGGCTAATTGCTGCTGCGCCAGCTCAAGTAATTGCCATAAAGTGTGTTTGGTCAGACGTAACCAAAAATCGGTTAAATCCGCAGTCTGTAGTTCTGCGACAAAACCCTGTTGCTGTAACAGCGTTAACCAAGGTGTTGGCGCACCAATTTCATCGTAACTTAGCTCGCTATCACAAAACACTGCGCCTTTGCGATTCAGCATGCGCACCAACAACAGCTGCGCAGAGGGCGCTAAGGCAGCAAAGTCGCTAATAAAAGCCTGACTGTCTGCCGTTAACACTGCTTGATAATGCGCTGCCACAAACTGCAGCAGCTCATTAAAATGCTGTAAATAATAACCGCTATCTAACTCAGGCTTGTGATATGCCATCAGCCCAACACGGTGCTTAATAGATAACCGGTATAACCACAGAATACGGCCAGCAGCAGCGCGCCTTCAAACCGATTAATACGCCCCTGTTTTTTGTAACCAAACCCGAGCACCAATAACGCCGCAGTCAGCACCGCCATCAAGGTCCAATCGCGTGTTAATACCACGGCATCAACACTCATCGGTTGAATAGCCGCAGCGATACCCACTACCGCTAAGGTATTAAACAGGTTTGAACCGATCACATTACCCAAGGCAATATCGTGCTCACCTTTTTTGATGGCAATCAATGAAGACGCCAACTCTGGTAACGAGGTGCCCACCGCCACCACCGTTAAGCCGATGACTAAATCGCTGACACCCAATGATTGTGCAATAAACACCGCACCGTACACCAACATCCGCGAAGCCAAAATCAATAACAATAAGCCTACCAGCAACCAGATTATCGATTGTTTTAAGCTCATACTCTCCGCGTTGGCCAGTTCGGAATTCATTTCGACTGCCATCGGATCGCCAGGGTTACGCATGCCTTGCCATACCGACCAAATCATTAACAGTAAAAACACGCCTAACAAACACCAAGCATCAAACCGTGTTAACTGATGATCGAATAATTGCCAACCTGCAAACAATGTTACGCCTAATAAAATGGGTAGCTCTTTTCGCAGCACTTGCGAATTAACCGCAATAGGGCTAATCAACGCGACTAAGCCTAAAATTAACGCAATGTTGGTGATATTCGAGCCATAAGCATTCCCTAAAGCCAAAGCGGGATTACCATCACTGGCTGCCATCGCCGACACCACCATTTCGGGTGCTGAAGTACCAAAACCCACCACTAACATACCAATCAGCAACGGCGGCATACCTGCATATTTAGCTGTTGCCGCCGCGCCATCTACAAATTTGTCTGCACTCCACACCAGCAAGCCTAAGCCTGCTAACAACGCTAATACCGCCAGCAACATAATGACCATTCCTTTTAAGAGATTGTGGGCAGTTTAACATGCGTATGATAAGGTCAATAGAGTGGCGAACGGTGCCTTGATAAATATATATCGGGCCGTGTTCGCGGTGTAAACACGTTGAAGGATAAATAACAAAATGGCGTTACTTGGCATTCTAGCAGTTTTATTTTTGGCCTTAATGATTTTAGTGCCCGTTATGGAAAAGTTTGCTAAAAAAGGCGATGCAGCAGAGCAGGACTATCGTAAATACAGTCGCTGGATCCTGCCGTTGGTCGCCTTAGTGTTAATCGCGCAATTACTTAAGATGTTATTCGCGTAAAACGCGGTATGGCATTAAATACCGAGATTAATAATGCCGGTAAGAAGAGTAAACTGACGACCGTAGACAGCAGCAAACCACCTAACACTATGACCCCCACGCCACGATACAACTCTGTGCCTTCACCAGGGAGGAACACTAAAGGCGCTAAACCAAACACTGTCGTTGCGGTGGACATTAAAATAGGCCTTAACCGTGTAGCCACCGCGGCCAACACTGCGGCTTGTACCTTACCTGGCTGTGCTGCAAAATTACGCCGGCTTTGATCAACAATCAAAATGGGGTTGTTCACCACTGTGCCGAGCAAAATTAAAAACCCCAACATGGTGATCATATCAAAGGGTTGATAAAACCCGCTTAGCCCCATCGCAGTAAACACACTCCCCGTTGCGTTAATGGTGACCAAACCGACCAGAGCCGCCGCCAGCCCTAAGGGCACAGTCGTTAAAATTAACAGCGGATAGCCCCAATGCCGGAAAATGGCAACCAGTAATAAATAGATTAAGACAATCGCAATCATAAAGTTACCACTGAGCGCCGCCTTAGTGGCATCAAGCTGATCCGAGGCACCCGTAATATCGAGGCTAACGCCCTGGGCAATGGCGCCTTGTTGTTGTAATTGTGGCACAAGCTGTTGCTGTACTTGCTCAACAGCGGTTTCTAACGCGACGTCGCGAGGTGGAATAATATACAACGTGACAGTTCGTAAACCATTTACCCGCCGTAAGTTATCACTGTCGGCCACTTCACGCAGTGAAGCCAACGCACTAAGCGGTAATACTGCGCCAGCCGGTGTATGCAAGGGCGCTTGCCCCAACGCGGCCAATTGTTGTTGATTACCCGCCGCACTGAATAAGAAAATATCCACTTTATCGTCGTTCAAGAAAAACTCGTCAACAAAGGCACCATCGCTTAACGCGGCAACATCAAAGCCAAAGTCTGCCGCACTGTAGCCTTGCTCTGCCAAGCGTTGCCAGTTGGGGCGAATTTCAATCAGCGGCTGATCTAAAGACAACGACGACGGATCAGAATTTAACTGTGGGTTGTCAAATAGCTGTTGTGCTGCCAAATAGGCGGCATCGGCAGTCGCATATAAACTCGCCAGATCAGGCCCAGAAATATCCAACGCCACCGCACGGGTACCGCCATCATTACTGCTAATTATGGAACCTCGTGAAGAAAAAGCCCGCATCCCAGGATACTGCCGAAATAACGCCGTTAAGCGATCCATCATCGCCTGTATATCCGTTGCTCGCACCGGCTCACTCATCAACCAAATTCGCCCTACTGACACATTCATTGAATAATATTTCAAAGGGGGCATAATGGTTGTACCCTCGTCAAACGATTGCGCGTCTGCCAATACATGCGGCTCTAAAAACGCCCTGACCTCTTCGGCTATCATCGCCATTTCAGTGAGGTTGTAACCGGGTGGCGCAATCATCAATGAAAATGCTTTCGGCTCTTCGCCCTCGGGCAGGTACTCGGCAGGGGGCATTAACCAAGCGGCTAAGCCCAAGGTAAAGACGAGTGTGCTCAGCATAACGGCTGCCCGCCGCTTACCGTTGGCAGTTAGCCGATTTATCACAGCCAATATTCGGCTTGGCGCAGCTGATCCGCCCGCTTGAGCCGCAGCTTGACCACCAAATCCCATTCTGGCTAAGGCGGAAGGTACCACAAACACTGCCACTAACATCGAGGCAATTATCGCCGCGGCAATCGATATCGCAATGTCGGAATACAACTGCCCGGCTTCTTCCTCGATAAACAAAATAGGCAAAAACACCAACACCGTGGTCATGGTTGAGGCTAATACCGCTGGCCAAACATCACGCACACCGGCTAAAGCGGCATCAAACTTAGTTAAGCCCCGTCGCCTGGCTTGCTCAATACTTTCAAGCACCACAATGGTGTTATCCACCGTCATACCAATGGCAAAGGCGACTCCCGCTAAAGAAATGACATTGATGGTGCGATCAAATAATAACAAGCCAAGGAATGACGCAATGGTGCAGATTGGCAGGCCAATAATGCCGACAAGTGTGGCACGGCCAGAACGTAAAAACAGATACATAACCAGGGTTGCTAGAGCGGCCCCTAATGCTAAGTTGGTCCAGACATTAACGATAGAATCTTCAACATAACGCACGTCATCGCCAATCAGCATCAGTTGCAAACCTTGTTGCGCTAATAAATCTTGATTAAGCTGCGCTACAACCTCCAACATACCTTGTTTAATGGCGATAACATTGGCACCACTTTCGCGGCTGACAGATAAACCTATAGCTTGCTCACCGTCTGCATAGGAAAGTTGCCGCACTTCAAAATGATCTAACACCAAGCTGGCAACATCACGCAGTCGCACTTGTTCAGCGCCGCGTTGTGCAAGGATAACGTCTTCTAATTCGTTTAAATTATCGAAACGGCCGATCACCCGCAATAAATAACGTCGTTTACCGTTATCGATATCACCTGCAGAGCTATCGCGGTTACGCTCGCGAATGGCTTGGCGCACATCACTCATACTTAAACCGCGTTGTGCCAATTTAGCCGGATCGACCAGCACCTGAATTTGCCGCTCAGCACCGCCGCTGACACCAATTTCAGATACCCCAAGCACGCGTTCCATACGGGGCCTAACCACGTCTTCAGCGAAATCCCGCAGCATGTCCATGTCTAATTGCAGCGGGTTGCCGGCAAGGGGCATTAAGCGGTAATACATAAAGGCATTTGCGGAAAATGAGCTGCTTAATAAGCGCGGTTGGTCGACATTTTCAGGATAACTAGACACTTGGCTTAAGGCATTACTGACTCGGATCAAGGCTTCATTAACATCCACCCCGAATGGAAACTCTAACTCAATGTTAGCTGAGCCAGTACTTGCTCTGGAAATCATCCGCTGCAAATTAGGCAAATTGCGTAAATAGCGCTCTTGCTCAATTAAAATTTCTTTTTCAATATCTTGCGGCGTGGCACCAGGCCAGCCCGTGACCACACTGATGGTTCTAACTTCCAAATCAGGGATCATTTGCACGGGTATTCGAAAAGCGGCAACAATACCCAACACACAAATAATTAAAACAGCAACCGTTAAAATGGTGCCATGGCGGATTGCGGCAGCTAACATCAGTTGCCTCCTGCCACGCTAACTAACCGAACCGCTTGGCCATCACGTAAATTTTCATTACCTCGCACCACCACCGCTTCACCTTTGGGTAAACCCGACACAATTTCTACACCGGCAGTGGTATTACGCCCAAGTGTCACAAGTCGGCGATAGGCTTTACCGTCAGCAATAGAAAACACACTGAATTTGCCATCAGCATGGCGTAGCAACGCGTCAGCAGGCACCACCAAGACTTGACGCTCACGTTGTTGAAAATGGAATACCGCGCGGGCTGACGTACCTGGCAATAAGCCACTAAGCTGACTCTCGACGGTGAGCCTTGCCAGAAAACTTCGGGCATTACCGCTGGTCACGGGGACATCGGCCGTTAAAGTGGCTGACAAGGCGTTATTAGGATAAAGATCAGAGATAACATCAATATGCGAAAGGTTCGCTAAGGCGGGGTAATATTCTTGTGGTAATTGCACGTCAAGATACAACGGCGTTAAGGCCACTAAGCGAAATACTGGGGCACCTAAGTTGACATACTCACCCACATCAGTGTATCGCTCAACCACCACGCCGGCAAAAGGTGCGGTTAACTGGTGACGTGCTACTTGCTCTTGCTGCTGCGCCAGCGCCGCAGCTGCTTGGCGTTTTAGGGCCTCGGCTTGACGCAATGCCGCTTTTCTTAACGCTAATTCCGTTTGTGGAAAAAGCTGTTGCGACGTCAGCGTTTCGGCTTCGGCAACCAAGCGTTGCTGTTCTTGTAAATTGACTTCAGCTAACGCTAATCCCGCTTGAAACTGTGCTAAATCATGTTGCGCTAAGGCAGCATCTAAAGTCAACAACACGTCACCCGCTGCCACACGTTTACCGGCATCGACGTGGACTTGCGCGACCAAACCTGCTGTTTTACTCGATAAATTCGCATCTTGACGCGCAGTTAAAGTACCCGAAACGGTCAGTTGCTCTGCCAGACTGTTAGCCACCGGCTGGATCGATTGCACCGGCACAACATCTTTTGCCCACAAGACACCACTCCACAGTAACGATATTGCCAGTAAATGCCGCATTGTCTCTCCTTATCATCAGCAGGTTAACCTGATCTGTTATGCGTAAAGTGGGCATCACGATCATTCAGCGCACGGTGAGAGACAGCATTTAAGCGATCAGTGCCAACTTAACGGGTCTAATCGATAAAAGTAGCTCAATTGTTGATACAATGCCGGATGCTGTTGCGCTAACTCGGCGGCCTGTTCAAAAAACACCTCTGATAATACCGCAAAAAACTCTGCTGGGTTGGTTGCCGCGTAAGGGTCAATCAGCACGGGTTGGCCTTGTTGTAGCTGCCATCGTAATTGATCAAAGGCTTGCTGCATCACTTGAGACCATTGCTGATAATCTCTACTGCGTTGCAATAATGGTGCACCTTGTGCATTGCCATGTTCTTGATCTAACTGATGCGCAAACTCATGGATCACCACATTGTGACCATCCTTTGGATTGGCGGCGCCAGCCAAAGTATCTTGCCAACTTAAAATCACCCGCCCTTGTTGCCAAGATTCCCCACTGAGAATACGCCGTTGTTCACTGACTAAGCCCGCTGCATCTTGTTGCGCATTGGCCACAATAAAGGCGGCAGGATAAATCAAGATCGATCTTAGCTGCGGAAAGTAATGATTGGGTCGGTTTAATAACAGCAAACAGGCTTGCGCCGCTATGGTCACGCGCATTTCATCGGTAACGGTTAAGCCTGCACAGCCTACAAAATCTTTCTCTGCAGTAAACACCTGAATATGTTTTTTTAATTGCAGCTGCAGATCAGTGGGCAAGGCGCGATAATAAGGTAACCGCTTTTTTAAGATCTGCCGCCAAGGCTCGGGAAAAGGCCGAGCGCGGATTCGCTGCCGTTGCCAACGTTGATAGTAAGGCTGGCCAAAGATAAAACCACTGATTAAGATGGTCAGTATTAATAGGATAACTAAGGGCACTTAGGTGCTCCAATAAGAGGCAGTCGAACTCTTTTAGTGGGGTGAGGTCTGACAAAATTCAAGCATTTAGCGTCAAGCAGTTAGGCGCTATGGCTGCAGTGATTTAGGAGTTGTCATGTTTAATCTTTTAAAAAACTTACTCGAAAAAGCCAGTAACGATTGGCAAGGTGCCGGCGCGGCTGAACAGCATTGGCAACAAGCTGGGCTTAACGAAGCAGAATTTATGGCCGTGGTACTGATGTTACAGTTATCTCACGCAGACTTTGACAGCGCTGAAGCAGAGCAGCAACTGGTGCAACGCTATTTATCAGAGGAATATCAATTAACCCCAGAGCATACCAAAAAGGTTTTTGCTCAGGCGCAGCAAATGGCGGCTGACTCAACCTGCTTACACGCTTACACCTCGAAACTAAAAAGTTTAACCGAGCCGCAGCGCATTGCCGTTTTAGACCAGTTATGGAAAGTGGCTTATGCCGATGGCAATATCGACCCACATGAAGATGCGATGTTACGCAAAGTAGCGGATTTACTGTTCATCCGCCACAGTGATTTTATTCAAAGTAAGCTGGCCAATAAACCCACTTAACTAACGTGGATCGGCGTCATCTTTGTGGATAACTTCGCCTTCAATTACTTGACCGCCAGAACGCGTGTGGCTTTGCTGTTGCTGCTGATATTGACCGGCCTGCCCTCTAAATTTACGCATGCGTTGCCGATGCCGAAAAATCAAAATGGGGATCAATACCCAGCTGAGTACTAAGGCAAACAACAGTAAAAAGGCCCCGACCATCAGCATGACACCCAGTACCAACCAGGCGAGTACACGCTGTACAAAGCTGCCTCGATGCTGCAGCTGAAACTGGCGCTGCCAAGCGGCTGCTTGCTGGCGAAAGGATGAATCAAACATAATAACCTCATTTAATTTGCTGCAGTAAGTGGAACCTTGCTCTGCAAAAAGCACCACCGTGTTACCACGGCAGCTTATTATCTCTTATCAGGCTGAGCCTGACCTGAATAGTTCAAAAATACGATTACTCGGTTTTATTGCTCAGTGCCCAGCGCATAATATCGCCCCAACTCGGTTCTTTGCCATACATCTGCATACCGCGTAAAAAGATCCGCCCAGCTAAACGCCTTAACCAATACAGCGTACCCAGTAGCAATAATAACGATAGCAAGGGTTGCCACCAAGCAAGTTCTACCATGGCTAATCTTACCGGCATAGCCGCAAACGACGTTAAAGGTAACCAACTGAGTAAAGTCATGCCAAAGCCAGTGGGGCTATCGATGACCAAGTAAGTAAATAACAGCGGTAACCATGTCACCATCATTACCACCCCTTTACCACTGGTGTTCGGATCGTCAATCGATGCGGCAATGGCCGCCATAAAACAGGCGCATAACAACAAGCCAATTAAAGCAAACGGGACTAGCCAAGCGATGACCGCCCAATTTAGCCAAGTAAAATCCACCGGCTTATCGGCGATAAACAACAGCGTGATCACCGTACTTAACACGATGACTAAACTGGTGGTAAACATGGCTTTCATTGCGCTTAAGCTGTGCCCCAGCACCTTGCCATCAATCCACTGCTGTGGCGTTACAATAGCGAATAACTGTTCGGTTACGCGTTGTTGTTTTTCACCGGTAATGCTCATCAGTAATTGGCCAAAGGCCGTCGATAAACCAATCAGTAATAAAAACAATAAACCTATCGCGATCATCTTCTCCGGCCGATCACTGCCCTTGTAGTTGTCATCCAAATAACGCATTTCAAGGGTAACGGGCTCTTCTAATGTCGCTAACTGTGCCGCAGACAAACCTTGTGACTGACCATAAACTTGCCGAAAGTACTTTTGTAACTCGCTATCCAGTGTTTGCTGCCATTTTTTACCCGATAGCGTATGCACCACAATAGCCTCAGCCTCTTCGCTGACCACCGCATGCCAAGTCTGAGTCTCTTTTAACTGTGTCAATTGCTCATCTAAGGTTATCGTAGGCCGCTGAAACTGAAATTGCTCAGTATTTTCCAACGTAAAATGCGCAGGAACTGCAATCCGATATTGATGCCGGCTTTCGTCCACAAAAAAGCTCCAAGCCACCACCGCAGCCATCACCAACACCATTAACAGGTAGGAGATCAGCTGTTGTTTCCACTTAAAGAAGCGTAAAAACTCCCATTTAGCGACAATTAAACTTTGCTTAGAGATCATGCTGCACTCCCTTGCTGATGCTCGGCCATGGCCGACACATATAATTGATGTAAATCGGCTGCTTGCATGGTCACGGCGCGCACAGTGAACGAGTCCAACACTCGTTGTAGACAATGTGTAAGATCAGTGCTGTTGGCCAAAGTGACACTAAAACTGTGACTCGACTGCCATTGCCAATGCTCATCAGCCAATACTGACGCTAAGCTGTCTTCACTAACAGCTTGTTCAGTTTCAATTAACACCACTTGCTTTGGCTGTGCTTGTAGGCGGATCTCGGCTAAAGTGCCCGCTAAGACTACTTTGCCCTTTGCCATCAGCAACATGCGGTCAGCCAGTTTTTCTACCATCGCCATCTGATGAGCACTCAGGATCACCGTCATACCTTGCTGGCGCAACTCTTTTAAAAAGGCGACGACTTTTTCCTGATTGAGTGGGTCTAAGCCAGAAAATGGCTCATCCAAAATCACCACGGCCGGCCGATGGATCACAGCCGCGATCAGCTGCACTTTTTGTTGATTGCCTTTTGATAATTGCTTTAAATCTTCGTGTCGCCGTTCGGTTAACTCAAATACCTCTAACCAATGCGTCATCTGCTGCTGTGCGGTGACTTTGCTTAAACCATGCAATTGCGCTAAATACAATAAATTTTTCTCAACGCTTTTATCCGGATATAAACCCCGGTCTTCGGGCAAATAGCCCAACTGGCGACGCGGTATATGGTTATAGCGCTGCTGTTGGTATTCGACCTGAATAGTGCCTGTATCGGGCAACGTCATTCCCACTAACATACGAATAATAGAAGACTTACCCGCACCGTTTGGACCGAGTAACGCAAAGATCTCACCCGGTTCGATAGTAAAACTAACACCCCGCACGGCTTGTACCGTGGCATAAGATTTTTCTATAGCCGATACCGCTATTCGCATGCTGCTTTCTCCTGTATGAAAATACGATAATAGCAAAGCCACTGCGCTAATTCACAAGCAATTTGTTAGCAAATGTATAACAAAAATCTCAGAACCACTTAGCCAATGGTCTAACAACAACACTTGCTGCATTTTAGCTACGGCTATGGTAAAACTGTTTAATTGCTCTATCGCTAATTTATAGCTTTGGTCTTTAAGAATAAATTATGTCTCTTCAACTGGTTTTTTTAGATGCAGCCACCTTGGGTGATGCAGATTTTTCAGCGTTAAAGCATATTGATGGTGAATTAACCTTACACGATTACAGTACAACTGCGCAGATTGTGCCGCGCTTGCGCAATGCTGATATTGCTATCGTGAATAAATGCATCTTAGATGCCGAGGTACTGAAGCAGCTACCGCGTTTAAAAGCGATTATGATTAGTGCAACCGGCACCGACAATATTGATTTGGACGCGGCAGCAGCAGCCGGCATTGTGGTAAAAAATGTGCGTAACTATGCCGAAACGGCGGTGCCGCAGCATGTTTTTGCGTTATTACTGGCACTCACCAATCAACTTATTGGCTATCAGCAGCGGGTTGCCGCGGGCAAATGGGCACAAAGTCGTTCTTTTTGTTTGCTGGATTTTCCGATAATGGAATTAGCCAATAAAACCATGGTGATTGTGGGTTATGGTGCTTTGGGTCAAGCTACGGCAAAATTAGCGGCAGCTTTTGGTATGCAGGTAATTATTGCAGAGCGCCCTAGCGCAACGGTGGCAAGGCCAGAAAGAATGCTGATGGCAGAAGCCTTTGCTCAAGCCGATGTGGTGTCATTACATTGTCCGTTAACGACAGACACACGAGCTTTTATTAACGCACAGCGGCTGGCATGGCTAAAACCCGGCGCGATTTTAATTAATACCGCACGAGGCGCGTTAATCGATGCCGCAGCATTAATTAATGCTTTGCAACAAGGAAAACTGGCGGCCGGTTTAGATGTGTTAGCCGAAGAACCGCCCGCGCCCGACACGGCGCTGTTGCACTGTGCCTTACCGAATTTATTAATTACCCCACATATTGGGTGGGCCAGCCGCGAAGCCAGAGCACGGATGGTGGGCAAAATTGCTGACAATATTAATAACTTTATAGCAACACAGTAGAATACTTCACACCATGCGCCAACAAGTTGAATGCAGTGGTCAACAACCTAATAAGAGCAAAAGTGCTATGAAATGCCTGACGTTTGTTACCTTTATACTACTGTTTATCAGTACGAACTTAGCCGCAGAAACGCTGAGCTCGAGAATGCGTGATGCAGCAAGCAGCAGTGAACATGCCGAACAAGTGATCACGTCGCTACAAACGCAAACAGAGAACAGCCTAAGCACCGAAGACTATTTAGTCTTAGCAGAAAGTTATCAAACACTCGGCAAACGTGAAGCCGCTTTAGATGCGGTTAATAAAGCAGAAAACATGGCGCCAAGCGATTATCTTCGCGCCATGAGTTTGTTTCATAAAGCGCAAATCTATGGCATTTATTTTCAAGACGCCGAGATGGCACTAGTGCAATTAGTTGAAGCTGAAAAGCACCTAATCTCGTTAAAAGATGTGGCTGCAAAAGTGCTATTGAGCGATGTATTGAACAGCTTTGCCTCTGCTAATAACGTATTGGGTAATCTTAGCCAAGGCTTAGAATATGCCAAGCGGAGTTTGCTGTTAGCTGAAGAGCTTAGCAATACCCCACGCCAGTTGAATGCCTTAGTACTGATTGGCCGATTAGCATTGCAAAATAACCAATATAAAGTCGCCTTTAGTCATTTTGAACGAGCACTGGTCATTGCCCGTGAGTTATCGGATGACGAACAAATTGCATCGATTTACTTCCGCATGGGCATGGCTTATCGCAAACTTGATCAACATGATCTTGCCCTCACTCACTTTCAACAAGCGGCTGAACGCTATCAACAATTAAATCGGCTGTCGAATTACAGTCATGTACTGATTTACATGGCTGAAAGTTATATGGAAGGTGAACAGCAGATAGCACAAGCTGAAACTTTACTGCAACAAGCCTTAGAGATCGCAGAGCAATTACAGCACAAACAGCGCACCGCTTTGGTCTATTACAGCTTGGGCCGCGCCGCACTTTTAAGTAAAAACTACCCACAATCAGAACAGTATTATCAATTGGCTTTTGAGAACTTTAAACAGTTAAACATCCGCAGCATGATGCAAGAAACTGCGTTGGCCATTGTTAAATTATTCATTACGCAACAACGTTATGCTGAAGCAAAAGTGCTGCTAAATGAATTAAGCCCGGATATCGAACAAGCCGCTATTTTTTTACAATTGCGCTATCACGATAGCGCAGCAGCTTTAGCGAGCGCGGCAGGAGATTGGCAACTAGCCTATACCTTACAAGAAAAAGTCACTCAATTAAATCAACAAGAATTAGCAGAACAAATGCAGTACAACATGGCTGAGCTAAGCGAAGGCTTATCAGAACTTAATGAAGCAGAGCAATATCGCCAGCAATTAACCGCATTAAAACAAACCTTAGCAGAAACAGAATCTCGCCAATTTTTATTGCAAGCGTTACTGGTTTTACTGATTTTTATCTGCTTTGTTTTTTGGCAATTGGTGCGCCGGCAACAAAACGCCGTCACGCCTTCGGTAGTGCCAGAGTTAGCGCCACCACAATGGGTCCAGTTCCGTGAGAAGGCTAAAGTGCTGGATCAACAGCAAACACAAAGCTTACTCGTTATTATGCCGCGCCAGCGTGCTGCCTTACAGCGGCAATTTGGCCGACGCATTGTCACCAATATGCTGAAACAATTAGCACAAGAGCTTGATACAGAGGCGGTTAACGCATCCTTTAGTGGCAGTGAAATGCTTTGGCTCGCCGTTGACAGCCAAGATAAAGCCGCACAAAGTGCTTTGTTAGAACAAGCCATCCAATCATTCAGCAATAAATTGCTCGCGCTAGGTGTTGCACCCGCTATCTTAACGGCAGAACTGGAATTAGCTTCATTACTAGGACCCAATTGGCACAAACGTGATTTGAATGGTTTAACCGATATCGTATGGTTTGGTTGGTCATTACTTGAGCAATCTCCGCCAACGGACCTGGCTTGGCGGTTAAGTTTCACCACTGAACATGCTAGGCCCTGCGAATGGCAGGTAGAAGATTTACGCACAGATATTGTCAATGCTTATCGCTTGGGCGAACTGACCATTTTGGTCAATCAACAAGCTTTAACGCCAGATCAAGTCGATTAACCCCCTAACCTGTTTACCCTATCACGCTATGCGCAGTGCCGCTGGCAGCTCAAAATGCTGCTGGCGGCGGCGTAATGGACAGTTAAAACTTAAACTGACCGCTTGTAATGCCAACCCTGCCGCCGATTTATTGCCACTACCATAGTGTGGATCGCCTAACACCGGATGGCCAACACTGGCAAAGTGACGACGAATTTGATGTTTTCGACCACTGATTAACTGCACATGAAGTCGGCTGCAATCGGTAACGGCATTATAATCCTCAACAGTAAAACGGGTTTCTGAGGCTTTATTGTCTAAAGGTAAGCTGATCACCCCATCGGCTATTAAATCGGCAGATAATTGGCCTTTTACCGTGATGGCGTAACCTTTGGCAATGTGTCGCTGCGCAATTAATTGACTAAAAGCGGCAGCCGCTTTTTTGCTGTGAGCAAGTATAACTAAGCCACTGGCCTCACGGTCTAAGCGATGTAATAAAAAAACCTGCCGCGCGGGGGTAAAGTGCTGCTCAGCAAAGCGCAGTAAACTCAGATGATCGCCCCACTCATTGCCTTGCGACAACATACCTGCCGGTTTAAACCAAATGCTGTAAGCCGTTTCATCAAATAATAAGGTTGCCGGCGCACATTGCCGCTGCAAAATATCCTCATCGTAATTTAACAGTAGTGTTGCACCGGGCTTTAACATAAATTGAGCGCGGCGCAACCGTTTAAACGGCTTGCCGACTAACTGCACTGCACCTTTATTCATCGCATCTTTTAAACGGCCTTTACTTAATTCAGGAGCAGCGGAGACCAGTAAATCGATAGCCGAGATGGCCGAAGTTACCGGCAGTTGACGAGACAACTTCATAATATATTCTCAGCCCTTGCCATTGGCAAAGGTATATCAGGATTTCAATCGGCTGATCTTATCAAAGATCTCTTCCCAACCACTAGGAATATGTCTTACGCCAGCCTGATCGCGGATCGCTCGCTCAACATGAACCGTTAAACGCCGCACCGGCCTCACCACTTTTTGCTTGTAACGATACGCATAACCTAAACTTGCCAGCGACAACACGACAAGATAGCCAATCCAATAAGCGATAAAGCTTTTAAAGCCGGCACTAAATAAGCCATTCCGTGCTTCGAGCATCGCTAAAGAAAACGGTTGCCGACCTATCCGTTGTAATTGCAATAACATTTCATCGACCTTGCTGTCGTCTTTTGTCGTGCCACCGAGCATATGGCCATGCTCATCTAGTAACAGGAAATCAGCCCCCGGTGTTTGCTGTTGTAATGGCATCAACAATAAAGGAACATCTAACACAAATAAGATATACCCCGCCCCACCATTCGGCTGCTGGATACGTTGGCTTAGCAATACTTTGTTTTTACTTAACGCCAAAGTCGCTAAACCTAGTTTAGCTGAGCCTTCAGCTTGCTCATATTGCTCAAACCACGGCACTAAACTCGCTAAAGTTGCGGTGAACTGTGTCTGCGGATTAGCATAAATAAAATGTTGTTCTGACACATACACAATGCGCTCTAGCGCGGGTTGCATCAATTCGATAGCCGTAAAGGCTAAATCGAGATGCTGCAGTAATAACAATTCGCTGGCCACACTGTCGGTTTTCTCTACTAACTCCGCGGTATTTAATGGCTCTCCCTGACGATTATGCAGCTTTAACGAAAGCGAGCTTTGCAAAGCAGCTTGCTCACTAAACGGCAGTTTGGTTAACCAATCAAGCAAATTCAGCAGCGGTTGTAGTTGCGTGTCAATTTGTGCGGCTTTAAATTGCAAACGTTGTTCGGTGTGTTGTAGCCGGTTATCGATGGTCAATAAAAAGTGACAGAGTGCCGCAACAAAACTCAACATTAGGACGAATAGCGCCGCCAATTTGACCGTACGGCGATATTCGTAAAGCGCTGGATTTTGCATCAACCTTTCCTTGTTAACAATTGCGTTGAAACTAAATTAGCGCGTTTCATTAATTAGTCAATCTATCCATCGCAGAAAACTACAAGTTCGCCTCAGCAAAAGAGGCTAATCGACTACGAACAACCCCATTTAAATTAACGGTAGTACTGCCTTCAAAGTTTTTAAAACGCTCCACAATGTAAGTGAGCCCCGAGGTCACCGCAGTAAGATAATTACTGTCTATTTGCGATAAATTACCTGAGCAGATTAATTTTGTTCCCTCGCCACAGCGGGTAATAATGGTTTTTAACTGCGCTGCGCTTAAATTTTGGCATTCATCTAAAATAACAATGGCATTTTGAATACTGCGGCCACGCATAAAGTTAACCGACTTAAACTGAATATTCGCCTTTTCCATAATGTAATTCACGCTGGCATGCGGATGTTCGTCGGTTTTGTGCAGTACTTCTAGCGAATCAGTAATGGCCGCCAACCAAGGTGCCATTTTTTCTTCTTCAGAGCCTGGTAAAAAGCCAATAGACTCGGCAATTTCAGGTGTATTCCTCGTCACAATGACTTTATCGTAAATGCCTTTTTCGATAACCATCTCCAGCGCGGCAGCTAAGGCAATTAGGGTTTTTCCGCATCCGGCGGGGCCAGTTAAAATCACCAAATCCATTTGCGGATCGAGCAAGGCATTTAAGGCCATGGCTTGATAAATATTTTTTGGATGAATCCCCCAAGCATGTCGATGCATTAATCGCTCATAACCGAAGTCTTGGATTTTTAATTCGTGCTCGCTGACTGCCAAAACCTTCCCAGCAAAAGTTTCAGCCTCATCGACTAGATACTCGTTAACATAAGCATTAGGTAAGACCTTTCGGTTGATGTAATGGACCGTATCGCGCCCTTCATTCACACTGTGACATTCTCCGACTTGTGGCCAAAATTCTCCGGCAAATTTGTAATAGCCCTTATAGAGAAAGCGTACATCATCTATCAGTTGGTCAGTGCGGTAATCCTCTACATGCTTTAAACCCGCACCCTTGGCTTTTAAACGCATATTGATGTCTTTTGTCACCAATATGACTTTTACAGGGCTTTTTTCGCGCTGCAAATACAAGGCGGTGTTAATGATCAGATGATCGTTCTCGCCGCCGGGTAAACCAGGGATTTCATCTTTTAGATGGTGATCGTTAACAATAAAAATATGACCGGCGGGCTTGGCATCTTGGCGGCTGGGTAACGCCACACCGTGCAGCATTTGCTCTGGGGAGGCGTCTTTTAAAATATCTTCTAACGCACGAATTGCCACTCGTGCATCTCGGCTGACGTCTTTATTTTTATCTTTTATATGATCAAGTTCTTCTAATACCGTCATCGGTATCACAACATCGTTTTCTTCAAAATTGAGGAAGGCAAAAGGTTCATGCAACAAAATATTGGTATCTAGAACATAAATTTTTTTCGCTTGCTGTTTTTTCCGCGCCATAAGCACTCCTTTATTTGCTTATCTCACCGTAATGCATTACGGCTCTTTTTAGCATAGTGCAACTTTGCCAGACTGCGACTAAAAGTGCCGAACCGCACCTTAGACGCTAATTGCTACGTTGCCGTTACCAGATGACAACAGCATGACAACTTATAATCGTTGCTGAAGAAAAAGCTGTGCGAGACAGATGCAACCAAGGTCGTTTCGCTGTACCATAGCGCCCCGTTTTTGACAGTTAGGGTTTAGAATGAATTTTGCACTGGGACAACGTTGGATCAGCGATACAGAGTCTGATTTAGGCTTAGGTACTGTAATTGCACTGGAGGGCAGAATGCTATCAATTCTGTTCCCCGCCAGCGGTGAAACACGCTTTTATGCTCAGCAAGAAGCGCCTCTGACTCGCGTGAGTTTTAACATCGGCGATGAAGTGAAAAGTGCAGAGGGCTTTACTTTACTGGTGCAGCAAGTAACGATTGAAAACGCACTATTAAGTTATCACGGCATTCGCTTAGATACGCAAGAACCCTGCATTTTACGCGAAACCTTTTTAGACCACTTCCTGAGTTTTAACAAACCTCAAGATCGCTTATTTGCCGGTCAAGTAGACCGTTTTGAATTCTTCCCATTACGCTTTCAAAGCTGGCAGCATCAACAAAGCCTGCAACAAAGCCCGCTGCGTGGTTTGGTTGGTGGTCGTGTTAGCTTGATCCCACATCAGCTTCATATTGCACGCGAAGTATCACAGCGCCACGCGCCACGCGTGTTATTGGCCGATGAAGTAGGTTTAGGTAAAACCATTGAAGCCGGTTTAATTATTCACCAGCAATTACTGACGGGCTTGGCCAGTCGTATTTTGATTATTGTACCGGAGTCATTACAACATCAATGGCTGGTAGAAATGCTGCGGCGCTTTAATCTACGTTTTGCGATTTTTGATGAAGAACGTTGCCAGCAAGCGCAACTCGATGCGGATAACCCGTTTGATACCGAACAACTCGTGCTGTGTAGCATGGAGTTTTTAGCGAAAAAGCGCAGCTGGCATGAGCATGCGGTCAGTAGCCACTGGGATTTATTGGTGGTCGACGAAGCTCACCATCTTCATTGGGATCCGTTAAAGCCTAGCACGGAATATCAGCGCATCGAGGCCCTAGCCCAAGATACAGCCGGTTTAATCTTACTGACAGCCACCCCCGATCAACTTGGCCATCAGAGCCACTTTGCCCGGCTACGGTTATTAGATCCTGATCGTTTTTATGACTACGAACAATTTCAAGCTGAAGAGCAAGATTATCAGCAGATCGCCAAGTTAGCTCAGCAACTGTTAAGCGCCACGTCACTGAATGCTGACTTGTTAGCCTCGTTAAACAACTTGTTAAACGATAGCGCTAGCCAAGCGCTATTACAATCACTCGCCGATCAGCAACCCCTCAGCGAGACGTTGCGGCATGAGCTGGTCGAAAAGTTATTAGATCGTCATGGAACCGGCCGCATTTTATTCCGCAATAGCCGTAACACCATTCAAGGCTTCCCAAAACGTTGCCCGCTATTACAACCTCTGGCAATGCCAGAGCAATATCAAAATGCCTTAAAAGTGCATCGCGCCTTGCAACAAGACGCCTCGGTGCACGCTAAAATCACCGCTAATCTCTTTCCCGAGCAAGTTTTTCAGGCATTTGAAGGTGAAAACAGCCAGTGGTGGCAATTTGACCCGCGTGTTGCATATTTGTTGTCCGCCTTAAAAGCGGCGAAACACGGCAAGTTTTTAGTGATTTGTGCGTCGGCAGCCACGGCTCTCGCCTTGGAAGAAGCCTTACGTTTATCTGAAGGTATTCGTGCCGCCGTATTCCATGAAGGCATGAGCATTATCGAGCGAGATAAAGCGGCCGCCTACTTTGCCCAAGAAGAGTACAGTGCCCAAGTGTTGCTGTGTTCTGAAATTGGTAGCGAAGGTCGTAACTTCCAGTTCGCCGAACATTTGGTATTGTTTGATTTACCGCTAAACCCTGATTTACTCGAACAGCGGATTGGCCGGTTAGATCGGATTGGGCAGCAGCATGATATTCAGATCCATATTCCCTACTTTGTGAATACCGCTCAGCAATTATTATTAGAGTGGTATCATCACGGCTTAAATGCGTTTGCCAAAACCTGCCAAACGGGTCGCCTGATTTTTGAACAACAAAAAGCGCAGTTAGAACAGCTACTCGCTGACTACCGAGGCCCGAGCGACGAGGCCGAGCAATTAATCGCAGCCTGTGCTGAATTGGCCGCCGAGCTACAAGCTAAATTGGAGCAAGGCCGCGATCAGTTATTAGAAATCAACTCCAGCGGTGGCCAACAAGCGTTACAACTTGCTGCCGAAGTCAGTGCACTCGATCAAGACGTTAAACTGCCAATGCTGATGTTCAAGGCATGGGATTTACTGGGCGTTAATCAAGAAGATCGCTCTGATACCAGCATCATTTTAAGGCCATCTGAGCATTTACAGCAAAACTATCCTGGATTAGCAGATGATGGCACCACAGTCACCTTTGACCGCGCTACTGCATTAGCCGAAGAAGATATTCAATTTTTAAGCTGGGATCATCCGATGGTCACAGGCACTTTGGATATCCTGAGTAATGATGTGTTAGGTAACAGCTCCGTGGCATTATTACCTAACAAAGCCGTACCGGTTGGTAGCTTCTTTGTGGAGTTAATTTATATCGCAGAAGCGAGCGCGCCAGCGGCGTTACAATTGGGGCGTTATTTACCGCCTACGCCGATTCGTATGTTGTTAGATAAAACCGGTAAAGATCTGGCAGCCAAAGTGTCGTTTGATAACTTTAATCGTCAATTAAAACCGGTTGGTCGACAAACGGCGACAAAACTGGTGAATGCCTTACAAAATCTGATCCACCCTATGCTGCAACAAGCGGAACAGTTAGCCACGCTGCAACTTGAGCAATTACGCAGCCAAGCACAAACCCAAATGCAGCAAAGCTTAACCGCAGATATCGAGCGTTTGCAGGCACTTCGCCAAGTAAACCCCTTAGTGCGGGATGAAGAGATCGCTCATCAACAGCAGCAATGCCAGCAACTGAATGAGTACTTGGCCAAAGCTCGGTTAAAATTAGATGCGATCCGGGTGATCGTGGTGAGTCACGATTAACGCCATGCTGTTAACTTATACCCCACCGACATGGCCTTATCTCGATATTTTGTATCAAGACAACGATATCGTGGTGCTAAACAAGCCCAGTGGCTTATTGTCGGTGCCGGGTAAAGATCCTGCACACTTTGATAGCATGCAATACCGAGTGCAACGCGTTTGGCCCAATGCCAGCATTGTGCATCGCTTAGATATGGCCACCTCAGGGGTGTTTATTATGGCAATGCACAAAGAAGCGCAACGTGAGCTAAACCGGCAATTTCAACAGCGCGAAACTGAGAAAAGTTATGAAGCGAGAGTCTCCGGTTTAGTTAAGGCGAGCAGTGGCAGTATTGATTTGCCATTGATTTGTGATTGGCCAAATAGACCGATGCAAAAGGTGTGTTATCAACATGGTAAGCCTTCTTTAACGCACTATCGCGTGCTTAGCCGTGCCAATTACCAAAGCCGCGTGGAATTAACTCCTGTCACCGGACGCTCTCATCAACTACGCGTGCACTTACAATTTATTGGTCATCCCATCTTAGGCGATAAATTTTACGCCGGAGAGGCAGTGCATGCTGCAGATCGGCTGCAACTGCATGCCTGTCATTTAAGGCTTAGCCATCCAACAACGGCAAAAAAGATGATTTTTTCAGCAATTTGCCCTTTTTAAGTAAAAAGAATCGGCTATTAACGCAACATTCATTTAACTGCACTATTATTGTATTGTCTTAAAAATAAACTTTATTTTTTGCAAAAATCAATAATACTGACAAAACAATATGGTAAACTATAAAAAGTTTGCTTAATTGGATGAATCGAAGGAGAAACGGATGAAACTTAAAGCAATCGCTGTAGCAGTTCTTGCGGCTATTCCGCTGTTTGGCGCTCAGGCTATTGCCGATGCACCAACAGCTCAAGATCTAGAAAAAAAGGTTTTTGGCTCACTATTTGGTGAAGGCTACTGGAATGATTCGCGTAAAGCGCAATCAGCTACCTGGAGCAACACTGATGATGCTTGGGGTGTAGGTGCTGACATTGGTTACCGTGTCAACGAAACTTGGGGTGTGCGCTTTGAATATGCTCGTCAGAGCTTCAATTCATTAACTCAAGATTCTCGCGTAACGGGTGACCGTTTTGGTTTAGATGCAATGTATCATCTGGCTAACACTAATCTGTATTTAGTGGGTGGCTGGAAACATTTTGAAAATGACATCGCCTTTGACGCAGTAAACATTGGTGTTGGTTATCGTTATTTTGTTAGCCCAGCGGTAGCCTTATTTGTTGAAGGTAATCGTTTCCGTGGTATTAACAACGGCGATTGGAATGATGCGTCTTTAAAAGCAGGTGCAACGTGGGTTTTCGGTGCTGAAGCAACTGCTGCTCCTACTCCGGCCCCAGCTCCGGCCCCAGCGCCAGCACCAATGCCTGTTGATTCTGACCGTGATGGCGTAGTTGATAGTCAAGACAAGTGCCCTAACACACCAGCGGCTCACAAAGTAGATGCTCAAGGCTGTACTATCTACACTGAGAAAATGGACCGTGTAGGCGATGTCGATATCGAAGTTCGTTTCGCGTTTGACTCTGCAGCAGTATCTGCTGACGGCCAAACAGAAGTTAACCAGTTAGCCGCCTTTATGAAACGCTTCCCTGAAGCGGTTGTGTTCATCGAAGGTCACGCGTCTAACATCGGTAATGCCGCTTACAACATGCGTTTATCTGAGCGTCGTGCTAAAGCCATCGCTGATTTATTAACAGCGCAAGGCATCAACAGCAGCCGTATTACCTCTAAAGGTTTCGGTGTCACTCAGCTTCGCGTTGAGGGTAATACCCGCGCAGCACACGCTGCCAACCAACGTATTGAAGCAAAAGTAACGGCTAAGATTAAAGAGCCAGTACTTCGCTAATAGTATTTAAGTACTAATATTAAATAAAGCCGCTATGCTAGCGGCTTTATTTTTATTGGCTTTCGCTACTCTACTATTATTTTCTATTGCCGTAATTTACAATCACTGCTAATTTTTAGTACATAATGTCAATTACTGGACTCCTCCTATCATGGCTAAGTTTGTTTTTCTTCTCATTACATGCGGTCTATGCATGTTTAGCATTAACGCCATTGCGGATGATGTTGAAATGATTCAATTACAGCATTCAGCACATGTCTGTAATGACGAGCAAGAAACACAACGTCTTGCAGCAAACGATCATCTTAGAGAAATGGCCAAAGCGTTGGTCGAATTTAAAGCCACAAAATTTTGTTTTATCATCCAACCTTCAACTGTGGTTGCCTTACTCGAGCATAAAGGCAATTACATAAAATTTAGACATAACAACAAAGTGCTGTTTGCTTTTGCCGAAGATTTACTGGCACAACACCTTCCCGCTCAAGATATGGGAACACAAGCCGCTATAGAGTAATCAATTTGAGTTTTTTAATGGCGGTAACATAGATGCAAAATAAAGGGTTCGCATTAGCTGTTATGCTTTTTGCCGCGACCAGCAGCCAAGCAGAACCTCACTGGCAAGATATTCAACGCCAATTCCCTCAGGTTAACCTACAACAATTTGATGCTGCGAGTGCCACCTTCATGGCATTGCATACCCCCAGTGCCGCTCGTTTAACACGAGGTAGTATCGTGTTGCTACCGGATGCCCATCAGCATGCCTTTAGTCCTTCGTTACTTAATCAACTTCGCTTATCTTTACCTGACCGTGGCTGGGATCTCTGGGTGTTGCCGCAACCAGATCCAGTAACGGCGACCAACTCTGCGCAGCAATTAACATTACAAAAAAACCAACTTAGCCAACGCTGGCAATTGTTAGCGCAGCAAGCGCGGTTAAAGCCACCAGTGATTGTTATTGCACAAGGGGAAATCGCAGCGGTAATGAATTTACTGCTGACAGATAGTTTAAATATGCCACCGGCCGCGCTAGTGAATTTAGGGGCCTATTTATCAGCAACCGAGCAACAGAGTAGCTTTGCACAAAACGTATTGAATAACGTACCGGTACTCGATTTATTAACGGCGCATGACCATCCACAAGCACTTGCCTCGGCCACAGCAAGGGCAGAATTAGGGCAACAGCGTGGCAATGCTTTATATCGACAACGTCATTTAAACGACGGTTTTCATCAACAAAGCCTGCAACACTGGCAAGTCAATGAAATTATCGGCTGGTTACACTCTACGGGTTTTTAGCTCGGGCCTGCTTGATTTGCTCATACGCCGCTTGAATATCTTGCGTACGTCTTTTGGCTACCTCTAACATCGCCGCTGGCACTCCCTGTGCCATTAATTTGTCTGGATGATGTTGCGACATCAATTTACGGTAAGCACGCTTCAGCTCTTTGTCAGCAATCTCTGGTGTGCAGCCCAGCATTTGATAGGCCGCAAGTAAAGAGGGCCCTTGTTCTTTGCCGGGGGCTTGCCCCTGTTTAAACCGTGACTGCGCCTGATAAGCCAACAGCAATTGCGCTAAAGTGCTGCGCGAAATATGCAAACACTCGGCAACTTGAATTAAAAGCTGATGCTGCTCAGCGCTGATGCGGCCATCAACACAGGCAATACTTAATTGAATTTCTAGGAATAATTGTAAAACGTCCGGCCGCCGTTTATAGCGTTGGTAAAACTCCGTAATTTGCGCGCGAAACGGAAAATTAACCGCCTTGCCATCTCTAAATGCCGCTTGTGCTTCTTTTTGCTGCTGAGCATTTAAACCCAACTGTTGCATAAAGTGGGTGGCTTCTGAGATATGTGCTTTGGTTACCACACCCGTCGCTTTCGCAAGATGCCCCATTGCAGCAAAACTACTGTACATAAATAAGGCTTGTTCATCGTCTTGCCCAAAAACGCTTTGCAGCCCTTCCCAATTCGCTAATTTGCGTTGAAACATCTGATCAATAAGATGCCCTACTATCACACCCAACAACAGGCCAGGTAGCTTAAATAAAGCGATACCAAATAAGGCACCAAGAATTTTTCCCCACACGTAACATACCCCGAAAACTGCAATGAGCCCTGAGCCAGCCAATGGTCTGGCATAACACGATTAACATAGGCACTATATCGGATTAGCAGGAATTCTAAAATTGATTTATCATAACCCACCCAAGGTCGGCTGGTGCGACGCAGTAAGCAATGAGTAGAAAGGCATGAAACAAGGTTTAAGTTTAGCAGGATTACTCTGGGTAGCGATGGCACCTCTGCAGGTTAATGCTGCGCCGCTTGCTAGCCAAACTTGCCAGCAACCCGTTCAACTGCCTGATATCTTAAAAGATTTAAATGAACAAGACAGTAGAATCCGCATTTTCTCAGACAACGTAGACTTACAAGAAAATCAAAGCGCTGAATTTTCAGGTAAAGTACAAATACTGCACCGCGATACCTTATTACAAGCACCTAAAGCACGTTATGATACCCGCGCCCAAAAACTACGCGCCGATGGCGGTATTGAGTATTTTAATCCAGCACTGTCGGTGAGTAGCCAATTTTTTGAAGCAGACATTAGCCAAAACCGCGTTACACTGGGTGATGCGCGTTATCAATTTGTTGAAAATGCTGGTCGCGGTGAAGCTTCGGCCATGGTGGCTTCGAACGAGGCGTTAGTATTACGCCAAGCCGTGTTCACAACTTGCCCAGAACAAGATGACAGCTGGGGTTTACACGCAGAAGAAATTAGCATCGCAGCAGACTCAGGCTGGGGTGAAGCGCGTAATGCCGTGTTTAAAATTAAAGACATCCCTATTTTTTATATCCCTTATTTAACTTTCCCAGTAAATGAACAACGTAAGTCAGGTTTATTAGTACCGAAAGTCGGCAGTTCACAAAGCACCGGTATAGACATAGAAGTACCTTATTACCTCAACCTGGCCGAAAACTACGATCTGACGCTTACACCGCGTTTTATGAGTAATCGTGGTACTCAGTTAAAGTCGCAACTGCGGTATTTAACAGCCGAACACAGTGGCTTATTGCAATTAGAATACATGGATAGCGATGATGAAAAAACCAATGATTTCGGCGCGCGTTACTTAACACATTTGACGAATCGCTCCGATTTTGGTGATAAATGGCGAGGCTATATCGACTTTACCGATGTTAGCGATAGCGCTTATCTAACAGAATTAGGCTCAGACTACACAAACCAGAGTGATACTCAATTATATCGTGAAGCCAGCCTGAGTTATTACGGTGAACAAGTTCATTCGCATTTAAAAATGCAAGGCTTTGAGATTCTTGGCAATTATAACCAAGCCTATAAAGCGATCCCGCAACTAAGTGTGGCTTCAGCGGCGCCTATCGCTTTAGGTAACTGGCTTGAAGCCAGTTGGTTTAGCCAATATGCGCATTTCAGAAATGACCAAGCCTTTTATAACACCGCGGATCGACTACACATTCAGCCAACGCTTCGAATTCCTATCATCACATCGGCAATTGAATTCACGGCTGAAACAAGCTTGCTTTATACTTACTATCAACAAGATAGCTTAAGCGCGCTCAATGAAGAACAAGCCGAGATTACTCGGACTTTACCCAAGGTTCGCTTGCATGCCAAAGTCAATATGGAACGGGAATACGATTGGTTTGGCGAGCCGGCATTACAAACCTTTGAACCGCAAATACAGTATTTGTATATTCCTTATCGTGATCAAAGCAATATTGGCCTCTACGATACCACGCGCTTACAAGATGATTATTACGGCTTATTTAGACAAAACCGTTTCTCGGGCTTAGATCGTATCAATGAAGCGAATCAAATTACCCTTGGTGCTACGACACGCTTTTACGACAATACCGAAAATGAATTATTCCGTTTTAGCCTTGGCCAGATTTTTTTCTTAAAAGATCCTGAAATCACAGCAAATACCATTACTCAAGATTTGCCATCCACAGAATCAATGCTCGCCTCTGAAATGATCTGGAATTGGTATCGTCGTTGGTATGTCAGCAGCGCACTGCAATATGACATTGAACAAAACAAACTGATCAAGAGTTCAGCCAGCTTAGATTACCGTGGCAGTGAGAATACGTTATTCCAATTGAACCATCGCTACAGCCGCGCAGTCTCAGGAGTGGAAATTCAACAATTAGGTGTTATTGGTGCCTTTCCAATAGATAAAAACTGGCAACTGATCGCCAGTTACTACCGTGATGTGACGAATCATCGTATGATAGACGCCAATATAGGACTGCAATATGAATCCTGTTGTTGGGCAGTGCGTTTTGTCGCTCGCAGACAGGTACAGGCAGATTTTGACACCGCCGTGGATAATGTTAACCAATTTGCCGAACTGGATAGTGGTTTCAGTGTGCAGTTTGTCTTTAAAGGATTTGGTGATAAAGCCGGTTTTGGCGTAGCTGACATGTTGTCAAATGGCATCTTCAGTTATCGACGTCCATATTTACTAACAAATTAGAATGTAGGAATTTATGAAGTTACAGCAAATTATCTGTGTGGTTTTGCTTGGTTTTGCCAGCGTTTCCCTAACAGCAGCAGAACGCGAAATCGACCGAGTTGCAGCGATTGTGGACAGCGGCGTGATCTTAAAAAGTGATGTTGATGAAATAGTACAACGAGTTAAACGCAACGCTGAAGCACAAGGTCAAACACTTCCATCAGATTTAGCCTTACGCACTCAGGCCACTGAGCGCTTGATCATGACCAATTTACAATTACAAATGGCACAGCGTATGGGTTTACAAATTAGCGATGCCCAACTGGATGATACTATTCGTAATATCGCTCAAGGTGAGAATTTAACGATGGAGCAATTCCGTCAGCAAGTTATCAATGAAGAAGGCAACTACGAGCGCTTCCGCGAAAAAGTGCGCGAAGAAATTATGACGAACGAAGTGTTGCGCGGCAATGTGCAACGTCGCATCTACATCAGCCAGCAAGAAGTCGATAACCTAGTGAAACTGATGGAAGAGCAAGGTGCGATTAGCGAACAATACCAATTAGGTCATATCCTGATCGCCATTCCTAGCCAAGCGACTACCGAACAAATTACCGAATCACGCGAGCGTGCAGATCAAGTACTAAAATTATTACGTGATGGCAGTGACTTCCGTCGCATCGCTATCGCTTCATCCAGTGGTGCCAATGCCCTTGAGGGTGGTCAATTAGATTGGATGAACATCAACGAAATGCCCACTTTGTTTTCCGAAAGTATTCGTGGGCGTAAAAAAGGCGATTTAATTGGCCCACTTCGCTCTGGCGCAGGTTTTCACATTTTAACGATTTTTGATATTCGTGGTGAAAACGTGGCAGAACTTACTGAAGTTAATTCACGGCATATTTTGATTAAACCATCCATTATCGTTAGCGAAGAACGTGCTAGAACGATGCTTTTAGACATGGCCACAAAACTTCGTGCAGGTGATGCGGATTTTGCGGAATTAGCGAAACAATATTCCGAAGATCCAGGTTCAAAACTAAACGGTGGTAACCTCGGTTGGAGTGAAACAGATGTTTATGTTCCGGCATTTCGTGACACCTTAAATCGTCTACAACCTGATGAACTGAGCGAGCCTTTCCGTACCGAACATGGCTGGCACATTGTGCAATTACTAGATCGTCGCACCGTAGATGCCACTGCCGATAAAAAACGTAATCAAGTTTATCGGATGATTTTTAATCGCCGTTTTAACGAAGAGTCAGCCAGTTTCCTACGCGAACTGCGTGATGATGCGTATATCGAAGTATTGGCAGAAGATTAATGACACTGCGTATCGCAATTACCCCGGGCGAACCGGCCGGCATTGGTCCTGATTTGGTCTTGGCGTTAACGCGCCAAGACTGGCCAGTTGAACTGGTTGTTTGTGCTAATGCCGAGCTAATGCAAGAACGTGCAGCGAGCTTAGGCTTACCACTGCAACTTTTACCTTATCAAGCCAGTGCCGCACCTCAACCGCAACGCGCCGGCACTTTAACCATTGCTGAGTTTGCGCTAGCTGAACCCGTGATCCCTGGTAAGTTAAATGCCGCTAATGGCAGTTATGTCATTGATACATTGCGTGCTGCCGGTGATATGGTGTTATCCGCAGAAGCGGCTGCCATCGTCACTGGCCCTGTCCATAAAGGCATCATCAACCGCGCCGGCATTCCTTTTAGTGGCCATACGGAGTTTTTTGCACAGCAATCAAACACGCCTTATGTCGTGATGATGCTTGCCACTGAAGGTTTACGCGTTGCACTCGCCACGACGCATATTCCGCTGGCTTATGTTGCTAAAGCGATTACTCGCGAGCGTTTACACAAAGTGATCAGCATCTTGCATGAAGATTTGCAGCAAAAGTTCGGTATTGCCGAACCCCGCATCTATGTTTGCGGTTTAAACCCGCATGCCGGCGAAGATGGCCATTTAGGTCGCGAAGAAATCGAAGTGATCACGCCAGCTTTAGAAGAACTCCGCGCACAAGGTATGCACTTAATTGGGCCCTTACCTGCTGACACCTTATTTCAACCCAAATACCTGAACGAAGCAGATGCTGTACTCGCGATGTATCATGATCAGGGCCTCCCGGTATTGAAATACAAAGGTTTTGGCCGTTCAGTTAATATTAGCCTAGGCTTACCTTTGATTCGAACATCCGTTGATCATGGTACCGCTCTAGATTTGGCAGCAACGGGCAAAGCCGACCCTGGCAGCCTGTTTCATGCCGTGACCCAAGCCATTCAATTGGCTCAACGAACCACGAATCCATGACAGATAATGTACATCAGGGCCACCGTGCCCGAAAACGCTTTGGCCAAAACTTCTTACACGATCCCCATGTAATTGGCCGAATTGTTAAAGCTATTGCCCCAAAAACGACGGATGTTTTAGTTGAAATAGGCCCGGGACTAGGTGCCTTAACTGAGCCAGTCGTTGCTGAAGCCGGTAAGCTAACCGTGGTTGAGCTTGATCGCGATCTTGCGGAACGTTTACGCCAACATCCTGACATGGCTGATAAATTAACCATTTATCAAGCCGACGCCATGAAGTTTGATTTTAGCCAACTGGTGCAACCGGGTCAGAAACTTAAAGTATTTGGTAATTTACCGTACAATATTTCTACCCCGCTATTATTTCATTTATTTGAATTTGCCGACCAGATCGATACCATGCACTTTATGCTTCAAAAAGAAGTCGTTGATCGAATGACTGCGGGGCATGGCAGTAAAGCCTTTGGTCGTCTCAGTGTAATGACCCAGTATTACTGTCAGGCCATTCCTGTGGTGCAAGTGGGCCCCGGTGCCTTTAAACCTGCACCGAAGGTGGATTCAGCCGTTGTGCGCTTAATCCCGTTTAACATTGCCGATCGTGCTAAAGTGGATCCTGCAGTATTGAACCGTGTATGCCTAGAAGCGTTTAATCAACGCCGCAAAACCTTACGAAATTGTTTTAGTAATTTTGCCACTGCTGAGCAATTAACCGCGCTGGGAATTGATCCATCACTACGACCGGAGCAACTCTCCGTTGCAGAATTTGTTAAAGTTGCCCAGTGGCTTGCAGAGCAGGAAAGTGCTAATGAGCCTTGAGCAAGACGTTACCGTATCCGTGGATAGTTTTTATTTAGGCGCTCAGTCTGATCCGGCTGAGCAGCGTTATGTTTTTGCCTATTGTGTCAATATCACTAACCAAAGCGAACAACAGGTACAACTGTTAAGCCGCTATTGGCAAATTACTGATGGCAATGGCAAACAAACCGAAGTTTCTGGCGAAGGTGTCATCGGAGTGCAGCCACAATTAGCGCCGGGTGAAACCTACAGTTACACCAGTGGCGCGGTATTAGAAACCCCCGTGGGCACCATGCAGGGTTACTATGAAATGATTGACCAAAAACAGCAATCATTTCGAACCCCCATCCCCTTATTCAGATTGGCGCAGCCACATATTTTGAACTGATGGCCACCTACGTTATAGGCGATTTGCAGGGTTGCTTTGAACCGCTTCAGCGCTTGCTGGCACATATTCACTATCAAGCCGAACATGACGAATTGTGGTTCTGTGGCGATCTGATTGCCCGAGGCCCCGACTCTTTAGCTTGCCTTGATTTTGTTCGTGGTTTAGGTGCGAAAGCACGCGTTGTTTTAGGCAACCATGACCTCAATTTTATCGCCAGCTATTATGGATTTAGTAAGGTTAAAGCCGCTGATCAACTGACCGCCTTACAGCAAGCGGCACATCTACCGGAATTAATACACTGGCTTTGCCAACAACCGCTGATCCAAGTGTGTACTGAGCGCCAATTACTGATGGTGCATGCCGGCTTAGCACCCGAATGGGATATCAGCACCGCCTTGAGTGCTAGCGCCGAGATCAGTGCGCTGTTACAGCATCAACCTACACTGTTGTTATCTACCATGTATGGCAATACACCGAGCCGTTGGCGTGATGTTGTTACCCAGGAAGATCGTTGGCGTTTTACTATCAATGCTTGCACCCGTATGCGGTTTTGCCAAGCGGATGGCGCATTAGAACTGCTCACCAAATCGGGCTTAAATAAACAATCAAAACTCAAACCTTGGTTTGAGCTATGGCAAGACCATGCACAAATGGATATTTGCTTTGGCCACTGGGCTGCGTTAGAAGGTTATAGCCCTATTAAACACATTCATGCACTCGATACCGGCTGTGTTTGGGGCAATCAATTAACTGCCTATTGCGTTGAAACACGACAAAGGTATAGTGTCGATAATAAATAATAACAAGTAACGGCTACACGATGGATCCTCTGCTAGCCGTGACATAGCAGTTAATATGCTTAAATTGGAGTTGTCATGAAGTTAACCGTTAAGTCTCGCGTAATTGGGGGCTTTAGCATCATTACGGTGCTATTGGTGATTATTGGTTTTACTGCTTATATACGCTTAAACAGCGTGAGTAACGCGACCGCCGAAGTTAACACCATCTCGATCCCCGCCCTCGAAAACAGTGCCATGATGAAAAGTCAGTTTGTTTTAATGAGCAAAATTGGCGTGCAGGCTTTTCATGTCAACGACAGTGCGCAATTGTCTTTGTTACAACAACAATTTGATAGCCAACTGCAAACCTACAACAACGCCGCTGCAGCGTTAAATAAAACCGTACAGCAGCAACCGACATTACTGGCGGCTGCACAGCAAGTTACCGCCGCTTTTGACAGTTTCTTACCTATCTCAAAGCAGCTATTTCAACAATTAGCGAATAATATCAGCCTGCAAAGTCAGATTGAACAGCAAATGAGCGATCTGGAAATGACTGCAGATGATATGGCGTCGTTATTGTTAGATTTTACCGATATCAGTAATGTCCGCAGTAGCTTCCCGCAGGCTTACACCGCAGCGACACAAATGGAAACCGGCATAAATAGCTTATTAAATACCGTGGTTGATTTAAACCGCACCAATGACAGCAGCACTGCCGCCACCATTAGTAATGAAATTGGCTTTCGCTTAGCTGACTTACAAAAGCAACTTGATATCATGTTGCAACAAGCCGCCAGCGTATCAATGCCCGCGGAATTAGCCACTAAGATGCTGGAACTATCGGCCGGTTTAAATGAACAACAAGGTATCCCTGCTAACAAAACCCGCTTGTTAACTGGCAAACTAAATGCCCGCCAACTGCTCGAGAAAGCCGATTCTGATACGCAAGATGCCATTAGCCGTTTAACTGCCTTATTAACTCTAAGCACTGCCGCCGCAGAGCAAATTCAACAACAAAGTAGCAGCAGCGTACAAAATGCTATCACTACCATCTTTATGGTGATGTTTGGCTCTATTGTTATCGCCATTTTTATTGCGTTTAGGACTATTAGCGCCATTGTTAATCCGCTGCAAAAAATTAATGCCATGCTCAGCGTAATGGCGGCAGGCGATCTAACCCAACAATTACCGCAGCACGCTCAGGACGAATTTGGCGAACTGTCAAAAAGTATTAATCAGGTTAACCTCAGCTTACAAAGCTTGATCCAAGGGATTATTTCTCGCTCAACGCAGCTAGCGGCAGCATCAGAACAAACCTCAACCATTACCTTGCAAACCACCGAAGCCATACGCGAGCAAAAGTCACAAGTCACGCAAGCCGCTTCGGCCACCACGGAAATGAGCAGTACGGCGCAAGGCGTGCTGCAAAGCTCGAACGATGCTCTGGCCGAGATTAAAAATGCGGATAACGAAGCCGCACGTGTAAAAGGCATTTCATTAGAAAATAAAGCTATCATTGTGCAGTTATCGAAAGAAGTCGATCACGCTTCTGAGGTGATTAACAAAGTGCATAAAGACAGTGCCGCTATCGGTAGCATTTTAGATGTGATCCGAGGCATTGCCGAACAAACTAATTTATTAGCCCTGAATGCCGCCATTGAAGCCGCTCGAGCCGGTGAACAAGGCCGCGGCTTTGCGGTAGTTGCCGATGAGGTTCGCTCCTTAGCCAGTAAAACACAGGCTTCTACCCAAGAAATTCAAAACATGATCCAAGCGCTACAAAGCGGTGCACAAGCCGCAGTAGAAGCGATGAATAAAGGGAAGAAACAAGCAGAAAGCTGTGTCGCAAAAACAGAAGTCGCCACATCAGCTCTCGATAGCATTACACATGCGGTGCATTTGGCACACGATATGAGTGAACAAATATCCAATGCGGCCAAAGAGCAGCATCAGGTAGCCATTGAAATCAGCGGAATATTAGAAGCCATTGTGGCGCTGGCAGAAGAAACCTCAACCGGTGCTGATCAAACATCTGCTTCCAGCCATGAGGTGGCCAGCCTAGCCGAAGAATTACGTCGCTCGGTCGATCAATTCAAAGTCTAACCGCGCAAACCCATGTCAATAAAAAAGGCCAGCTTGTTAGCTGGCCTTTTTTCTGTCTATGCCTTTATTAGCAGCGCTCTAAGGTGATAAAACGATGAGCTAAGGGGTTGCTATCACTTTGTGGCACAACATCCTCACTCGTGATCTGCCAAGGCCCTACCGCTTGATAATCTGGGAAGAAAGCATCGCCTGGTGTTTCTAAGGCAATTTCAGTCAAATATAAGCGCTGCGCTAAAGGTAAACACTGGCGGTAAATGTCAGCACCACCAATGATCATCACTTCTGGCACATCAGCCACTAAGGCTAAAGCTTGCTCAACGCTGTTCACCCATTCCACTGCGCAGTCGGTTGGGGCGGCCTGACGACTTATCACGATATTGCGCCGGCCCGGTAAAGGCCGGCCAATTGATTCAAAGGTTTTGCGCCCCATCAACACCGGCTTACCCGAAGTCATGGCTTTAAAATGCTTTAAATCGGCCGGCAAATGCCAAGGCATCTGATTATTCAAACCGATTACGCGATTGGACGCCATCGCAGCGATCATAGCTATTTGCATAAGGCTAACTCAGCGTTGATAAATAACTTCAACATCATAATCATCATCGTCGAAATCATCATCGTCATCCAAGTCATCTTCCAATGCTGCCGCTTCTTCGTGGTAATCATCCCACTTAAAGGTAACAGGATCAGCAATAGGATCAGCGACTTCTTCGGCTGGTAATTCTTCGATGTAACTTAAGATATCTTTCGATAAACGCGCAGTGTTTTCACGCGACGCGGCTGAAATCTTAAAGACAGGGCCTTGCCAATCAATGGCTTTAGTGACCTCAGCGATGATTTCATCTAACTCTTCTTCTAATACTAAATCCAGTTTATTAAATACTAACCAGCGAGGCTTCGCCGCTAATTTTGTACTGTATTTATGTAATTCTTCAATGATGGTTTTAGCATTCTCGGCCGGATCGGAACCGTCAGCAGGCAACACATCGACCACATGTAATAACAAGCGACAACGTTCTAAATGCTTTAAGAATTGGATCCCCAAACCCGCACCTTCTGCAGCACCGGCAATTAAACCTGGAATATCGGCAATCACAAAAGAACGATGAGATTCAACCCGTACTACGCCTAAATTAGGCACGAGGGTGGTAAAAGGATAATCAGCCACTTTCGGTTTAGCTGCTGACACGGCGCGGATTAACGTTGATTTGCCCGCATTAGGTAAGCCTAACAATCCCACATCAGCTAACAGTAATAATTCTAAGCGTAAATTACGGATTTCACCTGGCGTACCATTGGTTTTTTTACGTGGCGTGCGGTTTGTGCTACTAGCAAAACGTGCGTTACCTAAACCATGCCAACCGCCTTTAGCAACCATCAGCTTTTTACCGTTAGCCGTTAAATCGCCAATCACTTCTTCCGTATCGGCATCCACAGCGCGTGTTCCAACAGGCACTCTTAATACTAAGTCGGCACCCCGTTTACCGGTACAGTTAACACTCCCGCCGTTTTCACCGCGTTCAGCTTCGTGAAACTTTTCAAATTGGTAGTCTACCAAGGTGTTAAGGTTTTCATCAGCTAGTAGGTAAACATCACCACCATCACCGCCGTCACCGCCATTTGGGCCGCCTTTGGAAATAAACTTTTCCCGTAAAAAACTGATAATACCGTTACCGCCGTCGCCGGCTTCAACACGGATTATCGCTTCATCAACAAACTTCATGAGGTGCGTCCTGATTAACTGTGATCTGGTTTGACTTAGTTTTACTGTTGCTCAGTATAACGCATGTCAGACAGTGGAGAAAATTTATAATAAAAAACCCCGCTCTAGGCGGGGTTTTCTTGTAACCATCCAGCTTACTCGCTGACGATGCTTACATATCTACGATTGTGCTCGCCTTTCACTTCAAACTTCACTTTACCTTCAGTTAAAGCGAATAAAGTGTGGTCTTTACCGATACCAACGTTGCTGCCTGGGTGGAATTTAGTGCCACGCTGACGAACAATGATGCTACCAGATAAAACTGATTCACCACCAAAGCGCTTAACACCTAAGCGTTTAGCTTCTGAATCGCGACCGTTACGAGTGCTACCTACACCTTTCTTACTTGCCATGTGTCGATACTCCTGTTACGCGCTGATGCTGGTGATTTTCACTTCAGTGAACCATTGACGATGGCCCATCTGTTTACGTGAATGCTTACGACGACGGAACTTGACGATCTTGATCTTATCGCCACGGCCATGGTTGACCACTTCCGCTACTACTTTACCACCTTCAACTAAAGGGGCGCCGATACTGATTTCTTCGCCATTAGCGATCATCAGTGGGATAAATTCGATTTTTGCGCCGGTTTCTAAGTCTAGTTTCTCTAGACGAAGAGTTTGACCTTCCGTCACACGGTGCTGTTTGCCACCACTTTGGAAAACCGCGTACATAGTTAACTCCGTACAAAGCACGCCAACGCTTTTTAAATTTAAGGGGCGTGTTAATTCAATTCACAGGGCGCGAATTGTACGCAATTTCCCCCAGTGCCGCAAGCACAATTATTAAAAAGATCTGGCTGTGGGCATTCTAACGCAGCAAGGCCTCTTCAGCCAACTTCAAGGCGTTTAGGGCTAGGCGCTGCAATGCTGGAAGAAAGACAATATTTTCAGCTGCTGCAACAGCGCATTGGCCGCCCAAATACCACCCCGAAAGATCAATCCTGAATATCGTTACACGCTTTTGCGCACCGCTAAAACGATATTTAAAAGCTTAATATTAGTGCAGTTTACTGGCAAGCCAATCATTTATCAGAAAAGGGGATCCGTACTATCACCGAAAAGGAACCAGATTTCATTTTAGCCCACAGTTTGAATAGTGTAGAATCACCAGCATTCATTACTTTAGCAGTTAGAAGCAGATGACGCTCGACGAAATACAGCAACTCTCCGCAGACGATATGGCCGCGGTCAATCAGCATATTTTTTCTCAGCTTAGCTCTGATGTAGCGCTGATTAATCAACTGGGTATCTACATTGTAAATAGTGGCGGCAAACGTTTGCGGCCGTTACTGGCGGTACTGGCCGCCAGAGCCTTGGGCTATCAAGGAACACAACATCTGAGCATTGCCGCTATTGTAGAGTTTATTCATACCTCCACTTTGCTACATGACGACGTCGTCGATGAGTCTACTATGCGCCGTGGCAAAGAAACCGCTAATGCGTTGTTTGGCAATCAAGCTAGCGTGTTAGTCGGCGACTTTCTATACAGCCGCTCTTTTCAAATGATGGTTGAGCTGAACAATATGCGTGTAATGCAAGTATTAGCGAATGCCACCAATATCATTGCAGAGGGTGAAGTATTACAGTTGATGAACATCAACGACCCTACCACTACTGAAGAAAACTATTTACAAGTTATCTACTGCAAAACAGCAAAATTATTTGAGGCCGCTACCCAACTTGCCGCCATCATCGCTGCACAGCCCGACTCGGTTGAACAAGCCATGAAAGCTTATGGCATGCACCTAGGCACTGCCTTTCAGTTAATTGATGATGTATTAGATTACCAAGCCGATGCCGCTGAACTGGGCAAAAATATTGGTGATGATCTGGCCGAAGGTAAACCCACGCTGCCATTAATTCATGCGATGCGTCATGGCTCAGCCATACAACAACAATTGATTAGCGATGCGATTACCGAGCGCAATGGTATGCAGCATTTGCCAGAGATTATGGCCGCGCTGCACGAAACGGGCGCTTTTGATTACACCCGGCAGCTGGCGCAGCAAGAAGCATTAAAAGCGCAACAGGCTTTAGCCGAGTTAGCACCTTCGCCTTTTAAGCAGGCTTTAGTTGCCTTGGCAGACATTGCGGTGTCACGCAGCCATTAAGGCTTTATCCGGGCCACTTATTGCAATAAAAAAGGCGCTTTAAGCGCCTTTTTTTAAACTGAGTTAAACTTAGTTTTTGTTGACAAACTCTTCGCCTAAAGCGATGTCTGCTTTTAACGTTCCCAACATATCGTTCATGGCTTTTTCTTCAAAAGCACTTAATTGACCTATTGGCAGTAATTGCTCAACGCCGTTTTTACCCAACACTAATGGCTGAGCGAAGAAACGTGCATGTTCACCCGCACCTTCAACGTAAGCATATTCATTTACTGTTTCGCCCTGTAAACCTTTTACTAAAGAAATACAGAAACGCGCAGCGGCCTGACCCATTGATAGGGTTGCTGATCCGCCACCGGCTTTTGCTTCAACAACTTCGGTACCCGCATTTTGGATACGCGTTGTTAAGGCTGCCACTTCATCATCGCTAAAGCTCACGCCAGAAACTTGAGACAGTAAAGGCAGGATTGTTGTACCGCTGTGGCCACCGATTACTGGCACAGTGATTTCAGTTGGATTTTTACCTTTTAAGGCTGCAACAAAGGTTTCAGCGCGGATCACGTCCAGTGTAGTTACACCGAATAAGCGACGTGCATCATAAGTACCGGCTTTCTTGAACACTTCTGCCGCAATGGCCACAGTGGTGTTCACTGGGTTAGTAATAATGCCGACTAACGCTTTAGGGCACTGCTCAACGATAGCTTCAGCTAATGTTTTCACTACCCCAGCATTGATGTTGAACAGATCAGAACGATCCATACCCGGCTTACGTGGCATGCCCGCAGGGATCATCACGATGTCGGCACCGGCTAATGCCGTGTTCAGATCTTCTTTACCATAACCCGTTACGTTTACTGCTGTAGGAATGTGGCTCAGATCAACCGCAACACCTGGAGTAACAGGAGCCAGATCATACAAGGCTAAGTCTGTGCCGGCAGGTAAATCTAACTTCAGTAACAACGACAGTGCCTGGCCAATACCACCGGCAGCACCTAATACGGCAACTTTCATGATTCTCTCCAATTATACAGTTCAGAATAACCGCGCCAACAATACTGAAATGACGCTCAAAATACAAATGTCTTAAGCCTAAAGTCTATGCCTTTTTTCAGATAAAGTAGACAGATGTCACCTACCGCAGCTTAACTAAGCTATTTTAGCGCAGTCACTGCTATTGTGGCGTTAAATTTGATAGTATCAAACACAGTAAATATTGCTGAACCGAGAGCCATGACCAAACAAAACCGCCAAGAAGCCCTGATCCATGCCTTTAAAGCCCTGCTAAAAACAGAAAGCTTCGGCTCTCAAGGTGAAATTGTTGATGCCCTCAAGCATGATGGCTTTGACAATGTGAGCCAATCAAAAGTCTCGCGCATGCTGAGTAAATACGGTGCGGTGCGTACCCGTAATGCTAAACAAGAAATGGTTTACACCTTACCGCCTGAACTGGGCGTACCGACGACCAAAAGCCCATTGCGTCAGCTGGTACTGGATATTGAACATAACGATGTGATGATTATCATCCGTACCAGTCCCGGTGCCGCACAACTTATTGCGCGCTTGCTGGATTCTGTCGGCAAAGCCGAAGGCGTGTTGGGTACTATCGCTGGCGACGATACCATTTTTATCGCGCCGATCAGCGTGAAAAATATCGATTTTACCTTACAAAAAGTCACCGAATTATTCGAGAAGGTGTGATGATTGCGCAGTAAATTCACCGCGGGCGGCGGCTTCCATAAAAGTGATTGAAGGAACAAAAAACGCCGCTGCAAGATCAATACGGCAAAAATCGAGTAAGCCATCGTAAATACCCGATTGCTGTAAACCCAATTTACTGCGCCAGAGCCGACTAAAAACATCACTTTCTGCACTAAAACATAACTGTAACGCACCTTGCGTATGCAAACTGGCATAAGGCATGTTTTGCTCGAGCAACATCGCATCATTAGGCGCCAATACCACATGTTGTGCCGTTAAATGACTACTACGGATTTCAGCATCCGCTGCGCACTTTTTACCATCCAGCTTTTGATAACCCATGATGGCTTCTTGTTGCTCCGTGCTTAATTGCAACCAATGTTTTTGATCTAACTGTAATCGATAAAAATAAAGATAACTGCCACCAGCAAAAACAGGTTCGTTAAGCGCATTCACAAGCGCCGCTTTGCGCCGCTTGATGCCGCGTGGATTCGTTGGGGCATCGATAAAGCCCGTTAATTGCCGACCGTCCAGATAGCGGAACCCTGATAAATTTTCGACAATTTCGACATTAGGACTAATCAACTGATAGATTTGTTGCAGCGCGATGTAATTAACATCAGTCCGATCTGAGCGCACTTGGATGAGTAAATCCGCCATACTGTGGCTTACTTGAAAATGCTCTGAGCGAAACTCGGGAAACGCACTAAGACCGGCCGGCCGCTGCCAAGGATACAGGCTATCCCAAAAATGGCTGCTAATGGCGACCACACCGCTGAGCATGGCTTCGGAGAAGTGATCGGCTAAACGATTTATTATCTGCGGCAGTCGCGTTAGTTTTTGCCGCAGCATGGCTTCTTGACCATCTAACACATTAATGAGCAGATAACTGCCATGTAAATTTGCTTCTGCACAAATTCCTAATTGTTCGCGTGCCATGTGGTTCCTTCAGTGTTTTCTGTCACCATTATCGCTTGCCAAAGTAGAAGGTCAATCCCCAGTGTAACTAATCGCCTGCCTTTGTGTGCGAGATCTCTCACAAAACAGGTAGCCAAAGCGCTTTATATCTGCACCACTTAGAAAGGCTTTAAATTTAAACTGTTGATATTAAATATCTATTTTTGATTTACACTTTATTGCAAAGATAAGACAATTTTTCAAATTACAGAAAACCCCTCCTGTTTTATGCTGATAAAGGCATAATGAACACATCGAAGGAACGATAGCTGAAAGGATTTCAGTAGTAGCAAGGTCGCGGTACAGGATGTTCCCGGTAATGGATATTACCAGATGCAGGATAGCATAGGGACAGCATTAGGACATCTTCAGGATGAAGAAAACTCGGCAGGATGAAAGAGTAAGAAAGGATAGCCTTGGATGGCAATATTTCGCTTGCAGCTGCAGGATGCGGCCAGGCAGACAGTAATAAGGATAACGTTATTGTCGCATGATAAGTCATCGGAGATGACAGCAGGATGCACTTTCACACCGCGGATTTTGGTGTGGTATGGACACTGACATGATGTCAGCGAGTAATGGATACGCTTGCAGGATGCAGCACGGAAGCACTTTTCAGTCGATTAAGGAATGATCACTGCAATGGATGCAAAATTGAAACTGGGCCGCACTTGTGCGGCCTTTTTCTTTTATGCTAATGGCCATCTTAACCTATCACTCAGCAGAAATTGTTTGGCTTAGCTTGCCCCTTTATCCGCTTTTAACGGCCTCATCGCACAACAGGTTCAATCTGCTTTCCCACAGCAAGCCCCTTACTTATTGCACTGATGACAGACTGACTATTTACCCTCAGGTTGTTGTTTTCAAATGTTTTTGGTCTATGCTGTTAAATACGAAAATTGGCAAACCTGCTCAGTAAACACGCAGCAATACCCTGCTGCATTAAAACGCATTTACGTTGTTGATCGCGTTTATTGCACATAAAAAAACCCCGCTGCCAGTAGCAACGGGGTGTCAAATAGGACAAAGGACAAGGATAGACAGAGGTGGGTCACGTTTAGTGTTGCTGGCTAGAAACTAAGTTTACTGACGCCAACAACACAGGCTCTTGGAGGGTGCCACCGACACCCGCCAAACTGCTTACTTTACCGAGGCAACAAACTCAGGGTAGGCTTCAATACCGCACTCTGAAGCATCCACACCTTCATATTCTGCTTCTTCGCTTACACGAATACCCATTACCAATTTCAGGAGATACCAAACCACCAAGCTTGTAATAAATACCCAAGCAAAGATTGCAAAAGCACCAATTAACTGGCCAACGAAGGTTGCACCTTCTTTACTAAATGGCACAATCATCAGACCGAAGAAACCTACTACGCCATGAACAGAAATAGCACCAACTGGATCATCAATCTTAATTTTGTCTAAAGCGATAATCGAGCCGACCACTAACACACCACCTATGGCACCGAATAACGTTGCCTGTAAAGCCGTTGGTGTAGAAGGTTCAGCCGTGATAGCAACCAAACCTGCAAGAGCACCGTTTAATGCCATCGTTAAATCAGCTTTGCGGAATAAGAGCACCGATAAGGCCAGTGCTGCAATAGCGCCAGAAGCGGCAGCCGCATTGGTATTTAAAAAGACCACGGCAACAGCATTAGCATTACTGATATCCCCCAGTTTTAATACTGAACCACCGTTAAAACCAAACCAACCCATCCACAGTATCAAGGTACCTAAGGTTGCTAAAGGCATGTTCGCACCAGGAATTGCACTCACTTTACCGTCTTTACTATACTTCCCTTTCCGAGCACCTAGTAATAACACTCCCGCTAAGGCTGCCGCAGCACCCGCCATGTGCACAATGCCTGAGCCTGCGAAATCAGAAAAACCAAATTGATCATCCAGATTAATACCGAACATCCCTTCAGCGCCCCAAGTCCAAGATCCATGAACTGGGTAAATAAAGCCCGTCATCACCACCGCGAATGCTAAAAAGGCCCAAAGCTTCATTCGCTCAGCAACAGCACCAGAAACGATAGACATTGCAGTAGCAACAAATACGACTTGGAAGAAGAAGTCAGATGCGCTAGAGTAAACCGCTGCCCCTGTAAAACCATCTTCACGCTCGGCAAAACTGGTTAAGGTAGCATCAACATCCACAGCGCCGATACCACTTAAGAAAAAGTCACCGCCATACATAAATGCGTAACCGCATATTAGGTACATAATGCAAGCTATGGAGTAAAGGGCCACGTTTTTAGTTAAAATCTCAGTGGTATTTTTGGCGCGCACCAAACCTGCTTCCAGCATTGAAAAACCGGCAGCCATCCACATAACTAAGACACCGCACATTAAAAAGTAGAAGGTATCCATGGCATATTGTAAGTGATAAATTTGTTCTTGCATGTTAATACTCCTTAAATCGCTTCGGCGTCGGTTTCACCCGTCCGAATACGGACGGCTTGTTCGAGGTTGTAAACGAAAATTTTTCCGTCACCTATCCGACCGGTATGAGCCGCTTTTTGAATGGCTTCAAGTAAACGTTCTACCTGATCATCTTGGGTCGCAATTTCCAGTTTTACCTTTGGCAGGAAATCAACCTGATACTCAGCTCCACGATATAATTCGGTGTGGCCTTTCTGCCGACCAAAACCTTTTACTTCTGTCACCGTTAAACCTTCTACACCAATGTCCGCGATGGCTTCACGAACATCATCCAGTTTGAACGGCTTGATGATGGCACAAACAAGCTTCATGATGGTTTTCCTTATCGACTAATTTTTGTGATTGCACCGTTATATAAGAAAACCTTGTGCCAACTTTTATTTATCGATAAAAAACAATAATTTAAGCCTCCATAGCCAAATTTAAAGCAAAAAAAAGCACCATAATGGTGCATTTATTCCCGTAGACTGTGCAGCTCTCTTCGCTTAACCGCCGCTTAAAAACTGCTGCCAAGCCTGTAGCAGTTTCACTAAATCTTCCAAACCACATTGGGTTTGCATGCCATGATCATCCAGCGATAATGCCTCTTCATCAAGCTCGGCTGAGGTTTGTTGCGGCGTGTTCCCTGCTTCATAAAATAGGGTGTTATGCCTTAAAGTCACCTCGGCATGTTCCACTTCGAGTAGATATTCTTTTCCTTGGTAGCGCAAAGTGTCATAGGCTTTTAAGGCCTGCAATTGGCTTAACAGCGGTTGATAGGCCGAAGCTTGCTGGCCAAATTCGTCCAATAAAAAGCGCGCTAACACATCGTGTTCAGCACTGAGTTTTAAGCTAAATTGCCGGGTGGCCCGATCATAAGTAAAGTCGTATTCCATGCACTATTCCGTTAACACGCAGTGTTAGAGCGCCCACGGCACAAGCCACAGCAGCTAGGCGTACCGTATTTGTTTGAGGCGAAGATTTTACCTGATTTCATGCGGCTTGGTTGGCAAAATAGCAGGTTTTTGCGCTAAGTCAGTTAGTAGCGGCAGTTAGCACAGTACTGATTAAGTCGACAGGATAACCGACACGGCTCAGCAACCTTGTCACCCAGTGCGATGTCAGCCGTGGCTTTGTAGGACATTACGTATAAAAAAGGCCTGCATTCAGCAGGCCTTGTTAAACAGTTTGCTGACTACACAGCTTGCTGAATAATCACGTTGTCTGCTTTTTTAGTGTATTGCGACATCTTATGGAAGTTCAGGTAACGATAAGTGTCGGCTGCCGTAGCATCGATCTGTTTCGCGTACTCTAAGTATTCCGCTACTGTCGGTAACTTACCGATAATAGAAGCGACCGCCGCTAACTCGGCTGATGCTAAATAAACATTCGCACCCTGACCTAAACGGTTCGGGAAGTTACGAGTAGACGTTGAGACGACTGTCGACTTCTCAGCTACGCGAGCTTGGTTACCCATACACAGTGAGCAACCTGGCATTTCAGTGCGCGCACCGACTTTACCGAAGATGCTGTAGTAACCTTCTTCCGTTAACTGTGCTTGGTCCATCTTAGTCGGCGGAGCAATCCATAACCGCGTGGGCAACTGGCCTTTATATTTGTCCAGTAATTTACCCGCAGCACGGAAGTGACCAATGTTGGTCATACAAGAACCGATAAATACTTCATCAATCTTGTCGCCTGCGACTTCAGACAATAAACGCGCATCATCTGGGTCATTTGGTGCACATAGTACCGGCTCTTTAATGTCAGCTAGGTCAATTTCAATTACCTCAGTATATTCTGCATCAGCATCAGCAGACATTAACTGTGGATCTTTCAACCAAGCTTGCATTGCTTGAATACGGCGCTCGATAGTACGAACATCACCATAGCCTTCAGAAATCATCCACTTCAACATCACGATGTTTGATTCAAGATATTCGGCAATCGATTCTTCTGACAACTTGATAGTACAACCGGCAGCAGAACGCTCAGCAGACGCATCTGATAATTCAAAAGCTTGCTCAACCGTTAAGGTTGGTAAGCCTTCAATTTCTAAAATGCGGCCAGAAAAGATGTTCTTCTTACCTTTCTTATCAACCGTTAACAAACCTTTTTGGATCGCTACGTAAGGGATGGCATGTACTAAGTCACGTAAGGTAATGCCTGGCTGCATTTCGCCTTTAAAGCGGACCAATACCGATTGAGGCATATCAAGCGGCATAACACCCGTTGCCGCAGCGAAAGCGACTAAGCCTGAACCCGCTGGGAACGAAATACCAATTGGGAAACGTGTATGCGAATCACCACCCGTACCCACTGTATCCGGTAGTAACATACGGTTTAACCAGCTGTGGATAATACCGTCACCTGGGCGCAGTGCCACACCGCCACGATTCATAATGAAATCTGGCAACGTGTGGTGAGTGTCAACATCAACGGGCTTCGGATACGCAGCCGTGTGACAGAAAGACTGCATAGTTAAATCGGCGGTGAAGCCTAAACACGCTAAGTCTTTTAATTCATCACGCGTCATGGGGCCAGTCGTGTCTTGCGAACCTACGGTGGTCATTTTCGGTTCACAGTAAGTACCAGGACGCACGCCTTTCACGCCGCACGCTTTACCTACCATTTTCTGCGCTAAGGTGAAGCCTTTGCCAGAATCTGTTTTGGGTAAGGGACGACGGAACTTGTCTGAATGACCTAATTTTAAAAACTCACGAGCACGGTCAGTTAAACCACGACCGATAATTAATGGAATACGGCCACCGGCACGAACTTCGTCAATTAAAACGTCAGTTGCTAAGCTGAACTCGGCTAATACTTCGTCAGTACCATGGCGAACCACTTTGCCTTCGAATGGCAGAATGTCGATCACATCGCCCATTTCTAACTTGCTAACATCGACTTCGATAGGTAATGCGCCAGAGTCTTCCATGGTGTTAAAGAAGATAGGCGCAATTTTGCCACCTAACACAAAACCACCGCCACGCTTGTTTGGCACGTAGGGAATATCATCCCCCATAAACCACAATACCGAGTTAGTGGCAGATTTACGTGATGAACCCGTACCCACTACGTCACCCACATAAGCCAATGGGTAGCCTTTTTTATTCAGTTCTTCTAGCTGCTTGATCGGGCCAATAGTACCTGGCTCATTCGGGTTGATGCCTTCACGGGCATTTTTCAACATAGCTAAGGCGTGCAGAGGGATATCTGGACGTGACCAAGCATCTGGTGCTGGTGATAAATCATCCGTGTTGGTTTCGCCAGACACTTTAAATACGGTCACCGTAATTTTTTCAGCTAAAGCCGGTTTGGCTTCAAACCACTCGGCATCGGCCCAGCTTTGAACGACTTGCTTCGCATACTCGTTACCCGCATCGGCTTTGTCAGTCACATCATGGAAAGCATCAAAAATCAGTAAGGTGTGTGATAACGCCTTAGCAGCGATCGGCGCGAGCTTGGCATCATCTAATAAACTGATTAATGGCTCGATGTTGTAACCACCCATCATGGTACCTAACAACTCGGTAGCACGCTCAGCGTCGATTAACGGGCTGGTTGCTTCGCCTTTCGCAAGTGCGGCTAAAAAGCCCGCTTTTACATAGGCAGCTTCATCAACACCTGGTGGTACGCGGTTGATAAGCAAATCTAAAATGAATTCTTCCTCACCTTTTGGTGGGTTTTTCAAAAGCTCAATTAAGGCAGCTACTTGTTCTGCGTTTAACGGCTTGGCAGGGATCCCTTGTTCGGCGCGTTCGGCCACGTGTTCACGATATTCTTGTAGCACAGTAATGTCCTCTCAGTCGTTGCTTTGCAGTCTGGTCACTGCAATGTCATGCTGTTGAATGTATGGGCTCAATTATAAGAAAGATCAAGGCAAAAGCCTAATAGCATAATAACTGACCTGCTTATACTGGTTATAACCTTGCTGAATACAAAGGGTCAGTCATACTCATTTTATTTATAGTGGTCCGACCAAACATACTAAAAAGCTGCGCCTGTCATACCTTGCCTCTTGCAAAGATCAAACAGGTCGCAGCCGCAGTGTAGCAGAAGTATGCTGACTTTGCTTAAGCGCGTGTGGTTACCAAATTTTTACGCGTTGCGCTTCTGGCAGATACATCGCATCGCCTTCTTTAATATCAAATGCCGTATAAAACTCAGGCATATTCGGCAATACACCAATTACCCGATAATGCGCAGGTGAATGCGGGCCGGTGCTTAATTGCCGACGTAACGCCTCTTCACGGAACTTAGTACGCCATACCTGCGCCCAGCTAATAAAAAAGCGTTGTTCACCGGTAAAGCCATCTAATACTGGCGCGTCTTTACCCGCTAATGACAACTGATAGGCTTTTAACGCGACGGTCATGCCGCCTAAGTCACCGATGTTTTCGCCTAAAGCCACAGCACCGTTCACATTGACACCGGGTAAAGGTTCAAAGTTGTTGTACTGACCAATCAACTTAGCACCCCGTGCTTGAAATTGTGCTTTATCTTGTTCAGTCCACCAGTTACGTAAGTTACCGTCGCCATCGTATTTTGCGCCTTGGTCGTCAAAACCATGGCCAATTTCGTGACCAATCACCGCACCAATACCGCCATAGTTGACGGCGTCATCCGCTGCCATATTGAAAAATGGCGGCTGTAAAATAGCCGCTGGGAACACAATTTCGTTGTTCACAGGGTTGTAGTAGGCATTAACAGTTTGCGGCGTCATAAACCATTCATCTTTATCGATAGGCTGGCCTAACTTACTGGTCATCTCTGCATAAGCCCAATGACTGGCTCTAACAAAGTTACCCACTAAATCATCCGCTTTGATCTCTAAGGTGGAATAATCTTTCCACTTGTTTGGGTAACCAATCTTCGGTGTGAATTTGCTCAGTTTATCCAGCGCAGCAACTTTGGTTTCTTCGCCCATCCACTCCAAGTTTTTGATGGAAACTTCATAGGCTTTAATGACATTGGCCACCAGCTGTTCCATCCGCGCTTTAGCTTCTGGGCTAAAATGCTGTTCAACATACAACTTACCGGTTAACTCACCTAAAACCTGATCAGCCGCGTCTACCGCACGTTTCCAGCGAGGTTGTTGCTCTTGGATACCACTTAAGGTTTTGCCGTAGAACTCAAAACGACGATCAGCGAAGTTGCTGCTAAGTTTGTCAGCAAAGCCATTGATGGTTTTGCTGGTGAGATAATCTTGCCAACTTTGCAGATCTGTCTCAGCGATCACCTTAGCTAAACCTTCAAAGTAACTTGGCTGCCGCACAATCAAGTCATCCACGTTGTTTAACTGCATGGCCTTGGCATAGGCCTGCCAATCAAAGCTGCCCACTAAGCTATCTAATTCGCTAGCGGCAATTTTGTTGTAAGTTTTATCAGCATTGCGATTATCTAAGCGTGTCCAGTGATGTTCCGCCAAAGCTTTTTCTAGGTTGTATACCCGCATCGCCGCCGCTTTTGCATCAGGTGCACCAGCAAGAGCAAACATATCGGTTAAATAGGTTTGATATTGATTGATGATCGTCAGCGAGGCTTCATCGTCTTTAAAATAGTAATCACGATCCGGTAAACCTAAACCACCTTGATTGAGGTAAACCGCATATTCGGTAGAATTTTTTGCATCATTATTGATAAACCAACCAAAAGGAATACTGACGCCATCACGCTGTAAACTCGCGAATAATTCAGCTAACTGCGCTTTGTCTGTTAACCCTTTAATCGCGTCTAATTGCGGCGTTAATGGCGATAAGCCTAGTTCTTCAATCACGCTTTCATTCATAAAGCTATTGTAAAAACTGCCCAGTTTTTGCTCATCAGAGCCAGCAACTAAATCGGTCTTCGCTGCAACTTGATCAATAATATCTTTTACCGCTTGTTGTGAGCGATCGGCTAATACGTGAAAAGAACCATAAGTTGCTTTATCTGCAGGGATCGGAGTTTCGGCTAACCATTTACCATTAACCGCTAAGAAAAAGTCTTGGCTAAAAGCGACGTTTTCATCAAAGTTTTGTTGATCAATACCAGACACTAAAGGTGCTGCGGCAACTTGGCTTTGTGTCGTGGTTTCTGGCGTTGTCGGTTCTTTACTACAAGCCGTTAAACCTAATGCTAGCGCAACGGCGCCAGCAACGAGTGTATATTTTTTCATTCTTATATCCTGTTCTACTTGGAGGTTGTGCGCATCATCTTACGCGCTATGTTCAGTGTTGCCAATTTGCGCCAATGACTAAGTTGTAACAAGGTATTAAACCGATGGCTCAGTCGACATCGCATGCTCTCCCAGTTCGAAAATCACACTGGCCCGCCCCACTAATAGCGGATCAGGCGCACAAGCCACTTCGGCATTGCGATTATGATACGGCAAGCATTGCAATACATAACGCAACGCATTAAGCCGTGCCCGTTTTTTACAATCTGACTTTATGACTGACCAAGGGGCGTAGGACGTGTCAGTGTTGGCAAACATGGCTTCTTTTGCATGGGTGTACTCATGCCATTTGTCTAACGAGGCAAGATCGACCGGGCTCAGTTTCCACTGCTTGAGCGGATGCGCTTCACGCTCGGTAAAACGACGCCGTTGCTCGTCTTGACTGACCGAAAACCATAACTTTATTAAATGAATACCACTGCGCACTAAATGCCGTTCGAACTCGGGCGCTTGTATCATAAATTCTTGATACTCATCATTGCTGCAAAACCCCATAACATGCTCAACGCCTGCACGGTTATACCAAGAGCGGTCAAATAACACGATTTCACCCTTTGTTGGCAACTCAGCCACATAACGTTGAAAATACCATTGGCCTTGTTCTGCCTCACTGGGCTTGTCTAACGCCACAACGCGAGCACCACGTGGATTTAAATGTTCCATAAAGCGTTTAATGGCGCCGCCTTTCCCTGCCGCATCGCGCCCTTCAAATAAAATCACCACCCGCTGCCCGGTTTCTTTCACCCAACGCTGCAACTTCAGTAATTCGACTTGTAAATGATATTTTTGCTTTTCATAGGTTTTACGATTTAAGCGATTGACATAAGGATAACCGCCTTCGCGCCAATTGGAGGTTAATTCGGTATCGGCTTTTTCACGGCGTTTTTCACTTAAGATTGATTCTCCACGATTCAAGGCTTTGCTTAATTCAGCTAAATCGTCCGGCGAGACCCCTTCTAACATCGCCAGTAAATGCTCAGACAATTTGTCCATATCACCGGCAGCTTGTGCGGCAATAATATCTTCTATCGCCACGGCTTTTGCTTGCTGGCTGGCGGTGAGCCTTTGTTCTACTTGCTCGGCAAACACGTCATGCTGGGCTGCGGCTGTGGCATCTGGTTGTACTTTTTTAGGGGGTGGCGTTGCGGCCATCTGTGGTTTTTTGCTCATGCTAAATCCTTTGTTTCTGCATAACGTTGCGCTTTATTTCGTGAGCGCAGGGCATTGATAGCAACTTGGAGAGCGAGGGCAACTACCTCCTCTGGCACAGATTAACTGTGCGGGCTTGCTCATGCTACGGCTAACCCAATTGATATTTAAAATGTTTGCCACTCGCTTTAATGTGGTCTGGATCGACTGCGGTACCACGGCCGCACCGCCATACTGCTGACACCGCGCTTTCATATCTTGTGCTAAGGCCGCAGCATCCAGCCCTTGCGCATTAAGCGCGGGGTTGAGATCAATGCCAGCACACAACACATGCTGATTGCCGGCTAAGTCTTGTACCTTGGTCGATTCGCAACAATAAATCCGTGGCTCACCTTGCACATCTAACAGCGATAATTGCGCCGAACTGCCACTGTCTTTAACCTCAAACATGCGAAACACGGCCCAATGCTGGCAAGGGTCGACCACTTGGCGCATATTGCCCCAAGGCAGAGGGATGCCATTACCGCGATACACCGCCTTTAATTTACCGGGGCTGTAAGCATCAAAGTAATGCCAATGCGGATAAGGTGACACCGCGGTCATGCGGCGCATCGCCACCGAAGCCGACACTTCTGCCTGTAAATGACTGGCAATTTCATAACCACGCCGCTCTAATAATTGCCGAAACGCTTGCTTTGGACACAACAAGGCGCCAGCAAAAAAGCTCGATTCAAAGTCACGCCACGCATGCAAAATATCTTGCGGTGCCATAGTGCTACTATCGGCAAACACATCATCATGCGCCCCGCCTACCGCCATCGCGTTTTTTACGCCATCTTTGTTATGTAAAACGGCATGGCCAATGTGCACAGCTAATTCATACTTTAAGCGAGTAGGCCACTGCTGCAAAATACGATTTAAATGTAAGCTATTGGGCGGTACAAAAAAGGAAGTACCAATATTATTAGATTTCACACCTAATTCATCAACGAGCTCGCGTGGTACTTCATCAAACCACTGAATTTTTAAGCCTAACTGCTGCACAATCGCCATGAGCTCATCGACAGATAAAGGTAGACGTTTTTGCCCTACCTCTTCGGCGGCACGCTCTAATTCCGGAAAATGATTCTGGTGATGCTCCTGATGCGCCCGAATCAACAGTTGCGCAAACTGCCGACCACTGGTGCCCGTTTGTGACAACATTTCCGGGATAGCAATTTGCAAAATATCGGGGCTGAATAAAAAGCTCGGCTCTAATGGCATACCATTGAGGCCACCTTTTGCGGTCTTGGGCAGCACTAAATCTTGCTCTTCAGCCTCACCGTCTAAAAACCAATCTAAGTCTTTTTGAAAAACCTGCGCGATAACTTCCAGCATTTCGATACTGGGAACCCGTTTACCACGCTCGATCATCGATAAATAGGATACCGATGGCGCCGACTCAGGATTAACACGCACACAACGTGTCGACAGATCTTCTATCGTTAAGTTATTGCGTTTTCTCAGGTTTCTAATTTTAGTGCCCAAGAAATGTGATTTGCGGATCAAGCTTTTATTTATTTTCATTTTGTAAAATTTACACTGTGAAATTTTTATTGTGAAATTATGCTTAAATTTAATCTAGACTGTTTTTCAAGCGATAGCAAAACTATCTGCAATAAAAGCCTTATCAGAGGCTCCACACTTCGTACCCGATGAGGAAATAATTATGACGACGTTAGCCACTTCACCACAGCCGATACAAATCGATCACGATATTACGATGATCACGCAACTGAACGACAGCCATGTCAAACAAATTATGGATTACTCCAAAGGCTTTTTGGATAAAACCTTTCCTTTGGCTCACGGTTCACACAAGGCAGTAGCCAGCTATGTCGTATATTACCAACAGTTATTGGCCTTTTTTGTCGATGGCAGTACCAGTGGCTTAGCCGATCCGGCACAATTTATTGGCTTAAATGGGCATCGTGAAGCACCGGAGTCGTTGTTGCTGCAAAACCAAGGTCGCCATGTTGAGTTGATCTTGAATAAAAGTGGCAGCCAAGGTCAGCGTGACCAAGCGGGTGTTGATGATATTCAATTACAAACCACCGATCCGGTATGCCATTGGTTTAGCATGATCACCGGCCGGCAAGTCAGTTGTCGTTGCCGTGGTGATAAAAGCTTCACCGCCAAAGATGGCAGTACTTATCAAATTTAACGCCACATCATGACCTGAAGCGCAGCAAATTGCTGCGTTTCGTGTTTTTGGCTTCAGGCAGCCTATAAAAAAAATTGACCAGACCCGCCAACACAGCTATAAATAAACAATTATTTTTCAAATTGGCAACTTTGCGAGATGACTATGCGTAAATCACTGTTTTGGGTATTGCTTGCACTAATCGCTGTATTCAGTGCCTTTCAGGTGGGAAAGTGGGTCGGTAAAAATATGGCTCTGCCAATGCAAGATCAGTCACCTGCACCAACAACCTCAAGCTCAACGGATAGAACAACCATCCCCAATTCTGCTTTAGCAAGCACTGTTAAAGCTTTGCCTGACACGGTAAATAAAACAACGGATACACCTGAGGCTAACGATTTTACACGAACTGTTGAACCGTTCGATTTACGCCAAGTGCTGCAACAACCAGACGGCAGTACTTCGATTGAACTGAACCAAGCGTTTATGGCGCAGAGCAACGAACAGTTACAAGAGGCGATGTGGGATCTAGAGCAACACATTACACAAACCAGCAGTTATGATCGCCAAAAACGACTACAACAACGACTCCAAGCAGCACAGGTGGGGCAGCTGCAGCAACTTAATTGTTCAGACTCTCTTTGTATGGCGCTGCTAACCTTTAATGATGCGACAGCACAGAAAGCCGCAAGTCTTACTCTCGGTTTGCTTAGCCTGCAGGAACAAGGGCAATCCACTTTATTACAAAAAAACACTGCGCAACATTACGCCACTTTCTTAATTTTATATGGCTGGTCATAACCAAAAAAACGCCTGACATTAAGCCAGGCGTTGTTAATAGCAAACGCAAGTTATTCTGCCGTTTGCATTGCGATTTCTTGACCTTCATTGATACTGAAGGTTAAACGCTCTAAGTTAGCCGCTGTTATAGCGGAATCGTTTAAACGTACTGCTAGCATAAAGTCTTGTAATGCCGCCACTTTATCACCGGCTAATAACTTAATGACACCACGGTTGTTTAACGCTAAAGCGCGCATTTCACGTTTAGCTGAACCCGTAACCGCTTTTAAGGTTGCGGCACGATATACGGCGTTGTCACACGCTGTGGCAGCTAAGTCTAGTTCGTTCATCCGGCTATAAGCGACACATAGGCTAACTTGGCCATAAAACGACTCAGCATCAGCCTGCGACGGCGCTTGGGCGGAAGCAATGGCTTTCTCATACTGACCTGCCTGAATATATTCAGCACCAGGTGCATTGTCAATTAAAGCCATCTTGTAGCCCGTGCTCGCGGCAGAAGCGAGTAATGGACTTGACGACAACAGTACCACCGCCATACGGGTAATAAATTTACGAGTTGAAATAGTCATGTCTGGTCTCTCCTGCAAAATTAATTTGATGTGCCGTTATTGCTGGGCACGTAATAAAGTTACAAGATCCTGTAAGTTTCGACAAACGAGAAGAAATGAATGAATAGATTAATTAAATTAATCTATTATAGAAAATCTAAAGACCGCTTCACCATGAAAAATATAAACTAATGAAATCAAGATAATAAAGGCATTCCACAACAAATAAAACTAAGTGACATTTAGGTTGCACATTATTCAAGCAATACGAAAATTAATAAAAATGTAATTTAATTTCATTTTGATCGAGCTGTTTAACCGCTCGCTCAGAACAATTTTGGAAGTTTTTTCGGTACAATCGCCATCGCAGTGCTATAGCCCTGTTCATATAAGCGCTGTTTTTGTAACATGCTTAAATCAAAATTGACCGCAGAAATATCGCCGGTATTGACCACTATCGTGTTATGCCAATACTCAGCGTGGACATATTCTCGCGATACCGCATTCATAGAGGATAGGTACAATTTCATTCTTATGTTCATCAGGCATATACGCTCAACCTCACCACTATGCTGTTGAGTATGGCGCATTAGACTAGGCTGTCCAGTGCAAATCGACATAGTACTCTTTATCTGCTAATACCAAATAACTAGTTGATGTTGCTGTAATTGTGTCTTCTTTAGATTCAATTTGCTCTCCAAATGAGAAATCTATAACTATTTAGAATAAAATTCCCTTGTTACAAAATATTTACAGTTTCAATTGGGCAGGCGTAGCTTATGACTTGTTCCTTTTTTTATTATGCTTAAAAAAGACCTTTTTTGGGGCCGCATACCGCTATGGCTACATAAGCAGCTCATTTTATACAGATTTTGCTGATTTACAGCTACGCCAAGTTTGTCCTATTAATAATAGCGGTTTTGCGAAGTTGTCATTCATTTCGCATCACCTTACATCCAGGTAATAACAACATTATAAAAAAGGTCATACCATGCTTACTCAGAAGTTTAAATTAACGGCAATAGCCGTGCTTTGTTTACCCGGTGCGTTATTCAACGCCGCAGCGCTCGCTGAACAGGATAGCGACACTTCAACTGGCCCTGTTACCCGCGTGATCATCAAATATAAAGAAACCAACACCGATACCATGCTACAGAGCCTACCAGCCACCATGGCTCAGCAACGCAAAGCCGAACGGATGAAAGCAAAAGCCGAGCGCTTTAGTCAACGCGCGGGGGAAAAAATAAAATTTGTGCGCGAAACGGCCTTAGAAAAACATGCCGTGTTCAGTGCCGAGCGCCGTTTATCAGTTGCTGAAACGGAGACATTACTCCATCAATTGGCTCAAGATGATGATGTAGAACTGGTCGAAGAAGACATGTTACTGCAACCGACCCTTGCACCTAATGACACCCAATATGCGAACCAATGGCATTATTATGAAAACACCGGCGGCATCCGAGCGCCAGCCGCTTGGGACAAGGCAACAGGCCAAGGCGTGGTGGTGGCGGTACTGGATACCGGCTATCGGCCTCATGTGGATTTAAATGCCAACCTCTTACCAGGCTATGACATGATCTCTGATGCCTTTATTGGTAACGATGGTAATGCCCGCGACAGCGATGCCCGCGATCCGGGTGATTGGACGAATGTCGGCGAATGTGGCGGTGGTCAACCAACGTCGTTTAGAGCGTCCAGTTGGCATGGCACCCATGTTGCCGGTACTTAGCCGCAGTCAGTAATAATAATACTGGCGTTGCCGGTGTAGCCTTTAACGCTAAAGTGGTGCCGGTTAGAGTCTTAGGTAAGTGTGGTGGCTACACCTCCGATATCGCAGACGGCATTATCTGGGCATCAGGGGGCTCAGTGTCTGGCGTACCCGCCAATGCCAACCCTGCCAGCGTCATTAACATGAGCTTGGGTGGCTCTGGCAGCTGTAATAGCACCACCCAAAGCGCCATTAACCAAGCGCGCAGCCGCGGTACGGTGATTGTGGTTGCCGCTGGCAATGACAATGGTAATGCCAATAATTTTAACCCAGGTAATTGTAGTGGTGTGGTGAATGTCGCTTCAACTAACCGCCAGGGTGGACGCGCTTATTACTCTAATACTGGCAGCAGTGTCGATGTCGCTGCACCGGGTGGCGCGATGTCTTCTTCCAATGATCCAAGTGGCGTATTATCTACTTACAACAGCGGTTCAACGACACCCGCCAATGACAGCTATGGGTACAGCCAAGGCACATCGATGGCCGCACCACATGTTGCCGGTATCGCCGCGTTAATCAAGCAAGCCAAACCGAACGCCACCCCGGATCAAATTGAAGATATTCTGAAAACCTCAGCCCGTAGTTTCCCTGCAAGCTGCTCAGGTTGTGGTGTCGGCTTAGTTGATGCCAATGCCGCAGTGCTTGCCGCAACAGGCTCAGGATCAGGCGCCACAGGCAGTAGCAGTACGCTGCCCAATCTGTCTGCTAGTCGCAATAACTGGTTGCATTACACCATTAACATACCGGCCGGCATGCAGAATTTTACTGCCAGTATCGCTGGCGGAACAGGAGATGCCGATCTGTACGTCAGACGCGGCGCGCGACCAACAACCAGCAGCTTTGATTGTCGTCCCTATTTACAGGGAAACAATGAAACCTGCAGTATCAGCAACCCCGCCGCAGCAACTTGGCACATCAGCATTCGTGCCTATAGTACTTTTAGTGGCGTAACGTTGAATGTGAGCTATAATCCTTAAGTGTTAGTAAACGTGCATAACGTTACTTAACGTCAGTTTGGCAGCTTGTCTTGCATGAAACGGTAAGTTGCCAAGCTTTACATTTAGCCTAGTCTGTTTTTTGCTAGCGCGAGGGTAAAAATACTGATTGGAAAAGTAACAAATGATCAAGTTAGTGGTAATCAGCTTTTTATTGTGAGTTGATACTGCTAACCAAACCTAACACATTGTATCCAATATAAAAATGTTACAGAATATAAGAAAGGCTGGTTATATGTTAACTATCTTGCAGACAAATGGGCGTTGCGAATAACTTCAAATACTCTAAAAATAGGAGTTTGATAACCGTTTTATTGTAAAAAGTGTGTCAGCAACAGTTTTATTTGCCGGCTGACATTGATGAAAATCGTCAACAATTTTTACAGTCACTTTAAAAGTTAAAACCCTAAGCTATAACTATCAATGACTTAAAATTTGGTACGCTTTTTGCTTTATTATTTACATTATCATTTAAGAGTTAAACTTTATGCTATCAGCAATTAAAAAAATCACCTTCGGGGTGTTATGTAGCGCTGCGTTGTTATCAACCTCTGTGCTGGCCTCTACAGCCACCAGCACAACAGAGACATGGAGTTTCAAACCTGCAACGACAACAACCGTTAAAGGAGCTAACACAATCACGCTAACGTCAGATTTAGGTACCAATGCACTTATTTCTGGCTGGTCCTCAAATTCAAAAGAGGACAGTGCAATCGTTATGTCCGCTAGAAAACTTACGCTAAGCGAGACTCATGGCGTACAAGTTTATAGCCATGCTGATACTAACAACTCTCCTGATCATGCAGTTGATAACAATAAAGGTTTTGATTTTATTCTTTTAGAGTTCCCTAACCCAGTAGAATTACTTAGCCTAACCAATACTTGGTCTCAAATAGACTCTGACGTATCAGTGGGTGCTTTTAATAGCAACCCATTTGCTAATACATCTCCAACTTGGCAACAAGTTGCCAACAGCGCTATACAGACCGCAAGTTATACCAACACCTACACCAACACCATCTCTAGCTCGCCATATATCTTTGCCAATAAAACGTCTATTGTTTCTTCTGAAAACATTGTTGGTGTTAGCGGTAAATTCTGGTTAATTGGTGCTTACAATGCGGCTTTTAATGGTGCTGGCTGTACGATTACCTGTTTTAATGATGCAATGAAATTTGGCAGCATTACCACCAAACTCGCCGCTCTGCCAACATCGCCAGATAATGCGCAAGATGTGCCACTGCCGGGTACCCTATCACTTTTCGCCGCCGGTATTTTTGGCCTTATGTATCGAAATCGCCGCCGTACACAGCGTTAAAAAAGGGGCTTCGGCCCCTTTTTAGTTATAGTATATTATAATTGTTTATAACCATTTTTCGCTGATTGCAATAAGGATCTTAGCTTGTATCGTCTTCTCTTTGGGCTGTTACTCTGCGTCTCAATAACAACCTATGCTGACAGCAGCAAATACACTTACGACAACGCCTTGCAATTACACAAACAAGGCGATAATAAAACAGCCATTATTTATCTTAGAAATGTGCTCAGCGATACGCCAGATAACCTTGCGGCACAAATTTTATATGGGCAAATTTTACTGCAGCAGCAATTGTTTGCAGAAGCGTTAAACGTTTTTGAAGGCGCACTGACTGACGGTGCCGACATTAACTTAATCAGTGATGAATTAAGTTATTTGTATTTATTGTCACGGCAAAAAAACAAATTACAAGAAATGCTAAAATATGGCGAGCTTCGGCAGCCGCAAAAATTTAATTGGCTACTCGTTTCCGCTTCACTTGACCTGCAAACAAACGATCTTGAGCAAGCCCGTTCTACCCTCAAAACGGCTGCCACACTTTTTCCGCAAAATGTTAACTTATTAAATGCGCAAGCCGAGTTAGCACTGGCAGAAAAAGCTGAAGATCGCGCTGCCGAATTATTAGCACAAAGCTTACAACTGGAGCCGAACAATTCAGCAACATTACTTCAGTTGGGCCATCTAGCGTTTATTCAAAAGCGCTACCCCGCGGCCATTGCTCATTATCAAACAGGTTTAGCGCTTGACCCGAACAACCCTTTGTTATTAAGAGCGATCAGTACGGTGCAATTTTTAACTGGGCAGCTAGGTGATGCAAGAAACGCCTTAGAGCAACTGTCTAGCATGGGATTAGACGATGCTTATCTACGTTTTGCCTTGCCCATGGTAACGGCATTACAGGATAAAACAGCGGTTAATGAATCCATACAAACCTTACATGCCGATTTAATCGGTATGCCAGCAGAGTATTTTAAAGCCGAACCCGATAAGCTGTTCTTGCGCGCAACGCTACATTATTTAAATAATAATGAATTTTTAGCGATTGAAGATTTTAACAATTATCTGCAACTCAAACCTAATGATTTAAACGCCATAGATATCGTTGCCAATTATTACATTAGAAACGAATTGGTCGGTACAGCCGTTAAATTTTTAGATGATAATAAAGCGTATATTAAAGATTATGCGCCGCTGCAATTACAACATGCGCTGTTGGCCATTAAACAACAACGCCCTTATGTTGCACAACAAATGTTAACTGAGATGCGGGCACGTTTCCCTGACAATGCCGAAATGGCCGCTTTAGATGCAGAGCTTAAGCGACAAACACTCGGCCCTGCTGCTGCATTAGCTTATTTAAACGATAGTCCTTTTACTGCCGAGCCATCAGTATTGTTAAGTAAGACTCTATTAGCGAAAGATTTGAACGATTTTCCGCGCGCACGAGACTTCGCTCAACAACTGTTGGCACTGCAACCCGAAGATCCAACCTATCGCAACATTTATGCCGGTATCTTAGTCAGTTCGGGCGATTTAACCGAAGCCGACAAACAACTCACGCAACTACTGCAAGCAAAACCGGATTTTTTCCCTGGGCAATTAACCCAAGCAAATTTACTGATATTACAAAGAGATTTTGTTGCTGCAGCCAAGCTGCTTAAGCAGTTAATTGAACTGCAACCACAAAACGACACCTTGCAAGTATTGCAAGCGCAAGTAGAACTGCAAACCAATAACAGCGAACAGGCTGTTGAGCGTTTAGTAAAAATCGTCAATCGGCAGCATCACCGCCCCAGTCTGAATCTGTTATTGGCACATTATTTTTCGGTTAACAAACAAAAAGAAGCATTAGGCCTGATCCAACGCTCCTTGAGGCGAGAGTTTATGGCTAAAGATTTATTATTGCTTGAAGCCAATACACTGATTACGTTAAACCAAATAACCGAAGCGCAAGAAAAAGTTAGCCAATTTGCTCAATTAGCTGACTTGAACGATAACCACTATTATAAACTCGGCCTATTACAAAAACGTCTTGAACGCTACGCAGATGCTAGTAATAGTTTTGCTACGGCCATTAAACTGGCGCCAGACAACCTCATTTATGACTATGAGCTGATTAACCTGCAACTTGATACTACTCAGTTAAAACAAGCTGAACAGCGCCTGCAACAGCTAGCACAACGCCAAGTGCGCTCCGCCGATTATTATCTGTTAGCGGGTATGTTAGCTGAGCAACAGCAAAACCCAGAATTAGCCTTTAAAAATTACTCTAAAAGTATTGAGCAAAACCCGCGCTTTCAACGTGCATGGGGTATGGCATACGAGTTATCCCGGCAAGCCACATTCAATGAGCGCTTTACCACTCTGGCGCAACAACACTTGCAGTTGCAACCCAACGATTTTTGGGTCAAGCGACTCTTAGCCGAGCATCATATAAATCATCAACAATGGCCTGAGGCTAGCACGCTCTATCAGCAACTCTTAGCGGCAGGCTCTTTCACTGACGATGCGTTTTTACAAAATAATCTGGCAAATGCTTTATTTACTTCCGATCCCGCATTAGCATTACAACATGCCGCAAAAGCAAACCAGTTAAGACGCAATGAACCGCTAATCTTAACGACCTATGCCAAAGCTTTGCTGCAAAACCAGCAAGCAGATCAAGCGTTGGCGATCTTGTATCAAGCTTATGCGCAACAAAGTAGCAATAATGAAATCAATTTATTACTCGCAGAAACGCTAGTAAGTTTACAGCGCGCTACAGAGGCAAAACCTTATATAGATGCGGTAAGACAAAATGCCACTGACGACGCGACACGAGAGAGAGTTGCTGCATTATTAGCGCGTTTAACGCAATAACCAGCCTGAGTTAAGCCATATCACTCGCATAACACTAAAACGACAGCATCAGCTGCCGTTTTGCTATTAATCGGCAAAACTGATTTTGCCCATACTAATACTGGGAAAGCCGGTTGCCGCGTCGGCAAAGGGCTGCTCGCCTCCGGCGATACATTCGTTGGCTAATAAAGCAAATAACACGGCTTCTTTCGCATCAGGATGAATCGTTAACGCGGCGGTGGTCGCAAAACGAAAACCGGGTAAACCGTCTGCTAAATGTTGCATTAATAATGGGTTATGAATGCCTCCGCCACTGGCATAAATGACACAATTATTCGGCAGAATAGCATGTCGGATCGCATTAATAATACTGTCGGCACTGAAACGATTTAACGTTGCCATGACATCGGCAGCCGCTAAATTTAGGGTGTGACTTTGTTGTTGAGCTTGGTGTAAGTAACCCAGATTAAATAACTCAGGGCCGGTGGTTTTTGGCATAGCCGCAGCAAAGAATGGCGCTTGTTGCAACGCGTTTAATAAGGGTTCAGACACCTTCCCTTGATAAGCTAAATGCGCACCTTCGTCATATTGCACCGAGGGCTGTTGCTGCCGGATATAAGCATCCATCAGCGTATTACCTGGGCCGATGTCACTGCTAAAAACTTCTGTTGCCCGTAAATTGGCGGGTAACCAGGTTAAATTAGCGATACCCCCGATATTGAGCATAATGCGGTTTTCCGCAGCCGAGCTAAACAGTAAGTAATCACCATATACCGCTAAAGGCGCACCTTCTGCGCCAGCCGCAATGTGCTTTTGCCGAAAATCACTGACGGTAGTAATGCCGGTTGTTACCGCAAGATGATCAGCATCACCAATTTGTAAGGTGCCATTGCCCCAACGTGGATCCTGATGTTGCCGCTTAGGACAATGAAAAATGGTTTGGCCATGGCTGGCAATCAAATCAATATCAAGCGGCGTTAATTGCCACTGCGCCAAGCACTGCTTTACCATCTCACCATGTTGTTGGCCGATCCAGGCGTTGAGTAAGGTCACATGTTGCAGGTCAACATCTCGTTTTGAAAAAACCGCGCGTACTCGCTCACGGTAATCGTCTTGATAATTCAGAGTGGTATGCTGTTCTAACACTAATTTCGTTTGAAGCCCTGCACCACTGACACGGCATAACGCTAGATCTAAACCATCTAATGACGTGCCACTCATTAAACCAATAATGCGCCGCTCTGTTTTCGCCGCGCTCTGATAGAGTTTTTTGATATGGTTGTGCATACTTTACCTGCTATAGATCTGCTAAATATAAGCGCTCTGAAAGGCTAGGGTGCGAAGCTTACGAAAAAGATTGAGCACAAACGCTAGCCTTTGGTTTAACGCAATTGTGTAGCAGGAATTAACGCTAACCATTGTTGCACCCATTCGTGTTCTTGCTGGCTAATCACACTCATCATAGCATGGTGACGATCCGCAACTCGCTTTACATAAAACTGCGGCTCTTGCCAGCCAGCATAAAATTGATAAGGGGCAATTAAATCGTTATCTGCCGTTAAGATCAATGTTGGCATGGTGAAATGGGCTTTATAATGTTGCAAATCGGTTTGCGCCACGCTAACTCCGGCTTTAGCCAAGGCGAGTTCAGCAGCCTCAACGAGCTGCTGCTCTGAGAAAACCTTGCGATACCAACGCTCACTCATGGCAACATAACCTTGCAAAGCCATATCAAAAGACTGCATCGGCGCTTGTAGCATGACGCCGGCAACCTCTTGTTTGCTTGCCAATAAATGAGCGGCACTGAGTGCGCCCATCGAGTTCGCTACAATAAGTAATGGGCCATCACTTCTGCGCTTTGCTGTCAGCTGTTGTAAAAATTTAGCATCGGCTATGCCAAAGGCAACATCACCATCACTTTCGCCATGCCCCAGCAGATCCGGTACCAAGACTTCAAAGCCTAAATACTGAAAATATAACGCACTTAATGCTAACCATTCCTTACTGCCACGATAACCATGTAACAATAACACGGTACCTTGACGCGGTATGAGGTCGGCTCGATTAATCTCTAATGCTAAAACACTTTTCGCCGCATTAACTTCGGCATTCATACTGAACTTTAACCGCTCGGCAGGTTCAGCCGCAGGCTGTATTTGCCAATAACGCATACAAAGCTCACTGCCAACGCAGATCTGTTGCAACTTAGGATTTAACCGCTGCATAACTTCAGGTTTAATGGCTGGGGCAGCGTAACTTTTGCTTTGATGAATACGCTGAGCTAATACCTGCGCACAACCGACTAAACTACTAAGCCCAAGTAATAGCAAAGCCATTTTGGCGTAAGCTGTGATATGCGCTTTTAACATGCAAACTCCTTTGCAGTATATCCGTACGTAAGATGCATTTAGATTAACCGATACCGCCTAAAAAATGCAAAGCAGCCCACGATGCGCATTAGGCACGTGGTCGATATAGCATGATACCTCTAAGTTTGTGGTTGCGCCGCTAGTGCTTGGCGAAAAGCCGGTAGCGGACGCCTAACAAACCAGCGGCCCGCCTGCCACAATAAATATAACGATAACAGCGGAAAAATAAGGGTTTGCAAACTGTATAACACGATCAGTTGAATGAGTTTTTCAACCATACCATCGGAGAAGTTTTTCACCGCATTAAATAGGTCATTCGCATTGGCGGCTAATTGTTTTAACCAGGCCAAAGCACCGCTATCGGGTGCGCCTAGCGGTTGCTCCACTTGCTGCAAAGGTGCGGTTTCAGTGGTGAGCGCTAGCTCAACAACTTGACGTTGTGGTTCAATAACCCAATCTGATAACTTTGCTACCCCCACGGCGGCCATCGGCACGCCGAGACGGACCAACAATAACAAAGCTAAAAAGATCCTGAATAAATAGGTTGCTGCCTCGCGCCAGCTGCTCGGCCCAAACAAACGCACAACAGCACTGAGTAAAACACCACTACCAAATAACGGTAACGCTGCGAGCTTGCCAAACTCTAATAAAAATAACTGCAAGCCAATCGACGTCATCGCCAACACCATTAAATCGGAATAACGTACTGCCATATCCTGCAGCGGTTTTAGCATTTGTCCGGGTTTAATACTGGCCACACCCACACTAAATTGCGCTTCTGATACAAACGCAATTCCGCGGTCGATTAAACGCGCGGTGGCAAAAGAAGCACTGCTTAATAACAGGCTTCGTTTTAATAATTGCTGCGCTTGTTGATCAAGTGGCGCCAATACTGGATTGACTAACTGCTGCTGTAAACTGCCAGTGTAGAGCAAAGCCGCAAGAGCGATCAGCAAAAACAAGGCAGCAAGCCGTTGTTGCAGCCGGCTTAAAGAAGTCCAAAAACGCATAGGGTGTCCTTATCAAGTCGCCTTGGCGAATACTGCTCACTATAGCCTGATCTGCCTTACAGCTATAGCGACCTCAGCACAATATTATGGCCATCGTCTACACTTAGCGAGTTGAGATAAGTCTTAGATACATTAGCAAGCATTTAATTAAATAAGCTGTGCACTATTTTAGAGAGTTTAACGTAAGATGCTTAGTGATTTCCCATTAACGAAAATTTGGAGCTATACATGATCAGTTACATTACTTTAGGCGTTAGTGATTTGAGTGCAGCCAAAGCATTTTATGGCGAGTTACTTGGCGAGCTAGGCGCTAAACCCTTGATGGATATGGAGCGCATCGTTTTTTTCGGCAAAAGCATGGCACAACCGATGCTAAGTGTTTGCGTGCCATTTAATAAAGAAGCACCAAACCCGGGTAATGGCAATATGGTGTCTTTTTCGCCGGGCTCAAAAGAGCAAGTCGATGCACTGTATCAGAAAGCCATTAGCTTAGGCGCCCACTGTGACGGTGCACCGGGCCAACGCATCCCAGGCAAGTTCTACGGTGCTTATGTGCGTGATACTGATGGTAATAAACTGTGTTTCTGTCATTTCGGGTAATACCTGATGCAAGTGAATAATGACTTTAGCCAACGGGTGGTGGTGCGACCAAGCGATTATCGTTTTGTCGCTTCGCCGCTCGCTGGCGTAAGCCGTATGATGTTGGATCGCGCCGGTGCTGAAGTGGCCAGAGCAACCAGCATTGTGCGTTATGCTGCTGGCGCAGGTTACACTAGCCATCGGCATGATGGTGGCGAAGAAATCTTTGTGCTGGAAGGGATCTTTAGCGACGAGCACGGCGACTATCCTGCGGGGACTTATCTTCGCAACCCACCCGGTTCATCCCATCAACCCTTTTCGCGCGAGGGCTGCACTTTACTGGTAAAACTTTGGCAATTTGCCGCCGACGATACCACACAACTTGTTAAGCAAACTACCTCAGCCAGCTGGTATCAAGGCATGGTTCCCGGTTTATCTGTATTGCCTCTGCATGAACATGATGGCATTAACACCGCTTTAGTACGCTGGGCCCCTAACACACAATTTAATCCGCATACCCATCCGGGTGGTGAGGAAATTTTGGTGTTAGAAGGCTTATTCTGTGATGAACACGGCGAATACCCTGCCGGTAGCTGGCTACGCAATCCACGCTACAGTACCCACAGCCCTTTCACGCGTGAAGAGGGCGCGCTAATTTACGTTAAAACCGGCCATCTCGGCGCCAACTTGCTAGGTGATCGTTTTATCGAATAACCCAGCCCCCTAAACTGCTCTTCCTGCCCACCACACTGGTCCAACCGCACTCCGGTACAGGTATGACCACACTCGGAGACAGGTAAGAGCAGTCAATTCAAGATAGGACTTTACAGCACGGGGTTATATCTGCTGTTATAAGTCATCATTTCTTCAGTGTTAACACTATGCTTATTTTTTGTCGTAAGCTGCATAATTGGCTTGGCTTATTGCTAGCGGTGCAAATAACGCTATGGTTTTTAAGTGGTTTAGTGATGGCTATCCTACCCATCGAGCAAGTACGTGGTGAGCATTTACGGCTAAACATAAGCGCCGATTGGCATCACGCCCAAGTAAGCCCTGCAGAACTATTACAGCAGCATAGTAACGCGGCTAACCTGAGCTTAAGCCAGCATCTTAGCCTGCAACAGCAAAAGCTAACGGTACTCCCCGTTTATGTTGTCGCCGAGCAAGATCAGCTTTTCCGCTATAGCGCGATCAACGGTGCACTATTGCCGCCATTAACTGAAACACAGATCCGTCAGGTTGCGCTTGCGCAGTATCAAGGTACGGGTCAGTTGCAAAGTGCAGAATTACTGTTAACGCTGCCCCAAGAAGTGCAACAACTACATGCCCCGCTTTGGTTGGTGAGGTTTGATGATCAGGACAACAGCCGTTTTTATCTCGACCCCGCCTCGGGCGCTATTAGTCGTGTTCGTACAGACAGTTGGCGCCTGTTCGATTTTTTCTGGATGCTACATATTATGGATTATCAAGAACGCAGTAACTTTAACACTCCGTTGTTGATCGGCTTTTCTGGCAGTGCACTATTCTTTAGCTTGACCGGTTTTGTCTTACTGTGGCAGCGATTTCGACCACGTAAAGCGCTGCCACGCCCGTAAATGCATAAACTATGCGCCACTGGCATAGGCTCTTTTTGATCAATCGCCGAATGCGCATATTCTAAAAACAACAGGAACTGTCCCTATGGCTTTTATCCCTCCTCTACCCGCCGATGCTAACCCCGACGTTGCTGAGTTAGCCGCGTTTTTTAATGAAACACTGGGTTTTTGCCCTAACTCGGTGCTGACCATGAGCCACCGCCCCGCCATTGCTAAAGCGTTTATCCAATTAAATATGGCAGTCATGGCGAATCAAGGCCGAGTAACTTCTGCCCTGAAGCGCTTAATTGCTTATGTATCGAGTAACGCTACCGGTTGTCGTTATTGCCAGGCCCATACCATTCGTGCCGCAGAGCGCTATGGTGCCGCTGAAGAACAACTTGAAAATATCTGGGCATTTCGCAGCCATCCGGCGTTTTCAGCGGCTGAGCGTGCCGCTCTTGAGTTATCACTCGCTGCCTCGCAAGTGCCTAACGCGGTTGATGAGGCTATCCAAACTGAAATGAAAAAACATTGGGATGACGGCGAAATTGTGGAAATGATGGGCGTTATTGCATTGTTTGGTTATCTCAATCGCTGGAATGACTCCATGGCAACAACTCTAGAAGAAGGCGCGATTACCTCTGCTACAGCCTTACTCGCCTGCGATAATTGGACAGTAGGCAAACATCAATAATCGAACAGTGACAGCAGCAATTAACGCCAGGCTCGACGTTATGCTGCTGCCGTAACGAACTTTCCTAACAAAGATAAAGCTGATAACCCATAGCGATGATTGTTGAATCATCGCCACTGCAACTTACCCTAATGGCTTCTACCGTCTGAATTGTTTGCCATACTCATTACCCAATACTGTGTTACATTAAATGTTGGATTAGCCGCAGGAGCAGCAAGTATGGACATCCTGACCCTGAATTACGTCAATCTGTTTTTAGGGATCGCCGCCAGCTTCCTGCTTATTCTGTTATACAAACAAAATAAGCAGCTGTTTTTACTGTATTGGTTTTTTGCGAGCAGCTGTTTATGGATAAACTCAACAATTGGTATTTTCAGCCGTTCCGGTTTTGATCTCCCCTATTGGCTCAACCCGGCTATACCCAACACCTGTTACATGGGTATCTATTTATTTTTGTTGGCCGGGCTTTACGAACAAACACAATGCAAATTTAAGGTTGGCTGGTTACTCGCTATTGTCATTTTAACCTATGCCATCAACCTAACCGAATTGGCACAAGCCTCTTCGGCCAATCGTTTATTGCTCAATTTGCCCATTAGTATTGTGTTAAACGTTATGGCGCTGCGATTATTAATTCGCCAGAAAAACCGTGAGCTGCGCGCTGTATATATCTGTTTTAGTATGGCTTTTCTTTTTAATATTATTCAGCTTTGCAGCCGTTACATTCTGTTTTCACTCGATTTATCAGGCATATTTACGCAACATTCCAGCCAAATAATGATTGGGCTTGGCTATTTTGCTATCACCGCTTTTAGCCTGCTAACCTTTGGTAGTTGCCTGTATTTAGTCTATCGACAGCAGCATATCGCTTTGCAGCACATTGCTGATCGTGATGCCTTGACTGGTGTGTTTAACCGTTGGCTGCTGAACGAAAAATTACAAACCGAACTACAACGTAGCCAACGTCTGAAGCAATGTTGTAGTCTCGTTATGTTAGACATTGATCATTTTAAACAGGTCAATGATCTCTATGGCCATGTTGCCGGTGATAGGGTGATTGCACATATCGCTTATGTCGCACAATCGGAACTGCGTGGTTATGACTCCATTTTTCGCTATGGCGGCGAAGAGTTTTTAATCTGTTTACCAAATACCGATAGTCAGGCCGCGCTGCACATTGCTGAGCGCATCAGAATACAAGTGGAGCAAAGCTGCGCCATTGACTGCCCGCAAGCCAAAGCCACTGTGAGTGTTGGTGTTAGCACTTATACTGATGGCAAGCCAGACTGGCAACATCTCATCACCCAAGCAGATAACGCGCTGTATCAAGCGAAAAAGCAAGGCCGTAACCAAACCCAACACTATCAACATCTTGTTACTCAAGACCTATAATGTTGAGATTCACCGTGTTGACGTTAGCAACTGCCCGACAAAAGTCTAATCTGCGGGCTAATCATTTTAATCTTTGAATAATTTAAGATATTCTTAATGTTAACCGCAGTAATAAAACAGGAATAAGCATGCTTGAGGCAATTTGGATAGGATTTGCTTTTTCGCTTGGCCTTGTAGTTCGGGCTATTGGTTTGCCTCCTTTAATAGGGTACTTAATCGCAGGTTTCGCTATCTCCGCTACGGCTACCAATATCAGTATGCCGCCAGAAGGCCCTTCAATTATTCATCATATTGCCCATCTGGGCGTATTACTGCTGTTATTTACAGTGGGTTTAAAGCTTAATGTCCGCAGTTTAAGCAAACCTGAAGTACTCGGTGGCAGCACCTTACACTTTGCGTTATCTATTGTACTCATCCTGCCAGCAACGCTGTTTATCTTTGACGTGACCTGGTATCAGGCGCTGATGCTGGCAGTCGCTTTAGCCTTTTCGAGTACCGTACTCGCCGCTAAAGTGTTAGAAAGTAAACGTGAACTACGTGCTTTTCATGGTCGCGTGGCTATTGGTATCTTAATTGTGCAAGACTTACTGGCCCTGTTAGTGATGAGCTTAGCCAGTGGCACTACACCCTCACCTTGGGCACTGTTAGTCTTTGGTTTACCGTTATTGCGTCCAATATTCTATAAACTGCTAGACGCCAGTGGCCATGAAGACTTACTGATTTTGTTTGGCTTACTTTTAGCTTTAGTGATTGGTGGGCAAGGCTTTGAATTGGTTGGATTAAGCTCTGAACTTGGTGCGCTGGTATTTGGTGCTATGTTAGCCAAGCATCCGCGCGCCGGCGAGTTGTCAAAGTCACTGTGGAGTATTAAAGAATTTTTCCTTGTTGGCTTCTTTTTACAAATTGGCATTGATGGCTTACCGGACGCAAATGCTTGGTTATTTGCCGGGGTTATGACCTTACTGTTACCGCTGAAAGCTATTCTGTTCTTCTTACTGCTAGTGATGTTTAAACTAAGAGCGCGCAGTGCTTTTTTAACCAGTATCAGCCTAACTAACTACAGTGAATTTGGCCTAATTGTCGCCAGCGTAGTGTTACCTGAATGGTTAATTCCATTAGCATTGACAGTCGCCTTATCGTTTGTCGTCTCTGCACCACTGAATCGTATTGCGCACCCGTTGTATGACAAACTATGTCATCGATTACTTAAATTTGAACGTAACAGCCACCACCCCGATGAGCAACCGGTGTCGCTTGGCGATGCAGAGGTACTGATTATGGGCATGGGCCGTACTGGCACCTCGGCCTATAGCTATTTAATTAATTCACACAAAATTATTGCCATGGATTCCGATCCCGCCAAAGTAGCGGCACATCAGGAAAAAGGCATCCATATTTTTTATGCTGATGCTGAAGACCAAGTGTTCTGGCAGGGGTTAGATTTTGGCCAAGTCAAAGCAGTGATCCTCAGCATGAACGATGTTGAGGCCAAATCTATCGCAGCAAAAAAACTCCGTGATTTTGGCTTTAGCGGTTTTATCGTTTCGCACAGCATGCATGATGATGAAGCGAAAGACATTATCAGCGCGGGTGCCGATCAAACCTACTTAACCATGTCTGAAGCCGGTGTAGGCATTGCAGAACACGTGAAGCAGCATTGTTTTGCGGTAAACAACTAACACTTCGATTAACCAGAGCTGCTGAATTCGGTCTGGTTAATTTTTAGCCGAATACCAAGACGAAAATATTGATTGGAAAGTGACGTTAGTGTGGATTTCGTCAGGTTTATTTACACTTTGCCGGCAACACCCAACATAAAAAATTTTAAGCTATTGTTTTTTAAATTAAAAAAATAAAGGCATAATTATTGCTGATTAGTACTATTGCACTATGCAACCAGTTTATAAGCATATCCATGTTAAGGAGATGTACTTTGAATTTTAAATCAATTACTAAAAAATTTAGCCTAGCACTAACCGCTATGACTTTGTTCGGTGCCGTTAGTACAACTTCGTATGCAGCGCCTATCATTCCCACTTTTGACAGTTTTGGTTATCTGGATACCGAATTTGGTGGAGATGGCATCCCAGGTGATTTTGTAGCCATCACTAACTTTAGGGGCTTTACTTTAGGTTTATCTTCTCATGGCCGCTATGAAAATTTATCTGAAGGTAATGATGGTGCTGGTACTTTTTTCGCATCTCCCGGTCAAAACACACCACCAAGTTCATCATTCGCAGGCGCGACTTGGAATTTTAACTTTTATGTAAATCTGGAAAATATTGCTGTTTTAGATGAATATAATTTTGAACTTTTGTACGATTTTAATCCAGCAGTGGGAAATGATGAGTCTACCCATGGCAGTATAAATTTAAATACGTGGTTCGGTTTCCTTCAAGGTTCAACCAAGCTAGAGCAATCACAAAACTTACTATTTAATTATTTGTCTTTAAGTGCGCCGACTTTTAACGTTGCGCCTTCAAGTCCTTTTAATCCTGATGCTTCAGGTGAATATACATTTGCACTCAGAGCGTCTGATAATGTAAGTGAAGTTGCGAGATCAGCCATAAGAGTGGTTGTCGGCACTCCTAATGTTGCCGTACCAGCGCCTGCCACAGCGCTGTTATTAGCCGGCGGTTTGCTGTTATTAAGATTACGTCGTCGTAATTAGTTTTAGCGAGACACAAAAAAGGCGCCGAACGGCGCCTTTTTTAGTGAAGAAACAATTACTTCTTCTTCGCTTTCGGGTTGGGTAAGTCGGTGATTGAACCTTCGTAGATCTCTGCCGCTAAACCAATAGACTCATTCAACGTTGGGTGAGCATGAATGGTTAATGCGATATCTTCGGCATCAGCACCCATTTCTACCGCTAAACAAATCTCACCTAACATTTCACCAGCATTGATACCGACAATAGCGCCACCGAGGATACGGTGGGTTTCTTTGTCGAAAATCAGCTTAGTGAAGCCTTCAGTGCGTGCTGAGGCAATCGCCCGGCCAGAAGCGGCCCAAGGGAAGGTCGCCGTTTCTACTTTTAAGCCTTGCTCTTTCGCTTCTTTCTCAGTGACACCTGTCCAGGCCATTTCTGGGTCGGTGTAGGCTACTGATGGGATGCAGCGTGGATCAAAGAAGTGTTTTAAACCAGAAATGACTTCAGCCGCTACGTGACCTTCATGTACCGCTTTGTGCGCTAGCATCGGCTGACCAATGACATCACCGATAGCATAAATATGGCCAACGTTAGTACGCAGTTGCTTATCAACATTAATAAAGCCACGCTCGTCAACATTAACACCGGCTTTTGCCGCATCAACTAAATTACCGTTAGGCTTACGACCTACCGCGACTAAGATTTTGTCGTAACGCACTGGGTCTTTCGGTGCGTTTTTACCTTCGAACGTGACATACAAGCCATCATCTTTGGCTTCAACCGCAGTCACCTTGGTCGACAACATGATATTGAAGTTTTTGCTGTTGTACTTGGTGTACGCTTTAACGATATCGGCATCTGCTGCAGGCACTAACTGATCAGCAAACTCAACCACAGACACTTTAGAACCTAGCGCACGGTAAACAGTACCCATTTCTAAACCGATGATACCGCCACCTAATACCAGCATTTCACCAGGAATATCTTTTAATTCCAGTGCGCCAGTAGAGTCGATCACACGGTCGTCATTTTTTGGAATAAAGGGTAATGCCACTGGCTCTGAGCCGGCAGCAATAATCGCCTGTTCAAACGTAATGGTGGTGTCGCCAACTTGTAAGGTATTTGCGCCCGTGAACTTACCGTAGCCGTTCACTACTTTTACTTTACGCATTTTTGCCATGCCACCTAAGCCATTGGTCAATTGACCAATCACTTTGTCTTTCCACGCACGGATTTTATCTAAATCGATTTCTGGTGCCCCAAAGGTCACACCATGAGATGCCATATCACGTGCATCATCAATTACTTTTGCAACGTGTAACAGCGCTTTAGACGGAATACAGCCAACATTTAAACACACGCCACCTAAGGTGCTGCGTGCTTCAACTAACGTCACTTCTAAGCCTAAATCTGCCGCACGGAAGGCCGCAGAGTAACCGCCAGGGCCAGCGCCCAGCACTACCACTTGGGTTTTAATTTCGTTGCTCATCATTTTACCTTTTATCATCGGGTCGGTTTTCTGACAGCGCGGTGTAGGGCACGGCTATCAGGCGAAAAAAGTGGCTGAATTTTAACATTCGTGCCGCACATTGTCGCGCTACTTTTGGCTAAAGCGGCAATTTTAGCCGCCTAAACCGCGACAACAGCGTGTTTCAACGCTGCTGCCGCACGCTATTACATGATTATCTGACGAATATCAGCCAGATAACCCGCCAAAGTAGCCGTAAAACGCGCCGCTAACGCGCCATCAATCACACGATGGTCGTAAGAAACGGATAAAGGCAACATTAGCTTCGGTTCGAACTCTTTGCCGTTCCATTTCGGTTTAATCTCAGATTTTGAGACACCTAAAATGGCCACTTCCGGCGCATTAACAATAGGCGTAAACGCCGTACCACCAATGCCACCTAAGCTAGAGATAGTGAAGCACCCCCCTTGCATATCGCTTGAGGTTAACTTGCCTTCACGTGCTTTCACCGAAATCTCTTGCAGCTCACGCGACAGCTCAATCACGCCCTTCTTGTTCACATCACGCACGACCGGCACCACCAAACCATTGGGTGTATCAACAGCAATACCTAAGTGAATGTATTTCTTCATGATTAAGCTAGCGCCATCTTCAGACAGCGAGCTGCAGAAGGTGGGGAATTCTTCCAGAGCTTTCGCTACGGCTTTCATGATGAAGACTAACGGCGTGTATTTAACCCCCATTTTCTTCTTATCAGCCAGCGCATTTTGCTCTTTACGGAATTCTTCTAAGCCTGTGATATCCGCTTCATCAAACTGTGTAACATGCGGAATGCGTACCCAGTTACGATGCAAGTTAGCACCTGACAATTTCTGAATACGTGATAGCGGCTTCGCTTCCACTTCACCAAATTTGGCAAAATCGACCTTTGGCCAAGCCAATAAATCGAACCCCATATTATTGCCGCCAGTGGCTGTACCGCTACTCGCTATGCTACCGCTTTCCGCTTGTTTCACCAGTTGCTTAACGTAGTTCTGCACATCTTCTTTAACGATGCGGCCTTTACGGGCAGAACCTTTCACCTTGGCTAAGTTAATGCCAAATTCGCGAGCTAAACGGCGGATCACCGGTGAAGCATGGGCATAGGCACTGTTTTCTACAAAGCCATCGTTGCTCGCTGCAGGTGTACTAGCCGCAGCTGGGGCTGAACTGGCAGGAGCCGGAGCGGGTGTAGCCGCTTTTTCAGCCGCAGGTGCACTGGCTGCAGGCGCGTTACCGGCCACTTCAAATACCATCACCAAACTACCGGTTTTCACTTTGCTACCGGCTTGAACTTTGATTTCTTTTACCACACCGGCAAACGGGGCGGGCACTTCCATCGCCGCTTTATCGCCTTCAACGTTAAGTATAGATTGATCCGCTTTTACGCTATCACCTACTTTCACCATCACATCGGTAACTTCAACTTCATCACCGCCGATATCCGGCACTTGCACGTCTTTTAACTCATTGGCAGCGGGTACTGCAGCAGGCTCGGCCTTGGCTGGCGCTGCCGTTTCAGCTTTCTCGGTACTTACACCGCTAGCTGCCACTTCAAACACCATAATCAGGCTTCCGGTTTTCACTTTAGCGCCAGTTTGCACCTTGATTTCTTTCACCACACCGGCAAAAGGAGCGGGCACTTCCATCGCGGCTTTATCGCCTTCAACGTTAAGCAGTGATTGATCCGCTTTTACGCTGTCGCCTACTTTCACCATCACTTCGGTAACTTCAACTTCATCACCGCCGATATCCGGCACTTGTACTTCTTTTAATTCGCTAGTGGCAGCGGATTCTTTTGCTGCTGCGGGTGCCGGCGCTGATTCCGCTTTGGCTGGTGCTGCGGCAGCCGCACTCGCAAAGCGCATAATCAGACTACCGGTTTTCACCTTGTCGCCTACTTTTACTAAAATCTCTGCGACTTCACCTGCTTGCTCAGCAGGCACTTCCATAGAAGCTTTGTCACCTTCCACGCTGAGTAGCGATTGGTCGGCAGCGACTTTATCGCCCACCTTCACCAGGATCTCGGTAACTTCAACTTCATCTGCACCGATATCCGGTACCTGAATTTCAATCGTCATGACAAATCCTCTTATGCGTACAGCGGGTTGGTTTTGTCGGCGTCGATGCCAAATTTCTTAATGGCCTCAGCCACTACCGCTTTTTTCAACTCGCCTTGCTTCGCCAATTCATTTAACGCGGCAACCACGATATAACCGGCATTCACTTCGAAGTGACGACGCAGGTTTTCACGGCTATCCGAGCGACCAAAACCATCTGTACCCAACACTTTATAAGCATTAGCA